>NZ_JARANY010000041.1 GCF_029889885.1 Chromohalobacter sp. 296-RDG
AGTATACAACGCCGTGAGCCGGAGGGATGGCAGAGCGGTTGAATGCACCGGTCTTGAAAACCGGCGAAGGTTTGTAGCCTTCCCAGGGTTCGAATCCCTGTCCCTCCGCCAGAACGCCCTGATCAAGCCGCCCACTGAGGCGGCTTTTTCGTGTCTAGCCCCGCCACTACGGCATTTCTACCTTTCCCGCTTGTATCACCGCATATCATCAACTATCATCCAATAACATTATTTTGGTGGGATAGGAGGTAGGATCAAATGCCTAAGGTTGCCAGGGATCTAACCAACGTCGAGATCAAGCGCCTGGAGAAGCCCGGCTTCCATAACGTCGGGCATGTGCCGGGATTGATCCTCCAGATCGGCAAGAACGGCTCCCGTTCGTGGGTGCTGCGTATCCGCATCGGTGACAAACGCCGCGACATTGGCTTGGGCAGTGCCCAGGGCATGACGCTATCCCAGGCGAAGACCTACGCCGCCGAGATCCGGCGCAAGGTGCGGGATGAGGGCATCGACCCGGTGGCCGAGCGCAAGGCCGCCCGAAGCGCCCTACTCGCCCAGCAAGCCAAGGCCATCACCTTCAGGGAATGCGCCGAGGAAGTTATCAAAAATAAGCAAGGCGAATTCACCAATAAGAAGCACAGCAAGCAATGGCGCTCCACCCTGGAGCAGTACGCCTATCCCATCATTGGTGAATTGAGCGTTGACGACATCGAGCTGGCACACGTCAAACAGGTGCTCAAGCCGCATTGGAAGTCACGCACCGAAACGATGACCCGCGTGCGTCAACGCATCGAGGCCGTCATCAACTACGCCATCACCAGCGAATACCGACAACGCTCCAATCCGGCCATCTGGAAAGGCAATCTGGAGAACGTGCTGTCCTCGCCCAACAAGATAACCAAGGTAGTGCATCACCGCGCCCTGGAGATCGACGCCATGCACGCTTTCATGACCGACCTACGCCAGCGTCAGGGCAATGCCGCCCGGTGCCTGGAGTTCGTCGTATTGACTGCTGCACGCTCCGGCGAGGCCCGTGGCGCTACCTGGTCCGAGATCGACCTCGAGAAACAGCTCTGGATCATCCCCGGTGAGCGCATGAAGGCCGGCAAAGAGCACCGCGTCCCGTTGTCCGATGCCGCCGTGAAGCTCCTCAAGGCCCAGCCCCAGGGCGACGGCCTGGTATTCCCGGCCCCGCGTGGCGGCAAGCTGTCCGACGCGGCCATGAGCGCCCTTCTCAGGCGTATGGAGATCAAGGCGACCGTACACGGTATGCGCTCCAGCTTCCGCGATTGGGCTGCCGAGCGCACCAGCACGCCGAACCAGATAGCCGAGATGGCCCTGGCGCATACGGTGCAGGGTGTCGAGGGTGCCTATCGTCGCGGCGACCTGATCGCCAAGCGGGCGAAGCTGATGGACCAATGGGCCGAGTTCATCGACACCAAGCCCGGCCAGGGAGAGAACGTCACCGCCATTCGGGCCAAGGAAAATCTCTGAATCAATGTCCCGCATGTCACAAAGTCACAGCAAGGAAATCGCTCGATGCAATGGCATATCTGCGATGAAGCCTATGAAATCGTAAGGCAGCACCCGATCACAAAGCAGATGGAGAGCTTGTCCGGGCTGACCTTCAGGGAGCTGTACACCAGCACCCTCGACATCTTTATCTTTGATCCGCCCGATGAGTTCGAGGGGGATCGGCTTTTTTTCGGCGCTGTGTCACTCGACAGCTTGCCGCCGCGCCTGGCCACAGACGTGAAGGCTTTCTGCCTGCTGGTGTGGAGCCATTCTCATGAGGCCCAGGAGCCTCGCCTTGAGTTGCACAGAGAGAAGGCGTTCGAGCACCTGGCAAACTATGAACGCGGTATGGGGTATGCCGAAAACGAGGCTACCAAAGCAGCCGCGTCATCAAGGCAGAGCGGCATCGCCAGCAAGCCCCGCAGCCCCGTAAAGACAGAGTTCATGAGCAGGTACGGTCGATTTTACGGGAGCATGACGATTGCCGATCTATGGAGCAACCTGTACCACCTGCTGGACGACAGCGGCAGAGATCCGCGGGACAGAGAGCACCCATCGGGTGAACCTATGTACGAGTACACAGATGATCGAGGCCGCCGGAAGCAACTGAAGAAGAGCAGCTTCCAGCGCTGGTTTTCACAAAGTACGTAAATAGCCACGGCTACGTACAACCCCCACCCCACACTACCTCGTGTCAACCCAAGCCATCCGACACGAGGTACCCACAATGGCTGAAGCAATCCGCGAATGGATCGACGTGAAAGCCCTGGCCCAGCGCTACAGCGTAGGCGTCAACACCATCTGGCGCTGGTCACGTGATCCTGACAATGCTTTTCCTGCCCCCTCCAAGCTCGGAGCAAACTGCACCCGGTGGCACCTGGATGACCTCGAGAAATGGGAAGCTGAGCGGGGTGCTGCCTGATGCTTGCGCATATCATCCCGCATCACTACCATAAACCTGCTGCCGCAAAATCGGCAGCCGGGAATCTCACCCCGATCCATCCAAGGCGCAAAAGCGCCTCCATTCCGACGGCGCTCTTTTTGTGCTCGTCTGTTATGGCGGCTGTGCGTGGGCAGGCTTCGGCCTGGCCGGTTCCCTTGGATGCCGGTTGTGAGATCCCGCGTACAGTCGCCCCCAATGAGAATCTCACCTCTAAGGGCGACTCCAACATCCAAGGAGTCTCACCCATGGCCAAATTGTGCCTATTCCCTACCCGAAGATCTTCTGCACGCGCCAGCGCCCACCGCGCCATGGCCCGCGCCGCCCTTTTCTCTGATTCCAGCGCCCGCGTCCGACTGCGCCGTTACAACGCGCACATGGATAAGGCTCGCGCCTTTGAAGCCGCTGCACGCGGCCAGGGGGCGGTGTCATGAGCTACCACACCGATTCCGACCGCCTCGACGCTCACGCTCGCCAAGCCTGGGCTCTCTCCGAGCTACTGATCGACCATTTCGGTGGCCAGGAAGAGCACAACGTCATGTCTGACGAAATAATGAGCGGGCTGATGGAGAACATCAGCGAACACCTGAAGAAGATCCAGGAGATCAACGCCGGGCAGGAGGTGCAATCATGATGCCGATGGCGATTCACCGCGATGAACGAACCGGGCGCATCAACCTCTTCTTTGATTCGCTGGATGCGTTCGTACCTGCCGCCGACGCGCTCGACCGTGGCCTGGTCACGGAAGACGAACAGCGCCAGCTCGATGCCGAGATCAATGGCCTTGGCTGGGGAGGTGCTGATCATGGATAAGCAGACGGAACGTCAACTCAACCTGCTGGCCGCTGAGATCCGCGACGACGTGAAGCGTGCCGAAGGCATGGGTAGAGGAACCATCGGTATCTGGGCACTGATGGCCTACGTCAAGCGCCTGGAGAGGCTGCTGGCTGACCAGCGCAAGGGGGGCGAATGGCTACGCAAATGAAGACGCCCGCCCCAGGCAAGGGGCAGGCGCAAAGCAAAAACCACACAGACCATTATGGCCACCCGTATCTTGAGCGCAAGGGGATCGCCCTGGCTGACCTGCAAGCAGTCTGCCGAGTAGGCGTTACCGTTGAGGTTGGCGAGGTGCGATGCCATGGCGCCGATGACTGGCGCGGCTCGATGATCTTTAGGGAGTTGGTGGACGCTGCCGGAGCGTCTTCCGGTTTCGAGCGCATCCTGCCGGAGAAGATACAGAAGGCCGAGGACGCTAAACCGGGGGACAAGTTCACGACGCCGGGCAGCAAGGTGTCGGGCACCTTCACCCCCATTGGCTTCGCGCCGACTGACTTGCTGAGCCTTTCGGGGCCGCTGGTGATCTGTGCCGGTCTGGCTGATGGCTACTCAATCCACGCGGCCACGGGACACCCTGTCGCCTGCTGTGTCGGGGAGATGATGGTGGCCAGCGTCGCCAAGGTTCTGCGCACTGCTGCCGGCCGCGCCGAGCTGCTGGTCGCCGTAGACAACGACGAGGCGGGGCACCGTGCTGCTGAGCGGGCCGGGACCAAATGGGCCTGTCCGGCCAGGCTCAAGGATTGGAGCGACGTTCGTCAGCAAGAAGGGCTCGATGCCGTCAAGGAGCAGCTACTGGCCACCCGCGAACAGGCGTCAACAGATCAGGAAGACAAGGACGGTGAAGACGAAGACAAGCGGCAGTCGCAAACCGACCTGATCGTTGCCTTCGTGCAGGCATGGAATGATCTTTTCCATGATGACAACGATGTCGCCTACGCCTGGAGCCGAGCGACCGGAGAGGTATGGTCTATCGGCAGTCGTTCGTTTCGACACTGGCTTACTGCTGAGTTCTATGCCCAGCACGAAAAGGCAGTGCGGGACCAAGCGCTCAGGGAAGCGCGAATGACGCTGGAAGGCATCGCGATGAAGGATTATCGCCAAGTGCATATCCGCTCGGCAGGTGGTGACGGGCATTACTGGCTCGACCTTGGCATACCTGGCAGTAGCCGGTGCGTCCACCTTCGTTCTGGTGCCTGGACAATCGAGGAGCAATGCGAGCTGATGTTCTGCCGATCCGAGAGCGCCCAGCCGCTACCGGAGCCGGTACGCCATGGCAGTATCGAGCCGCTGTGGTGTGTGGCCAATGTGCCGGAAAGCGCTCGACTTCTTGTCGTGGCCTGGCTGGTCGAGTGCCTGCGGCCCGACACGCCCTACCCGATCATCGAGCTACTTGGCGAGCAGGGAAGCGGGAAAAGCGGAACACAGTCTGCCCTGCGACGGCTGATCGACCCCAACGCCGCCGACCTGCGCGGTACGCCGAAGTCTGCTGAAGACCTGTTCGTAAGCGGTGGCGTTAACCACGTAATCAGCATCGAGAACGCCAGTCACCTGCCGGCCCAACTGCAAGACGCGCTATGCGTGGTGGCAACTGGCGGTGGGTTTGCTCGGCGCAAGCTATACACCGATGGCGATGAAAGCGTCATCCAGCTCAAGCGCCCCATCATCCTCAACGGCATAGCCGCTGCCGTGACCCAGCAAGACCTGGTGAGCCGTACCATTACCGTCGAGCTGCCTGTGATTCAGGATGCCCAGGCAAAGGACCGCATGGATGCCGACTTCGAGGCCAATCGACCGACGATCATCGGCGGTCTGCTGGATATAGCCGCTCAGGCGCTCAAGCTGCTGCCTGACATGGCGCTGCCGTCTCACCGCCGCCCCCGCCTGGTCGAGTTCGCTTATCTCGGTATGGCCGTTGCCAAGGCGATGGACCACGACCCCGAAGAGTTCATGAAGCAATTCGACGCGGCTCGACAGGATGGGCTGGAGCGTACGCTCGAGGCGAGCCCGGTGGCCACGGCTATTCGAGACTGGGCAGAGATCCATCCCGATGAAACCCGAGATGAACCGGCCAAGCGCTGGCTGGCCATCCTGGCCGACTACAAACCGACCGGTGCAGACGCCTGGCCACGATCAGGAAAAGGTCTGGGCGATGCAATGCGTCGATCGGCACCCGCCCTGCGGCAGCTCGGCATCGAGTGCAAGAGCCTTGGCAAAGGTGGCGGCGGCATCATCCGCTGGAGGATCGGAAAGAAAGTTCCTGAACCCATGTCCCACACGTCACAAAGTCACAGTTCAAACGATGACGGTAGGTGTGACTTTGTGACTTCAGGGACTTCATATCAGAGAAATTCTTTACCCAAGGCTTCCGGGGAGGAGTTCTGATGGCTGCCCTCGACTACCTCAAGGCCCACGACCTGCAAGCTGAACCAATGCCCGGTGGTCGGATATATGTTTGGCCTGCTGAGAACATCACCGACGAGACTCGCGTCTGGATACGTCAGCACAAAGCCGAGCTGCTGCAAGAGCTGTCCCCCGCAAACAGCGACAAGCGGCTTTCCTGGCGCGTCATCCGAGGCGGAAAGCCTATCGCCACCATGGTCGGCAGGCTGATGTCACCTGACGAGGCATTGGCCGCTGCCCGAGCCCGCTGGTCTGACGCCACCGTCGAAACCTGATCACCACGCCACGAGCAGGCCGCCATCGAGCGGCCTTTCTCGTATATGGCGGAGAGATTATCCGCTTACAATCCAATAAAATCAGTGTTTAAATGGATTTTTATATGGTTTATCCCCCACATATCCCACCAAAAATGCTACGCTGATGATCAACCTAACCCGAATTAGGAACAGGTTATGAGCACGATGAAGCAGCCAGGCCGGCCCAAGGGTCGCCACAACGCCAAACCGACTAAGCGAGAGGTCGCCGGCTACCTCGAGATGCTGCGAGGCGCTGCCCAAGCAGGGGATGTGAATGCCGCCCGGCACCTGATCGACCTACACGAACGCCACCAGCGCCAGGAGGGGCCAGCACGATGACCACCAAGCGATACGAATGGATGCGCCGGCACATAGAGCGCACAGGAATGGCCGAGCGCTTCCCCGAGAAACATCAGATCCAGCTCGTGAACCGCCAGGGCGAATGGCTCGCCACGCTGGTCGGGGATGACGCTGATGCCCTGCAAGAACGCGCACAGCGCATGTCTTCCGGCATTCGTGGGTCGCGCGTGGTCAACCCCGCTGCATGAGGTGAACAAGAATGCCGTTCCGTACCGATGACCCGAACCTGGCGATTGATAGCCCGACCATCAAACAAGACAGCACCGAAAAACCGAAACCGAAGGACACCGAGACCATGAAGACTCGCACCGACGAACAGCAACGCGACCTCGTACGCGCCGAAGCTAAGCAGGATCACGACGCCGCCATGCAGCCTCGCACCAGCCGCGATGTTCGCAGAGAACAGCTTGAGCGTGCCGACCGTGGCGACAACGCCGGGCAAGGGGCCAAGGATTCCCGCGAGCAGATGATCGACCGCATGAAGGGGGAAGCGTGATGCGTACACCAGAGGAAATCGAGCAGCGCCTGGCTGAAATCGAAGCCGAGCGGGAAGAGATCGCCGGCCAGGACTTCAATGCCGAGATGCGCCAGGCCACGATCAACGGGGGCGACCTGGAAGCCATCGAAGCCCGCCAGGCGGATGCAGAGCGCCGCGAGAAGCGCCTTACCATCGAAGCCGAGGCATTGGCCGACATCTTGCCCGATGCCCGCCGGGAAGCTGCACAACCTCAGATTGATGCCATCCGTCAGCAAGAGCATGAGCGCCAGGAAAAGACTCGCAAAGCTGCCGAGAAGGCACGCAAGGCGGCCGCGGCGCTGACGGCCGCGATGGAGGAGTTTACCGGCACCTGCAATGCCGAAGATCTGCGAGTGCAGATGGGCCAGCTTGCCCGAGAGATCGACGCCAACCTGGAGCCGGTGCGGGATATGTCTCACCGCGACCTGGCCAGTGCCCTCGAAGGCGTCCGGGCGCAACTTGGCCCATGGATCGCAGTGGCCACGCCTCGTGGCGGTATGCGGCACGGAGACCCGGCCACAACCGATCTAGGGACAGCACCATGAGCCATGGTCGAGAAGGTGATATAGAAAAACGTCGGGCCGCTCGCTACCGGAAGCACGACTTCCACAAGGGCACAGCAAAGGACCACGCCGCCCACGAGAGCCCACGGCTCCGCCAGTATCGGGAGCGCATGCAATCATGGACACGACCGGCCTGATCTGAACAGGAATAGAGCAGATGGCGAAGTACAAGCCCGGACAAAGCGGTAATCCACGAGGCCGACCCAAGGGCACCAAGGACGCTCGCACACGCTGGCGTCAGTCCCTCGAGAAGCACGGCGATGAGCTGGTGGCCAAGGCTGTCGAGATGGCCCTTGAGGGCGACGGCCAGGCGCTCAAGCTCTGCATCGACCGAGCCATCCCGGCCTATCGACCTGCTGCTGAGCCGGTGCGCTTCGAGATGCAGGGCGACACCCTGACCGACAAAGCCAGCGAGATACTGAACGCCGTATCCCGTGGCGAGATCGACCCGCAGACCGGGCGCTCGCTGATCGACGCCATCGGCTCGCTGGTCAAGGTGCAGGAAGTCGATGATATCCAGCGGCGGTTGGATGCATTGGAAGGAAGTAACGATGAATCGTGAGCTTGAGAAACGCCTGGCAGCGCTGGAGCAGCAGGCCAAAGGAACCGACGACCAAGATCCGAGCCGCATGTATCACGCCATGCTCGAGCTTGGGTTGGAAGCGCCGGAGCCTATGGGCGGTGAAACCTGCACGGAATGGCTGACGCGCGTCCCCACAAAGACGCTGGAACCCCTGATGCACTGGAGTGATGCCAATGTCCAGCCGTGAGCTTATCAAGCGCCTTGATGCCCTGGAGAGCCAGCGCGGCGGTGATGACGCAAGCGTGCGTCACGTCATCCTGGTGCCGGCCTCGCATGGCCCGGAGCCGCTGCCAGTGACTGGCTATGCCACCAAGGGGGTCGAGACTCACCGCCGTGATGGAGAGAGCGTCGAAGCCTGCTGGCAACGGCACCACGGCGCCCTGGACGCCGATGGCCAGGATGGAGTGACGATCAGCGAGCAACTGACCGAAGACGATTAGCGCCTGACCTGGAGCTGAGCTGAAACCTCAGCCCGTTACCAATGAGAGAAGCGGGAGAATTACATAATGATTGAGTTCCACCTACACGGACATTTGAACGATCGACACGGCGGCCCTTTTTTGTTGGAGGCCGACACGCCCGCCGAGTGCATCCGGGCGCTGGGCATCCAGATCCCCGGCTTCGCCCAGCATGTGCGCGACAACAACTGGCACGTAGTGCGCGGTGACAAGGATGAGGGCATCTCGCTGGATGAAGAGGGCGTGACGGTCGGCGTCAGCAATGACCAGGTGCATTTAATGCCAGCGGTTGAGGGGGCAGGCGGTGACGGGGTTTTTCAGACGATTATAGGGGTGGCGTTGATTGCGGCCTCGTTTATACCCTCCCCGTACAGCCCATACCTATTTAAAGCCGGCGTTGCGATGACCATCGGCGGCGTCTCTCAGATGCTCGCCCCCTCCGTTAACTCCAACTACGAAGACCGCGAGAAACCTGACGAGCGGCCATCGTTCGCTTTTGACGGCCCGGTGAATACATCGACCCAGGGCGTCGCCGTGCCGGTCGGCTATGGCCGCGTGCGCGTGGGCTCCGTGGTGATCAGTTCGGGCATATCAGTCGAGGAAATGGACGCTTGACCAATGTGGCCTAGTGATGAATACCACCGAGAAGTGGGATTTACCCACATCGGGAAAAGCGGGATTTACCCGTATTTGGGGGAAAAGGGGGACGCTCCCCCCTTTAAGGCGGAATCCCGGCTTTTACGACATCCTTGTAAAACATGCAGATTCCCATCTTTTCCGCCTACGCAGTATTGCGCTGACGGTCTGACCGCAAAACGCAACGCAAAATGCAACGGCCAGGCTCCCATAATTTAGGGATCCGCAACCTCGCCAGTGACGACGTTCGATCCTCAAATGTGAGGAGCGGTCACATTTACCACCCTGGCCAGCCTATAGGGTAGGAATCCGATTCCGCCCCCCTGCTGGAGATCGGCGGAAAATTGCGTTCATTGGCCATGTATCACCGAATATCATCCAACAATATCCATATGGTGTGATTGATGGTGGGATAAATAAAAATTCGTCATGTAAGATACTGATTTAAAGGCGTGTATTGAAGACTGTCCCTCCGCCATTACATCTTAACGCCCTGAGATTTCAGTAACTTACTGGTCTCGGGGCGTTTTCGTTTCGGGCTGCCCCACTGGACTGTTACAGTGGGAGTATGGAACAAGTGGACGCTACAGCACATCCTCGTCTCTATCGTCGCAGCGGTCGGTACTACCATCGAGCGGCGGTCCCTCAAGATATTCAAGCCAGCTACCCGAAGACCGAGGAGACGTTCTCCCTCAGGACTTCCGACTATCAGGAAGCGCTGCGTCGGGTCAGGAAGGCGGCGCATGAGGTCGATCAACGGTTCGAGACGCACCGCCAGCAACTCGTCGCACAGGCCAACCCATTGAGTGGCCTCACTGAGCAGCAACTACAGCACCTCAACGATCTTTTCTATGCCTATCTGTTGAAAACGGATGAGGAATACCGGCGTGAGTTTGACTGGGACAGCGATGCTGATTTTGACGCTGCCTATGAAGCATTCAACGATGAGGTAGAGTCCGCACAAGCCGCCTACAGCACTGGTTGTATCGCCAAGCGGTTCCATCGCTACGCCAAAGAATCAGTGGAAGCCCACCTTGAGAGCCCTCTATCCTCAGAGTCGTCTGACTGGGATGAGTTAGCGTGGCGGCTACAGCAAACCTTCATCACTGCCGCACAGGCCATTCTCGCGCGTAACCGTGGCGAAGTGGTACGAACACCCCCTGCGCAACAGAGTATCCAGCCACAACACGTCTTACAGCCTTATGAGGGGCTAGGCTCATCTAATCTCGAAGCTCACCAACAGGTCGGGCAAAGGCTCTTCAGGGTGACGGCAGATTCACTCTCAGGGAGAGATGAGACAACGCCCTTACTATCCGATGCCGTCGGGGAATGGCTGGCAGAGAAGGCGCGCGACTGGTCAACAAAGACGTACAACGATCACCGCACAACCCTGGCCAACTTCCGTACCGTGGTCGGAGACAAATCGCTGGCTCAGTACGGCAAGGCCGATGGTCGCCATTTTAAGCGAGTGTTACTGAAACTGCCCCCGAATTGGACGAAACAGAAATCACTCCAAGGACTGACAATAGACATCGCAGCGGACAAAGCTGCCAAGCTAGGCATGGACACGATGTCAGGGAAAAACCTGAACAAGATCATTGGTTATGCCGCTGCCTTTTGGAACTGGGCATCAGCACACTACGACGATTGTCCGGCCAACCCGCTGGCGAGCCTAAAGGTGAAGCTCAAAACGTCAGCCCGCGAGGAACGCGACCCCTTCCAAGTTAGCGACCTCAGAGCTATCTTCCATGCCCCGCTGTTCACTGGCTGTCAGTCTCTACGTTACTGGAGACAACCAGGTCACCTCATCCCACGCAACTCGGGAATGTACTGGGCACCACTGGTGAGCCTGTTCTCGGGGATGCGGATGGGTGAGATCCTACAATTGTACGTATCCGATATTCGTGAGGATCAGGGCATCCCCTTCATCGACATCAATGGCGATGGTGATGATAAGTCCCTGAAGACAAGCAGCAGCTATCGGGCTATTCCTGTACATCCTGAGCTAATCCGGCTGGGATTCCTCAGTCACGCTCAGGAGATGCGCCAAAAAGGTAGTCAGCGGCTATTTCCTGATATGCCCATGGGGAACGACGGCTACTACTCCTCTGTCTACTCCAAGCGGTTCAGGGCGCTGCTCGACTCCCTCAAGATCAAGCACAGCCAAAACGCCTTTCACTCTCTACGCCATAACTTCGAGGATGCTTGTCGTGATTCTGACGTCTCGTTGGAGATCACCAACACGATCCAGGGCCATACAGAGTCGGGTATGGCCGGTCGTTACGGGAGTGGCTTCACGCTCCAGCGTCTCAATGAGGAGATGCGCAAGGTTAGGTATCGGAGTCTTGACCTTTCCCAGCTCACCCGTGAGTGAGCCCTCTTCATTCAGCGCCAGGATTGGCTACAAGCCCCTCCATATGGGGCTTTCCAATTAGAACCCTATATTGGACAAGCAATCCATCCAGCCTACACCGGTCAAGTCTAGACAACTGAGAGAGCTAGAAGACAAGACAACCGGGATCCACACCTCCAGCCCAAGCTATAGGAGGATACAAGCGCTAGCGAGGAAAGGATGTTTCAAGCAGTGCGATATCTAAAAATGAGCTGTCGCTCAAAGCCTGAAATACCCTCTAGCACAGAGTAAGCTCCATTAAGAAGGAGAACTCCGTTCGGCATATGGCACGGCACGATCTTCAGCACGAACAAGAGGCTGACTGAATATAGCGATCTATGTTTTCTGTGACCAGACATATCCGCTAGTTGATTGATTCTAAAGTATAATTTTTTAAACCACCTCTTGCGTCTCCGCATGGGGTGTATGAAGCTATTGGACACTGACCTGCCACATAACGGATTTACCAAAGACGAATCCCATCGGAGATGAATGCCATGAACAGAGAGTCCCCCGAATCCCAAAAGCATCGACGCCGATTCTCCAAAGCATACAAACGCCAGGTAGTCGAGCAAACTTTTGAGAAAGGTGCTCTCGTGTCGCTTGTGGCTCATCGTCATGACATAACTACAGCTCAGATATACAAGTGGCAAAAGCTTTATCGCCAAGGGCAACTGACCGATGTGCTGGAGTCGAAAGGTGAGATGCCTCTGCAAGTCTTCTTGCAGGGGTCTGCCTTCACCTCTCCGAGAGTCTCCGAATCCAATTCTGACGCCACACCACCGGACGAACTGGTAATTGCCTTGAGTAACGGCCATAGTTTGGTGCTTCGTGGACGAGTTGATACCGCCGCATTGCGTGTTGTTTTGGACATGCTGAGCTGACGATCTTGCCACTCTATGATGGTATGGCTTCTAACTAAGTTTAAGGAGCCCCCCGGCTATCCGCGACATCGACCTGTAAGCTACTTCATGGCCCAAACAACTTATCCCTTCAGGGTACCTCCACCCATAAACCGTTTTTCACACAGTCACCCACAGCTTTATATCAAGCTCCCCCAATTAGAGCCCATTTATGGGGGAACGCTCCCCCGGGGACCGCTCTGAAGAGGCTCGGCATACTGATACCGCGCTTTAGCGACCCCACTGTACGTAGCTTTACGCCTTCGGCACCACGCAAGTAATGGTCCCGGCCTTTTCAGGTCACCGGGATGCAAGCTAACGCGTCGATGTCGACCAATGGATCACAGGGGGGTGGTGGCCCCTGTTGGAGTCCGGGCGACCCGTCGATCCGGCGGGGTGACTACGGGTGGTGGGGACATCTAAGAGACTGGCACCTGATGCCCTCCTCTCTTAGAGATGACTTTGAGGCTGGCGCTACTCGCTCTCACAGGCGACACAGGCGACACAGGCGACACAGGCGTTCATCCTCATCCGTGATCATCATCACCCATGCCACGGAACATCCCTTCTCAATGCCCTCCTGTGGGCATCTCTCGGCTCTTCCCTTGAGCCATTCCCTACGTAAACCCAGCGACATTCTCGAAGGCAGTCGGTCAGTCGGGCGGTTCGTCCGTCTAGCTGAAGGGAACCGACTGTCTCCAACAATGAGGACGAATCAACATCATGACTTTACTCAACCCGACCACAGCCCCCCTGACGGACTGTCGATCAGGACCAGACCCAAGGTCCGGGGCCAGAACCCTCCCTACTGTCCGTATCTATACGGACGGCGCTTGCAGTAACAACGGGCGAGGCAACCCCCGAGGAGGCTGGGGAGCCGTGCTTATAAGCAGCAATGGCTACCGTCTCAAGATAGCCGACCGACTCGAAGGCGACATCATCACCAACAATCGTGCCGAGTTAACCGCCGTCATCCGTGCCTTGGAAGCCCTGAAGAGCCCCGCCGAGGTCCATCTCACGACGGACAGCGAATACGTTCTCAAGGGTGCGACTCAGTGGCTCCCTGGGTGGAAGCGAAAGGACTGGAAGACAGCGGCAAAGAAGCCAGTGAAAAACGCTGACCTATGGCGCGAGATCGATAGGCTGATGCCGACCCACAAGGTCTTCTTTCACTGGGTACGTGGTCACAGCGGCCACCCAGAGAATGACCTTGCCGATCACCTGGCGGTTGCCGGTGCCAACGGTAAGACAGTGAGGGAATATGAGTGAGACTCCTTCCAGCGATTCCACCTGCCGTCACTGAAAAACTTATGTAGAAACCGGACAAAGCGAATACAAGTCCGGCTCTGCGCTCTCAATCAGCTAATTAATCATTACCCAAGGATGTTAACCCATGAACATGAACGCAACCAGCTCAGCACTGCAATCCTCAGTATCCATTACTTCTCTTGCTAGCGAAAATGACCATACTATAAGTCAAGTCATTCTCCAGGACTCCTTCGATCGTGTGTATCTCGACTCTTTCTTGGCTCTAGATACATTGCTTGAGCGTGAAGAAGGAGCCCTCGAAGCTTACCGTCTGTCTGGCGAACTTAATGAAAAGGGAGGGGAAGCGCTTGAGGAATACGAGTATTATAAGGAATCCCGGCGGCAAGTGCTCGAAGAAGCAAAGGCATTGAGTCGTCAGTTTTACGATATAGCCATTCCGCTACGAAAAGAGCTTGAAGAGGGAGCCGAGGATGGGGCCACGAAACTTCCCCCACATATCCAAGAGGCAGTGCTCACTATACAGCGGTTGACCATATCATCTGAGGGATATAACAAGGCTGCCCGTATCGCTGGTGAATGTATGCAAAAGGCTGTTGATAGGGCTACCGCTGCGTTTGATGAAAGAGACGAGGTTCTAGCCCGCTTCCCAAGCATGTCTGAGGCACTGACTAACTTAGAGCTGCTCCATGACCAGATAAGCCCCGAAGTTGCGTCCATTGTGGAGCACCCAAGTTATCATTGATGGTTCCGTATCATCGAAAACATAATCCTCGTATACGATTAAAAGCTTCTCCCATGAGCTAACCACTGATCAACTCACACAATCCTCTATCTGATAAGTCCTTTCTTTCGTTGCCTTCGGCGGCTGGCGTCATGTCGTCCGCCGGATTGTGGGCCGCTGAAGGATGGGACTTCGAGGAGAGGGCTTTTCAAATAGGAATGACGTACGATGTCCATATCAGTTGCGCAAAAGAATCTCGTCAAGCCGACCTTCAAGAAAGACACCCAAGTCATGTTTAACAAGGAAGGCTGGCTAAACGCCACAGCACTCGCCGGGCAGTATGATAAACGGCTCGATCATTGGCTGGATAATCAGGAGACCCAAGCTTATATGGCGGCTCTGGCTACGAGTTTAAATACCCGGAATCCCGGGGAATTAAAAATCACCAAGAAAGGGCGCTACGGTAGCGGCACTTGGATTCATCACAGGCTTGTCATCCCTTTTGCTCGCTGGCTTTCCCCAGAGTTGGCCGTGTGGATGGATGAGCAGCTGTACACGTTGCTCTCGGGCGAGTGGCAAGCCAGTCGCGAAGCCTCCACAGAATTCCATAAAGAGATGTGTGAAGAGCTAACGCTAGCCCGTGATATGGGTGGCAAAGGGACCATGGCTCACCACTACATCAATGAATCACGGATGCTGAATCAAGTTTTAAGTGCCTTTATGACCGGCGCGGAAACCACCAAAGGCCAACCCAAAGCCTTGGATCGTTTGGCGCTCACGGCTGACCAGCACAAGGCTATCGAATGGCTCGAACGAATGAATACTCGGATGATCGCCAGGGGCTGGGACTACAAGACACGAAAGGACAGACTCTTGGGTTTACTACCGAGCAGGTTCCCCGGGTCCACGCTGGGTGGTCCAAGGCATTCGCTTTCGATGCTTGCTATGTGACCGGACTATTTCACGACAAAAATGCGAGCCGGGATTTATATATATATATATGGTTGCGCGTAACCCCCGTAGCCCCGCCTGACGAAGCGCTTCGAAACCCTCCCACGGGGGTATCAGCAAGGCATGTTCTGGAGACAACCAACCGCTGGATCTTCCTCGCTGGCTGAGAGCGAACTGTGCGCCGTATTGTTCAACGATGACCCTGCGCCTGTCCTACCCACCAGGGACAGAGGGCCAGCCCGTCAGGCCAGCCATGTGCCCTTCTCTCCTTGCCTATAGCTGCTCGCCTATGACTGCTCAGCCGCCCGCTTCTCGGCTCGCTGTACGGTACTGACACCACAGCCCAGGATCTCGGCGGTCTTGCGGATGCTCATTCCCTTGCCTCGCAGCTCCAACACCTTCTGGTGCAGCCCTTGGTCAACCGGACGGCCTCTGTAGACGCCTTGCTCCTTGGCCTTCTCGATGCCCTCGGCCTGACGCCGCCGCCGATCCTCGTAGTCCTTACGAGCCACAGCGGCCAACATATCGAGCAGCATGGCGTTCACCGCATCTAGCATTCGACCAGTAAAGTCGTCATCCGCCGAAACAGTCAGAGCAGCGTGGCTCGTCGGTAGATCCAACGACACGACCCGAAGTCCGGCTTTCTGGATGGCCACCTTGAGATGGTCCCAATCGTGCTTGTTGAGGCGCGTCAAACGGTCGACTTGCTCCACCAACAACACATCGCCGGGCTCGGAGTCATCGATCAGGCGGGCCAGCTCGGTCCTGTCGGTCTTGGCTCCGCTGGCGTTCTCCACGTACCACGACGCCACTCGGGTGCCTTTCTCGCTGGCAAACGTCGTGAGCGCCTGTCGGGCTCGGCTGGCGTTCTGGTCCTCGGTGGAAGCTCTTAGGTAGCCACGGATGATGACTGGATGGCCCATGGTGTGTTCGTCTCCAACCCGATGTATTCATTAGACTATATTCACAATATTCGTAATCGTTTGGGTAGTCAATGCGGGTATATGAACACGTATATGGATACGCTCACGGCGTGGTCGCTGAGGTACACCCTAATGAATGTGGAAGAAAAAGCTGCCGAGTGGCTCGATAGAGATATAGGCGACGTGGTCTATAGGGAAGCCACGCCGATCAAACGCTGACTGCTTTGGTGAGTGGGTAGATGTATTTTTTGCGATGATCTGTAGGTAAGCAGTTAGAGGGGCTATTGGCCTCCTTGACGTGCTTCAAGCGTAGCTATCAGAAATGATGACATGGTCCCCGAGAGATTCACCGCCAGCTCTGCATGGCGTGGCAACGGTTTGACGGGCCTTTGTCCCTGACCGTGAGAATCGCTAACTCGATTCCTCAACTCGCCCAAACCGACGACAACACTGGTACAGCCACCAAGAATCTTTCTAAAGACTTCCTCCACATGCTGATCAGGAGCAAGGTTCAGGGCACGGGATGCTTTCCTATAGAGCGCGGGAAGATCGTCACTTCTGCCATACTCAACGCCCTCAGAACGCTCGATCACATGCTTGCATACGCTTTCAAGCAAACTCCGAGCCATCGTGATGGCACCTTCTGGATCAGCATCCCTGCGGTCTACAGCCTTGGACCAAGCTGCATGGACATGCTCCGAGTCGAAACGCTCCAGGCTGTCAGAAATGTTAGCATCCGAGGGATAGCCAACAGCCTCCAACCTATCCAGAAGCGGACGGAACTCACTCCAGATGTATTGCCTTCGTTCTTCATACGTGCTGAACCTAGACTTGATGAAGCCCCAGAACTGAGAGGGGTCTCGACAAGTATGTACCATCCTGGGTAATAGGTCAGCTATACGTGGGGCTGATACAAGCGCAGCTCTTGCCTTGGCATAGTCCTGATTGGACACAGGATCTGGAGTCGTTGCCCTGGCGATCATCATATTTTGAAGCGATTCGGCATGAACCAATAACTCATCCATTACATACTCAACATTGCTGTGTCTCTGATCAGACGCGGGCGTTTGAATACACGCTCTGTCCGCCCCCGTAGTAACTCATCAAGATGTGCTGGAAGGCAGCCTCGCACTTCTCCTCATAGACCGTCTCATCGAAGCTCTCAGGCAATCCACGGTCGAAGGTATCCTCCAAGGTACGACGAACATCGCCTTTGGCCTGGGCCTTCTTCCGCCAGTCCAGAACCAGCTTCTCCTTGGTTAGAGTCTCAAGAAGCTCCCGACACATCGCCTTCACCTTGGCCACCTCCTTGTCGGTCATCTCTGGGGCGGGCTTGGTGATGATGTCGAACAAGGCCAACTCTTCTTCGCTGAGCCCTTCGCGCATCGCTCGCTGGTCTTCCTCCTGAAGATCCTCGGTGAAAGCCATAAGCTGCTGGAAGAAGGTCTCGACGTTGATGCTCCCATCGTTGTAACGCTCGATCAGCTTCTGGAGCTTCTCCATGAAGTCCGTGCGGGTAGGATTCGACGCCACCATCGTTTCCAACTTCTGGTTCAGCAACGCCCTGAGCTTCTCAGACTCCGTGCACTTCTTACCCTGACTGAACTTCTCCTTGAGCTTCTCGAAGTCGATCTGGCTGAGATCGTAGAGCGGCTTGTCATCTTCATCGTTGATGACGTAGGGCACCGGGGCGACTGACTGATCCAGCAGGTCGTCCACGTCCTGCATCACCTTGGAGATGTCCACCTCGGGCTCCAACGCCTTGATCTTCTGGGCCAGCACTGACACCAGCACTGCATCAGGAGCAAGATCAGTGGCAGCAGGATCAGGAAGGATGGCTCGGTACACCCTGGAGGTGGCCCTGGCCAGATTCAGGAAGCCCTTCTTGGTCTCTTCGCTGTCCAGCAGCTTCTCCACAGCATCATCCAGCAGACTCACCTTGTCGAAGCCTCCGGCTGCCTTGATGGCTTCAGGGTCGATCTGCTTCTCGGCCAGGAAAGCCGAAGCCTTGGCCAGCAAGTGCTTGAGGTACTCCAACAGCTCTGACTTGTCCTTGATGGGCTCGTCAGCACCGCCAGTCCCAGCAGCGTCACCACCGTAGATGGACAGGGCATCTTGCAGCTTTCTGAAGACCCCGACGTAGTCGACGATCAGCCCCGCTTCCTTGCCGGGATATTTCCGGTTTGCCCTGGCAATCGTCTGCATCAGGGTGTGGTTTTTCATCGGCTTGTCGAGGTAGATGGTCGAGCAGGACGGAACGTCGAAGCCGGTGATCCACATGGCGCAGACGAACACCAACCGTAGTGGGTCAGCCGAATCTTTGAACTTCTCGTCGAGATCTTCCTCTACCATGCGCTTGCGGTGAGGTTTGATGTCCAGCCCCTTATCAGCCAGCTCCTTGACCTCGTTCTGTCCTTGGGAAACCACCACAGCCTTGTCCGTATCGGTCATCACTCGGATGCGGTGCTTGAGGATCTCCTGACGATCCCTGGGGGCGCTCGGCAACTCAGCCTTGAGCTGGGCCAAGTAGGCTTTCCATTGAGCTTGAACCTTGTCGTACATCCGAACAGCGGTGGCCTTGTCGATGCAGACCATCATCGCCTTGCCCTGATGCCCACGACCGACGAAGTGCTGAACAAGATCCTCGGCGATGGCATCCAGCCGATCATCACGGGTGATCAGGTGGTATTCACGACCGAAGACCCGCTCAACCTTGCGCTCCTGCTCCTCGTCCAGCTCGGCATCTTCCAGCAGACGAGTCAGATCCTCGTTGAGGTTCTCGTTGATGAGCTGTAGCTCGGGGATGCGATTCTCATAGTACAGCGGCACCGTGGCCCCATCAGCAATGGACTGGCCGAAGTCATAGACTGAGATGTACTCACCGAACACATCCTTGGTCTTCTCCTCTCCAGCCATCAGCGGCGTCCCGGTGAAGCCCAGAAAGGCAGCATGAGGTAGAGCCGTCCGCATGTTCATGGCCAGCGTGTCGTATTGGGAACGGTGAGCCTCGTCAGTGATGACGATGATGTCCTGGCGATCAGACAGCTTAGGGTAGGTCTCCCCCTTCTTGGTACCGAACTTCTGGATCAGCGTGAAGACGTAGCGATGGTCCTCCGTCAGCAACTGCTTGAGGTGGGCTCCACTCTCGGCATGGGCCTCTACCTCGTTGACCGCTCCAGTAGCCGCGAAGGTCTTGTAGAGCTGTTCGTCCAGTTCATTGCGGTCAGTGACGATCACGAACGTCCAGTTGCCGGGGATCTTGCGGTGGATCTTCTGGGTGAAGAACACCATCGACAATGACTTGCCCGAACCCTGGGTATGCCAGAACACCCCGAGCCGACCGGCCTCATCCTTGGGGCGATTGTTGATGCGCTGAAGCTCAGCGATGGCCTTGTTGACCCCGAGGTACTGGTGGTTCTTGGCCATCTTCTTGATGGTGCCGCCCGCTGCCTCCTCGTACATCGTGAAGTTCTCTACGATATCGAGCAGACGCTCCGGCTCGGCGAGGCCTCGGATGGCTGTCTCCAGGGACACCACGCCTTTCTCGCCTTCATCGTTGATCCGCTTCCACTCGAAGAGATGCTCCCAAAAGGAGAAGGTACTACCCACCACCGTCTCGGAGCCATTGGAGAGCATCAGGCCCGCGTTATAGGTAAATAGCTGAGGGATCACCTCGCGGTAGTCGGTCAGGTTGTCCGTGTAGGCGGCCTGGAGGGTCTTGTGGCTGGCCTTCAGCTCCACGAAGAGCAGCGGCAAGCCGTTGACGAAGCCGACCAGATCGGTACGTCGGGTGTGGTAATCACCCCGGACCCAGAACTGCGAGGCAAGCAGGAAGTCGTTCTGCTGGGGCTGGTTCCAATCGACCACCCTCACCGTCTCGATAGAGTTGCCGCCATCCTTATCAGCCACCTCGACCTTCACGCCATCCTTCAGTAGCCGATAGACCTCTAGGTTGGCATTCACCGGCAGAAGCTTGGAGCGGTCACGAGCTAGCTCCTCGATGGCCTTGTCGTGAGCATCAGTGGGTAGCTCGGGGTTGAGCTTCTCCAGGGCCAATCGCAGTCGTGAGAACAGCACCACATCCTGCTGAGTTTGCCGTCCCTCGCTCGATATCATGCCCGACCACTCCCCGTAGAGATTGGCAGTGTCCCAACCCAGACCAGCGAACAGTTCGATGGCTGGTTGTTCAACCAAGGCATCTTCGGAATAGGCATGAGCGGGGGATGGCGGTGGCGTCATGCGGCTTCGACCTCCGTATCGTTGGGCATGGGGATGTCGGAAACGTCGATCTCACCGGAGACCAGTTTGGGCAGCAACAGGTCGCGTTGGGTGCGGAGGTTGGAGTTCTTCCGATGCAGTTTTCTTATAAACTCATAGATTGGCTTGCAGTGGCTCGTAAACTTTTCCAACGCTTCCTGACTAGGCTTCAGGAATGGGAGCGAATAGGCTTGGTTCCTGTTTAGCCCAGGGACTGCGGCATCATTGTTCAAGAACCTTTGTCTCTTTAGGTTGAAGAAGACATACTCCAGAGGCAGGTCGGTCTTGATATAGTAAACGGTGTCAATGGGGAAGAAATCGCTCTCGGTCCAAAAGACACTGCCTACGTTCCCCTTTCTCCCAAGGATTATCCCTGGGCCTTTTACTAAAGATTCGATATGGGTTCCCACTTCGCCACTAGCCCCGTAAACGGGATAGGGGCCAGGTTTCCTCTCAGAATTTTTCAGGGCTTTACCATATGAAAGCTCGATGTACTCTTTGAGTTTTGCGCACTCCCACCCCTCAGGAATCTTCCCAAGCTCACTCTCCTTGAAGCTAACCTCCTCATGCCCAGGGAATCGGAAATGGACGAACCACTCCTCGTACAGCCGCCGGGCCATCTCTTCGAGGATCTCGATGCGACGCGTGTTGTTCTCGATGAGGTCATCGTAGGCGGATAGTATCGAGGCAATCCGGTTCTGCACCTTTCGGGTAGGCAAAGTGGGAATTTGTAGCCCACGAATATCACGCATATTTAAGTGAAGAACGGTTGCGCCTGTTGCAGAAGCTCCAAACTGCACCTGCGCATAGTCGCCAAGCATGAAGTAACAGAGAAACTCGGGATTAACTGTATTCGGATCAGGGCGAACGAGAACAGTCCGCTGCCCAAGGCAAACTTTCTCACCCTTACGAATAATTGCAACGTTCCCTACGGGAGCCTCTCTTGCAATGATAAGGTCGCTCTCTTTGGGGACAGCTCTTCGGGTCCACAGGGCATAGGTCTCTTCATCAACTCGGTTTACATTGTCGAGAATAAGTCGACCTCTTCCCACATTAGGGGTACGTATTGAGGGGAAGCCAGCTGGGCTTTTTGGTGCGGTCTTATGCTCGCAGTCTACAATAAGCTCACAGATGTCATTCAACGCTGTCACGAAGCAGTCTCCAAGATGTCAGCAACGTTGACTGAGATCGCTTGTTCAAGCTCACTTGACTCAGCGTTTAATACCTCCAGTTCCTCAGCCAGCTCCTCAAGACGCTCTGCAAAGTCCACATCTTCAGCTTCTCTCGCTGCTGCACCGACATACCGCCCTGGATTAAGCGACCAGCCCTGCTCTTCGATATCCTGCCGTGTCGCCAGCTTGCAAAGCCCAGGTACATCCATATAGCCATCGCTCAGCCCCTTCTCGGAAAGCAGCTTCTCACTGCCCTGATCCAGTTCAACTTCTTCGCCACGGTAGAGCCGCACGATGTTAGCCAGGAACTCGATCTGCTCTGGCAGCCAGTCGCGATGCGCCCGGCCGATCTGCCGATAGATATGGCGGGCATCGACAAACAGCACCTTATCGGCACGGTCGGTCTCGGCCTTGGCACGGTCGAAGAACCACAGAGTGCAGGGCAAGGCCACCGTGTAGAAGAAGTTCGCCCCCACCGAGACGATCACGTCTACGGCACCTGTCTCGATCAGCTTCTGGCGGATTGTCTGTTCGCTGCCCTGGGCGTCACCCGATGAGTTGGCCATGACGAAGCCAGCGCGGCCTGTCGGTGTCAGTGAGGAATAGAAGAGCTGCATCCAGAGATAGTTGGCGCTGTCTGTACTCGGCACTCCGAAGGGAAAGCGGACGTCACCCTCCAGGCGCTCCTTATCGACCCCTGATACGTTGAATGGAGGATTGGCCATCACGAAGTCGAAGCGACCACCCAGCTTGTCGGCGGCGTAGTGAGGATCTTCGTAGTAGGTATTGGCCACCCGCACATCACCCGAGAGCCCATGCACCGCCAAGTTCATCTTGTTCAGGTTGGCGGTGGTCTGGTCCTTCTCGGCACCGAAGATCGAGATCTCGTCCATTGCCGTCTTGTGGTGGCGCTTCACGAAGTCCGCAGAGTGGACGAACATACCGCCCGAGCCACATGCCGGGTCATAGATGCGCCCGTGGTAAGGCTCCAGAACCTCAACGATCAGCTTGACGATGGATTCAGGAGTGTAGAATACGCCCCCCTTCTGGCCTTCCTTAAGCGCGAAGTTTCCTAGGAAGTACTCGTAGACCTTTCCGAAGGCGTCTCCAGACAGCTCCACTGGGCCGAGTTGCTTAATCAGCTCCATCAGCACCCAGTTCTCAAGGCGCGTATAGGTCCGAGGTAAAGCCCCCTTGAGGTCGGTGTTCTCTTCCTCGATGACTTTCATCGCCTCGTTCACGGCTTTTCCGATGTTGTCCCCCTCAGTGAGGGACTGCAGGTACGAGAAGCGAGCGATTTCGGGGAGGAAGATCACGCCCTCGGCTTGATAGTCGGCCTTTTTCACCTTCCGTCGACCACCAGAGCCCACCGGTCCGAGCTTCTTCTCGGCAGCGGCATAGGTATTCTCGGCAAAGCGTAGGAAGATCAGCCCCAGCACGGGGGTCGAGAACTCAGCGGGCTTCAGTCCAGTGTTGGCCCACAACTGGTCAGCCGCCGCCCATAGGCGCTTCTCTACATCTCCATTAACCACAGATTACCCCTTCAATCAATCGCGTAGCCCACACAACGGTGAGCCGCCTAATTCAGCTGTAGTCAAATGCTAATGAAGACGGGTTCCCAAGTCGATAATTGCCGGAGCAAACAGCCACATCCCCTCGCCGGTTTTCAAGGCCGGTGCATTCAGAACGCTTGCGGGTGTTACAGGAAGTTGCTACTGTGAAAAGAGAGGGCAGCTCATGTAACTGGATGTTTTAAAAGGGAAATATTGGGACCGTAAAGCGATCCCTGTCCCTCCGCCATTGCATTTTAACGCCCCGAGTTTCAGTAACCTACTGATCTCGGGGCGTTTTCGTTTCGGGATGTCACATCTCACGTCGCGGCTCGATACCGCTCATCAGCGTGCGTGCTTCGATGAGTGTTAGTCTTCCTGTCGTAAAGGCACCGGTGTCGATGTAGTGGACGTTCCCCAGCCACGTGGGTCG
>NZ_JARANY010000042.1 GCF_029889885.1 Chromohalobacter sp. 296-RDG
ATGACTAAACAGGATGTATATACAGTATAGCGAACATGGTAAGTCGTTGATATGAAAGCACATGACCCTATTTCAAAGGCTCGCCGGTTTTCAATTGCCCCGATGATGGATTGGACGACCCGCGACTACCGCGCGTTTGCCCGTACACTGACGCGTGAGGCGCTGCTGTATACCGAAATGGTCACGACCGGGGCGATTCTGCATGGCTCTCCGCGCGAGCGCTTTCTCGGGTATAGCGACGTGGAGCATCCGGTGGCGCTACAACTAGGCGGCAGCGATCCTGCTGCACTGGCGGAATGCGCCGCCATCGCCGAAACCTGGGGCTACGATGAAGTCAATCTGAACGTCGGTTGTCCCAGCGATCGGGTACAGAACAACCTGATTGGTGCCTGCCTCATGGAGCACCCAGGCAAGGTGGCGGCGGCGGTCCGTGCCATGCAAGCAGCAGTTTCGATCCCGGTCACGGTCAAGTGCCGCATCGGCATCGACGAACAGGACGAAGACGCCGACCTGGCGCACTTCATCGAGCGTGTCGCTGATGCCGGCTGCGAGGTCTTCATCGTGCATGCCCGAAAGGCCTGGCTCGAGGGGCTCTCGCCCAAGGAAAACCGTGACGTGCCGCCGCTCAATTATCCACGCGTGCATCGTCTCAAGGCGCAGTATCCCGACCTTCATATCGGCATCAACGGCGGTATCAAGACGCTGGACGAGTGCCAAGCGCAGCTCGAGAAGGTGGATAGCGTGATGATCGGGCGTGAGGCGTACCAGAATCCCTGGCGACTGGCCGGTATCGATGCCGCCATCTACGGCGGCACCTCGCCCGTGAGTAGCCGCCATGCGGCCGCGCGTGCTTTCCGGCCCTACATCGCCGAACGCTTGGCAGAAGGGGCCAAGCTCAACCACGTCACCCGCCACCTGCTCGGCCTGTTCCAAGGCTGCCCCGGCGGGCGTCAGTTTCGGCGTCACCTGTCGGAAAATGCCCATCGCCACGGTGCCGGGCTGGAGGTTTTCGACGAAGCATTGGCCAAGGTGCGCGAGCTCGACACCGCAAACGCCGTCGCCTGAGCTGACGCAGTGGGCCAGGCTATAGCTCCTGGCGGGTCTCGAAATCGGAGTGGAAGGTTTCAACGGCGTTCTCAGCCTCTTCGATTTCATCGAAGCGCGCCACATGAAACAGTGCTTCGCCCTCATTGGCGAGCGGCAGATTGCTCATGCCAATGACGATACCATCGGCGTTGGCGAGCACTTCCTGCTCGGCATTACCGAACGGATCGGCAACGCGTCCCAGCACATCGCCCCGTGCAACGCGTGCGCCCAACCGCGTCCGAGGCCGCAGAATGCCGTCGCTGGGCGAGCGAGCCCAACTCGAGCCATTGGCGACCTCCGCCACTGCAGGCGCATGACGACGCCGATCGGTGGGGAGCATGCCCAGCAAACGCATCACGCGCTGCACACCTCTTACCCCCGGCGCGATCGCCCACTCATCGAAACGCAGCGCCTCGCCAGCTTCATAGGTCAGCACCGGCACATCACGTGACTGCGCATATTCCCGCAGACTTCCCTCGCGCAACTCGGCATTGAGAATCACCGGCACCCCAAGCGCCTCGGCCATGGCCTGGATCTCAGGTCGATTCTGGAGCTGTGCTCGCACCTGCGGAAGATTAGTGCGATGAAGTGCCCCGGTATGCAAATCGACGATGTGTGTCGCCAAGTCGACGATCTGCTCGCGAAACAGCGACGCGACGCGCGAGCCCAGCGATCCGACCTCACTCCCCGGAAAGCAGCGATTCAAGTCGCGTCGGTCGGGCAAGTAACGCGTCTGCTGCACGAAACCGAAGACATTGACGATCGGCACCGCGATCAACGTGCCCCGCAAGCGCGATAGCGACGCCAGCCTAAGCATGCGACGCACGATCTCGACGCCGTTGATTTCGTCACCGTGGATGGCCCCGCACACCAGCAGCACCGGTCCTGGTTGACGGCCATGAACGACCTCGACGGGAATATGCAGCGGTGCATGGGTGTAAAGCTTGGCCACCGGTACATCGATCTGTGCCCGGCTGCCGGGCGGAATACGCGTACCGGCAAGTTCGAAGGGAGCGCGAGCCATGCGTGTTCCTATACCGTAGATGGCGGATTCTTTATACTCGCCATGGCGCCTCATGAGGCCAAGTCATGCAAGCGATTCTTATTTTAGCCGTCACTGGAGGGCCCTGACCTCTCCCAGACCGTCACCTTAGATACGCATGCGTCGATGGCGATATAGCCACGCGATATCACTCGCAAACGAGTACATCAGTAATACCAGCGCCAGACCCACACAGAGCATGGCCCAGAGGGGGGAGACGAACGGCAGCAGCGCCACCAACAGACTAGCGACTTGCCAGACACATATCAGCTTGCGGCGCCGGCTCTGGGGCAACGGTCGACGCAACCATGTCCATGCATACCCCGCCGCTACGAAGGTGTAACGCATGGCGCCCACTACCAGCACCCACCCCCCGAGCTTGTCGAGCACGATGAGCGCGCAGCACAGTACAGCGATGAAGAAGGCATCCAATTCCATATCGAAGCGGGCCCCGAAGGCAGTGGCGGATTGCGTCTGCCGGGCTACCCAGCCATCAAGGCCATCCAGGCACAAGGCCAACAGTGCCAGCCCTGCCATTTCCAGTGCATGGCGCTGCATGAAAGCAGGAAAGGCCATACTGCCGGCAAGCAATGCGATCAGCACTCCCCGCAGCAGAGTCACGCGATTAGCCCAGCCCAACCAGCGCCGCGCCGCCGGCCATGCCCAGAGGATGATCAGCGCCATGCCCAAGTATACCCCCCCTACCGACCAGCCAAGCCCCACGGGTGCTGTCAGGTGCCACTGCACGGCCTCTACCAGCACCCCCACAAGGCATAGACCTAACAGCAGTTCAAGGACCGCCGGCAAACCATGCACCAAGGACGGCTTGCGACCAGTAATATGGGGTGAGGTGGAACGCATGCCCTTTCTCCGAAACTTTCTCGTCTCACTATGGCAGAGATACCGATGCTCAGCGCTATTTTCACTACGCTGATGGCACTCACGACTGGAAATAAAGTGGTACAGAAAAGCAGATATGTACAATACCTGTACATGAATGATGTCATGGACGATACTCAAGGTGAATAAGGAGATTTGCCATGCTCGCAACGAACGCCCAGGCTTTCTGGATACAGGCACCGGGGCACGGTGAGATCAAACAGCACGCCTTGCCCTCCCGACAAACGCATGAGCTGTTGGTCAGAACACGCTACAGCGCCGTCAGCCGCGGCACCGAAAACCTCGTTTTTCAAGGCAAGATCCCGGAGAGCGAATATACACGCATGCGTGCGCCTTTTCAGGAAGGGGATTTCCCGGGGCCGGTCAAATATGGCTATGCCAACGTCGGCGTGGTCGAGGAGGGACCGGAGGCCTGGTGCGGCCGCGAGGTCTTCTGTCTCTATCCTCACCAGACACGCTATATCGTTCCCATCGAGGCCGTCGTTCCCCTACCCGAGGATCTTCCCGCCACACGCGCGGTCCTCGCGGCCAACATGGAAACCGCCGTCAACGCTTTGTGGGACGCCGCCCCACGCGTCGGCGACCGAATCAGCGTTATCGGCGCCGGCGTGGTCGGTAGCCTGGTCGCCTGGTTGTGCCAACAGACTGCTGGCGTGCGCGTTCAATTGCTCGACATCGATGCCGGCAAGGCCGAGCTGGCCGCTGAGCTTGGCCTGCCCTTTCGTCATCCACACGATGCCGAGGATGAACAGGACATCGTGATCAACGCTAGCGGCAATCCGCACGGCCTACGCAGCGCCCTGACACTGGCGGGATACGAAGCGGAGATCATCGAACTGAGCTGGTTCGGACGCGACGAGGTCACACTACCCCTCGGCGAGGCTTTTCACTCTCGGCGGTTGACGCTGCGTGCCAGCCAGGTCGGCGGTGTCTCGCCAGCACGACGCGCGCGACGCAGTCATGCCCAGCGCCTGCAACTGGCTCTGACGCTACTGCGCGACGCCCGCCTCGATGCCTTGATCGACGCTGAAAGCGATTTTCAAGACTTACCCACCACCTTGGCACGCCTGAGCGACACGGATCGCCCGGCACTGTGTCATCGCATACGCTATTCGTGACGCTATCGCCAGGCGGTGGCGCCCGTGTTACACGCATAACCACTAACACGCACAACCGGTCATACACATAGTCGGCAATACAACAGGAGTCACACGGATGTTCAGCCTGACGGTTAGAGACCATTTCATGATCGCGCACAGTTTCAACGGCGAGGTCTTCGGCCCCGCGCAACGCTTGCACGGTGCCACCTACGTGGTCGATGTCGCCTTCAAGCGCCCCGAGCTCGATCGCGACGATCTCATCGTCGATATCGGCCTGGCCAGCCAGACACTGTCCCGCGTGCTGAGCGACCTCAATTTCAACAACCTTGACGACGTGCCCGAATTCCAGGGCCGCAACACGACCACCGAGTTCATGGCCAAGGTGATTTTCGAACGCCTCGCCCACGCCATCCGCCAGGGCGAGCTCGGCGAGACCGGGCATGGCCTGACGGCCCTCGGCGTCACGCTGCATGAATCGCATATTGCCTGGGCGAATTACGAGGGCGCGATATGAGCCATCCCGTGACCCTGATCGTCGCCGGCGACCCGGCGCAGTTGACCGGCGGCTACGTCTACGATGCGCGCATCGCCACCGCCCTGCGCGAACACGGCTGGCCGGTCGAGGTCATCGGCCTCGAGGGGCGTTTTCCCGAACCCGACGCCACGGCGAAAAAGGCACTGGAAAACGCCTTGGCGACCAGGCCCACAGGCGCCCATGTGATCATCGATGGACTCGCGATGGGCGGGTTGCCCGACGTTCTCGAGGCCCACGCCCAGCGTTTGACGCTCACCGCCCTGGTTCACCATCCGCTCGCCGACGAAACCGGCCTCGGCGACGCCGAACGCGAGCACTTCCTGATCAGCGAAACGCGCGCACTGTCGGCGGTGCGCGACGTCATCGTCACCAGCCCTTTCACCGCTCGGCGTTTAGCGGATTTCCAGGTCGGTCCTGAGCGCTTGCACGTGGTCGAACCCGGCGTGGAGCGCGCCCCGGTAGCACGTGGCAACACTGAGGTGCCACGCCTTTTGTGCGTGGCCACGGTCACTCCGCGCAAGGGGCATGACGTGCTCATCGAAGCGCTGACCACGCTGACCGACCTGCCCTGGACATGCGACTGCATCGGTGGTCTGGATCGCGCACCGGCACATGTCGAGCATGTCCAGGCACGCATCGCCGCCCACGGCCTGGAAGAACGCATCCACCTGCTCGGCGAGCGACCCGCCGATGCGCTGGACGAGGCCTATCACGCCAGCGACATCTTCGTGCTGCCATCTCATTACGAGGGCTACGGCATGGTCGTCAGCGAAGCCTTGGCGCATGCCCTGCCCGTGGTCACCACCACTGGCGGCGCGCTCGCCCATACGCTGCCCGACGATGCCGGCCTCAAGGTGCCCGCCGGCGATATCGCTGCACTCGCCGGCGCCCTGCGCGAGATGCTCGGTGACCCGAGCAAGCGTCAGACATGGCGCGAAGGCGCCGAGCGCGCCCGGGCCTCGCTGCGCGATTGGTCACAGGTCGGTGCAGCCTTTGCCACCGCTTTGCAACGAGGCGCCGAATGAACACCGCCGGCACGTTCAGCGAGTCCTGGCTAGCGCAGCGCGAGCAGGCCGATCACGATGCTCGCGCCACGGCCCCCATGCAGGCCGCCGTCGACTGGCTTGCCACGCGTGAGCGCCAAGTGCCCTGGCAACTACTCGATCTCGGCAGTGGTAGCGGCGCCAATGTGCGCTATCTCGCGCCTCGCTTGCCCGGCCCTCAGCACTGGCATCTGCTCGATCATGACGATGCCCTGCTCGGCCATGCTGTGGAGCGCTGTCATTCCTTGCGCGATAATGCGGGAACGCCCCTCCGCGTGACCACATACCAGCGTGACCTGCATGCGCTCGACGCGTCATGGTTCGCCGGTATCGACCTCGTCAGCGCCTCGGCGCTGTGCGACCTGGTCAGTGCCACCTGGGTCGAGGCCCTGGCCGACGCCTGCGCGGCTCATCGCGCCGCGACATTAATCACGCTCAACGTGGACGGCAATATTCGTTTCCAGACCGATGACGTGGCGGTCAATGATGCCGAAGATGCCTGGCTCTTCGAGATACTCGCCGCGCATCAACGCCGCGATAAGGGTCTCGGACCTGCGCTGGGCACCACGGCGCCCCAGACATTGATCGCAGCCTTCACCGCCAGAGGCTTTCACATCGTCAACGCTGAAAGCACCTGGCGCCTGACGCCAGCGCAGCGCCCGCTGGCACTGAACCTTATCGATGGCTGGGCCGCCGCCGCCCGTGAGCAAGCCCCGCACGATCGCCAGCGCATCGAACGCTGGTGGCAACGCCGCCGGGAGGCCCTCTACCGGGGGCATCTCGACCTGCACGTCGGGCACCGCGACCTGTTCGCCGCCCCGGAGCCAGACCATGCGTCCCGCTAACGCAACCCTTGCACGTCTGGGCGTCAGCCTGGTGCTGATCGGAGCGCTCGCCTGGCAACTCGATACGCGGGCGCTGCGTGACGCCTTCGTTACCCCCTCGCCAGGCTGGCTGTTGCTGGCATTGGCCATCAGCGTGCCCCAGGTGGTGCTCTCCGCCTGGCGCTGGCGCCTGACCGCCCGCCGTATGGGACTGACGCTACCGCTGCGTCGTGCCGTAGAGGAATACTATATGGCCACTTTCCTCAACCAGGTACTACCGGGCGGCGTCATTGGCGACGCCTCACGGGCCTGGCGCCATGCCCGGTCGAGCAGCGATCGTCCACGGGCGTGGCGCGCGGTGATCATCGAACGCCTCTCCGGCCAACTGATGCTGGCCGTGATCGCCATCGTGGGGCTGCTATCTTCGCCGACCTTGCGCGATAGCATGCTCGGTGGCCTTGCCCGGCTGGGGAATGCCCCTGGTGCACTAACGACAGTAATCATCATGCTGAGCGTGTTGGGGATCTGGGGTTATCGCCGTCCTCCGGCCTGGCTGCGCAACACGCTGGACGACCTCGGCACCGCCCTGGTCGCCTCGCGCATGTGGCTCTGGCAATGCCTCAGTTCGCTGGGCGTGGTGGCGAGCTATATCGCCGTCTATGCCATCGCCGCCCGCGCTGCGGGAGCTGATATCGACTTCGCTACGCTATTGCCGTTGATTCCGCCGGTGCTGATGGTCATGGCGATTCCCCTCTCGGTAGCCGGCTGGGGGCTACGTGAGAGTGCCGCCGCGCTGGTATGGATGGGCGCCGGTCTCGATCCCGCCCAGGGCGTGGCCATTTCGCTGATTTACGGCGTCGTAGTGCTGGTCTCGAGCCTGCCAGGCGCCTGGCTGCTCTGCCACCGGCGTCGCCAGCATCGCGACCGTGATGCACAAGCAAGCGCCCCGCTGACGAGCAAGAGTGGAGGAGACTGCCATGCGCGATGACGCAGAGGGTATTTACAAAAGAGCTGCACTCGACAATCCGGCGTTAAAATCGGCCTCAGGAACGCAGCGCCAGATCGAACAGCGTGTCATCGCCCATCGCAAAGGTACGACACGGCGGACGCAGGGCGGCGTCGAGGGCCTCGATTTCTGCCAGGCTCACCGCCGGGCGCCCCGAACCGATCAACAGCGGCGCCACGACCACATGCAAACGATCGAGCTGGCCATCCGCCAGGAACCGCGACACGGTCTGTCCGCCGCCCTCGACGAGCACACGGCGAAGACCGCGTGCCGCCAGGGTGTCGAGCAGCGCCGACGGCGTCAGATCGGCCGCGCCGTCGGGCACCAGCGACTCGACGTGCGCGCCCAGGGTATCGCGCGGCAATGGATGCCGGGTGATATGCAACGTCGGGGCATCGCCACGCTGGAATACAGCGCTGGCCGCGGGCACGCGGCCGTTGGGATCGAGAATCACGCGTACCGGGTTGCTCCCCGTTACATGCCGCACGGTGAGTTGCGGATCGTCGGCACAGGCCGTGCCCGCCCCGATCACCACGGCATCGACCAGCGCGCGCAGGCGATGCAGATGCACACGACTCGCCTCGCCGGTGACATAGTGCGAGGCACCGGTGATCGTGGCGATACGTCCATCGAGGCTCTGCCCCAGCTGCGCAATGACGAAGCGCCCGGGCGTGGCGCTGCTCGGCAGCAGACTATCGAGCAGTGCCGTCGCCTCCGCCGTGACCGGATCCTCGGCCTGCCAGGCACCGCCACGCCAGACGCGCAGTCGGCCGGCTGCCAGCGTCAACGCCGCATGGCCGTCCCAATCCTCGCGCCGAGCCTCGCAAATCCCTTGCCAGGCCAGCGCCACATCGAGTGTCGCAGGACTCATACGGTCTCCCGTGCTGTGTGCCAACGAAAGTGTCATGACACGTCATCGAAGCATTACGACGCGCAAAAACCAAGGAGAGGCTCATGAGACAGGTAGAACGTGCGATCTTCGACTTGCGCCGCGGCCTGCCGGTCGTGCTGCGTACCCCACAAGACGACGTCTTGATCCAGCCACTGGAAGGCATCGACGACACCGCTCTGACCGCGCTCGCCGATATGGCCGGCCATGCGCCCAGCCTGGTGATCACCACGCATCGCCTCGCCCGACTGGGCACGCTTGCCCCCCGTGACGCCGACGCGGTAAGCCTGCCACTCGGCACACATCACCATGCCAGCGATGTCGTCGCCTGGGCCATGGCCGCCACGGCCGAGCCTCCGGGCGTCCATCCGCCCGAATCCGCCTCGGCGGCGGAAACGGCCGCGCTGGGCCTGATGCGGCGCGGCCTGCTGGTCCCTGCCGCGCTCAGCGTCCGGGTCGATGCGACGCAGCGCGAGTCCCTGGCCGCGCTCATCGAAGACGGCACCCTGCTCGGTGTGGCGCTCGACGACGTGCAACGCTACGGCGAAGGCGATACGACTTCGCTCAAGCGTATCAGCGAAGCCAACGTGCCCCTCGCCGATGCCGAACACGCCCGCTTCGTACTGTTCCGTGAAAGCGACGGCCTGCGCGAGCATCTCGCGGTGCTGGTCGGCGCCCCCTCCGGCTGGGCGGACGCCGTGCCGGTGCGGCTACATTCGGCGTGCCTGACGGGTGATCTGTTCGGCAGCCTGCGCTGCGATTGCGGCGAGCAGTTACGCACCAGCGTGGCGGCCATTAGCGAGCGTGGCGGCGGCATCTTGTTGTATCTCGCCCAAGAAGGACGCGGCATCGGCCTGGCCAACAAGCTACGCGCCTACGGCCTGCAGGATGCGGGGCTGGATACCGTCGATGCCGACCAGGTGCTGGGTTTCGGCGAGGACGAGCGGCAATACCGGGCAGCGTTGCAGATGCTGGCCGAGCTCGACGTCACGCGTATCGCACTACTGACCAACAACCCCGAGAAGATCGCGGCCATGAGCCTCGGCGGCATCGACGTGGCGGGGCGCGAGGCCTGCTATGGCCAGCTCAACGAGTACAATCGACGTTACCTGAGCGCCAAGGCCGAACGCGCCGGGCACTGGCTGGAGGGCGTTCTCGAAAGCCCCGACGCCACTGACAGGCGCACGGCGCACCGCGATACCTCCGGTTCGTTCGAATGAGATGACGCGCGCCTCACTGTGGTGAGCGTTCGCGCAGCTGGGCAAGCTCGAAGCAGTGGGCCTCCTCGATCACATTCGCCAGGCGCGCGGCGAAATGAGTGACCAGCCGTTCCCCCAAGGCCGGCGTGGCCAGGGTCGCATTGCCCACCACGCCGCTGGGGTGCAGGTCCTGCGCCATCCAGGCGAAACCGGCATCACCCTCGGGCAACAGCGTGCGCCCGGCGCGTTCCTGGTGAGCCCCTAACGAGACTGCCTCGTCGAGCTCGGCCTGGCGTACCTTGTGAGGCGCCAGATGCATCATCATCGCGGTTTCCAGCGCGCCGCCATGCAACCCATGGCGCAACTCCTCGGCGGGCAGCGCGTCTTCGGGTGGCGTGAAGCGAAAGTAATTCGCCTTGACCACCAGCAAGCCGTGGCGCTCGCGCAACTTGAGTGCCGCCAGATCGACCACCGCCTTGTTGCCGCCATGGCTATTGAACAGCACCAGGCGGCGAATCCCCGCACGCGCCACGCTGGCACCGATATCCACCAGATGCGCGATGGCCGTCTCCGGCGTCAGGCTCAAGGTGCCGGCGAAGCCGCCATGCTCGAGGCTCGAACCCACCGCTAACGTGGGCAGTATCAGCAAATCCAAGGATGTCGCGACACGTTCGCGCATCGCCGCGACCAGGCCATCGGCGATATCCACATCGGTGGAAAGCGGCAGATGGGCGCCATGCTGTTCGATGGCTCCCAACGGCAACAACGCCACGCTCTCCGGCCCTACGCGCCGGGCCAGCTCGGGGCTGCTCAGCGACGCCCAGTCGACGCCACCGAGCGCGGCATTTTCAAGCGATGAAGCGTTCATGATGTCTCCTCCTTTTCCAGCGCCGCCACCCAGTCGGCGAAGCCACTGTCACGTACCACGCGTCGATGCAAGGCGCTGTCCAGGACCCGCGCGTCGCCACCGGCCAGCGTCAACTGGCGCTTGGCGCGGGTAATGCCGGTATACACCAGCTCGCGGGTCAGGATCGGGTTGTCATGCTCGGGCAGCACGAACAACACGTGGTCGAACTCGGAGCCCTGCGATTTATGCACCGTCATCGCGAACACCGTCTCGCAGGCCTCGAGACGCGAAGGCAATACCGCCCGTGCACCATCGGCGGTCGCAAAGAACACCCGCAGATGCTGCTGCGCCTCGGGGTCGGGCAGGACGATACCGATGTCGCCGTTATAGAGCCCCAGTTGCGGGTCATTGCGTGTCACCATCACCGGGCGCCCGGCGTACCACCCCTGATGATCGTCGATGAGGCCCTCGCCCCACAGGCGTGTGGCGATACGCGCGTTGAGCCCTTCGACGCCCCAGGGACCACGTTTGAGCGCACACAGCACCTGGAAATCCCCCAGCCGCTCCAGCACCTCCGTCGCCGTGGCGCCTGCCGCAATACGCCGGTAGAGATCACGATAGCCGGCCAGCGCGGCACGCTCGACGGCCGCCTGGTCGCGCGCCGCCGCCAACCAGTTGATATCCGCGTAACCCGCGTCCCACGCGCGGCGAAACGCGGCGATGTCGCCGGCATTGGTGGCCGCCGCCAGGACGCCGATGCCGCTATGTGCATCGAAACGGTAGCTCTTGCGCAGCATGACCACGTGATCGGCCAGCGGTGAGCACGCAGCATCGGGCGTCATCGCGATGCCCGCCAGCCGCTCGAGAACGTCACAGGCGTGAGGCGAATAGCCCTGATCCAGGGCATTGGCACAGAGATCGCCAAGCACCGACCCAGCCTCCACCGAGGCGAGTTGATCCTTGTCACCGAGCAGAATCAGGCGCGCCTCGGCCGGCATGGCGTCGAGCAACGCGGCCATCAGTTCCAGATCCACCATCGAGGCTTCGTCCACCACCAGCAGGTCGAGACTCAGCGGATGCCCAGCGTGATGGCGAAAGCGCCGCGTATCCGGACGCGCGCCAAGCAAGCGGTGCAGCGTCAACGCCTCGCGTGGCAAGGCTGCCTTGACGTCATCGCCGACGTCGAGATCCTTCACCGCACCGGCAATCGACTCGGACAAGCGCGCTGCCGCCTTGCCAGTGGGCGCGGCCAGCTGGATACGCAGACCGTGGCTCGACTCCGCCGACGACAGCGCCTGCGTCTGAAGCAATGCCAAAAGCCGCGTCACGGTCGTGGTCTTGCCGGTGCCGGGGCCGCCGGAAATGATCGTCAGCCGGTTGCGTAGCGCCAGCGTGCACGCCACCTTCTGCCAATCCGGCGTGTCATCGTGCGCGGCGTTCGCGGCAAACAGCCGCGCCAGAGGCTCGGCCAGCGACGCCTCCACCGGCAGGGGCCGCCCCAACCGCTCGCCGAGATACGCCGCCACCGCCTGCTCGGCAGACCAGTAGCGGCGTAGATACAAGCGTTCGCCCGCCAGCACCAGCGGCGTAGTGCCCGGCCCAGGCGGCGCCACCAACGGCGACGCGGCCAATCGCGCCGCCCAGGTGGCACTATCCAGCCCCTGCAGAAAATCCTCGGGAAGCGGCACCTCAGCCTGCGGCGCGCTCTCTTCCAACGGCGGCAGCGAAAGCACGTCGCGCGGCGCCGACAAGGCACGCGACAGCGCCAGGCAAACATGGCCACGTCCCAGTTGATGGCTGGTCAGCGCCGCCGCCAGCAGCACCTCGGCCGGCGCCTCGAGGTCGTGCTCGGCGAGAAAGCGCACGAAGTGGGTATCCAGCGCACGTAGCCAGCCCAGCGCCTCCCACCATGCCAAGCTCTCGAACAATCGCGCGCGCGAAGGCGGGGTCGCCTCCAGGGTCAAGGAATATTGCGCGTCGCTCATGCATTCTCTCCCGGGGTAGTCTCAGGCGCTGCGACGCCATGTTCGCGACGCAGCGCCTCGACGGGCGCCGCGTCGCCGGCGAGCCAGGCATCCAGGGTCTCGATCAAGCGCCGTTCGGGGCACCGCTGGAAGACGCCATGATCCGGCGTGCCATCGAAGCCGCGCAGGAACACGTAACAGGCCCCGCCCATGTGGGTATCGTAATCGTAATCTTCGAGACGCGCCGTCAGCAGGCGGTGCAGTGCCAGCACGTACAACACGTACTGCAGGTCGTAGCGATGCGCAACCATGGCCTCGGCCAGCGCCTCGTAGTGATAGTCGGCCAAGACATCGCCCAGATGATTGGACTTCCAGTCGAGGACGTACCAGCGGCCGTCTTCGGCCTCGAACACCAGATCGATGAAGCCCTTGAGCATGCCGTTGAGCTTGCGCGGCGCCAGCCGGGGGCGCGGCGTCGGCAAGGGCTCCAGCGCGCAGACCAGCGCATCGAGCGGCGTACTCCAGGCATCCTCGGCGGGCAGCCAGAACTCCAGCTCGGCCCGCCAGGCGGCCAGTCCATCGAGACGGATTGCCGCGCCCTGGTGGCCGGCGAACGGTGCCGGCAGCGCCTGGCACAACCAATCGAGCAACACCGGCGCCCACTCGGCGTCGAAGCCGCCGAGGTGCAGGCGCGTGCTGACCAGACGCTGCAATTCGTCGCGATAAGCCGGTTCGCTCAGACGATCGAAGTCCACCGCTTCCAGCAGGCCATGCAGAAAGGTCCCCGGGCGCGGGCCGCGCGGAAAATCGCGCAACGTGCGCGCCGCGGGACGCGGTACCGGATCGCGCTCACGGCTGACCTCGACATCCAGCGTCGCCGGGGCGTCCCAAGGCAGCGCCTGTGCGCCCCCGCCGGTCTCGAAACGCGCGTCGACGATCAACGCCGAATACGAGGCGATCCACCAGTCGTCGTCGATGCCCCCCGTAAAGCGTCGCGCCGGCGCCATTTCCGGAGCGTCGTCGCCGAGGCGCAGGCGATGCGCGGGTGGCTCGGGCAGCGCCTCGACGTTCAGCGCCGCCGCCAGGCGCTCGCGCAGCATCTGGCCGTCATCATCGGCCTGGCAGCCCAGCAATCGGCCCAGCGCCGTCTCGTGCAGGCAGCTCGACGCGCCACGCCCGCGCCCCAGTTGCGCAACACCCAGGCGGCAGGCATGCGCGGCCCGCGTGAGCGCGACATAGAGCAGCCGCACATCTTCGTCCAGTCGCGCCCGCTCGGCGGCCGCCAGTTGCGTGTCGTCGGCACCATGCATCCAGATCCGGCCCTCTTGCGGATCGCGCCATTCGAGCAAGCCGGTGCCGCGATCCGGCGTCGCCGGCCGGTAATCGCAAACGAACGGCAACAACACGATGGGATACTCGAGGCCCTTGGCCTTGTGGATGGTAATGACCTTGACCAGTTCCTCGTCGCTTTCCAGCCGCTGACTGACCGCCTCGGCATCGAGCTCGGCCGCCCCTTCGAGGAGCGCGCGATGCCACCAGCGCAACAGCGCATGCTCGCCGTCGAGTCGGGCCGACACCGTCTGCGCCAGCTCACCCAGATGCAACAGGTCGGTCAGCGCACGCTCGCCGTCATCGCGCTGTCCCAGGCGTTCGGCAACCCGGAAGTCGCGCATCACCGCACGCAGCATGGGCAGCACGCCACGCCGCTGCCATTGGCGATGATAGTCGGCGAAACGCTCGACTTCGCGTTCCCACGCCAGCTCGTCGGCGAGCAGCGTTTCCAGCGTCGCCGGCGTATCGCACAACAGGCGCGTCGCCAACGCCGCCTTGAGGCGAGCATCCTGGCGCGGCTGCGCCACCGCCTCGAACAACTGCAACAGCTCGAAGGCCAACGGGGTATCGAAGACGCTGGTGCGCTCACTGAGATAGACGCTACGAATGCCGCCCTCGGCCAGCGCGCGACGTACCGCCAGCGCCTCGGCGCCCTTGCGTACCAGAATCGCGATGTCCGCGGGACGCACCGGACGCCGAGCGCCGCTGTCATCAACGAAATAGGCGCCGCCCTCGAGCATCCGCTGCGTCTCGGCACGCGCGGCGCTTGCCATGCGGGCCTGATATTCTGACTTGGTGTGGCGTTCCTCATCCGGCCACCAGGCACCGAGCGCCGCCATGTCGTTGCCATCGGCGTCCACCAGGCGCGTCGACTTGCCCTGGGCTGCGACTTCGACGAAAGGGATCTCGTCGCTGCCGAACGGTTCGGGATGACGCGTGAACAGCGTATTGATCGACTCGACCATGGCGTGGCTGGAGCGAAAGTTGCGCGCCAGGGTGAAGCGACTCGGCGTTTCGCGCCGCGCCGCCAGATAGGTGTCGATATCGGCACCGCGAAAGGCGTAGATCGCCTGCTTGGGGTCGCCGATCATCAGCAAGGTGGTCGTGGTCTCCACCTCGGGCGCCCGGTAGATGCGCGAGAAGATGCGGTACTGCAGCGGATCGGTATCCTGAAACTCGTCGATCAACGCCACCGGCAGTGCTCGACGAATGCGTCCCGCAAGGCGCAGCGCGGCTTCCGGGGCCGCGTCGGGGTCGAGCGCGGCATCCAGATCGCACAACAGATCGCCGAACTCCCACCAGCCCTGGCGACGCTTCTCGGCGGCGAACATCGCCGCCACCGTGTCACGCGCATGGGCCAACACTTGCGGCGCCAGTTGCTCGAAGGGCGTCGCGGTCTCGGCTAGCTCGTCGAGCAGCGCGAAAAAGGCATGCGTGGGCGCATCACGCCCCTTCTTGGTGGCCCCTTCGAGTTTGGCCTGACTCAGCCAGAAGCGGCCCTGGCTATCGGTCGTGTCGTCATCGCCGCCCGCCTCGAGTGTCGTCAGCCACTGCTCGAATGCCGCCAGGCGTGTCTCGAGCTCTTCCGGCTTGTAACTGCGCTTGTTGAGAGCGCCGCGCTCGAAAGCGTCCTGCAGGCAGGTCGCGATGGCCTCGCGATCCCACGCCTGGCGCAGCCGGGCTTCCAGTTCACTGCGAGCGGCCAGCGAGCGCTCGGCACTCTCCAGCAACGCGTTCAACGAGGCAGGCGCCTGAATATATTCGCCGTCCCACCACAGTGGCTGCGCCCGACCCTCCTTGAGCAGCGGCGTCAAAGCGCGACTCAGCGCCTCAGGCCCCTCCCAGCGGCGACGGATTTCACGTTGCCAGTGCGCGGCGAGAGGATAGAAATGACAGCGCCAATAGTCCTCCACGACCCGCGTCAACAAGGCCGAGCCATCCTGCAGCAACTCGGCGCCGAAACGCGCGCCGGCATCGAAGGCGTGGCGCGTCAGCATGCGCTGGCAGAAGCCATGGATGGTGAAGATCGCCGCTTCGTCCATCAGTCGCGCAGCCTGATCGAGGCGCTTGGCGGCACCGGCCAGGGCATCGTCACCGGCCTCGACCAAGGGCCCCAGCAGCGCCGCGAGTACCTTGTCGTCCCGCGTCTCTTGCGGCGCCAGCAACCAGTCGCGGGCTTCCTTGAGACGTGCACGAATGCGCCCACGCAGCTCGGCGGTGGCGGCTTCGGTAAAGGTCACCACGAGAATTTCCGGCGGCAACAGCGGGCGCGGGAAATCATACTCTTCACGCCCGGGCAACGGGCCGAGCACCAGACGCACATAAAGTGCCGCCAAGGTGAAGGTCTTGCCGGTGCCCGCGCTGGCCTCGATCAGGTGATGGCCGGTCAACGGCAGCGTCTCGAGCACCAAGGGCTGAACGGTCGGTGCCGTGGCATGGCTGGGCGACGTCATGAACGACCTCCGTGTACCCGCTGGGCGATGCGCGCCAGCATGTCCATTAGCGGCGCATACTGGGTGAGCGAGGCGGCGATGCCGCCCGCTGCCTCGAAGGTGGCGAAATCGGGCCACAATTGCCCCAGTGCACCGTCACTCGCACGCAGCGCCGCCGGGCCGGCGAAAGCATCGGTTTCATAACGTGCGATGAGCGCCTCGCGCAGACCGGCATCCGGCGCCTCCCCTGCCGCCAACGGCGCCCAGTCGGCACGCGGCAGGCGCTTCCAGACCTCCTTGGCGATCTCGTCGATGGCCGGCCACGGTGCTCGATAAGCACGCGCCCAGGCCGCCAGCAGGCCATCGAGTTCGCCTGCGGCGCTGGCCTTGTCCAGCCCCGGGAGGCTCAGACAGCGATCCTCGAAGATCGCCGTCCAGGCACACGGCGCCTCCAACGTGGCATTGGCAAGCAGCCAGCGCAGATAACCGGCATACAACCGATGCAACTTGCCGACGTGGCGATAAGGGCCTTCGCCCTCGACCTTCAGATGCCCGTAGTGGCCTGGCTCCAGCGTCACCAGCCGCCAGGGCGTCGAGGCCTCTTCAGGCGCGGCGAAAAGCCCGTCCAGACGCGCCTCCAGAGTGAGTTCTTTGTCGTCCAGAGCTTCATGACCAGCGACATGACGCACCAGCGGCGGCGTCGACGCGACGCACTCGGCCACCTCGCGGCGCCAGCTTTCCACCTGGCGCGACAGGCGCGCCAGCCGCGGTTCGATCAGCGCCTCGCCGAAACCGGCCGTGGGCAGGCGCCCGGCCATGCGCAGCCGCTCGGCGACGGCGGTAAGCGGCACACCCTCCCGGGCGCCCTCGAGCAGCTCGCGCTTGAGATCGTGGTCTTCCAGGCCGTCCAGCGCGAACGGCTCGTTATCCTCGTCGGGCACATGGGCGTCAGCAAAATGCACGCCCAGGCGCCCGAGATAGACCGTCCAGGGGCGACGCAGCACGCGTTGTAGATCGCCCAACCCGAGCGGTTCGCTGGGCAATTCGACCACCGCAGCGGCATGTGGCGGCACGGATTCGTCGCGCTCGGGTGGCATATACAGCGCCTCCCAGCTCGACTCATAGGTGAATCGCGGATCGTCTCGCTCGAAGTAGCGTCGCGAGAAGGGCTGCAACGGATGTGTCTCGATCAGGCGCTGCGCCAGGCGCGTGGCGCGGTCGGCGGCATCGCTCTCCGGCGCGTCCCAGCCCTGTTCGAGGGTATCGAGCAACTCGCCGATCAACACTGACGGCGGACGCGGAGTATTGTCGCGCACGTCGCGCCCTACCCAGGAAAGCGTCAGGCGTTCGCGCGCCGAGAGCATGGCCTCGAGCATCAGATAACGATCGTCGTCGCGACGCGAACGATCACCGGAACGCGGCCGCGTCGCCATCAGATCGAAATCCTGGGGCTGGCGCACGCGGGGATAGTCGCCATCATTCATACCCAGCAGATAGACATGACGAAAGGGAATCGCGCGCATCGGCATCAGCGTCGCGAAGTTGACCTTGCCGGCCAGAAAGCGCTGCGCGAGGCCGCCTTCGTCGAGTTCGGCGCGCAGCGCATCGCGCACCACACCGAGTCCCACCGGAGCCTCGAAACCGGCCTGCCGGCATTGCTGCGACCAGCGGCCCAGCGCCGCGTCGAGGCGTGCCACGACATCGTGCTCCTCTGCCGTGGTAGGGCTCAGGCAGGCGGCTAACAAAGCCTGCAGACGTCCCAGCCATGCCTCGGGGGACAATCGCTCGCTCAAGGCCGCACGCTGCGTTTCCAGGGTATCGAGCAGCGCCGCCACACGCCCGGCGAGATCGGCCTCGAGCCCACCCACCTCGGCATACGGTACGATACCCTGGAAGTCCCAGCGCGGCGAGTGCCCCAGTGAGTCATCACTTTCGCCCTGAGCGCCGTTCGCATCCGGTTCGCCCACGGCGTAGCCGAGCAGCATGCGCGACAGCCCAAAACGCCAGCTGTTCTCGCCCAGCGCGGGGAATCCCAATGATCGACGGTGCTCGGCACTCAGCCCCCAACGCACACCACTACCGGCCAGCCACTGGCGCAGCCGTTCGAGCTCGGCCTCGTCGATGGCGAAGCGAGCACGAAAGGCGGGCACTTCCAAAGCATCGAGCACTTCGCTGACCGTCAGACGGCGCTCGGGCAAGTCGAGCAACAGCAAAGCCAGTACCATCAACGGGTGCGCCTCGCTGGCCACCTGGTCGGCGATGGTGAAGGGAATATGCCGAGCGTGCGACGGCGGCAACTGGCCAAAAACCGCCTCAATGCAGGGCGCATAGCGGTCGATATCCGGCACCATGACCACGATGTCGCGAGGCCGCAGCGATTCGCCCGCCGCCTCAGCGTCCTCGAAGGCCGCCAGCAAGCGATCGTGGAGGATCTCCACCTCGCGCAGCGGTGAGTGAGCGCTGACAAGGGCCAGGGAGTCGTCGTCCTCGGCGATCGTTCTCGGCTCGCCTTCCTGTCGGGCGCGCTCGCCGGGGTGCGCCAGTTCGAGCACGTCCTGCTGTAACTGCTGCAACAGCGTCGGCGACTGCGCGGGCGCCATGTCACGAAAGACATCGGTTTCCAGATCGAAGCCGCGCGCGCTCTCGAATTCATAAAGGCCGACGATGAAATCACGCCCCTGGGTGCCCCACCCCGCCAGCAGTGGATTGGCGTGCAGATGCAGGGCTTCCTCGTCGAGCTCGGCCAACCACGGCGCCTCGGGATGGCGCGTTTCCTGCTCATGGCGTGCCTGGGCCGATAACCGCCCGGCACGCTTGATGGCATCGCGGTCGGAAACGATATCGCCCCAGTAGTGGCGACACGGGTTGGCGATCATCAAAAACACATCGACCACGCCGGAAAGCGCGTGCAAGGCCTCCAGCGTCTGCGCCGGCAACGCCGAGATCCCGAATACGAACAACCGGGGCGGCATATCGCGGGGCCGCTCGCGAAGCTGCCGGGCCGCGTCGAGAAAACGCCGGTGCAGACGTGCGCGATGGTGCTCGCGCGCCTGTGCCGGAGCGTCTTCGATCAGCGCCCGCCACAACGCCGGCTGCCAACGCTGATCGTCGGGCAATTCCTCAGGCGCGGTCTCGCCACGCTCCCAGGCCTCGATCCATTCGGGCCGATAGATCAGGTACTGATCGAAGAGATCGGCGAGGCGCACCGCCAGGTGCCAACGGCGCCGCTCTTGCGCCTCATATGCAGCGCCCGGCATGGGACTGGCCTCCAGCGCCTCGCTCTGCAGGTAATCGCGAAGCGGCGCGTAACAGCTCGGGTCGTCCGGCACGGCTTGCGGATCGAGACAGCGCTCCAGCAGATCCATCAGGCGCCAGGCCAGCGGCGTCTTGTCGAACGGTGATTGCTCGGGAATGTCATCACCGAGCACCGCGCGGTAGGCACGCCACACGAAGCTCGAAGGCAGCGGAAAATCCACCGAGGCAGCAATACCGTCGGCCTCGGCCAGCGTCAGGCGCAACCACTGCGCCATACCGTTGGATTGCACGAGAAAGGTTTCCGGCACTAGCGGTGGTTGACGATGGCGCCGAATGACATCGAGCGCCAGGGTTCCCAGGTCCTCGAGATGATTGGCGTGTATGACGCTGAACATGGATGCTCCCGGCGGTCGAGGTAACGTCCAGTAGTATCTTACACCATCGTGTGGATGGCCCCGAGCCCCAGCAAGAGCAGGAAGCCAACGTATCTGGAACCTTCCGCACGCCAGAAAACGTGGCGCCGCCGCTAGTCAACTTTACGCTAACCAAAAGTTGACATATAGGCGCATACTCGTACCCTAATTGTTAACTTTAAATACTAAACAAGTTAACAGAGAGTGGATATATTATGCCTGCCCAGTCACACGACAACGCTTGGGCCGATCCTTCCGCGACGCCCCGGACGGCCATTCGATACGATTGGTCTTTGGAAGAGATCGAAGCGCTGTTCGCGCTGCCCTTCAACGACCTGCTGTTTCGTGCCCAGCAGGTGCACCGGGAATATTTCGACCCCAATGCCGTGCAGATCTCCACCCTGCTGTCGATCAAGACCGGCGCCTGCCCCGAGGACTGCAAGTACTGCCCGCAATCCGGGCACTACAACACCGGGCTCGGCAAGGAGAAGCTGCTCGAGGTCGAGAAGGTGGTGGAGCAAGCCAAGGCGGCCAAGGATGCCGGGGCCAGCCGCTTTTGCATGGGCGCCGCCTGGCGCAGTCCCCGGGAACGCGACCTGGACGTGGTGCTGGAGATGGTCGGTCGGGTCAAGGCCCTGGGTCTGGAAACCTGCATGACGTTGGGCATGGTCGACGCTCACCAAGCGGGCCGATTGGCCGAAGCAGGCCTGGACTACTACAACCACAATCTGGATACCTCACCGGAATACTACGGCGAGATCATCACTACCCGTTCCTACGCCGACCGTCTGGATACCCTGTCCAACGTCCGTGATGCCGGCATGAAGGTCTGTTCGGGCGGGATTCTCGGCATGGGCGAGGCGCCACGCGACCGCGCGGCTCTGCTGCAACAACTGGCGCGCCTGGAGCCGCACCCCGAATCGGTGCCGATCAACATGCTGGTCAAGGTGCCGGGTACGCCGATGGAAAACGTCGAAGACCTGGACCCGCTGGAGTTCATTCGCGCCATCGCCGTGGCTCGCATCCTGATGCCCAAAAGCCACGTGCGCCTGTCTGCCGGCCGCGAGCAGATGGACGAATCGACTCAGGCCATGGCGTTTCTCGCCGGTGCCAACTCGATCTTCTACGGCGATACCCTGCTGACCACCGGCAACCCGCAGGTGGAGCGCGACCGGGCGCTTTTCGACAAACTCGGCCTGCATCCCGAACCTATCGACCCGGATGCGCCCGACGCCCGCAGCGACGATGAACAAGACGAGATCGCACTGGCCCATGCCATTCAGCGCCAACGTGACGACGCCCTCTTCTACGACGCCGCCCGGGCCTGAGCCGTGCTATCGCGTGCAGACCTCTGGACAAAGCGGCTGGCGGAGGCTGAGGAAAAGCGCCGTGCTCACGATGGCTGGCGGCAACGCTCCACCCTTAGCGATGTCGCGCCCTTCATCGACTTCGCCGGCAACGATTATCTGGGCCTGGCCGACGACCCGCGTCTGGCCGAGGCTCAAACCGAGGCCACGAGACGCCTGGGTGCCGGCGCCAAGGCGTCGCATCTGGTCTCCGGGCACCTCGAGATCCACGAACGACTCGAGCGACGCCTGGCCGCGCTGACCGGCCGCCCCCACGCCCTGCTGTTCTCCACCGGTTACATGGCCAACCTAGGCACCCTGCAGGCGCTATGCGACCGCCACACCCCGGTCTTCCAGGACCGCCTGAACCACGCCTCGCTGATCGACGGTGCACGGCTCGCCGGCGCGCCCTCGCGGCGCTTCCACCATCGCGACCTCGATGATCTCGAGCGCCTGCTCGCCCGCTCACCGAGCGATACGCCGACGCTGGTGGTCAGCGACGGCGTATTCAGCATGGATGGCGATACGGCCGACATCGCCGGCCTCGCCAGCACCTGCCGACACCAAGGAGCCTGGCTGATGATCGACGACGCCCATGGTCTCGGCGTGCTCGGCGAACATGGCGACGGTTGCGTGGGACGCGCCCACGGCGTCGACGACGTGCCGATACTGGTCGGCACGCTCGGCAAGGCACTGGGCAGTGCCGGGGCCTTCGTGGCCGGTGACGAGGCGCTGATCGATCACCTGATTCAGTTCGCCCGTCCTTACGTCTACACCACCGCCCAGCCGCCCGGCGTGGCGGCGGCCACCCTGGCCGCCCTGGACATCCTCGAAGACGAGCCCGAGCGCCGCACCTGGCTGTTTGAGCGCATCGGCCGCTTCCGCCGCGAGGCCGCCACACTCGGCTTGCCGCTGGCCAACTCTCGGACGCCCATCCAGCCTATCGTGCTGGGGGACAACGCGCGCGTCATGCGCTGGGCCGAGCGCCTGACCCGGGCCGGATTGCGCGTCGGTGCCATCCGTGCGCCCACCGTGCCTCGTGGCCAGGCACGCCTGCGCATCACCCTCTCCGCCACCCATGAGACGACGGCCCTCGACGCTCTGCTCGAAGCGCTGGCCGCCTGCCAGCGGGAGGAGCGCGCATGACTGCCACACCCGAAAAACGCCTGGTCCTGCTCTCCGGCTGGGGCTGCGACGCCCGCCTCTGGCAAGCGCTAGACGGGCACTGGTCACCGGAAGTCGACGTCGAGACGCCGGATTGGCCCGGCTACGGCGATCGCGCCGCGCTCGACGATCCCGTCTCGCTGGAGTCCTTGGCCGATGCCATGGCCAATGACCTGCCGAGTAACGCCGTCTGGGTCGGCTGGTCGCTGGGCGGACTGCTGGCCGGCGCCCTGATCGACCGGCTGCCCCCGCCCCACGCCCTGGTGTTACTCGGGATCGGCGAGCGTTTCCCCCATCCGCAAGGCGTCAGCGCAGCCGACTTGACCAACTTCCGCGACGCCTTCCAGCGCAATCCGGAGGCTACCCGTAGCCACTTTCTGCGCTGGCAACTTGGCGGCGAACCGTCCCCCAGGAGAGCCCATCGCCGGCTGCGTGCGATTCTAGGCGACGATGTCCCAGCCTCGCCTGCCACCTTGGCTGCGGGGCTCACGCAGCTCGCGGAGATCGACAATCGCGCGCGTCTGGCCACACCGCCCTGCCCGGTGCATCGGCTGGCCGGTGAGGCCGACCCGCTGCTGGCCCCGGCGGTGCGCGAACGGGCCGACTACCGTCTGCCCGAGGCCGGCCACTGCCCGCTCATCAGTCAACCGGAACGACTCGTCCATGCGCTGGCCGCCATCATCGTAGCGCCGACGCAGTCACTCGCCGAGGCCGCTCTGGAGGCGATGCCATGACCGCACTGCCATGCCACAGCCTCGATGCGGACACCGATGCTCGGGATCGCGACTGGCGCGCCCGGGTCGCGCATGCCTTTTCCCGTGCCGCACCGCATTACGCCCGCCGCGCCACCGCCCAGCATGCCATGGGCAAGCGCCTGCTCGAGCAACTGCCCGATCACGCATGCGATGTACTGGATCTGGGCTGCGGCCCCGGCGACCTGACCGCTGCGCTGGCAACGCACTATGGCGCCGACTGTACGGTCAGCGGTCTGGATCTTGCCGCGGGCATGCTCGACGAGGCACGTCGACGCCATCCTGAAGCGATTCGCTGGATATGCGGCGACGCCGCCATGTTGCCCCACGTTGACGCCAGCTTCGATCTCGTCGTCTCCAATCTGGCGATCCAATGGTGCCCGGACATTGACCGGGTACTTAACGAAATCCGCCGGGTCCTGAGGCCGGGAGGACGTGCGCT
>NZ_JARANY010000043.1 GCF_029889885.1 Chromohalobacter sp. 296-RDG
CAGGTCACCGCCTTGTCCAGCTTGGCGCAGGAGACCGAGCGCTTCAAAAGCCAGCGAGGCAGCCAGAACGTGCGGCGCCCTACCAGCAACTGCCCCGCCACCAGCAGGACCCATATCGCCATCAACGTGGGAACGCCGGGGATATCTCCCACCAACGGCAGCAGCGTGATCACCCCCGGCACCAGCAGTAATGAGCCAAACGACCCCTGCCCCACCGCCATCAGCATGTCGTCAAGCTGGACACGCTCATCGTCGCGACGGGGCGCCTGCCCGATCCGTTCGAGCAAATGATCCAACCCCGCGAGCTCCTGCTGCCTTTCCGCCATGCGTGCTCTCTCCTCCATGAGCCAAGCTTGCAGCGTAGCAAGACATGCACACTCTGCCGAGAAGAAGGAGCGTCTACGTCGTCTCCGGCATCAATTGCTTGCGATGCAGCGTATTGCCGGCGGCATCCATCAGACTCACGGTCAACGCTTCGCTCTCGCCGTCGAGATCGACCTGGCCGAAGAATTGATAGCCCCACGACGGCGGCAGGTTCGACTCGCCTTCCGGCGGGGCTTTTTGAAAGACCACCTCGGGGCCGAAGGTCGTGTCCAGCTCGCCGGGCCCGAAGGTGCCGGCATGCAACGGGCCGCTGACGAATTCCCAGAAGGGCGTGAATTCCTGGAAGCTGGCCCGTTCGGGTGAATAGTGATGCGCCGCCGTGTAGTGGACGTCCGCGGTCAGCCATACCACGTTTTTGATCTTGTCATCGCGGATCGCCCGCAAGAGCCTGGCAATTTCGAGTTCGCGTCCCAATGGCCCGCCCGCGTCGCCATTGGCGATGGCTTCATACGCGTCGCCATCGCTGACCACCAGGCCGATGGGCATGTCCGAGGCGATGATCTTCCATGTCGCCGTGGACGCCTTCAGCGAGCGGTGTAGCCAGTCGAACTGATCCTCCCCCAGAAAGGCCGTCTGGGCGGAGCTCTCGGCCTGTCGATTGCGGCTGTTGGCACCGCGGTAGGTGCGCATATCGAGCATGAAAATTTCCAGCGACGGCCCATACGCAAACCGACGATGAATACGTCCAGGCGATGTCGGCTCCTGGCGCAGCGGCGTGTGCTCGAGAAAGGCCTGGCGGCCACGAGCTGCCAGTAGCGAGGCGTTCTTTTCCGTGTAGCGCTCATCCTCGAGCCACTCGCCGGGATACCAGTTGTTGGTCGTCTCATGATCGTCCCATTGCGCGAGCATGGGCACTTCGGCATTGAAGCGACGCAGGTTGGTATCCAGAAGATTGTAAGTATGTTGGCCGCGATACTCGTCCAGTGTTTCCGCCACCTTGCGCTTGGCCGGGGTAACCAGATTGCACCAAGTCTCACCGTTAGCCAGCGCCACGCTTTCTTCTAGGGGGCCGTCGGCATAGACGGTATCGCCGGAGTGAATGAAGAAATCAGGGTGTTGTCGGCGCATGGTGTCGTAGATCGTCATGCCGCCACGCGATTCATCGATGCCCCAGCCTTGCCCGACCGTATCGCCGGACCACACGAAGCGCACATCGCGCGCCTGGGACGGCGGCAAGCGTAAACGGCCCTCGACCGGCTCGCTCAAGGCACGCGGATCATCCAACGCGGCGAAGCGTACGCGATAATGCAACGTCTCGATGTCACCGAGCCCCGCGACGTCCAACTTGCCGACCAAGCCATCGCTCGGCAGTACCTCGGGGCCCCGCACCTGGCGGGCACCACGAAACGCGGGATTGTCGGCCAGTTCGATGAACATCCGCGCGGGGCGATCACTGCGCGACCAGAGCATAGTCCGATCGCTCAGCATGTCTCCGCTCATTACCCCCGAGGTCACTTGCGGGCGACGTGACTCGGCCAGCACGATCGACGGTGCCACCGCCGTCGTACCTAACGCCACGCCAGCCTTGACGCTCCATCCCAATACATCACGGCGGGAATATCGCATCGCCAACTCTCCACTGAGCCCATGATTCACTCAGCATCTCAAGAACGCATGACGATGACATGGCAACCGCATGACGATTGAGTGGCACGACACCTCAGGTCGCACCAGTGCTGCGATGCTCAGGCTTCCAATCGCTGCAGGGCGTAATCGGCAATCGCCGTATCCTGCACGCCGGTACCGGTAAGATCGCATACGGTGATGCTGGCACCAGAAAGGCGTAGCGTCAGTTTCCGATCGATCACCTGGCCGAGCTCGAAGACTTTGAACGGAACGTTGGCCGCCGTGCCGACGGACTTGACGAAGGCCTTGAGCTCACCGTTGTGCTCGCTTTGCGCGCGGGTATCGCAGACGAAGGCATCGGCACGCGTCATCACGCTATCGTCGAGCTCGCGCTTGTCCGGACTATCGGAGCCCATCGCCGTGACATGTACGCCCTCGGGGAGATCGGCAGCCTCGAGAATCGGTGTCGTCGAGGGCGTCGCAGTGACGATGATATCCGCCTCACGACACGTCGCGTGGACATCGTCATGAACGTTGACCGTCAGGTCGCGCTGGCGCAGCCGTTCGGCATAGGACTCGGCAGCCTCGCGCCGACGCGCCCAGACATCGACGGTCTCGATGTCTCGCACCAGACGCAGGGCATCGATCTGCAATTCAGCCTGTTCTCCTGCCCCCAGCACCGCCACGCGACGGCTGTTGTCACGCGCCAGGTACTTGGCGGAAAGCGCTCCCGCGAGTGCCGTGCGCACCGCCGTCAGGTAGCCTTCGTCGAAGAGCACGGCATCCACCAGCCCAGTATGGGCCGAGAACATCATCATTAGCCCGCTGAGGCTGGGCAGCCCCTGCTTGGGATTGTCGAAAAACCCTGAGCTCACCTTGATGGCGAAGCGCTCGAAACCGCGAATGTGCGCGGTTTTGACGTCGACCTCGCCATTGGCTTCCTCGATGGCCATCGACAGAATCGGCGGCTGCACGGCCTCACCACGCCCCAGGGCCGCGAATCCCGCTTCGATGACGGTCAAGGCATCCATATCCAGCTGAACGGCGGCTTCGATAGCTTCGCGTTGATGGAGCTGCATGACGTCCTCCAGACGCAAGAGAGAAGAATGAAGAAGGGAAGTAAAAAGTAGGGAGGCGTATCAGGCTCCCGCCAACGCCCGGGCGCGGTCAAACGTTTCCAGCGCCACGCCATTGCCGGAAACGATCAATGCCACGCGCTGCCCGCGAATGTCGAGGTCATGTTCGTCGAGCGCTGCCAACCCCACGGCCGCCGCGCCTTCGACCAGCATTTTCTCGGTGTCGAGCAAGTCGATCATGGCGCGGGCGATAGCGGGTTCCGAGACCTGGTAATGGTCATCCATCACCTCGCGCACCAGCGCGAAGGTGCAGCGATTATCGAGGCCGATGCCGCCGCCCAGCGAATCGCCGAGACTCTCGACCTCCGCCACGTTGACTGGATGCCCGGCCTGGAGGCTTTCCCACATCGCCGCGCCTTGGGAGAGGCTGATGCCGGTCACCTGCGTCGCCGGGCGAATCGCCTTCACCGCTGCGCCAATGCCGCCCAACAAGCCGCCGCCGGAAAGTCCGATGAGGACTCGGTCGAGCGCAGGCTGATCCTCCATCAACTCGAGTCCGATGGTGCCCTGCCCACTCACGATCAACGAGTCGTCGAAAGGCGGGATCGCCGTCATGCCCGAGGTTACCAGACGCTCGACCTCGTCGAAGGCGTCGTCCTGGCTCTCCCCGACTCGCCGCACCTCGGCACCCAGGGCCTCGATGGCTGCGGCCTTGTTGTCGGGCACCAGCCGCGACAGACAGATGACGGCGGGGATCCCCAACTGGTACGCAGCGTGGGCCACGGCCCGGCCATGATTACCCGTCGAGGCCGTGGTCACGCCGTGCGCCAACGCTTCGCGTCCGTCGCGTTCGATCAACGCGGCGATCATGTTGGTCGCACCGCGCAACTTGAACGCCCCCGTGGGCTGGCTGGTTTCCAGCTTGAGGAACACGTCGGCTTCGAAGCGCCGCGACAACACCTGCGAACGCACCAATGGCGTACGCGCGACCTGCCCTTGCAGGCGGGCGCGCGCGGCATAGATCGAGGCGAGATTAATGGCGGACTGGGCATCGGACATACGACCTCCCATCGAGGTATCGGACGCTCTCGGGATGTCAGGCGAGGTAAACGACAACGCCGTGGAAGCGAACGCCTCCACAGCGAGGATGGCGGGATCCATTCAGGCCTTCAAGTCTCCCGAACGAGACAACTCGTCGGTCACCTTATCGACGGCATGCTTGGCACGCGAGACGATGTCGTCGACTTCATCGCGAGTCGTCACCAACGGCGGTGCGAAACCGAGAATGTCACCTTGCGGCATGGCACGTGCGATCAGGTTTTCGCTCAACGCGGCGGCACTCACGCGCGGGCCGATCTTGAGGGCGGGATCGAAAAACGCTCGACGAGCCGGATCCGGCGAAAATTCCAGCGCCGCCAGCATGCCCACACCACGTACGTTCCCCACCAGTGGATGCCCGCCGAATGTCTGCTGCATTTGCTGCTGCAGATAAGCGCCGGTCTCGGCGGCGTTGGCGGTCAATCCTTCGCGCTCGATGATAGCCAGATTGGCAAGCCCTGCCGCACAACCCAGCGCATGGCCCGAATAGGTCCAGCCGTGGCCGATGGGGCCGTATTCACCGGCGCCCTGCTCCAGCACCTGCCACACGCGATCGCCGACGATGACCCCAGACAATGGCTGATAGGCACTGGTGAGGCCCTTGGCGATGGTGATCAGATCAGGCTTGATGGCATAGTGATGGCTGCCGAAATCGGTGCCGATGCGTCCGAAACCGCACACCACTTCATCGGCGATCAGCAGCACATCATACTTGTTCAGGACCGCCTGAATCGCCTCCCAATAGCCCTCGGGCGGCGGCACGATACCACCGGTGCCCAGCACAGGCTCGCCGATGAAGGCCGCCACGGTGTCCGGGCCTTCGGCGAGGATCATCTCCTCTAGCTTGGCCGCGCAATGCTGGGAAAACTCGCGCTCGCTCATGCCCTCCTGTTCGGCAGCTCGATGGTGATAGTACGGCGCCTCGGTATGCAGAATACCGTCGATGGGCAGGTCGAAATGATCGTGAAACGCCTTGAGCCCGGTCAACGAGCCCGAAGCGATGCCCGAGCCATGGTACCCGCGCTGCCGCGAGATCACTTTCTTCTTCTGCGGCAGGCCACGCACGTTGTTGTAATAGCGCACGATCTTGAGCTGCGTCTCATTGGTATCAGAGCCGGACATGCCGTAGTAAACCTTGGACATGCCCGGCCCGGCCAGCTCGAGGATCTTCTCGGAAAGCTGTATCTGCGGCTCGTTCGAATGGCCGACATAGGTGTGATAGTACGCCAGCTCCAGCGCCTGGTGATGGATCGCCTCGGCGACTTCAGTGCGGCCATAACCGATATTGACGCAATAAAGGCCGGCGAAACCGTCGATGAACTCGCGGCCGTCCTTGTCAACGATATTGATGCCCTGACCACCGGTGATAACCCGCCCCGGCGCATCGCCATGCGCGAAATCGCGCAAATGCGTGGACGCATGGAAAGTAACCTGGCGATCGCGATCGATCAGGTCCTGATGCTGACTCATATCATTCTCCCATCACTGTCTCGGCTCACGCCGATAAAACCTAACGTCAAACACGACTTATTAAGCCACGAGCACTTTTTTCGCTCGTGGCTCGTGGGCAGGAACCTAGCTCCCGGAGACAGAGCCCATGGCCCCCAGACAATAAAACTTGGTCTCCAGATACTCTTCGATGCCGGCGGTGCCGCCTTCGCGGCCGAGGCCGGATTGCTTGACGCCACCGAAGGGTACTGGCGGACCGGTCATCTTCACCGAGTTGATCGCCACCATGCCGTACTCCAGGGCACGCAGGAGCTTCCAGATACGGCGAATGTCGTGGGTATAGACATAGGCCGCCAGGCCGTACTCGGTATCGTTGGCCAGTTTGATGACCTCATCGTCATCCTTGTAGGCGGTCACTCCCGCCACCGGCGAGAAGCTCTCCTCGCGCCAGGCCTTCATGTAGGGCGTCACGCCAGTGAGCAACGTGGGCATGAAGAAATTAGGCCCCGGCGCCATGGACTGATCGCCATGCACCAGCGTCGCGCCGCGCGACATGGCGTCATCGACGATGCTCGACGCTTTCTCCACCGCCTGCTGATGAATCAGTGGCCCGATATCGATATTGGTCACCAAGCCGTTGCCGACCTTGAGCGTTTCCATGCAAGCGACGAACTGCTCGACGAACTCGTCATGGATCGACTCGTGCACCAGGATCCGGTTGGCGGCCAGGCAATCTTGCCCGCCAGTCTGAAACTTGGCGGCGACTGCAGCACGCGCGGCCTCGGCGGGGTCCATGTCAGGGCCGACGATGAACGGCGCATTGCCACCCAGTTCCAGCGAGACACGCTTGACGCTATTGGCAGACTGCTCCAGCAACAGCCGCCCGACGCGCGTGGAGCCGGTGAACGACAACGCCTTGACGCGTTCTTCTTCGCACAACAGCTTGGACACCTCGGCGGGTTCGCCCAGCACCACATTGAAAACCCCGGCAGGAATCTCGGCGCGTTCGGCGAGTTCCGCCAGCGCCAGGGCCGAGAACGGCGTCTCGCCGGCCGGCTTGACAATGACCGTGCAGCCGGCGGCCAGCGCGGCACCGGCCTTGCGCGTAATCATCGCTAGCGGAAAGTTCCAGGGCGTGATCAATGCCGCCACCCCCACCGGCTCCTTGAGCGAACCCAGGGCGGCGTTGGGGATGTGACTGGGAATGGTCTGTCCGAAGGTGCGCTTGCCCTCCTCGGCGAACCACTTGATGAAGCTGGCACCGTATTCGATCTCGCCGCGTGAATCGGGTAGCGGCTTGCCTTGCTCGCGCGTCATGATGACCGCCAGATCTTCACGGTGCTCGATCAGCAGGTTATACCACGCCTGAAGACGCTCGGCACGCTCATCGGCACGCAACGCTCGCCACTGGGCGAAGGCAGTATCTGCGGCATCCACTGCCTCCCGTAATTGCGGAGCCTCGAGCCAGGGAATGTGGCCCAGCACCTCGCCCGTGGCGGGATCGACGACCGCTTCTTCGCGACCGGCGTCGCCGTGTGTCCATTTACCCTCGATATAAGCGTACTGGCGCAATAGACGCGGGTCGTTGAGTTTCATGCGCTACTTCTCCCGAAAACGAACCGGGCCTGGGTCGACTAACATCTGGCCCGGATAGGTCGTGGCGGATGACGTTCATCCAATGCCTACAGGATAAAGCAGCGCAAGGCGGAAGAGTTTTTGTCTGGAGGGGGGATCGACACCGGTTTTTTTCGAGTCACGCGCTGGTAAGGGCTTTTTTTTCTGCGCGCCCTTTTCCTACGTCCCACCGCCGCAAGCAAGGGCAGCGGCGGGCGTGAAGCGCTTAGATATCGTGACGCGGCAGTAAATGCAGCTTGCGCAGGCGCGCATGGGCGTCCAGATATTCCTCGGCGGGTACCGCACGGTAAACGTTTTCACGGGCGACATGCTTCACCAGTACGCGGCGCTCACCGGCGGAACAACTCGCCCCTTTGCCATGCAGAGTCACGACCACGTCCGAGTCGTTTTCCAGCGCCGCCTGGCAGCGCCCTTCATTGTCGCTGGCCTCGCGCACGATGACGGTTTCTCCCAGAAGCCAGCGCGGAGAAGCCCGACGTGAATGGTGGAAACGCCGAGCCAGGGCATGACACGCGGCGACACTCGGCGATGACGCCAGCGCGAACGCTGCCCAGATAGCCAGAAAGCCCAGCGGCAAACGCACCAACCCTAGCGGCAGCCATTGCAGTACCAAACTCAATGCGAATGCGATGGGCGTGGCGGTGACGATCAAGGCACTCAGCGCGAATGACGCCGGCACACCTGCAAAGCCCAGGGAAATCAAGGTACTGGCGAGATGGTCGTCACGCAGGCTGTCATGGTCGAAACATGAGACGCGTATGACGCGCAGCCCGACCAGCAACCAGTAGACTGCCACCAGTACCAGCAAACCGAGGAAAAAGACGAAAGGAAACCCCAATGCAGTCTGGATGAAGAGTTCCATGACGGCACCTCCCGGGCGATCCCGTTGAGTTGAGCGGCGTGCCCCCTAGATGTAGGAGGGGCGTTAAAGGCGTCGTCCGAATGTTTTATGTAATACCAGCTTATGTGGCGACGCTTATGTAGTATTTAACAGTATAGCGCCGCGACACCGGCCATGCGTCTCAACTTTGGTCGTACGGCACGTATTGCCAGCGCATCAGACAATCCGCTGACTCAGCTCCAGGCGTACCGCGACCGCCTTGGAGGTGGGTGTATCGGTACCCACACCGACGCTTTCCAAGGGTACCAACGCATTGGTTTCAGGATAGTAAGCGGCGGCGCAGCCTTCGGGGGTCTCGTAGGCGACGATCCTGAATGCCGGGGCGCGACGAGGCGCACCCTCGTGATCGAGCCCTACCAGATCGACCCACTGGTCGCTTGCGAGCCCCAGTCGTGTGAGGTCTGCGGGATTGACGAACACCACCCGCCGCTGGCCCTTGACGCCTCGGTAACGGTCGTCGTAACCGTAAACGGTGGTGTTGTACTGATCGTGGCTGCGCAGCGTCTGCAGTGTCAGCCAGCCGTCATCGCGGCGTGCGTGCAGGCGTTGGTGCATCACCGCCTCGGGCAGCGGCGAGGCACAGAACGTGGCCCGACCGGATGACGTATTGAAGCGGCGTTGACTGGCGACGTTCTCCAGCCAGAAGCCTCCTGCCTGCTGCAGACGCGCATTGAAGTTCCCGAAACCGGGAATGACTGCCTCGATCTCGTCGCGAATGCGGTCGTAATCGGCCACCATCGCGGCCCAATCGACCACGTCCGTGTCGACCCCTCGATGCGGCAGTACCCGCGCCAACGTGGCCTCGGCGATCCCTGCAATGATCGCCGGCTCTGAGCGTAGCCACTCGGAAGCCGGCGCATGAATACCGGCACTGCCGTGGACCATCGACATCGAGTCTTCGACGCTGACCTGCTGAGATGCGCCCGCCTCGCCTTGACGATCGATCTCGGTGCGGCCCAGGCACGGCAGGATCAACGCATCACCACCGGTGATCAGGTGGCTACGGTTGAGCTTGGTGCTGATCTGAACATTGAGTCCCAGGCGTCGGAAGGCACGCTCGGTGCGTTGGCTATCCGGCGTGGCCCGGGTGAAGTTGCCTCCCAGGCCAATGAAGACATCGGCCTCGCCCAGTTCCAGCGCGCGAATGGCACCCACGGTGTTGAGACCCGGCGTGCGCGGCATGGTTACGCCGCTTGTTTCACCATAACGAGCCTCCAGAGCATCGATCAGCCGCGTGGGCGCCTTCTCGTCGATGCCCATGGTGCGGTCACCCTGCACGTTGGAGTGACCGCGTACCGGACACGGCCCCGCGCCGGGGCGCCCGATGTGGCCCCCCAACAACAGCAGGTTGACCAACTCGCGAACGGTGTCCACCGAATGCTCATGCTGGGTAATGCCCATCGCCCAGGTGATGATCATGCGCTCGGCACGGGCAACGATGTCGGCCACCTCCTCGATCTGAGTGCGCGGCAGGCCGGCCTGATCCTCGATATCCACCCACGGCGTGGCCTCGACCTGAGCCCGCCATTGCTCATAGCCGGCGGTGTGCGACTCGATGAAGGCACGATCCGGCGTGAAGTGCCCTCCGGCCTCGAGCGCGAACAAGGCCTTGGCAATCCCGCGTGCCGCCGCCATGTCGCCGCCCATCTTGGGTTGATAATAATGCGAGGAAATACGATGACTACCCTGGGTCAGCATCTCGCGTTTGTTCTGAGGATCGGCGAAACGCTCCAGACCACGCTCCTTGAGCGGATTGAAGCTGACGATACGCGCCCCTCGCTCCGCCGCACGCCGCAAGTCACCGAGCATCCGGGGATGATTGGTGCCGGGATTCTGACCGAAGACAAGGATGGTATCAGCGTGCTCGAAATCCTCCAGTTGAACGGTGCCCTTCCCCACACCGAGACTAGCCTGCATGCCCACGCCACTCGCCTCATGGCACATGTTCGAGCAATCGGGGAAATTGTTGGTGCCGTAGAGGCGCACGAATAACTGATACAGATACGCCGCTTCGTTGCTGGCGCGTCCCGAGGTATAGAACAGCGCCCGGTCGGGATCGGGTAACGCCGCCAAGTGTTCGGCGATCAGCGCGAAGGCAGACTCCCAGTCGATGGGAACATAGCGGTCACTGGCCGCATCGTAACGCATGGGTTCGGTGAGCCGGCCCTGGTCCTCGAGGCGAAAATCATCCCAACCACGCAGCTCGCTCAGCGTATGGCGCTCGAAGAAACGCCGCGTGACGCGCTTCTTGGTGCTTTCCCAGGCCACCGCCTTGACGCCATTTTCGCAGAACTCGAACGACGAACCGTGCAATGGATCGCCCCACGCGCAGCCCGGGCAATCGAAGCCATGCGGCTGGTTGGTGGACAGCAATGCCCGCGCGCCTTTGAGCGGCGCCTGGCTACGCTTGAGGTGACGCCCCACGCTTTGCATCGCGCCCCAGCCACCGGCCGGACCGGTGTAGGATTCGATGCTCGGGGCTTGGGTCAGGGTCGTGTCCGCCTCGGGGAGACGCTCCCCGACCTCGTTTGCCGGATTCGACTCGCGGTCGTCGGGTAACGGAGTCTGTTGATGGGAAGCCATGGCACCCTCGATGACGTAGTGGGTGAAAAATAGAGGAAAAATGACGCAATGAACGTGGTGAATACCCGGGAAACGGAGCGTGCAGAACTCGCAGGCTATGCCGCGCCACTCAGGCGTTCGAGATGCCGACCGCGATGACAACAGATCAAGTTGAGGTCGCAGGCACGTGCAATTTCCACTGCCAGGGCCGAGGGCAACGACAAAGTGGCCAGGGTGGCGATACCGGCACGCACGGTCTTCTGCACCAGCTCCATGCTACAGCGACTGGAAAGCAACACCGCCGCCGGCATTTCGCCCTGTCCCAATCCTTCGCCGATGACTCGGTCCAAGGCGTTGTGGCGTCCGATATCCACGCCGCGTGACAATACCCCGCCATCGCTATCGAGGGCCAGCGCCATATGCAATCCGGCACGTGCGTGGCGCTGTAGACTCTCCACACCGCGCATCAAGGCCTCGGGTGCCAGGGGCGTGCACGCCGGCAAACGCCTCAGCCCCTGCATCAACTGCGACTCCTCGGCCACCCCGCAGGCACCGCAGCTCGACACCGAGGCCCCGGCGCGTTGCAAACCAGCGGCGCGCGCTTCAGTCTGCGACGAAACCGCCAGCCGCACCAGCAGGCCGTGACGCAGCCGCGATAGCTGAATGTCCTCGACCTGCTCGGCGCGCTCGATCCAGCCCGCTGTGAAAGCATGTCCCAGCGCCAGGGATTCGAGAACCTCTGGCGTCGCCAGCAAGGTCACCATGGCGGTATCGTTGAGCGACAGGGTCAGCGGCTGTTCCTGCGGGCCATCGAGCGTCCGCAAGGGCCGGTCGCGCTGGTCGTCATAGTGAGCGGCAGCGGAAAATGAATGCGGTGTCACCACTTCTGACGGCATGTAAATATCCCATTGCGAAAATGAGGCCACAGAGTATTACTACCCTAGCACCCAGACGACATCAATCAATGGCCATAGACGACGCCTGACGTGCTACGAAGCGTCGTCGTTCAATTCCAACGGTGGCGCTGTGCGTTTCACGGTCTTGGTGACGATATAGGTGAAGTAGCGTTCGATCCCCAGGCCATCCATCAGCCAGGCATCGATCGTGCGCTGATAGGCATCGATAGAGTCGGTTTCGAACTTGACCAGGTAGTCGACACCGCCACCCACCGCGACGCACTCGGTCACCTCCGGCGTCTCGGCGACGGCTTTCTCGAAACGCGCGAAACTCGCCGCCTGATGATTCGCAAGCTCGATCTGCACCCAGACCGGCGTACGCTTGACCACCAGAGACGGATTGAGGCGGGCGCCATAGCCTTCGATGACGCCGGCTTTTTCCAGGCGTCGCACGCGCTCCCAGCAGGGACTGACCGAAAGGTTGATCGCCTCGGCCAGTTTCGACTTGGTGATGCGCCCGTCGCGCGCCAGGATATCGAGAATCTTGAGGTCGTAGCGGTCGAGTTTCATGTGATGTGGCGACCCATCTTCAACGCTCGAGACTATCGACGACTTCTGCGATCACCGCAATCGTATCGCCCATGTTCACCTGCGCCGGGAAGCGCCGCGCCACCAGCACGCCATCGCGCTGGGCATGGTAGACGACCGGCTCGCTACCGGTGCGCGTCATATCATAGATCCGTGCGATCACATCACCGCGCCGCACGCTCTCGCCCAAGGAAAATACCAGCTCCAGCAGACCATTATGCTCGCTCTGTACGTAGCAGGACGCATCGGGCATATCCACGTACACCTGTGGCTCGGCGGGCGTTTCCAGTGTGCCGTCGATTAGCCCGTAGTGAATCAGGAAGTTGCGTACGCCGCGTTCGGCGATGGCCATGCGCTCCGGTGTCGTCGTGCCGCCGCCGCCCAACTCGGTGGTCACGAAGGTCTTGCCCTGAGATTCCACGGCGGTGTCGTAGAGCTTGGTGGCGTCGAGTTCGAACATCATCATCGCCACCGGCGCACCAAAGGAAACCGCGCCAGCAAGGCTTTGCGCTTCCTGGGTACGATCGTCGAGGCGGTGCGCCGCAGCGAAGGGCAGGATATCCAGCGTGCGGCCGCCGGAATGCAGATCCAGCGCCACGTCGCACATCGGCACCAGTTCACGCGTGAAGTAATCGGCGATCTGCTCGGTGACACCGCCATCCGGGTCGCCAGGAAAACTACGATTGAGATTGCCGCCATCCAGCCCCGAGGTGCGCTTGCCAGCAGTGGCGGCGGGCACGTTCATGATCGGCACGATGATGACGCGGCCGCGTACGTCTTCGGCGCGCAGCGTATTACTGAGTTTGAGAAGCGCCGTGATGCCTTCGTATTCATCACCGTGGTTGCCAGCAGTGAGCAGCGCCGTGGGTCCCGCGCCGTTGTTGATCACGGTCACCGGAATCATCACCGCGCCCCAGGCCGACTCATCGGTGGAGATCGGCAGTTTGAAAAAGCCGTGCTGAATGCCGTCGGCCTCGAAATCGACCGTAGGTGACACCGGGCTGGGTCGCTTGCTCATGTCATTTTCTCCTCGTCTCGCATCCCACGGCTCAGCACACGAACAACTGGCGTGGAAAGTTGGCCAGTGTCTCGCAACCAGTTTCGGTAATCAGAATGCTTTCGGTGATCTCCAGGCCCCAGTCGTCTTCCCAGAGGCCCGGCATGAAATGAAACGTCATCCCCGGCTCGAGAATGGTGTCATCGGAGGGACGCAGACTCACATTGCGCTCGCCCCAATCCGGCGGGTAACTGATGCCGATGGAATAGCCGCAGCGCGCCCCGCCACGGTCGAAGCCATACTTGTCCATCGCCGTACCCAGCGCCATGGCGATATCGGCGGCACGATTACCTGGCTTGGCCACCGCCAGACCGTTGTCGATACCCTCGAGCAATGCCGACTCGGCGCGCAGGAACTGGCGCGGCGGCGTGCCCAGGAACACAGTACGCGACAACGGCGCGTGATAGCGACGATACACACCGGCGATTTCGAAGAAGGTACCCTCGCCCTTGCGAAACGGGGTGTCATCCCAGGTCAGGTGCGGCGCAGCGGCATCCGCACCGGTCGGCAACATGGGCACGATGGCCGGATAGTCGCCACCGAAGACACGCCCTTGCGGATCGGCCCAGCCCTCGATGCCCACGCGGTAGATCTCGGACACCACCTTGCTCTTGGGCACCCCCGGCTGAATGACCTCGAGGATACGCGAATGCATGCCCTCGACAATCCGCGCCGCAATGCGCATGTACTCGATTTCCTGCGGCGACTTGATTATCCGGCACCAGTTGACCAGCGAATTGGCATCTGCGAAACGTGCATGCGGTAACTGGTGTATGAGACTCACATACGCCTTGGCGGAAAAGTAGTAGTTATCCATCTCCATGCCGATGGTCCCCTCGTGCCAGCCACGATCCGGGAGGATCGACTGCGCCAGGTACTCCATGGGATGCATATCGGGATTTTGAACGTAATAATCCGGGTAATAGGTAATGTTCTCCGGATGGATCCAGCAGGTACGTAGCGCCCCGTTGGCATCCATGCGGCGCCCATACCAGACCGGCTCGCCTTCCAAGCCGAGTAACACGCACTGATGCACATAAAAGGACCAACCATCGTACCCCGTCAACCACGCCATGTTGGATGGATCGCTGACGATCAGAACGTCGATCCCTCGATGGGCCATGGCCGAACGCACCTTGTGCAGACGGCTGGCGTATTCCTCACGAGTGAAAGGCAGGGAAACCTCAGACATGGCACCACTCGCCCGATAGAATTGCTCATCCCTGATCTCCCGGACGGGAGGCAGGACCCTGCATTCGATGAAATAAATCGTACTGACACAAGGAAGGAAGAAATCAGTACAATTGTCGATCAATGCGTTGTCAGCGATACTAGCATTCACGCGCTGCTTGCCGTCAAAGGCTTTATTGTGTCATGACAATTGACCTGAAACCCTATCTACCGGCCCATGGGCCCAAGTATCTGGCCATCGCCCGAGCACTCGCCGAGGCCATTCACCAGGGCGAGCTCACGCCCGGTACGCGCCTGCCGCCACACCGCTGCCTTGCAGAGACATTGGCGGTGAGCGTGCAAACCGTCTCGCGTGCCTACGCCCAGGCGGAAAAGATGGGCCTGGTGCAAGCCCGCGTGGGTAGCGGCACCTGGATCAACAGTCTCGACGACGGCCAGGAGGCCGAGTACCTACGCAGCGCCAACATGGCCATGGACGTCTCCCCAGTGGATCTTTCCATTGCCCACCCGATCTGCCCACCCGGGCATCATCTACGCTTTCGCGAAACGCTTCGCGACGTAGCGGACAGCGCACATCCCGATGTCATCGATGCCTGCCGCCCCATCGCGGGACTGCACCACCAGCGCGAGCGCGCCAGCCAATGGCTACACGACACGCTCGGCGTGCCCGGCACGCCCGACGACCGAGTGCTGTGCAATGGCGCCGCCCACGGTGTGATGTTGGCCATCGCCACGCTGGTGCAGCATGGCGATGTGGTGTTGACCGAGGCGCTCACTGACCACGGCTTGATCGCTTTGTCACGCACGCTGGGCTTGCAACTGCGCGGTGTAGCCATCGACGAACAAGGAGTGATTCCCGACGCCCTCGACGCCGCATGCCAGCGTTACAGACCGCGTGCCGTGTGCCTGACGCCCACGCAGCTCAACCCCACCGGCGCGACCATGGACAACACACGGCGCGATGCCGTGGCCGAGGTGCTGGCACGACACGGTACCTGGTTGATCGAGGACGACGTGCACGCCCTGCTCGAGCCCCCCGGATTGAGCCCGCTGACCGCGCGTCTACCGCGCCAGAGCTTTCATATCACCAGCCTGACCAGGGCCACCGTTTCGGGCCTGCGCGCCGGTTATCTCAGCGTGCCGCGCGGACAGCTGCACCACACCCTGCCCCGACTGCGCGCCACCAGTTGGATGGCTACGCCGCTGGTCTTCGAGATCGCCGACCGTTGGCTGGCCGATGGTACCGTCGACGCCCTGGCCAACGAGCAGCGGCATCTGCTTGCCGAGCGCCAGCAGCTGACCCGCACACGCCTCGCGGGCCACGCCATGACCGCGCGTCCTACGGGCATGCATATCTGGCTGGCCCTGCCCGGGGCATGGCGCGCAGAGGAACTGCAGCAACAGGCACTGCAAGAGGGCTTGGCAATTTCTACGGCGCAGTCGTTCATGGTCGATCAGGGCCCTGCACCCCGGCGTATTCGCTTGAGCCTGGGTGGCGAAAACGATCTCGAACGCTTCGATCAGGGATTGACGATTCTCGGGCGTTTGCTCGGCGAGGCACCGCCACCGATGCTACAAATCGTATAGCGCGATAGGCGCGCATCAACGACGCCTCTCATTCATCATCCACGACTACCCCATGAGGACTTCATGCGCATTTTGATCCATGCCGACGACGCCGCGCTCTGGAAAGACAGGCTCGCTTCGCGTTTACCCTCGGCGGAGTTCGCCATCAGTGACGAAACGAGCGATTTCCAGGCTGACTATCTCGCGGCATGGAAACCACCGGCATCGCTCTTCGAGGCCCAGCCAGCGCTGAAGGGCATCGTCAATCTCGGCGCTGGCGTGGATGCGTTGCTCAACAACCCCGCACTTCCCCGGGACATCCCCATCGTCAAGCTGCGCGATGCCGGAATGGGCGAGCTGATTGCCGACTACGTACGCTATGGCGTGCTGCATTTTCAGCGCGACTTCGACCGCTACCGTCGCCAGCAGCATCACACCACCTGGCGCGAACACGCGCTCACGCCCAAGCGCGAATGGAGCATCGGCATTCTCGGGCTGGGTGCCATCGGCCGCCATGTGGCCCGCCAGCTCGCCGCCGACGGCTACCCAGTGCACGGCTGGAGTCGCTCGCCCAAGGCCTTCAAGGGCATCACTTGCCATCACGGCGATGATGGCCTCCAGACCCTGCTCGGCAAGGTCCACAGCCTGGTCACGCTGCTCCCGGATACGCCTTCCACACGCGGCATCATCGACCGCGACGCCCTGGCCGCGTTACCCGACGGCGCCAGCCTCATCAACCCCGGACGCGGTACGCTGATAGACGAGGCCGCATTACTCGAAGCGCTGGGTACCGGCGAGGACGAAAACGGCCGACTGCGTGGCGCCTTGCTCGATGCCTTTCCCACGGAGCCACTGCCCGACGATAGTCCGCTGTGGCAGCATCCACGCCTATGGATTACCCCGCACATGGCCGGCCCGACCCCCATCGACGAAGCCGCCGACCAGGTCGCCAAGGCCCTCACCGCCATGCAGGCCGGGGAAGCCATCGACACCGTCGACCCCAATGCCGGCTATTGAACCGCCCGCGCCTTGGCATCGGCTGCCTCGGTCATGGAAACGCGCATCCCGTCGGCGTCGAAGACATGGCAATACGCCGGTGAAAACGTGAGTGACAAACGCTGCCCCTCGCGGGCGGCGTGCGCGCCGTCCAGGCGCACCACCAACCATTCCTCGAGCCCAGGCAAACGTGTGTAGGCCAACATATCCGCCCCCAGCGGTTCGAGCATCTCGATCGTCACCTCCAGGATCACGCCTGCATTCTGCGTAGATGTCGCCTCGAGAAGATGTTCCGGGCGAATGCCAAGGGTCGCCGCCCGTCCTTCGGGTATGTCCACAGGCAGCGCCAACGGTGTGCCATTGGGCAGCACCACCCCTCCCTGGTGGATCGTCACGGGCAGGAAATTCATCGCCGGCGAACCGAGAAAACTGGCCACGAAGCGTGTCGCCGGCTCTGCGTAGAGCGCCATCGGCGTTCCACATTGCTCGACATGCCCGCCGTTCATCACGACCAGACGGTCCGCCAGGGTCATCGCCTCGACCTGATCGTGCGTGACGTAGACCGAGGTGATTCCAAGTCGCTTCTGAAGATGCCGGATTTCCAGACGCATCTGCACGCGCAGCTTGGCATCGAGGTTGGAAAGCGGCTCGTCAAAGAGAAAGACTTGCGGCTCACGCACGATCGCCCGCCCCATCGCGACACGCTGACGCTGTCCGCCGGATAGCTGCCTCGGACGCCGCTCGAGTAACTCGCCGAGACCCAGCAGCTCGGCGGTCGCCGCCACGCGACGACGGATCTCGTCCTTGGGAACGCCACGATTTTTCAGGGCATAGCCCATGTTCCCGGCCACGCTCATGTGCGGGTAGAGCGCATAGTTCTGGAAGACCATGGCGATATCGCGTTCGGCAGGCTCCAGCTCGTTGACGCGCCGACCGTTGATCGTAAGCTCGCCATCGCTGATCGACTCCAACCCCGCCAACGTCCTCAGCAAGGTCGACTTGCCACATCCCGAAGGCCCGACGATGACGATCAACTCCCCCTCGGTCACCGACAGATCGATCCCATGCAGGGCGATAAAACCATTGGGGTAGCGCTTCTTGAGGCGCGTCAAATGCAGGATAGCCATAGGTCGTTATCTCATTGATTCTGTTCGAATTCACGCTAGTCGCTAATTCACGTTAGTCGCTATAGTGCCGCCTTACTTTTCGGCGTCGACCAGCCCTTTGACGAAGTAGCGCTGTAGAAGCAGGATCACCAGGACAGGAGGGCCCATGGCGAGTATTGCCGTCGCCGTGACATCCTGCCAAGGGACCAAAGCGTCCCCCGTAGTCAGCATGCGCTTGAGACTAACCACCACGGTCATGTAATTGGCATCGGTAGTGATCAGCAGCGGCCATAGATACTGATTCCAGCCATAAATGAACATGATCACGAACAGTGCCGCGAGATTGGTCTTCGACAGTGGCAACAAAATGTCCTTCAAGAAACGCCAGGGGCCCGCGCCATCGATACGCGCAGCTTCAACCAGCTCGGGGGGAATCGTCAGATAGAATTGACGCAGGAGAAACGTTGCCGTCGCACTGGCGATCAACGGCAGGATCAACCCCGAATAGCTATCGAGCATATGAAGGTTCGCGACCACTTCGTAGGTCGGCAGAATACGCACCTCTACCGGCAACATCAGCGTGATGAAAATCAGCCAGAAACATAAGCGACGAAAAGGAAAGCGAAAGAATACGATGGCATAAGCCGCCAACACGGAAATCACGATCTTGCCCACGGCAATGCCGGTCGCCATTACCAATGAGTTGAATAGAAGTCGGAGCATTCCGGTCTTCAAACCATTGACCGGCTCGCTTAACAATTGCGCATAATTGTCCAGGCCAACATCGCCCACCCATAGAGGCGCAATATGCGTGTAAAGATCGCTCATCGAGTGCGTGCTTGCCGTAAAGGCCAGCCACACCGGCAGGAAGAACAGGCCACACCCTGCCGCCAGCAATAGATGGCTGACCAGATCCAGCCCTAGGCGTTGATAGCGCATCAGTACTGTACTCGACGTTCGACGAAACGAAATTGAATGAATGTCAGCCCTCCCACCAGCATCATCAACAACACTGATTGAGCTGCGCTAGTACCGAGATTCTGACCCACGAAACCATCCTGATAGATCTTGTAGACTAGCGTCGTCGTCGCACTCCCCGGTCCACCCGAGGTCACGGTATCGATGGTTCCGAACGTCTCGAAGAAGGCATAAATGCTGTTCATGACCAGCAAGAAGAAACTCGTTGGTGACAACAGCGGAAAGACAATGGTCCAAAAACGACGCATGGGATTGGCACCGTCAATGGCCGCTGCTTCCAACAAACTCTTGGGAATCGCTTGCAACCCGGCCAAGAAGAATACGAAGTTGTAACTCATCTGCTTCCATACGGATGCCAGGATAACCAACAACAACGCTTGACCACCGTCGAGGTTGTGATTCCACTCGATACCCAGGCGTTCCAACAGGGCAGTTACCAACCCTAGCGAGGGATCGAATAGAAAAAGCCATAACACTCCCGCCACCGCCGGTGCCACTGCATAAGGCCAGATCAGAAACGTCTTATAGGTACTCGCACCCTTGATAACGCGATCGGCAAGCACCGCCAAAAATAGAGCAATGCTCATAGCACCTAGCGCCACCGACAACGAGAACACGACCGTGGTCCATATGACGCTGTAGTAATCCGGATTACTGAGCACAGCAATAAAGTTGGACAGGCCAGCAAATTGCTGCGACAGACCGAAAGCATCCTCGATATAGAACGCCTGCTGTACCGCCTGCCATGCCGGCCAGAAAAAGAACACACTCACGATGATCAACTGTGGTGCCAGCAGCAACCAGGGCGTGAGAGGAGAGCGTTGAAAGTAGGCCATGCGATATCTCCATGACACACCCGCCCGCTACCGGCACTAACCGGTGACGGACGGGGGTGACCAGCGAATCAGCTATTGGCGTCCTGGAATTCATCCAGTAGGGCATTACCCTCTTCGACTGCTCGGTCGAGACCTGCCTGCACACCGACTTCGCCAGCGAAGATCTTCTCCAACGCACCATTAATGACGTCCCGGATCTGCACCATGTTGCCCAGTCGCAGCCCCTTGGAATTCTCGGTAGGTGCAGAGCCGGTCATCTGCTGGATCGCCACCTCGGTACCTGGATTATTGGCATAGAAGCCTTGCTCACGGGTCAGCTCGGCGGCCGCCTCGGTGATCGGCAGATACCCGGTGAACTGGTGCCAGTCGGCCTGCACCTCGGGCGTGGAAAGGTACTCGAAGAATGCGGCGATGCCCTTCTTCTGGGCCGCTGTGGCGCCGTTGAGTACCCACAGCGAGGCCCCGCCGATGATGGTATTGTTGGGCGTGTCGATCACGTCGGCGTCATAAGGCAGTGGTGCGACACCGAAATCAAAGCTGGCATTCTCACTTACCCCGGCGTAGGAGGCAGAAGAAGCCATCATCATGGCGCACTCGCCAGAATAAAACTTGGGAGCAGCCTCATCCTTGCGACCACCGAACTCGAAGCGCTCGTCTTGCTGCCATTTCCTGAGACGCTGAACATGGTCGACCACGGCGGTTTGGTTGAATTTCAGCCGCGCATCCAACCCTTCGAAACCGTTCGCTTGGCTAGCAAAGGGAATGTCGTTGCGTGCCGAGTAATTCTCGAGCATCACCCAGGATGGCCAAGTGGTGGTCAGACCGCATTCTGCTGCACCGGAATCGACCACCTTTTCGAGCACCTTGCCTAGCCCCTGCCATGTATCGGGCAACTCATCGATCCCGGCCTTTTCCAGAATATCCCGATTGACATAAGTAACCGGCGTAGAGGAGTTGAAAGGCATGGACAGCATGCGTCCTTCGGGATCGGTATAGTATCCCGTCACTGCTGGTAAATAGGCGTTCGGGTCAAAATCGACATTGGCATTCGCCATCAACTGGTAAACCGGCACGATGGCGCCTTTGGCACTCATCATGGTCGCAGTACCCACCTCGTAGATCTGCACGATCTCCGGCGCCTTGCCCGCTCGGAAGGCGGCGATCGCCGAGGTCATGGTTTCGGTATAGTTACCCTTGAAGACTGGACTGACGACATATTCATCCTGGCTGGCATTGAAACTGGCCGCGATCTGGTCGACCTTATCGCCCAGTGCGCCCCCCATGGCATGCCACCAGGTAATCTCGGTATTGGCCTGAGCGCTACTCGCGCAGGCTCCCAAGGCCAGCGTGATGCCAAGAGAAGAAAGCAGGAAAGCACGTTGCATGAAAAGCTCCTTGTCCAGTACAGGGGATCGACGCCACTTGCGCCAGACTAGGCCAGGAATCTTTCAATTAAATGACGTCAGATCATCGACGCCATCCCGCTAACGTGCGTGAAGCAAAAAAAGACCCGCCAAACGGCGGGTCGGAAGAACAGCATCAGCTGTCGAGAGAGAAACGGTTGCCTGCTTGATAGCAAGTCGTCCTGATAAAGCGTTAGTGATGAAAGCGTTCGGCGGCCTTGCGCGCCAGTTCGCGAATGCTGTCCCAGTCTTCGTTCTCGACCAGATCGCTGGGCGTCAGCCATGAGC
>NZ_JARANY010000044.1 GCF_029889885.1 Chromohalobacter sp. 296-RDG
CTTTGCATTAAACTTTGCAGCATGCCATCATTTTACTCCACTCCATGACGCATTCCTGATTCGCGTTATGCGAGGGCGATGCCTTCTCTGCTCCCATCAAGTGAGTATCCATGCCGAATGCTATCCGGCATGGCGGAAAGGTGCTGGTCAGTGTGCTGCTGGGTACCTTTACCGTCAGCCTCAATAACAGCGCTCTGAATCTTGCCGTGGCCGATTTGATGATCACCTTTGATGCCAGCGCCACGGACGTCAGTTGGGTGGTAACGCTCTTCATGATCACCATGGGCATGACCATGCCGCTCACTGGCGATCTCGCCGACCGCTTCGGTCGTAAGCACGTCTACCTACTGGGGTTGTGGGGATTTCTGGCTGGCTCAGCGCTCGGCGCCATGGCACAGAGCCTGGCGGGTATCATCCTCGCACGCGGACTGCAGGGCGTGGCAGCGGGGCTGATGATCCCTCTGTCTCTGTCATTGATCTTCTCCGCCTACCCCAGCGATCAACGAGGCCACGCCAGCGGAATATGGGGCTTCGCGGTGATGATCGCGCCCGCCATCGGCCCCAGCGTCGGTGGGCTGCTGCTCGAGGTCAGCCACTGGCGGGCGCTATTCTTGATGAACATGCCGTTCGCGCTGTTGGGGCTGCTATGCAGCTATCGTTATCTCCCGGCCGAAGCCGCCAATCATCGACGTCGGTTCGACCTGCCTGGCTTCGGGCTGATCACCTTGGGAATGGGCACAGTACTATTTTCCCTCAGCCGGGTGGAGACGCTGACGGATCTCTTACGCGTCGAGACTGTGCTGACGCTCGCGATCGGCCTGCTGGCACTCGTACTCTTCGTTTGCGTCGAGCGACGCACCGACACGCCCTTGCTCAATCTCTCACTGTTTTCCCATCGCAGGTATCGCCTCAGCGTCATCCTGGCTTGCCTACAGTCGATCATCCTGTTCGGCTGCATCCTGTTGGTGCCGCTGTGGATGCAGAACGCGCTGGGATTCGGCCCGCTGACCACGGGGCTCGTCTTTCTGGCTACTGCGCTAACTGCCGCCGTTTGCTCGCCCATCGCGGGTCGTATGATCGACCGCTACCCGCCACAGTGGTGCCTCAGCGTCGGGCTTCTGATCACCATGATAAGCCTGGCGGGGCTCGCCACACTGACAAAGGCCACGCCCGTGTGGATGATCGGCGCCTGGATGGGCCTGCGCGGCCTCGGCCTCGGCTGCGCCTATTTGCCCTCCACCACAGTGGGCATGAAGGAACTCCCCGAGTCCAACGTCGCCCAGGCCTCCGCCATGAACAACATGTCCCGCCGCCTGATCTCTTCGCTCGGCATCGTCGCGCTTTCTATCTACTACGATACCGCCGTGCAGGTTTCACTGAGCCAGGGCATTTCCTATACCGAGGCGAGTACCTCCGCCCTGCACCATGCCTTCCTGGCACTGGCGACGATCGCCGCTTGCTGCCTACCGCTGGCCTGGCGACTCGGCCGCGCCGTGATACGAAACGACGCTGCATCGCTAGACGACGCGTCATCATCTGAGCGCGACTCCCATCGTTTCTTGCAGACCGCATCCGCCAGGAGGCCGGAATGAAAGCTCGCATCCGAACCCGGAGCCTGTGTCTGGCGGCGTTGCTGGCGTCACTCATCCCCCTAGCGGCCATCGCCGACGATGCACGCGATGGACGCACCGTCACCAATGCGTTCGGCGACACCCACATTCCCGCCCGCCCGCAGCGTGTCGTCACCCTCTACCAGGGCGCGACGGACAGCGCCGTGGCGCTGGGCATCACGCCCGTCGGCGTCGTCGACTCCTGGCTCGAAAAGCCCATGTATCGCTATTTGCGTGATGCTCTCGACGGCGTCGAGCACGTCGGTCTAGAGACCCAGCCCAACCTGGAGAAGGTGGCCTGGCTGGCCCCCGACCTGATCGTGGCCACGCGCTTTCGCCACGAGCGAGTGCAGCCGCTGCTGGAGAAGATCGCACCGACGGTCGCGACAGACACCGTCTTCAATTTCAAAGCCACCCTGAGGCTGATCGCCGAGGCTACGGGACGAGAAGCCCGCGCCCACGAGCTACTCCAGGAGTGGGACACACGCGTGGCGGACTTCCGCCGACGAATCGCTGACAAACTGAGCGACGCCTGGCCACAGAAGGCCGCCGTGGTGCGCTTCAAGAGCGACCATGTCCGTATCTACTCGACGGGATTCGCCGGATCCATCCTCAATGAGTTGGGTTTCGAGCAACCCGACTCCCTGCACGACCAAGGCTGGGGCATGAAGCTTACCAGTGAGGAAAACATTCCGGTCATGAATGCCGACGTGATCTTCGTGCTACTGGAAACGAACGATCCCGCCATCATGCGGAACTATCGGCATTGGACCTCCCACCCTCTCTGGAAACGACTGGATGCCGTGCAAGACGAGCGTGTCTTCGAAGTGGACGCAGTAGACTGGATCATGGGCGGTGGCATCCTGGCCGCCAATGCCATGCTGGATGATCTATACACCCATTACGGGCTGGATGATCCTCATGAGTCCACGACGTCCGCCGCAGTCTGCGCCGATGAAACATCCTCGACGTCTCGCGTCCACGACAAGGAGTCGAGTGCATGCTGAATCATCGCGCCTCCCGAATTGCGGGGCTGTTGTTGGGGCTGGCCTTAGTCTCAGCGTCCTTCGCGGCAAGCGTCATGCTGGGTACCACGGATATCGCCCCGTCAACCTTCATCCAGGCCCTGATGCACTATGATCCTACTCGAGTCGCGCATATCATCATTGTCACGGAGCGCCTGCCACGCGCGGTCATCGCTGCCCTGGTCGGCGCCAGCCTGGCCATCGCCGGCGCCCTGATGCAGACCATGACGCGCAATCCCCTCGCTTCACCGGGTATCCTGGGAATCAACGCGGGGGCCATGTTCTTCGTGGTGATCGCGGTTTCTCTGCTGCCCCTCCACACTCCCGCCGAGTATGTCTGGGCGGCGCTACTGGGTGCTGTAGTCGCAGCCTCTCTAGTGGCCATGCTGAGTCGCGGTCGTCATGGGGAGCTGTCGTCGCTGCGGGTCGTGCTGGCGGGTGTGGCCGTCACCGCCATGTTCGTCTCGTTCAGTCAGGGCCTTTTGATCGTCGACCAACAGAGCTTCGAGAGCGTGCTCTACTGGCTGGCCGGTTCCGTGTCTGGGCGTGAGCTATCGGTAGTGATACCTCTGCTACCGTTCTTCGGCATCGCCCTGCTGCTGTGCATGCTGCTCGTCCGCCATGCCAATGCCCTGATGCTGGACGATGACATGGTCAAGGGCCTGGGCATGCGCGCCGGTACTATCAAGCTGTTACTGGGGCTAGTGGTAATCCTGCTCGCCGGCAGTTCGGTCGCACTCGCCGGCATGATCGGTTTCGTCGGCCTGATCGTGCCGCACATGGCGCGAGGGCTCTTCGGCGTCGACCATCGCTGGCTGCTGCCGGCGTGTGCCCTGCTGGGCGCGAGCCTGTTGCTGCTGGCCGATGTGGCCTCGCGCTTTTTGATGCCACCTCAGGATGTGCCGGTAGGCGTGATGACGGCGTTGATCGGCACGCCCTTCTTCATCTACTTGGCACGCAGGAAGCGGGCCTGACCATGACGCATTCCGCCTCCCTGACACAGCCAGGCAACGACACCGCCGCCACAAACCGCGCTGTCATCCTCAGCGCCCTGCTCGCACTAGTACTGCTGGTCAGCATGGGGCTCTCGCTGAGCCTAGGCAGCTTTCCCACCTCACTTGAACAGGTATTGCATGCCCTGTTCGCTCCCCGGGACAGCGACATCGCCTTCATCATCTGGGAACTGCGCCTGCCGCGCATCCTGCTGGCCGTGTTGGTGGGGGCGGCCCTGGCCGTGGCCGGCGCTATCCTCCAGGGCATCGTGCGCAATCCATTAGCTTCGCCGGACGTGATCGGCATCACCAGCGGCGCCGCCATGGCCGCCGTGATCTTCCTGGCACTATTCGGTACCGGCCTGAGTATCCATTGGCTGCCGGCCTCCGCACTGCTCGGAGCGGTGTTCTCCGCCCTGCTGGTGTTCTTGCTCGCCTGGAAGGGGGGTATTTCACCTTCGCGCATGGTACTGGTCGGTATCGGGCTCTCCGCCGCGATGGGCGCCGTCACCACCCTGTTGATCGTGATCAGCGACGATGCCGCCGCCATGGTCGCCTACGTGTGGCTAACCGGCAGCCTCTATGCCGCCCAATGGCAGGACGTACTCGGCATGCTCCCCTGGCTACTGATCGCCGTTCCCTTGTGCTTGTCCTATGCACGACACATGGACGCCATGGCGCTGGGGGATCAGGTAGCCCAAGGGCTGGGCGTGAACGTGTTGCGCAGCCGACTGGTGCTGATGGCCTGCAGCGTCGCGCTGGCGGGTGCGGCCGTGGCCTTTGCCGGGGGACTCAGCTTCGTGGGCTTGATCGCACCCCATATCGCCGCCCGCCTGGTAGGGCGGGAGTTCACCCGACTGGTGCCTGCCAGCGCCCTGGTGGGGGCATTGATCGTGCTCTATGCCGACCTGCTGGGTCGGGTGGCGTTCCTGCCCAAGGATCTGCCCGCCGGCATCTTCATCTCAGGCGTGGGCGCGCCCTTCTTCGTCTATCTGCTGCACCGCACCCGCTACCAGAATCATTGAAGCGATCTGCCCATCATCACTCACTCTTCATCGCTGATACCCATAGCAGATAAGGGAAACCCCATGTTTCATATCGCTCCCCGCCAGGACACCATCATGGCGGCGCAACGGCAACGCTATCGCACCCTTGCCACTTCCACCCTGGGGCATTTCACCGACTTCGGCGCCATCGCCTCCCTCTCCCCCATCCAGCGCCCTGTCCGACTTCTCGGCACGGCCGTAACGGTCAGGATTCCCTATGTCGACGGCAGTATCATCCGCGAGGCCCTGAAGATGGCCTGCCCGGGTGATGTACTGGTGATCGATGTGTCCGGCGATCACCGGCGTGCCTGCTGGGGCGAGTTCCGGGCCTATGCGGCACTACGCAAGCAGCTCGCGGGTGTCGTCACCAACGGCGCCATCACCGACTGGGGTGCTCTGTCCCGGTTGAATCTGCCCACCTACTCACGGACGACTAGCCCCCTGACCACCAGAGCGTTGGAACTGGAAGGCGAGATCAACACTCCCGTCGCCATCGACGGAGTGACGATCAACCCGGGAGATCTTGTAGTAGGCGACGACGACGGGATTTTCGTCATTCCTCCGCATCGTGCCGACACACTCGCCGATGCCGCAGAACGTAAGCAGGCTCAGGAGGAAGAGAAACGAAACGCCCTCGCAGTCGAGTTTCCCGAATGGTTTCGCTGAAGTAGCCGCTGCGCAGAAAACGCCACCTGTATGAAAAAACCGCCCGATGCTATGTCGGGCAGTATAGGTATCAAACCTCAGGCCTCGGTCAGTGCCTCTTTGATGCTTTCACCGGCCTGTCGCCTCACCCGCACGAAAGGATTACAGGTCGCGCTGGTGCCAAAGGGCATGCTGCCGGGTCCGCCGGCACGCTCGATGATCGGCGCGATGAGCCGTTTGTAGGGCCATTGCTCCCTCTCGAAGAGCTGCTCCTTGAGCATTTCGCGATCATGATCGTCGAAGAGCAGAGCGTCGATTCGAGCCTCGAGACGCATCGCCATTTCCCTCCACAGGTCACCCCGCAACAGCGTGTAGTGATCCGCCAGAGTGTCGATGATAGCGCGCATATTGACCTGGATCGCCAGTGTCTGCAGCCAGAACAGCAGGGCCTGGAGACTGTCGTGATAGAGAGTGTTGGCATGGCCTGGCTTGATGCAGTAGCAAGGGTCCTGCATGCCATGTCGCTCGAGGCGGTCGACGCTGATCCTCAGCGAATCGTGATCACGCAGCAGCAGCCCCTGGCATTGGCCGTCTCTGAAGACCAGCACGGCGTTCTGGCCATGCACTTCCGCCAGCATGCCGAGCCGCAACATGCGCAGGTTGATGTCGAAAAACACCTCGCAGAGCTCGCCGAATAGCCCCTGCACCGAGACGGCAGTGGCCGCCATGCCGAGCTGCGCCAGCCAGTCGTCGACCACATGATGCTCGCCGCCCGGCAGCGGAGTGCCCAGGGTCGCCATGGGCACCAGGCGAACGCCGGGATCGTCCAGCAGTTCGGGGGGATAGCTGCGCACCATGGCGGACAAGTGCCGCGGGGATTCGTCGAACAGCGTCGCTCCCTCCGGCATGTAGGCCCACCACTTGCCTTCATCGCACAAGTAGAGCCCTTCGGCGAGCCGGGCATCTTTCTCCCTGGCCTGGTGCAACAAGCGGGCGCTGAGATCGCCATTGAACATCTTGACCGCCGGCAGGTAGCGCGAGGCACCCAGGGAATGGATGGCCATCGGCAGCTTCAGGTAATGCGGACTCGCCGTGGTCGGGGCCAGCGAACGCAGCGAGGAAGTCGCGAGCCAGGGCTCCGTGACCGACGCCAGCGAGACGCAGTCGCCCACCGCGAAGGCCGCTTCCAGCCAATGGGGCAACGCATGCTCGTGCTGCCAGGGATGCACGGGAATGGCGATGTGGGTCCGGGCCAGCCCCCGCGAGTTCATCTCCCGCTCCAGCGCTTGACGACCCTCGTCGCCGACGAGCCATGTCACCGGCACCGGGCCGTTCTCGTCGACACCGGCACCGGTCATCAACCGGTCGCGGGCCATCGCGACCCAGCGCAGCGTAATGGGTGCATTGAACTCGGCCATATAGGCTCGGTACTCGCCCTCACTGAGCCTCTGCTTGGCCTTCGCCGTGGGATGGTAGGGTCGGTCGAGCAACGACGCCCACTGCTCCATGATCGCAAAATGTTCGGCCGTATCGCGGCCCAGCAAATCACGTGTCTCCACCCGGTGCTCCACCGAGCTTTCCGCCTGCCAGAGGCTATCGGACAGCGCCTCGAGAAACACCTGCTGTCCCTGCTCGAGAGCCTGATCGTCGTCATCCGTCATGGCACCCAAGACACGGCGCATGAAGGTGACCGAATCGAGTGACGCCCACTCCCCGTCCTCGTGATCCACCAGAATCACCGGGGTCCGGGACACCTTTTCCCACGCCTGGACGATACCAGGCTGCAGCAACATGACCACGCATTGGTGCCGATCCTGCGGCCAGATCCAGAACCACCGCGAGCAATGGTCGCCATCAAGGGCCTGGAACACCGGCAACCGGATGAGCCAGTCGTCAGCTCCGGAGGAGTCCTGCCAGACTGCGCCGAGATCGTCTAACATGCCCTCTACCAGAAGACCATCCACCAGCGACTGCATGATCTGCGCCTGGGCATGGTGCTGGACATTAAAAGGTTCCATGGTCGTGAACTCCGCAACGGTGTCAGTACGCTCGAGCGAGGCAAGATGGCTCGCCTCGAGAGAAGAAAGGGAACAAGTCGTCATCGGTGAACTCATGAACGGGAGGTCCCGTGCTGTTCAGGCACCCTGGCCTCGCCGAGCGCCTTCTGCAGGGCGCGAAAGGCGATGCCGCGCTCGTCACCCAGCATGAAGGCGTTGACGCCACACGCCTGCCATCGGGCTTTGGTGTCCGGATGACGCAGGAAGGCGCAATAGGGAAGCTGCCATGCACTCGCCGTGCGCTGGACCGCCCCCAACGCTTGGACGACATCGGGATGGCCGGTCTGCCAAGTCACACCCAGTGACTGGGACAGGTCCGCCGCCCCTTCCAGCACCATGTCGAGCCCCGGAACCGCGCAGATCGACTCGATCTCTGCAACGCCTCGATGGCTTTCGATCATAGCGACCACCATGATCTCCCGATTGGCCTCGGCGACGTACTCGGCAAGCGACGCCTTGCCGAAGCCTCCTGGCCGCCCGGCATTGAGGCTGCGCTCACCCTCTGGCGCGTACTTGCACGCAACCACGGCGCGCTCGAGGGTCGCGGCGTCTTCCACCTGAGGCAACACGATCCCTTGGGCACCACCGTCGAGAAGACGCAGCAGTGTCTTGGGGTCGGCATCTGCCACCCGCACCAGCGGTGTCAATTGGTAGCTCTCGGCGGTACGAATCATATGCTCCACGGTTTCCGGATTGATCAGCACGTGCTCGGTGTCGATCACCACGAAGTCGAATCCCGCCTCGGCGATCAACTCAATGGAAGCGGCCGCCGGCAGGGAGGCCAGAATCCCATGGACCTCCCTGCCCTCGACTAACGACTGCTTGAGTCGATTGGTCCTCAGCATGTCGCCTCCTTGCCGGGCGCGAAGGCCGCCAGCGGGTTGGGGACATGCTTGATTTGAGGAGTGTCATCACCGAACAGGCGACGTCGGGTAAGGGCTTCCACCTCCCACCACGGTGCGAAGACATCGAAGCACCGGTAGCGCTCGGCATGCTGAGGGTGGGCGCGCTGATAGGCCTTGATCGCGTCCGCCGCCATGGCCCAGAAGCGCGCCTCTTGCAGCCCGAAATGCCGCTGCAGAAAGATCGCCACCTCCGCCAGGGCAATGAAGAAGAAAGCGTCGCAGGAATAGTCCCGAACCGCGTGCGGGTCATCGGTGACGATGAAGGAGTTGCGGTTGAGGGCAGCGTGGCGCTCGGGGACGGGCTCCAGGACAGGGGCCAGCTCGGGGCGCGCCAGGTGCGAGGGGCTGAAGCGCACGCCATCGTGGAAATCCTTCAGCGCCACCCGGAGCGGCCAGCCGTCGCGATGAATGACCACGATATTCTGGCCATGGGACTCCATGCCCACGCCTTCGGCGAACAGCATGTGGATGATCGGCCAGGTGACGACATGCATCAGTTGCCGGGTCCAGGCGTCCAGCCCATGGTGTTCCACCCAGGGCGCGATGAAGGGGCTGACGGGCATCCCCTCGTCATCGCGAGTGAACTGGCTCAACCCATTGAAGGGCACGGCCTGCTCGCCGTCTTGCAGAAACTCGTCAATATTCTGGCGCCAGATAGCACCGACCTTGCCGTACACGTCGTGGTAACGAGCATCCGGGAAGGCCCGCTCATCCAGCGCCACGCCCGCCACTTCGCCGAGAATCACGAAGCCTGCGGCGCTGGCCGTCTCGTCGGTCGCGATGAGCCGCTGGAGCCATTCGGTGATGACGGGGGCGTTGGTGACGGTATGGCGCGCCAGGATACGCGTGCTGGACGTATTGGTCATGCTCATCGCCAGCTTGAGATACGGCTTGCCCGTATCCTGCGGGGCCAGGGTACGGATCGACTGCTGAGCGGTATAGGTCGCCTCCCCCTCGCCCAGCAGGGCGATCTCGCCGCTGGCAAGCTCAGGGTAGAGCACCGGAACCAGCGCATTTTCCCACTGCCAGGGATGCACCGGCATCAGCACGACCTCGTCTCGCGCCAGTCCCCGCCGCTCAAGGTAGTCGTCCAGACTCCCCAGTACTCGCGGCCCGGCATCCTCCGCTATACGGTCGGCTAGCGCCATCCCGTCGACTGCGCCGTGATGTGCCAGGCATGCCGGCACGGCAAGCCACCAGACCTGAAGCGGCTGGGCGAACTCCGGCCCATAACGCTGGTTGTCCAGCAGGGAGAAGCCTAACCGCGACTTGTAGCAGGGGTGATAGCTGTGCGCGTCGGTGAAGTACTGCTCCAGGGCATCGGCATCCAATGCCTGCGGTGTCTCATGAAAGGGCATCGGCCAGGCGGATGACTGCACGTCCTTGATCAACGTCTGCGTCAATTCGTTGACGAAGCCAGGCTGAATCGCAAGATCTCCCAGCGCCACCTCGAGGTCCCCGAGAAACCGCTGTAGGCTCAACGGCTCCGGGGTGCCCTCATGGTCCTCAACCACCAGAGTGGAATGCTCGAGACGGATCAACCGGAAGCTGTGGCATTGCCAGCCGTTCACCCGGTAGTGACGCGCCCCCAAGGTCAGCGAGAACGACGTGGCACCGGAATCACCGGACGCCGGTTCGGCGATAGCCTCGTGGGAAAGCACGTCTTCATAGAGCAGGGTCTGCAATAGCTGACCGACGACGCGTTGCTCGACACGAGCGTGATGCCGCCAGTGCTCCGGGAAGGCGAAGGGCATGGAGACGCAACCCAAGGCGTCCGAGGCGCCCACCGTTGCCGCGGCCTGCGGCAGAACACGTTCATGTGATGACATGATATACCTTCAAAACCTGATAAATGGACCAGCGGTTCCCTAGATCAGTCCACTGGCTCGGCGCGCCGGTTATCTCCCGTCTCGGGGACGCTGCTCTCGCGACTTTCGCGAACGAAGACCTGATCGGGACGTGGGTGGCACAGGAAATCCGCGTGAGAGATGTTATAGCCATAGGCGCCGGCCAGCGGCAGCACCAGCAGATCTCCCGCCTCGACTCCTTGCAACTCCTGCCGGCGACTCAACACATCCTTCGGGGTACACAGCTGCCCCACCACGGTCCAAGGGCGGCTCTTCCCCCCGAGTGCCCGTCGAGGGGCACGTGGCAGGTGAATGACCGGGTGGTCGTGGCCTTGGGCCGCGGGCAGGCGAAACTGGTGAGTGCCGCCCCGGCAGACGAGAAAGCCTTCCCCATGGCTGACCTTGGTATCGATCACCTCGATCGCGTAGTAGCCACAGAAGGCCGAGAGGAAACGCCCGATCTCGAAGCGCACCAGCGGGGGTTCGTGCATGTCCGCCAGACGTCGCTCCAGAGCCCAGCACAGGCTAGGCCAGTCGAACTGCTCGGAGGGCTGGAGGTAGTTCACGCCGATACCGCCTCCTACGTTGAGCTGGACCACCTGCTCGGGATGACGGGCCAGCGCTCGCCACTGTGGCCAGCGCTCCAGGTAGGAGGCCAGTAGCCGCTGGTGACGCCGTTCGCATGTCTGGTGCGACATGGCGTGAACATGGAAACCGATGAGCGTCAGGTTCGCAGCGTCATCGACAGCCCGGATGGCTTCGATCAACTGCGCCTCGTCGATGCCGAAAGGCGTGGCCGTGCCGGCCATCCTTAGACGACTGGAGAGGTCCTCGGGCAAAGCGGGGTTGATGCGCAGCAGCACCGGTTGCACGCACTCCAGCGAGGCCGCGACTGCCTGCAGGCGGGCTACTTCCCCGAGACTTTCGACATGAAAGGCCTCGACCCCTCGCGTCATAGCCGCACGCATGTCGGAATCGAGCTTGCCCGGCCCGGAGAGCACCCAGGGGCGCGGCGTCGAACAGGCGCAGGCACGTTCGATCTCGCCGCCGGACGACAGCTCGAGCCCATCCACCACAGGCGCCAGCGTATCGATGATGGCCGCCTCGCTGTTGGCCTTGATCGCATAGTAAAGCTCGACACCCGACGGCAATGCCGTCTTCATGGCGCCTCCCTGCGCCGCGAGAGCCGGCAGGTCATAGAAGAACGCCGCCATGGGATCGTGGCACGCCTGCCGATACGCCTCGATGGCGTCGAGCACATGCTCGGGAATGGTGACGGACTCACCCATAGGCCGCCTCCCTGTCCACCGCCCGGGTGATACACCAGGGATTGGGCAGTGCCACATACTCGGCATGGCGGTCCGCTTGGGCCATGAGCCTCAACTTGAAGTTGGTCTTGCAGGGCAGGTTCCCCCCCGCCAGCAACGCATCCAGCTCAGGAGTCGGCATCTCCAGGATCTGCCGAATGCGTCGCAACTCGTCCAGGGTGTCCTGCCATAGCGCATCGCCCAGGCCGGGCCGCTGCCAGCTCAGCGCCAGGATCGCCTCGGCGACATGATTGACGAGCAGGCAATAGGCGATGCGGTTCCACCCCTGCTCGCGGCGGTAGGTCATCGACTCCCTGACGCAGGGATGCAGTGACTCCCCCGCGAGCCAGTCCACGCCTTTGTCATCGGTCAACTTGGCCCCTTCGAAGTCACGCAGCAGCATCTGCCGGGGCATGCCCTCGTCGTGGATCAGCACGCAATTCTGCAAATGGGGCTCCATGACGATGCCATGGCGGAAGAATAGCCCCATGACCGGCGCCACCAGCGTACGCAGATAGGCCTGGAACCACTGTCGAACCCGGTGTTCCGACGGCAGTGCGCGATCTTCATCACCAGGCGTCGCCCTCTCGATGAAGGGCAGCACCATGGGAGACAACTGGGTATCACGGGCGAACAGCGTCGCGCTGAGCAGGCAGCGTTCCGGCAAGAATCGCTGACAGAAGTTTTCCCGTAGAATCACGCCGGTCTGTTCCCGGAACCAACGCTGGTCGGTCTCGTCGCCTTGGGGCGGCGCCCAGTGAACCGTAGCTGGTTCCTGTGCGACGCACAGCGTCTCCAGTGCCACGTCTTGCAACTGGGCGACCCGATGCATGATGCGGTCGATGACCAGCGTGCTTTCCAGCTCGTACCAAGCATTTTTGCGCACACAATTAGTGATGCGCACATTGAGTGATCCCTTTATGAACCAGGGATGTCCCTCGAGATACCAAGTACGCATGGAAGCGGTAGGAGCAGCGTGCCAGCCACTCGATCCAAGATCGCCGATGACCTTTGTCTGGATCATCTCCGCCACCCGGGTATCCTGCCGAAAGATATCAGCCTGTACCGGGTGCATGCCGAGCACCACACGATCGAGATCCTCCGCGCGACTCTGATCTGCCACATGCGGCAATACATCCAGGGTATTCAACCTATTGGCCTGGACGCTCAGCCCGGCCACGGGAAAGGAAAACTCATGCAGGGCCGTGGTGGTACCGAACTCGGGGGAGTAGGCAGGCTTCTTATTCTGCTGCATTTGAGTCGGCCATCGCCGGGCCTTGGGAGTGGGATGACTGGGATGCCCAAACCACAGCCCCTGCTCACTACAACGGTAGTCCGTCAACGGATGAAGCCTGGGCTGGTCGCCGGCATGAGCGACGATCGTCGTCATCACGTCCTGGCTTTGCACGACTTGATCGCACAATTCCTGATTAAGCGTGCCGTCATTCCACTGGCAGTGTTCCAACAGCGTAGCGATCAATTCTACCATTTCAGGTGCATGCCAGCCGCTGCCCTCTGCCTCGTGCAGGTAGACCTCGGAGAGATAGAAGTGACTACCGATCACCGAACGTCGGTCTACCATCACGAATAGCGACAACGATGCCGACCATTCGATCAGCAGCGGCATACCGTACAACTGTTCCGGCAGTCCATCGCGCCGAGCCGGCCATCGATGGAACACCGTGTCATGAGGAATTGCCACTTCCTTGATGAGGCAATTCAGCAACGCATGCATAGATGCGTGTCGGCTTATCTCGCCAGGTAAGCGAGAGAAACGGGCGTAGCTCATATAACCTCCGCGACAATACCTTCCTTTTAAATCTCACCTGCCTTGTGGCCAGCCGTGCCGTCAGTGCAAGGTTTCTGCTGGCAAGTAAGTCCGCGCTTCCCTCGCTAGTCACTTTGCGAAGTTGTACTGGATGGTCGTGCTTGTTATGCCGATCGAGCGATGAGAACCAGCGATATGCCTAGTCACCGAGGTGGTTGCTTAGGCAATCCCATTCAATAATGAGAATGATTATAATATAGATTAAAGTCAAGGCTAGCGCATGTCCGCCGACACGAATCATTAGCTCCCCATCGTGGTGGAAGGCCTAGCGGACGAACATGCCTATCAATATTGAAAATGAGAATTTTTTGCCTTACGGTTGGCATCCAAGGGATCCTGTAAACGAGCTATCTTCATGCCCTCGATACCTGCCAAGCTGCCGCGTCTGACAGGCGAAGCCCTATGCGCCGGGTACGAATCCCGACGCGTATTGGATGGCGTCGATCTAGCAGTGGCCGAGGGCAAGATAACGGTATTGCTGGGCCCCAACGGCAGTGGGAAATCGACGCTTTTGAAGACGCTGGCGCGCACGCTAATACCCAGCGCCGGACGCGTCTGTCTCGATGGTGAAGACATCCATCGCCGCAATACGCGAGAGGTGGCCCAGCGCCTGGGCATCCTGCCGCAAGGCCCTTCCACACCGGAGGGATTGACGGTCAGGCAACTGGTCGGCATGGGGCGCTTTCCTCACCGGCGGTTGTGGCGACAGGATACCGCGCAGGACGCTCGCGCTATCCGCGAAGCGATGGCCTATGCCGATGTCACGGCGTTCGCCGAACGCAGCGTCGATGCACTCTCCGGCGGTCAGCGGCAGCGGTGTTGGATCGCCATGGTGCTGGCCCAGGAAACCGATCTGATCCTGCTCGATGAGCCCACCACCTTCCTCGATCTCAAGGTGCAAGTGGACTTGCTGGAGCTGTTATCCCGCCTGGCCCACGAACACGGTCGCACCCTGCTGCTGGTGCTGCACGACCTCAATCTGGCGGCAGCTTACGCAGATCAATTGGTAATGATGCGTGAAGGTCATATTGTCACCAGTGGGGCGCCGGAGGACGTATTCACGGCCACCAACCTCAAGCATGTCTTCGATCTCAATGCTCATGTGCTCGAAGATCCCGAGACCGGCAGTCCGATCTGTGTACCGCACAAGAAATGTGGCCCTAATCGGCGTACCCAGTCCACCGACCACCAACGCTGTGTTTCATGAGCCACCGATTCTGCGCCGATCTCAGCCGTGAGCAGCATGATCCGCTAGCCGGCAGCGCCGCCCATGCTGAACGCAATCTGCTGATCAGTTGGCCTCGCGCCAAGTGGACACGCAACCTGCGTCATGCCCACGACATGCCGGATAGCCTGATACAAACCCTCGATGCCATCGCCGCCGACGGGAGGCGAATCAATCTGATTCATCGACGCGAGCAGGCCGACGATAGCCATCAGATATTTCTGATGCCCGAACGCCGACGGTTTGTAGTGCCTCGCGAGGCACTGGAGGCGTTTCTGGCCGCGTGGGAGTCAGGGTCGCCACTGACAGCATGGGAGGGAGAGCCGGTCAACCATGACCTGCTGCTTTGCTGCACCCACGGCAAGAAAGACAAGTGCTGCGCCAAGTATGGTTATCAAACCTACAAGCAGTTGGCCCAGGTCGTCGCAGCACACGGACTACCCTTTGATGTCTGGGAAAGCAGCCACTTGGGCGGGTGCCGCCTCGCCGCCAGCATCATCCTACTCTCGCCGGTGCGCAAGTACGGCCGCATTACACCGCAGCAGGCATTATTCTTCCTGCAAGCGGAGGCGCGAGGCCGACGCTTCCTGCCCGGCTATCGCGGCGATTCCCGACTGGAACCCGCGCAGCAGTGTGCCCAGCTCGCAGCCCTGGCCTTTCTGGAACGACGATACTCCCAGGCCAACTTGACGTTACAGGACGACACCGGCGACGAGCATCGGCGATGCATCCTGTGGCGATGGGAGCAAGATGGCGCGCATGGTCGGCTGCAGACCGTATGCGAAACGACGACGATGCTGCGTGTCGACATGTGCTCTGATCTGGACGATGGCCCCTCCGAAAGCTTTGTCTGGCATACCACCGAGGTCTCACCCGCATGACAATGGGAGGCCGCTCCAGCAGTCGTCGTCCCTCACACCTCGCCTGATGTGTCTTCGAGCCGTGCCACTGCATCACGGCTGACGCGGTCGCGCATCTCGCCGGTCAGTTCACTCAACTGCCCCGCGCGCATTTCCAGTAGCCGGTCGGCGTGCTGGAAGTAGTGATCGTCGTGGCTGATGGCGAAGACGGTCTTGCCGTGTTCGCGCAGTATAGGCAACAGCTCGCGGTAGAAGATACGCCGGAACTGTGGATCCTGATCCGCCGCCCATTCGTCGAGCAGCAGGATATCGCGCTGTTCGGCCACCGCCAGGAGCAATGCCAGGCGCTTGCGCTGCCCCTGAGACAGCTGCGTGTCGGTGACCCGCCAGCCATCGAAATGCAGCTTCTCGCCCATGCCCAGTCGCGCGATCCAGGCGTCGGTCAAGGCCGTGTCCGGCGCCTCGCCATCGGGGCCGATCACCTGATCGAAGAGATGGAAGTCGGTGAACACGGCGGCGAAGCGACTGCGAAACGCTTGCCAACCCTCTTCATCGACGGGCCGTCCATCGATGAGGACCTCGCCGGCATATGGCTGATAAAGTCCGGTCAGCAGGCGCGCCAGCGTCGATTTGCCACTGCCATTGCCACCGATCAGGAATACCAGCTCACCGCGCGATAAGGTGAGATCGACCGGGCCCACTTCAAATCCGCGACCATGCTCGCCGGCAGCATAGGCAAAGGTCACGCCGCGTAGCTCTAATGTCTGCCAGTCGCCGTGCGCAGCGTTATCACCGAATTCGGCGCTATACTCGGTCAGCTCCAGTGCCTTGAGCTTGTCGAAGGCGACCTGGGCACTGAGCAGCGTGGGCAAGGCTCCGACCGCCTGGATCAAGGGTGTGCGCAGGAACAGCAGGGTCAGCGAATAGGTCGCCGCCACGTTGGTATTGGCCCAACCGAGGCCATTGGCGAGGAAGAACACCATGCCGATGGCGCCCAGCATCATGATGTTCGACCAGTTCACTGCACTCAGGTGGAAAGTGTCGGAGCGGATGATGTGATGCCGATAGGCCTTGGCATCGCGCTCGTAGACATCCTCGTAAAGCGACCGCGCGCGATCGCGATTGAGGGCCAGTTCCTTGCGACCGTCGATTACCGCCTCGTAATCCTTGTAGAGCCGGTCTTCGGTGTCGCGCACCTTCCCCAGATGGCGATACACATGCGAGACCAGATACCATCCTCCCACCACGGTCACCGCTACCCAAAGCGCGGTGATGAACAGCATCCCCGGCGAGAGCCAGGCCAGATAAGCCGCCGAGCCCAGCGTCAGTATTACACCCTGCACCAGCTCGGGAAGTCGCACGAAGGCGGTGGTGATATTACGGATGTCGCTGGACAGGCTGGCCAGCAGGTGCGCGCTGCCCAGTCGCTCGAGTCGTTCGATGTCGGTATCCAGAATCCGCTTGATCAGACGTCCACGCAGGCGATAGACGAAATGATGGCCAAGCACGGTCAGCGCCAGTTGCGAACCGAGCGTCACCGCCAGCAGCAAGACGATTAGCCCCAGGAACTGAGGCAGTACCACAAGTGGGTCGCCTTGGGCCTCGATCAAATACCGGTTGATAAAAGCGATGACCCCGATACCGAGCCCCGCGCTGGCCAGGCTCAACACCATGACACCGATGAACGGCCAGCGATAATCGCGGTAGACGACGCGCAAAAGTTCCATGCAGTTCTCTAAACGTTTTTTGAAAATAGCGACGCGCCGCGTTATACGCGACGCTGGTGAATGTCAGCGTGGTCCACGATTCTTGCCAATTATCGCGCCACGTCAAGGTAAAGGATTCTCGTTTTCGTATGCACGTTGCAACGATTCACCACGATTGGCGACAATAACACCCTATATGGCACTTTCCGCGACCCTCACAGTCGCGTTCAACATCGTCCCGTCCACTTCTACAGCGTGGACACAGACCCTTAATCAGGCTCGCGCATGCTCGCCCAACTCTTCGCTGTCATGGCCCCCGTCTTCGTGGGCGCCAGTATCGGATTTTTCTGGATACGCCTGGGATATGCGTATCCCACCGACTTCGTCACCAAACTGGTCTTCAATGTCGGCACGCCGTCATTGATCCTCGCCTCGCTCTCCGGGGCCAACATCGATGCCCACACCTTTGGGCGCACCATGCTGAGCACGCTGGGCGTGCTTCTGATCATGGCACTGGCGACCTGGTTGATGGCCATGCTGCTGCGCAAGAACTGGCGCGTGCTGCTGGCGCCCATGATGTATCCCAATACCGGCAACATGGGCTTGCCGGTGGCGCTTTATGCGTTTGGCAACGAGGGCTTCGCCTATGCGATCACCGTGATGGTGACCGTCGCCCTGGTGCAGTTCACCTTCGGGGTGATGATGATCAGCCGCAGCAATCCGCTGAAGAGCCTGCTGCGCACGCCCACCGTGTATAGCATTCTGCTGTCGGTGGCCATCCTGCTGACGGATACCGACCTGCCGTTGTGGATCGACAATACCGTGGAGCTGATCTCCGGCTTCACCGTCCCCTTGATGCTGATCACCCTTGGCGTCTCGCTGGCCAACATCCAGGTGCGCAGCCTGTCTTCGGGGCTCGCCTTCAGCCTGCTGCGCACGGTACTCGCCGTTTGCGTGGCCTTCGGCGTGGGCTGGCTTCTAAACCTCCCGCCCCTGGCGCAAAGCGTGCTCGTGTTGCAAATGAGCATGCCGGTGGCAGTCTATAACTATCTCTTCGCACAACACTCACGGCGCGAGCCGGAATATGTTGCCAGCCTGGTATTTTGTTCCACATTACTGGCCTTTATCTATGTGCCGCTGCTGCTGGCGCTGTTCATGTAGCGTACGTGTACTGACGCATGGCGTGTAATTGTCAAGGCACACATCCCTGTTATGCTTCATAATGAATGCGACGCACAGGAAGCGCTCGCGTTGTTGGCAAACGTTCAGGAGGAACCGCCATGAATTGGGATCAGATAGAAGGCCGTTGGACCGAGGTCAAAGGCAAGGCCAAAGCATCCTGGGGCGAAATGACCGACGATGAACTCGACCAAGTCGCCGGCAAGCGTGATCAACTGATCGGCAAGCTGCAGACCAAATACGGGATCAGCAAGGAAGACGCCGAAAAGCGCGCCGACGACTGGGCTCGTTCGGTCTGACTACCCATCTCGCCAGTGATTCGACACCCGTCGAATAGATATAACCGACGAAGAAGGAGCTTCTCAATGCGACACTCACTGCATCGCATGACGCAAACTGCCGTTCTCATCGGCGGCCTGAGTCTGACAGGTGCCGCTTTCGCGCAATCTCAATCCCAGCCCCAAGGGCTCTACTCAGGCGATGAGCTGATGGATGCCGATGTTTTCCTCGCAGAAAACCCCAACGAAGATGTGGGTGACGTCGAGGACGTGCTGCTTGGTGAGGACATGAGTGTTCAAGCCTTGGTCATCGAAACTGGAGGCGCCCTCGATCTCGGCGATACGCATCGTGTCGTCGACCGTGACGACTTCACTTTGAAAACCCAAAACGCCGACGACCTCGACAACTTGGACTATCGCGTCACACTCGATATGACGCGTGATGACATCGCCAAGCTACCTGAGTACGACAACGACTGGTGGCAGAATGCCAAGGGACAAGCCCGCCAGGCATGGACAGATACCAAGCAAAGTGCCAAAAGCGCTTGGCAAAGCACCAAGTCGGCCACCGCGGATTTGCTGGACAATGCCAGCGACGCCCTCAACGACTGATCGTCAGGTTCTCCGCCCATAAAGGGTGAAACCATGAGAAGGCCCGCCACCATGGCGGGCCTTCTTCATGTCGACTGACGGCACCCATATTATCGAACCGCCACCTTGGGTGGGGAGGCGAAACATGAAAAAGGCCACCCGAAGGTGGCCTTTTTCGCGAAGCTTGTATCACTTGGCACCGGCACGAAGTGCGACGATACCGCAATATCCGATTCGCTTACTGCTGCTGGCCTTGGGTCATGCCTTGAACACGCTTCATGAGCTGAGGATCCTGCTGGATCGCCTGACCGATGGAGTTGAACTCTTCGACACTCATGCCGCTATCTTCAACAACGCTGACCATCTCTTTATTGGCCTTTTCACGAAGCTCTTTCTGCTTGTCTTCGCCATCCGCATTCTGAAGCTGCTTGGTGTACTTCTGGGAAACTTTAGAAATTTCTTCAGATGCATCGGCGAACTGCTGAAGCTGTTCGTCAGAAAAATCCTGAGAGGACGCGCCCTGAGTCTGGGTGGTCCCGCTTGCTGCCGGGTCTTCCTGCTGTGCCATGGCGCCCTGTGCCGCTACCATTCCGGTCGTCAGCATAGCCGCTGAAACAAGAGCAGTGATCCGTTGCATGAATACCTCCAGGTTATTGCGTGTGCGTGATTATTGTGACGCCACTGTAGTGGGTGAGTTCACATTTTCTATGTAACAGAGTGTGAACATTCAAACAGCACCCAACCAGGCCGTCAACGCCTCGATACCATAACGCACGGTGGCCAATTCGGGAACGGCCATCGCCGATTCGGGATCGTCGGGACACTCACGGGCCAATAGCGACTTACCATCGAAATCCACGTAGGCCAAACGCGCCGTCAACTGCGTCGGTTCACAGCCAAACGCACTGCCCGGTAAAAGCGCGATACCTGCCTCTTCGAGCAGCGTCGCGGTCAACTCGGCACTGGTGGTAATCCCACGCACTCGTAGTACCTCGCGGTACGCGCTGAAATCGGGGAACAGATAGAAGCCGCCATCCGGCGCATGCGTGCGAACCCCGGCCGCTTCGAGGCGTTGCGCGCACCACTGCCCAATCACCCGCAGCCAGCGCCTCTGCGCGTCGAGATAGGCTTCCAGCGCCGGCGTAACGCTATACGCAGTGATCGCCGCCGCCTGGACTGGACTCGACACGCTCGACCAGGTTTCCGAGGCGATGCCCAGCAACCGCGTGAGCAACTCATCGCCCAGCGTCTCGGGCAGATTCAACACGCCCAGGCGCCATCCGCCCGCGCCGCACCATTTGGAAAGCCCACTGGTGGTCAAAGTACCCTCGGGGTAATCGCGTGCGAAGGGGCGATGCGCACCGCGATGATCGAGCGGCCCGTAGATCTCATCAGAGAGCACCAGCACGCCGTGGCGCTTGGCAACCGCAGCCAGTTGACGCTGCATCTCAGGCTCATACGACAACCCAGTAGGATTGCCGGGGGCGTTGAGAATGAGAAGCCTCAAGCCAGGGCCATGCTCGCGGCAATGCCGATCGAGCTGTTCGGGGGTCACCAGCCAGCGACTCTCGAAACTCGTTTCCAGGCGTACAGCAGACTGCCCTGCCAGTCGCGCCTGTGGCGCATAGGAGACCCAGGCCGGCGCCGGAATGAGCACTTCGGCGCGCGGCAAGGCCTTCATCAGCGTAAATAGCAGTAACTTGCTCCCCGGGGCGATCAATACGCGTTCGGCTCGCCAGTCGGTACCGTCCATATGGCGATGAAACGCCGCCACCTGCTCGCGCAGCGCCGCCATGCCCTGCACCGGCAGATAGGCCTTGTCGGCGGCATGTTCAGCCAGCGTTTCCACCGCCGAGGCGAAGACCGGAAACGGCGATTGACCGAAACCGAACTTGATGATGCGCCGCCCTTGCGTTTCGAGTAGACGCGATTGCTCATTGATCAAAAGCGTATCCGAGGCGGCGGTGGCATTCTGATCGTCGGCATACCCCCAGCCCAGCCAATCGGCGGCGCTGGTAACTGGCCTTGGGGCATCCGAAAGAGGCGCGGAAGTGATCATGGCAAACTCCAGAGAAACGATGTTAAGGCGAGTACATCACTCGACGTGTAGACGCGAGATCAGTGCCTCGCGCTGGCGCAGGGCGAGCACCGCGTCGTGCCCCATCTCGCGGGCCACGCG
>NZ_JARANY010000045.1 GCF_029889885.1 Chromohalobacter sp. 296-RDG
CTTCCTGCTGGGGCCGTACTTCCTGAAGATCGTGTCGATTCGTCGCGACTTTCTCTACTCGAGCATCGCTGTGGTGGCGCTGGTGGGCAGCTATGTCGCGACCTACTCGACTTTCCAGATGGCCCTGGCGCTGGTGTTCGGCGTGCTGGCCTACTTCCTGCGCAAGCAGAAATATCCTACTGTCTGTCTGCTGCTGGGCTTCGTGCTCGGGCCGAGCCTGGAGGAATACTGTCGTCGCGCACTGTCGATCAATGACGGCAGCCCACTGGTCTTCCTGACCAGCCCGGATAGTCTGTTCTTCATCGCCCTGACAGCCGTCTTCTTCTACTTCATGGTGATTCGCAAGCCTGGGGAAAAAACGCTCAACACGACGTCTGGCTAAACCGCTGCCGAATGAAAACGCCGCAATCGTTATTTCTGGCGATTGCGGCGTTTTTGTATGCGTCGTTCGCACTGGAACGGCTGGCGGCAGCAGCTGGCGCTCAGGTTCCTGTCATGTGCAGTATATGGATCAAAACATCCAGAAGCTGGCCGAAAGCTACTCGGAAGATCTATCTTGAGGGGCTGTGCCCATAAGTCCGCAAATGACATATGGGCTTTCCTGGAGATTCACTACGACTCGTCGATTTTCCAGGCCTGCTTCAGCCGTGCCACGGTATGATCCCATTTTGGCGTCGTCGGCTTGCAGACGGTGTTCTGGTTGCCGAACAGACCAACTTCGCTGAACGCCCGGGAAGTTGGGAGCGAGGCCACCCAACGTACCGGTACGAGATATTCCGCAGCTTCCTCGTCATCGGCATCGATAGCTCGGTACAGATGCGGATAATCGTTGGCCGTCGTGATGTCCTGAAGTCGTGTACTGCCTTGATCTGTCTGCACCCTGAACTGATCGGCGCGGCAACGCTCGCCGGTCACTTCGGCTACGCCCACATAGCCAGTCTTGGGGATGTTGACCCAGACGCGGTCACCTTCGGACAGCATGGCGAGCGTTTTCGAGTACCAGGCCGCGCCGCCGCCGGCGATAAAGCCATAGTGGCGTGCCAGCTCCCAAGGGCGATTATCCCCGAAAGAGGCATAGAACTCGCCGTTCCATGGCTCCTTGCGTGTCTTACGAGTCGCTGGCTGGATTGGTTCGTCCGGGTCGATCATCCAGGCTCGACTCAGATAGCGGTTGCCCTGGTCTTCAAAAGAGGCGAAGAACATGGCGTTGATCGAGAGTTGAGCGTACTCGTTGAGGTAGTTGATGATCCGCTCGCTGCTGGCGTCGAGCTGAGTCGCCACGACCACCAACTGATGGTTCTCGTTGACCGTGACGCTATCCAGGGGAATGCCGAACTTGGCCTCGAAGGCGTCCTCGAGCGTCGTGTGAGGGCGCTGATAGCGCTCGGCGAAGGCCTGGTAGATCTCGATCAACTGGTAGTCGGCCAGCGTGACTACCCAGGAGGCATAGTCGATGGCCTGGGCCACCACATCGCGGGGCGTCTTGTCGCGCTTGAGCTCGATGATGATCATCGTGCCATTGGCGTCGATGGCCAGCAGGTCGATCAGCTTGTCGAAGCCGGTGCGCACCTGTCGCCCGATCAACAGCCAGTCCTGATTGAGGATCGAGACATCCTGCATGATTTGCTCTTCCAGCTGCCCCTCGTCGGCGAGTCCCATGGGCCGCAGCTTCTGCGGCTGCTCACCTGTACTGCCTGCCAGCTTCCAGATTCCTTGCTCGATCGCCATGTTAGCTCACTTATTCTAATTGGCTATATAAAACCCTTTGCACGCGTAGAAGGTAGCAATTAAGATACGCTTCAACACGGCCCCTATCGGTGCGACTGCTCGGCAGTAGCGCTGCTTAGGGGTTTTTTATTGCCGTTCTTTCCATTTCCAATCATGCCAGCCATCAATGATGCCCATTCCCTTGAGGTTAAGCCCGGTCGGCGTCAGGTCTGGAAAGCTAACCAATAGCTCGCTTAGACGCTGCCACCAAGTAGAGGTAGGGTTTGTCGTCATCAGCAAATGCTGAACGATGCAGAACAGTAGAAATGGGCGCGCCTGGACATGAGAGTCCTGCCAGGCGTGCTCGAAAAGCGGCACTTCTACCTGCGCGGGTTTTCGAGGCTGGTCGGCCATGTTCCGGTTCCAGAGACGGCTGTGATGTGCACAAACGTTGCGCAGATAATTAAGGCTGCGCAGCCAGGAAGCGAAGACACGACCGTTGCTGATTCCGTATCGAGCGGCGATGGCGTCCTGCTCGCGCTCGCGCATGCCACCAAACAGATGCGATAGCGTTCCGAAATCCCAAATCTCGCTAGCAATCCAGATCGGTACGGGCAAGCCATATTTCTTCTTGTGATGCTCGATGAAGGTCTCCTTCGAGCGATTGATCAGCCTCGCCTGGTTTTCCTGCCATTTATGCAGCGGCGTCAGTCCGGTTTTCTGATCGATTTTTTGGGCGAATTCATCGTGCAGCAGGGAAGGGTTCAGGTAGGCGTATGGATCCAACCGCCCCAGCGTATGCGCAATATCCACCCGCAGCCCGACCTCGATACGCTCAAGCCCGTCCAGTGCCAGCAGACGCAGGCGCTTATCGAACACGTAGAGGTCTACGGCTTGCTGGAAGGTGGCGCCAGGCTTGAACGTATCCAGCATCAGGTGGTCCGTTCTGCCTTTCTTGAGCATGGGCTTGCCGTTTTTGCTCAACGGAGAACATGCCCCCGAGCGCTCGCGAAAAGCATACCAATAACCGCTCAGGCGGTAGTAGCCGATCCGCTGCAAGTGGGCCAGAGCCCGCTGCTCATCGGTTATTGTCAGGCCTCGGTCTTTAAGCTGTTGTAGCTGTTCAAGGTAACTGAGCCAAGGTTTGTCGTAAGCCATCAGGACACCGCCTTTTCCACTACCGTTTCAGCGAGCTGGGCGCGGGTCTCGCCGGCCTCGCCTAGGCGGGCTTTGAGCTGGTCGCATAGAGCCATCAGTTCGTCGACTTTTTGAACGATACGGGATTGCTCTTCAATCGGAGGTAAGTAAACAGTATACGACCAAAGTTTCTCTGAAACTAACTTGCAAGTACCATGACTAGAGCGGTCTACAAGTTCGATCAGCTTGGGTTTCTCCGCTTGTAAGTACAAGAGAAGATAAAGGGTGATTTCCTCCGGCGGGACCAAGGCTTTCATGTCTTGGTTGATCGTGACTTCACGCCCACTGATCGCTACCGGGAAAGAGTGAGCCAAAATCATGCCTCGAACAACCATTAAAAGGCTATTTTTTGGCACTTTTTTCAATGTTGTCTGTTGCAGCGCCTGTTCTGTGACTTTTTTTTGAGAATCTTGGATGACAGAGAGTTTCATGTCTTTTGGAGAAACCCAAGGGATATTTCCCTCCCAAAATCCTGCATTGGACTTGGTTGGTGTAGATCCACCAAGAATTTCCCCAAGATTACCCAAAGTAACTTCAGTCCATCCAGAAAGAAAATAAGATTTTCCTTCGATACCATATCGGTTCAGAAGATGAATCGCTGGCTCATCATCAGGATCCTGCTCCACCAGTCGCCCCATCACTGCCAGCTGGAGGATGGTCTGCTTGAGTTTGTCGATGCTGGCCTCAGAAGTGAAGAGGGTATCGAAGTGCTCGGCCACGCGGGCCCAATTCTCGGCTAGCTCGGCAGCATCGGCGGAGCGGGTGAGGGCATCGAGCAGGGTGTCGACCAGCACTTCTTGGGCGTCTAGCTGATCGCCGACTTGCTTCTCCAGCCGGTCGCAGAGAGCCATTAGCTCGTTGACTTTGGCCACGATGCGATGTTGTTCATCAATGCACGGTGTGGCAACTGGTATAGATGACAGTCGAGCTTGATTCAGCTTAGGAACGGTCATCCCGGTGATATACTGGTTTAAGTCGGCGGCAGCTAGGAAATAAACTAGGTATTCATCGGCGATAGCTTTCCTGTTTGGCCTTAAAACATGGGCGTGATTGTTTACCCAGGTCTTGCCTGAAATCGGAAAGGCTGTTCCTTCTCCCTTGTCCCACTTGGCACCGTCCTCACCGACTAGTACCAATGGTTCGTCAAATAGGTAGTCGTCAACATAGTCTACAATGCCAGAAGCACCATAATATGGATATAGGCCATCTTTTCGTGCCGATTTTGTTATGGGCTTACGCTGGCTATCGAGGTTTTTAGCTATTTCACCTAGCCTTGTCCACGTCCAGCTCCTCGGTATATTGAAAGGCTGCTCATCTGGCGCAATCTCGCCTGATACCGTTTGGCGTCCCCTTGTTTTAGGCGGCGTATGGTTTTTTCGGAGCCTGAGAAGTAATTCACTGAAAGAAGTATCTTCAGGAGATTGAGGGGCAAGCTTGCCGCGCACGGCGAGCTCCAGAATAAGCTCGCGCAGCTTTTTGATGCCGGTCAGCTCGATTTTCCCGTTCTTACCCGATGTGCCACGCCCGGTACCGCTCTTGTGGGTAACAGCGCTGGTCCAGAGGTCGAGGTGGTCGGTGATCAGCTTATGTGCACTCATGCCTGGCCTTCCGTATCTCGGGTGAGGGCGGTACCGAGGATGGCCTTGAGCTGGTCGCGGAGTTCTTGAATTTCCGCCTGCTGTTGGGCGTACTGCTCAAGCAGCTCGTCCGGGTCGTGGCTGACTTCTTCGCCTTGCCAGGGGTTCTTGATATCCAGGTTATAGTTTCGCGCCTTGATCTCGTCGATGCCGATCTTCCAGGCCTGCTCCGTTTCCTGGCGGCTAGCGAAGCCGTCGGCTTCGTCGCCCCACCAGTCGATCTCGGTCGCGAACTCCTCGAAGCGCATTGGGCGCGTCTTGTTGTAGTTCTTGTAGCCTTCGGGATAGGGGTGTTCGTAGTACCAGATGTTCTCGGTGGGCTGGCCTTTGGTGAAGAACAGCAGGTTGGTCTTGATTCCGGTATACGGGTTGAACACGCCATTGGGCAGGCGAACGATGGTGTGCAAGTTGCACTCGTTCAGCAGCTTTTCCTTAAGCCGGGTTTTCATGCCCTCCCCGAACAGAAAGCCGTCCGGCAGCACCACGGCGGCGCGGCCGCCGGGTTTCAGCAGGCGGATGAATAGCGTCATGAACAGGTCGGCGGTCTCGCGGGTGCGGAATTCCGCCGGGAAGTTGCTCTCGATGCCGTCTTCCTCGGTGCCGCCGAACGGTGGGTTGGCGACGATGACATTGACCCGCTCACCCGGCCCCCAGTCCCGGTAGGGGCGGTTCAGCGTGTTGTCATGGCGAATCTGGCTGGGTACCTCGATGCCGTGCAGGATCATGTTGGTGGTAGCCAACAAGTGAGGCAGTGGCTTCTTCTCCCAACCATAGAGGCTGTATTGCAGCGCCTGCTCGTCGGCGGGCGTCTGCACGTAATGCTTGCGCTTGTGCTCGATGGCACAGGTGAGAAAGCCGCCGGTACCACAGGCGGGGTCCATTACGCTCTCGGCAAGCTTGGGATCGACGCGATTGACCATGAACTCCGTCACGGCGCGCGGGGTGTAGAATTCCCCGGCGTTGCCGGCGCTCTGCAGATCCTTGAGGATCTGCTCGTACATGTCGCCGAAGGCATGCCGCTGCTGGGAGGCGTTGAAGTCGATGCCGTCCTGGATGCGGTTGATCACCTGGCGCAGCAGATGGCCGGACTTCATGTAGTTGTAGGCATCTTCGAACACGCTGCGTATCACGGCGGCGCGGGCATCGCTCCCGGCATCCAATTGCTGCAAACCGGGGAAGAGGGTGTTGTCGATAAAGTCCTTCAACGCCTCGCCGGTGATGCCCTCCGGATTGGCGGCCCAATTACTCCAGCGTAAATGCTCGGGAATGGGGCTCACGTAGTCGTCGTAGACCACTTCCCATTCCTGTTCGCGGTCATCGTAGATCTTCAGAAACAGCATCCAGACCAGCTGGCCGATGCGCTGGGCATCGCCGTCGACACCGACGTCCTTGCGCATGATGTCTTGAATGCTCTTGATGGTACTGCTGATGCTCATGGGAATCCCGTTTCAATAACCAGAAGCGCGCCAGCGGAGCCGCTGGCGCGCAGAATGCGACGTATTGTACCTAGCCCGGTCAGACGGCTGTAGCGGCATCGGCGTAGAGTGTTTCTTCGAGCTCCCGCACGGCCTCGCGATAGCCTGCTTTGCCGCCGAAGGCCTGGGTCAACTCCACCGTGGTGCCAAGCCGGTCCAGCGGCGTCACCTGCAGCACCTTGGTGTCTTCGATGGTGGCTACGCCGCTATCGGCGTATTTGTCGAGCAGGGCATCCAGTACGGCGCGCGCCTGGCCCTCATAGCGCGCGAAGTAATCCGACTGGCGCGCCTTGGCCGCGCGCTGGCGGCGAGTCAACGCGGGGTGGCCGTAGACGATGTGCACGATGGCATCGAAGGGATCCGGCGTATCACCAAGGGTCTTCTCGACTTCGCTGGTGAGCTCTTCCCAGAACACGCCTTGACCGGCCAACTCATCCAGCACGGCCTGCTTGCGTTCGCTGGCTTCCCAGCGGCGCAGAAAGTCTTTCAGGGTGGCGTAGTGGGCGCGCACCGTCCTGCGGGTGTAGTCGGTAAGCTCTTCGGTGATCAGCTTGCCATCCGGTCCCAGGTACTGCACACGACGCCCGATGACGGCCACGCTGACATCATTGACCACATATTTGCTTGGAGGCTCGCCAAGGCCGTCCGTGCCGTCGTCGCCATCACCCAGTGGCGGATCATAAGGATCTGACGTTGATTTGCCGTCCGGTGAATCGCTGCCGTCCTCCGGGGCGTCGTCTTCGCCCTCGTCTTCAGAAGCATCGTCATCGGGCAGCAGCGGATCGCCGTCGCTGGGCACATAGACCTGCTCGGGCTCGCCATCGAAGGCGGGGTCGGCGAACAACTCCGTTGCCTTGCGGAAGTCGAGAATGGTGAACCAGAACTTGTCGTGCTCGGCGTCGATGCGCGTGCCGCGCCCGATGATCTGCTTGAACTCGGTCATTGACTGAATGCGCTGGTCGAGCACGATCAACTTGCAGGTCTTGGCGTCGACACCGGTGGTCATCAGCTTGCTGGTCACCGCGATGACGGGGTAGGGCTCCTCGGGATCGGTAAAATGGTCCAGCTCGGCCTTACCCTCGAGCTCGTCCCCAGTGATGCGCATCACGTACTTGCGGTTCTTCGCGACCTGCTTCGGGTTGAGGTTGACCAGCGCCTGGCGCATTCGCTCGGCATGGTCGATGTTCTCGCAGAACACAATGGTCTTCTGCATCGGGTCGGTCTGGGCCAGATAATCGGTGATGGTCCGCGCGACCAGCTCGGTGCGCTGGGTCAGGATCAGGTTGCGGTCGAAGTCGCGCAGATTGTAGATGCGATCCTCGATCAGCTCGCCGTGGATATCGGTTTGACCATCGCTGGGGCGCCAGCCTTGCAGGTCGCGGTCCAGGTCGACCCGAATCACCTTGTAGGGCGCCAGGTAGCCGTCGTCGATGCCCTGCTTGAGCGAGTAGGTGTAGATGGGCTCGCCGAAGTAGTGGATGTTGGAAACCTCGGTGGTTTCCTTGGGCGTCGCGGTCAGCCCGATATGGGTAGCGCCGCTGAAGTAGTCCAGGATGGCGCGCCAGGCGGAGTCTTCGGCGGCACTGCCTCGGTGGCACTCGTCGATTACGACCAGATCGAAGAAGTCCGGCGAGAACTGCTTGTAGATGTTCTGTTCTTCTTCGCTGCCGGTAACGGCTTGGTACAGCGAGAGGTAGATCTCGTGTGATTTCTCGATCTGGCGCTTGGTGATCTTGGTCATCGCCTGGCCAAAGGGCTTGAAATCGCCTCTCTTGGTTTGGTCAACCAGGGCGTTGCGGTCGGCGAGGAACAAGATGCGCTGCTTGCGGCCGGCCTTCCATAGCCGCCAGATCAACTGGAAAGCGGTGTAAGTCTTACCGGTGCCTGTGGCCATTACCAGCAGCAGACGATTCTGCCCTTTGGCGATGGCCTCAACCGTGCGATTGATAGCCACCGCTTGGTAGTAACGGGGTGCACGGCCGCTGCCGTCATTGAAGAAGGGCTGTTCGATGACTGGGCGCGTCTCTTCATTTAGGCCTTTCCAGCGGCGATACCCGTGCCAGAGGGTATCCGGCCCCGGTAGTTGATCAAGCGCCAGCTCGGTCTCGGCCTGATCGAACACCAGACGGTGCGGGTCGCTGAACAGAAAGCCGCTGCCATTGGAGCTGATGGCGAAAGGCACATCGAGCTTTTCCGCGTAGGCCTGCGCCTGTTGCATGCCATGGGCCAGGCTATGGCTGGCATCCTTGGCCTCGATGACAGCGATGGGCTGGTTCTTCTGAAAACACAGCACGTAGTCCGCTCGACGTGGGTGTGAGCGGTGATGCATGCGGCCCCGCACGATGATGCGGCCGTCACTGACCGGGTACTCTTCGCGAACCTGGGTATGAAGATTCCACCCCGCCTGCTGGATGGCCGGTGTGATGAACTTGGTACAGATATCCCGTTCGCTGAAAGCTTGCTTGGTCATAGCGGCTTCCCTGCTGCGTTCATAGATTACTTATAAATTTTTACGCTAGGTTACGTGAAACTGAGCAGATACGCATGGTGCGTGGGCATCACTCTCAAGGGGCATTCGTCTAGTGCCTGTATGGGCCGGCTGCTTGGAGAAGGCAGGACCTACGTCAGCGAGGTGGACGCCGGCAAGCCCATGATTTCGAGAAGCAACGCCTCGCTGGGGAAGGTGGTCACCGACGCTGTACTCGATAGCATGAGCGATCATGAGAGCACAGTGTGTTGTTGTGGTGAATGAGGAAAGCAGAACGGCAATTTGGGCGGATTCAAACTCCAAGCGCAACACTATTGGTGTGTTGAAGGTTCGGACACCGACTTCTTGAGAATTTCCGCATACACTTCCAATGGCGTCTTCGCATCCAAGGCCTCTCGAGGCCTCGTGTTGAGTGAATCTGCCATCTCGTCGAGTTCCTCTTGGGTGTAAACCGATAGATCTGTGCCCTTGGGTAGATACTGTCGAAGCAGGCCGTTGGTATCCTCATTCGACCCTCGCTGCCATGGGCTGTGTGGATCGGCGAAGTAGATGGCCGTCCCTGTGCGCTGTGTGATTGTCGCATGCTTGACCATCTCGCTCCCCTGGTCATAGGTCATCGACAGCCGCAAAGCGCGTGGCACACGGTTCAGCTTGTCACTAAAGCCGACCACGGCGTCCGTTGCCGTGGTGCTATCCATTTTGACCAGGATCAGGAACCGTGTCGTACGTTCTACCAAGGTCCACACAGCAGATCGATTGCTGGCTCCCATGATGAGGTCTCCTTCCCAATGCCCCGGCATGAGTCGATCTTCGATCTCGGGTGGCCGAAGATGAATACTGACCAGGTCTGGGATCTGATGGCGGCGATCCTTACCACGACTACGTGGACGTCTCTTCCCCTTGCCCTGCCGAAGGCAAGCAATGAGCTCCTTTTTCAGCGAGCCTCGTGGCATCACATAGAGCGCGTTGTAGATAGATTCGTGTGAGACTTGGCGTGTCGCGTCATCTGGGTACATACGCTTCCGTGTGAGGGCGATTTGCTTGGGCGACCAGTACTTACGTAACAGATAGGTCACCAGGTCGCATAATGGTGTCCCAGGACGCAGCTTTGATGGTCGCCGTGGTAGACGCCGCGACAGTGTTGCTCTGAAGCCCGCGAGGCTAGCGTCGTCGCCTGGTTGCGTGGGTACCGTATGTCGAGCCAGCCCCCGAGAAATGGTACTGACAGCGCGCCCAAGGTGCTGTGCGATGGCACGTATCGAGTAAGCGCCACGCATCAGCATGATAGTGGCACGTTCTTCAGCGGTAAGGTGGCAGTAGCAATGAGTCATGGGGATAACGTACCTGATGGTTCAGGTGTTGCACTTGTTCATTGAGTCCGCCGAGTGCCTGCCGAGTCGCGGTGGGCGTGATCCGTGGAGGTCGACATGAAAGCGCTTGTCTATGAGGGAGTGGGGCAGCGGGCCTGGAAGGAGAGGGAGCGGCCCGCAATCGAGCAACCCACGGATGCCGTCGTGTGGGTGACGCATACCACCATTTGCGGCACCGACCTGCACATCCTCAAGGGCGATGTGCCGGCGGTGACGTCGGGCCGTACTCTGGGGCATGAGGGTATCGGGGTGATCGAGGAGGTCGGCGGGGGCGTCAGTGGCCTCGCGGTCCTGATCTCTTGCATCACGTCGTGCGGGCACTGCGATTACTTTAAGCAGGACATGTATGCGCATTGCCGCGATGACGGGTGGATTCTCGGTCATACGATCGATGGTACCCAGGCCGAGATCGTGCGCATTCCGCATGCCGCCAACAACAGCATCGGCGAGCGGCCTGGTCAGCGCTACGCCATCTCATTCGCTGCCTACGCCATATCGTCGGACGCATCCAGTACCCGAAGAACGCAAACCAAGCCAGGCGTTGACGAAGAGGGTCAGCAGGATCAACGAACCGCCGAAGAGGGTGGCGTGTGGAGGTTGTTCACCCAGCCACCACCAGGCCCATAAAGTGCCCAGCAAGGTTTCCACCAGATAGAAAAGAGCCACCTCCGTCGAAGGCAGATAACGCGTCGCACTATTGATCAATGCAGTGGCCAGTGGCATCTGCAATAGCCCCATCAGGGCGAGAACGCCATAGCTTTGCGGGGCGAGTGCCAGTGGCGTCGCCATCGGCAAGGCCACCACTGCCGATATACCTCCGCCGATGGCAATAGGCGGAATCCTGTCGATATGGGGATAACGGCGTAACAGGGTCAGGTTGCCACCGATAGCCGCCGCCGCAATCAGCGCATAGATATCGCCGACAAACCCTTCTCCACTGAGGGAGCCAAAGAAGACTAGTAGCATCCCTAACATGGCCAACGCGATTGCTAACCAGGTGCGCAACGCCACTGGCTCAAGCAGGAAACACCGCGTGAAAAAGGCAGCAAAAAGCGGTGCAGAACTCAGGATGACGACGACATTCGCCACTTTGGTATTCATGACAGCGAGCACGAATAGGCAAGACATCACGGCTAACAGTAGCGCGGAAGCCAATGACTTACCGAGGTGGCCGCGCAAGGTCGTCAACCGATGTCCTCTCAGACACAGCAAGCCGAGCGATAACCCCATCAGGCCGCCTCGCCAGAAGATGATGTTCCAGCCGTCGGTAGCTGCCAGGCGAACCAGCAGGCTGTCGATGCTTAGGACAGTAACGCCGATAGTGACTAGGAGCAGGCCGCGCCCGTGATCGTTAAATGAGAAAGACATCCAGTGTACTCCCGGTCGTGGAGATAACATGCTCATCTGATAGGCGGCATGCTAATACAGCCAACAACTAGTCGGTATCGAAATCACCCATCCAATCCGGTACAGGTGGTGGAAGACGCAAGAAGTCGTTGGTGTAGTGCCTGCTATGGTATTTGCCGGAGTCTATGGGACTGTTCTTGTCACGCCGCGTCTAAAGGTTCGCGCGACACGGGCAAGGGCGAAGCCTGTACTTCACGTGGTCTGTCTGTCCCCAGTGTCCTCTATTGTGTGAGAGGCCGTGTCGAGACTCTGGCGAGCCCTAGGGAGCAAAGGGTGATGAAAGTGCTTACCCATGAGGGCGCGGAGTTACGGCTTGGAAGGAGAGGGCGCAATCCCTGGCGACGCGAGGTATGAAAAAGGGGCCCGCAGGCCCCTTCCGTTTCTCGGCATGCCGGAGAACGGTTACTGCGCGGTGATGGTCTTGGTGACCAGCTCACCGTCCATCTTGATGGGGCCGTCTTTCTGGGCGCCGAGGGTGTACTCGAACACGCCGGGCTCCATGCCGCCTTCTTCGCTGTGGACCATCAGCATCAGGTGATCGCCGGCACTGACGTCTTCAGTCAGCAGCGCGGTGACGTCCATGTTTTCGCCTTCCTTGAGCGGGGCGTGACCGACCACGGGGCCTGGCTTCATGCTCTCGTCGGTGCGGTGGACCACCAGCCAGCCGTTGCTGTCCGCCGTGACCTTTTCCGCGATGACCGTGCCGCCGGAGACGGACTGATCGTCGGCCCAGACCTGTGGGTGCATGTCACCGTGCATTTCCGCCTGGGCCAGGGAGGCGCCGGCGAGCAGGGTGGCGGATACGAATGCGCTTGCCATGAATTTGGTCATCATCATTCTCTCCTTGAGTTCCGAGCACGCCCCATCGTTGCGAAGTAGTTGGATGGGCGTGCTTCTAGTTACGAGGAGAGCGCGCACAAGGTTTCACCTCGGTGCGAAAAAAATCACAAGTGATGCGATACCGCGTCCCGATCGGTGGGATAGAGGTAGCCGTGAATCGCGCGGCCCGTCGGCTGGCCGGTGGGAGAGCCGCCCGGTGGTTCGATGCTGATGCCGAAGGTGGCCTGCTTGAGCAGGTCGGAGTCGTAGTCGCTGAGGGCGTCGGCCGGCAGGCTCAAGTCGTCGTTCAACACGCCCACCGAGCGGGGCTTGGGCCCGAGCGAGTCGGCCTTGATCCATAGCTGGTAGGTGCGGTCCGGTAGCGGCTTGGCCGTCACCGGTCGTACGTCGAGCCGGCGGCTGTCGAGGTCGACGGAAAGCATGAAGGCGGGCTGCTGGTCGTCCTGCTGGAATACGGCCACGAAGGGTGGTTCTTGCGGCGATTCACCGAGGGGCGCGAGCAGAAGCACGGCTAGCACCAGCGCCGCGGCCGTCGCCAGGGCGGTGCTTCCGCGCCAGAATCCCAGGCGGCGGCGCAGTACGATTAGCTGCGCTGTACCGCTTGCGTCGGCTTCCGGCTCAGGTTTTGTTCGAGAAGTCGTCTCGAGCTCGTCGAGGCGACGCTCGATCCTTGCCAGCAGGTCCGGCCCCGGAGCGACCGTCCGGACTTCGTCACCGAGCGGGGCGAGACGGGCTTCCCAGGCGTGAATGCGAGCGTCCAGGTCGGTGTCGTGCTCTCGCCGTTGTGCCACCTCGGCGCGTTCGTCGGCCTCGAGGGGGCCTAGCACGTATTCGGCAGCCAGCATGTCGATATCGTCGTGATCGGTCATGGTGCCAGACATCCCTTGAGTTGCTTCAAGGCTCGATGGAGCCAGGTCTTGACGGTATTCACCGGTTGTTCGAAATACGTCGCCAGGTCGGCGCGTGACCAGCCGTCCAGATACGCAAGGCGCACCATGTCCTGCCGGTCGGTCTCGAGCTCCTCCAGGCAGGCGTGCAACCGCCGGGCGTCCTGCTCATATTCGATGTGTTCGCGGGCACTGGGCGTGTCGGCGGCCATGTGCGACAGCGTATCTTCCGACTCGTGTGGTGCTCGGGGCTGGCGGCGCAGCTCGTCGATGGCGGCATGGCGGGCGATGGCCACCATCCAGGCAATCGGCGAGGCTCGCTCGGCTTCGAATTGTGTCGCTTTCTGCCAGATCGTGACATACGCCTCCTGGACGACGTCGTCCGTCCGCCCCTGTTCCTTCAAGATACGTAGCACCGTGCCGTAGAGTTTCGCCGAGGTGGCCTCGTAGAGTTGGGCGAAGGCCCGGCGGTCACTCTGGGTGACACGTAGGAGCAGGTCGTGCAGGCGGTCTCCGGACGCGGAGGACGTGGACGAGCTGTCGTCTTGCGGGGTCGCGGAGAGCCTGGAGGCATTGGACATACCACATTCCCTGTTGTCGTCGTTGGGCATGCTGCCAGCGGTGCGTCTTGCATCGGCGCCAACGCGAGGCAGTGTGCAAAACCCCCGACGCTATGACAAGCAAGGGCTGTGCGACTCTTGATCGAGGCGGTGTAGGCCCGGCTCCATAGCCGGCAGGCTCAGTGGGTACAGGGTGCCTCACGCTCTGCCTTAAAGTTTACGCGTAATGTGTCGATACGTATGGCATAGGGCATCGGTGCCATGCTCCTTCCCGTTCGAATCCTATCCTAAACGAGATCGTTTCCATGTTGTCTTGCTTGCCCATGTGCTACCACGTGGTAGGCGGTGCCGTATCGGCGTCGTTGCCTTTTGCATGTTTCCCCAACGAGCCGTCACGGCGGGAGGTGTGAGCATGCATTTCAAGTCGATTCGCACCCTGGTCGCGACGCTCGTCGGGGCTTGCATCGTGGTGCTGGTGGTGGCCTTGGTCGGCTATGCGACCTTTGCTAATTCTCGCTCGGCGGAGGTCGTCGACCAACAGACCCGTGAGTTGCTCGAGCAGAACATCGAACAGCGTCTGGATGCCGTGGCCTCGACCCAGGCCGAGCGGATCAAGACCCGCCTGAATCAGGCACTGGGTCAGGCGCGTAACCTGGCCTCGCTCAATGAGCTGATGGGCGAGGATGAGGGCGTCTCGCTGACCCGCGAGGAGCTGTCGAACGTCGTCCGTGACACGGTGGCGGAAAACTCCGATCTGTTGGATGCTTTCATCGGTTGGGAGCCCAACGCCTTCGGTAATGACAGCGATTACACGGGCCGTGAAGACGCAGGCTATGGCTCCAATGGCCGCTTCATGCCGTGGTGGTATCGCACCGAGGATGGTGATATCGAGGTGCTGCCTCTCGGCGAGACAATGGAAAGCGAGACGCTTCAGGACAGCGGCGTGCGCGAGGGCGAATACTATCTATGCCCACGCGAGACCCAGGCGCCCTGTGTCATCGATCCCGCGCCGTACGATTACAACGGCAAGACCTTAATGGTGACCTCGTTCAACGTGCCGGTAATGGTCGATGGCGAGTTCCGGGGCAGCGCTGGTGTCGATCTGTCGGTAGACTTTATCCAGACCCTGTTGAATGAGGCTAATCGGACGCTATTTAACGGTGCCGGAGAAATGGCGCTGATCGCGCCGCGCGGTGGCGTGACCGCCTATACCGGGCATGGCGAGACGGCGGGCAAGCAAGCCGAGGCTGTCTTCGATGAGGCCATTAGCGCGAAGCTGGAGCGTGTCAGCGCGGGCGATCCGGTACGCGACGCTTCGGGCGAGATGATCGAGCTGTACTGGCCGTTCCAACTGATGGAAGGCAGCGAGCCGTGGAAGGTGATGATTCGTCTACCGGCCGATGTGGTCATGGCGGGTGCCGATAACCTTCAGGCGGCTCTCGAGGATCAGCGCCAGGCCGATATGATGGGCATGATCGCGGTGGGTGCGGTCATCGCGATGCTGGGGTTGGTGGTGAGTTGGTTGCTGGGCGGCAGCCTGTCGCGGCCGTTGCGCCAATTGGCCGGGCGCATGCGCGATATCGCCTCCGGCGGCGGCGACCTGACCCAGCGTTTGCCGGTGCGCGGGCGTAACGAGATCGCCGAGCTGGCCACGCAATTCAACGCCTTCGCCGACAAGATGAACGATGTGCTGCTGGATGTCCGCGACAGCAGCGATTCGGTCCGAGTGGCGTCCTCGGAGATCGCCTCGGCGAGCCAGGATCTCGCCGGCCGCACGGATACTACTGCCTCCAGCTTGCAGGAAACCTCGGCTTCGATGGAGGAATTGACCAGTACCGTCTCGCATACTGCGGACTCGGCGAGTCAGGCCAGCGCCCTGGCCGAATCGGCCAGTCAGTCAGCGACGCGCGGTGGCGAGGTCGTTGGAGACGTGGTCAAGACCATGGACGAGATCGAAACGGCTTCGCAGCAAGTCGCCGAGATCGTCACCACCATGGATGGCATCGCCTTCCAGACCAATCTGCTGGCCCTGAACGCTTCCGTGGAGGCGGCGCGTGCCGGCGAGGAAGGGCGTGGCTTCGCAGTGGTCGCCAGCGAGGTGCGCCAGCTCGCCACGCGCAGTGCCGAGGCGGCGCGTGAGATCAAGTCGTTGATCGACAATGCTTCGAGCAAGACTCAGAGCGGTGCCGAACTGGCGCGTAGCGCAGGCACGGCGATGAATGAGATCGTCGATGGCGTGACGCGCGTCACGGATGTGCTCAACGAGATCAGCGCCGCGACCAGCGAACAGCGTGACGGTATCGGCCAGGTCAACGTGGCGGTTACCGATCTGGACAACATGACGCAGCAGAACGCCGCCATGGTCGAGGAAAGCGCCACTGCCGCCGCCGAGCTCAAGGCCCAGTCACAGCGCCTCGCCGAGACCGTCGGCGCCTTCACTCTGCGCGAGCGTGACCAGGGTGCGAGCGAACCCGCCGCCTTGCCGAGTGCTTCCCGCACGAGCTGACGCATCACGACAATATGCCACGACCAGAAACCGCCGGATCGACCGGCGGTTTTTTGTGGTTCGGTTGGATGGCTGTGCTTGGGCGAGCGATAAGCGCTCTAGATGATCAGCCGTTGCTTGGTACTTGAAACATGTTGGTACTTGAAACATGTTGGTATTTAAAACATGGGCTTAAAGAGTCTGCCAGGGAGATGTCTGGGGTTCTGCGAGGACCTCGTCGATGATCGTTAGTGCTTGCGCTAGCGATTCACGGTCGACGGGCGGTCCTAGGCACAGCCGTAGAGCTTGAGGCGCTGGTTCGCTTCCCATGCAGAATGGCTCTGGGGTGGAGACCTTGACGCCACGTCGTGCTAGCAGGATCTGCAACTCGCTGCTGCGCCGCCCTGACGGCAGTGGTAACCATACTATCGACGACCCCTCGTGGCTTAGCGGTTCATAGGTGGCCAAGTGCTCCAGCACTAGTTCGCGGCGGGCGGCAAGCTCATCGATCTGCCAATGCAATAGTTCTCGACTGCCAGGATCCTCCATCCAATGACAGGCCGTTTCCACCATCAGGGGTGGCGTCATCCAGCTCTGAGCGCGGATCGCCGTTCCGAGGCGTTCCAGGAGGCGTTCTGGCACTGTAAGACTGCCAATGCGTAGCCCACCGGTCAGTACCTTGGAGGTGCTGAAGATGTGCAACGTGCGCTCCGGGGCCAGCGTGACGAGCGGCGTGCCACGGTTGGCTAAAGGCAGGTATTGCACGGCGTCTTCAATCAGCCAGATGTCGTGCTCGCGCGCCAAGGCCACCAGCTGCTCGCGGCGTGTTTCATCGAGCTGGGCCCCTGTCGGATTGTTGAGGTCTGGAGTGGTGTAGAGAACACGCGGTGGTTGTCGAGCGCACAACCGGGCGAGGGCATCGACGTCCAGGCCGTTGGCGTCCATTGGCACTGCCATCAATCGTAGATGGGCCTGCTGGGCGGCGGAGATGAACCCTGGATACGTAAGGGCATCCCCCGCCACCAGGTCACCTGGTTGGGAGAGTACCTGCAGGGCGAGCTGGATGCCGTGCTGACCACCTTGCGTAATCACCAGCCGACTCGGGTCGTCGGGGAAACCGAGACTACCTTGCCAGGCGGCGATTCGCGCCCGCTGAGTCTCGTTACCGGCCTCGGGTTGATATTCCGTGGCGACCTGGAGGGCGCCGGGTGAGGCGGTGATGTGCTCAAGCGCGCGTTGCAGGCCTTGGGCTCTTGATGGGTGGGGCGGCGGCAGACTCATGCCCATGTCGATCATGCCTCGATCGAGAGGCTCACCGGCGCGGAAGCTGGTAGGAGCTTCCTCGATCGATTGGCGCACATAGGTACCGCTGCCAACTCGAGAGTCTAACCAGCCCTGGTGGTGGGCCGTGGCGTAGGCGCGGGTGATGGTACCGATGGTGACGCCTAGTCTATCGGCCAACTGGCGCTGGGGCGGTAGCTTATCACCGGGGGTGAGTTCGCCAAGTTCAATTCCCTTGGCAATGGCCTCGGCGATACGCCGGTAGCGTGGGCCGCCTTCAGGCAGCTCGGGTGTCCAAATTGTCATGGTGACAATAAAACCTTTGACGCCTTTATTGTACCCATTATGCTCGAAATAGTCGGTGAATTGAAACCAATTATGAAAAATTGTAGGGGTACAATTAAGATGGAAACCTTGGCTCTCCTCGGGCCTGCCGCCCTGTTCATGATCGCTATGACCATCACGCCAGGCCCCAACAACATGATGCTCACCGCGTCTGGGGCCAATTACGGCTTTCGACGTACCTTGCCGCATCTATTGGGTATCATAGGTGGCTGCTTTTTGTTGTTTTCGTCGTTGGCCCTGGGGTTGGGTGTCGTATTCGAGCGTTTCCCGCTGATGCAGACGTTGCTGCGCGTCATCGGCAGCCTTTATCTCCTGTATCTGGCCTGGGGGATTGCAACGGCGCCGCCACCCTCCTTCGATGCGAGCGAAGGACGACCGCTCAGCTTTTGGCAAGCAGCCGCCTTCCAATTCGCCAATCCCAAGGCTTGGGTAATGGGATTGACGTTAATGGCGAGTTTCCTGCCCGAGGACGGCAACACCGTCGTCAATGCGCTCGTATTGGCGGGTTTCGCTGAACTCGTGGGATTTCCTTGCATCGCGCTTTGGGCGGGCTTTGGCACGGCCATTGGCCGCTGGCTCAAGGGGCCACGCGCCTGGAGAGTGTTCAATGGGACCATGGGGGCGCTCACTGCCGCCTGCGTGATCTTCATCCTCGGTTGAAGACTAAGCAACTCACCGGTCACTTTGCCGAGCGACGCACACGCACGCTGATGCGTGGTTTGAGTGTGCCTCAGCCGAAAACCGCCGGTTTCTCACGTAGGGAGAAAGGCGCGCGCCGTGACGATAAACGTTGCGTTACGACGCGCGCCGCCCCACAATGCGCCGCAGCGGAAGGGGAGTATTCCCGACGCGGGCCGCCCGGCCCGTCAGTTCGCGTTGTCATCGTCAGCACGGGCGCAACGCCCCGGTGACAGCGGCTCGGAACTCATACCGAGCGGGAGAGACCTTCGGCAACGTTGACCGTTGACCGGAGGTAAACCTATGTACGTCCCCCTGTGGGTATGGCTGGCCACTGTGGCTGGCATCATTGCGCTGTTCGTTTTCGATTTCGTCTCTCATGTCCGTAAGCCGCACGAACCGAGCTTCAAGGAATCGGCCGCGTGGTCGTGCGTGTATATCGCCTTGGCCATAGTATTCGGCGCAGGGCTCTGGTGGGTGTGGGGCGCACAGCACGGCGCGGAATATTTTGCCGGCTTCATCACCGAGAAAAGCTTATCGGTGGATAATCTGTTCGTGTTCGTGATCATCATGAGCAAGTTCGCGGTGCCGCGTATCCATCAGCAGAAAGCGCTGTTGATCGGTATCGTCCTCGCCCTGGTCATGCGCGGGGTCTTCATTGCCGTGGGCGCGGCGGCAATCCATCAGTTCAGTTGGGTGTTCTATATCTTCGGCGCCTTCCTGCTATGGACGGCCTACAAGTTGGGTAAGGAAAGCTTCGAAGACAGTGATGAAGAAGAGGAATACCGCCCCAATCTGGCGGTGCGTCTGGCGCAGCGCTGGCTGCCTATCACCAAGGAATATCACGGCCAACGCCTGATCACGAAGGTCGATGGCACGCGCCTGGTCACGCCGCTTTTCATGGTGATTGTGGCGTTGGGTTTCACCGATCTTGTGTTCGCGCTGGATTCCATTCCCGCCATCTATGGACTGACGCGTGAGCCGTATATCGTCTTCACGGCTAACGCTTTCGCGTTGCTGGGATTGTTGCAGCTTTACTTCCTGCTGGGAGGCTTGCTGTCACGCCTGGTCTATCTGGGGCTTGGACTGTCGGTGATCCTGGGCTTCATCGGCGTCAAACTGGTTCTCGAGGCACTGCACGAGAATACGCTGCCGTTCATCAACGGTGGTCATCCCATCGAAGCGATTCCCGAGATCCCCATCTGGCTGTCGATGACCATCATCATTGGCACGCTGGTGATCACTGGCGTGGCGAGCTTGCTCAAGGACCGCCGTGACCGGGCCCGTGCTTAACGCTACCGCTTTTGCCTGACACCGCCTATAACAGAAAGGCGGCGTCAGGTGTCGTCGTACCCATATAGGGTATGCAGTAAGCCGCGCAGCTCGTCCATCGAGCGCGCGGACGTGTCCTGGGGTGGTTGCATGCCGCGTTGGAATCCGTGCTCGAGTAGCGGTTCGATCAGTGCGCGATCGCCACTGATGATGTGGACGGGGACCTCGCGGCTGGGCGTAACACCTAGCATACCTGGTGCGGCCTGATGATCGCCGAGCAGGATCAGTAGGGTCTCGTCGTTCACGTAACGCTCGGCGTATTCCCTCGCGACCGACAGCGAATAGGCCAGCGCCGGGCCGTAGCGTTGCTGCATGCCGGCGTTGTCTCCCCAAAGCTCGAGGAAGTCGCTGCCTTCACCTTCCCAGCGCGCGAAGGCTTGGCCGTCGTCGAGTTCGTCCCAGGGCAGCGGCTCGATCACCGGTACCCAAGGCGCGTGGCTGCTAATCAGAGCCAGCTCGGCGAACAGCGGCTCACTATGCTCGCGGCGTACCTGGCGCAGGCGATGCCAGACGAACTGATCGGGTATCGTCACCCAGCCCAGGCGCGGGCCGCGATAGTCGAGCCGTGCGTCGTCGTGAATCTCGTCGTAACCGAGTCGCCGTCCTGCCGGCCAGTCGCGATAGATCGCCGGCATCATGGCGACACTGGTATGCCCTGTACGCTCCAAGTCGTCGATCAAGGTGGCTCGAGGGCTTTCGAGGAAGAGGTCGTAGCGCAATGTGGAGTCGACCCATAATCCGCTGAGTACGCTGGCATGCGCCAGTCGTGACTGCCCGCCAAGCGTGGGCGATACGAGCCGGCCGCTGGCCACGCTGAGCCCGGCTTGTGCGAAGGCCTCGGCCATGGCATCGAGTCGGGCGTTCACCGGCCCGGCAAAAGGCTCACGTTCGAGTGCGGCCATGCCATAGGATTCCACGAACGCCAGAATAACGTCGTGCCCTTCAAGTGCGGGCAAGGGCTGACCGCCCGGCGCATCGAGCGGGGATTCACGTGTCGACAGGCGTGCGTCGAAATCGCGCAGCGAGGCGCGGGTCTCGTAGGCGCGGGTGGCCTGGTCGGTGAGCAGCGTGATGCCGGGTGTGCCGACGGGGGCCGCGTCGCGCCATAAGACGAGCAGCGCCAGCCCCGCGCCGAGTATCAGCGTGCCCCAGGCACAGCGGCGAGGTGCGCCGTGGCGCGGTAGGCTCGCCAGCAGATGCCCCAAGCCCAGGCCGATAGCCAGCAGCGCCAGGAGCGTCGCGGTCACCAGTGCGATACTGATCGGTAGGCCTAGGTTGTCGCGCAACAACTCCAGCAGGATCGGTACCTGCGAGGGATCGAGATAGAGGTTGAGTGGCCGGCCCTGGATCTCCTGGGTGATCGTATCGCCCAGCGCACAGGCCAGTGCCAGCA
>NZ_JARANY010000046.1 GCF_029889885.1 Chromohalobacter sp. 296-RDG
TCAGGCCGCCATCACCAGCGCCATGCGGCGCTCCAGTTCTTCGTGGAAGGCGTCGACCCGCTCGGCGATGGTGCGGATCATCGCCTCGTCCCGATAGGCGCGTTTCACGAATAGCGGCATCCCCGGCCAATAGCTGACGAAGTCGATCCACTCCCGTTCGCTGACCCACAGGCCGCCCTGGCATTGGGCGACATGTTCCGGGGGCAGCTCACCGGCCAGCAGCAACTCGATCTGATACTTGGGCAGCTTGGTCTTGATTTCGGCGAGACCGTTGCGGTCCACCAGGCAGTCGGGCGAGTAGCCGACGCCGTGATTGAGGATGATGCCGACCTGCTCCAGGTGCGGCAGCCCCGTCGCCTCGTGGTAGAGCTCGCGGGCTACCGGCTCCAGTGCGTGGCCGCGCTGGGTGTGGGCATTGCCCTGGAAGGCATCGGAAGGCTCGCCGGTGATGCGCTCACCGATCAACTGATGCATGTAACTCAGCGCCCCGGTGCCGAAGCCACCCGGCCCCTTGCCCTTGACCAGCAATGTCTTCAGCTCGGACATGGTGACGATCCCCAGCCGGGCGGCATGCCACTCGGGCGTGCCCTGGTCCAGTGTCAGAGTCTGCATGACGACCTCCTTTTTCGATGACGCGGCATAGACCGCGAGGGGATTCCCCTCGCGGCCGGTCAGTGAGATTGCGAGTAGGGCTGGGCGCGCTTCTGCAGCGAGGCGCGCAACTTGTCGAAATCGCTGCGTGGTACCTGCTTGGCATCGCCGTACTTGCCGACGAACCACTCCTGGGTAGCCGTCGGGCAGGCGCCCATCAGTTGCCGGATCTGGCTCGCCTGAAACGCAGTCACGCGCGTCACCGAGACGGCGGCATGCCCGTTGTCGTCCTGGCCCCGGGTGGTGATGTTGAGCAAGGCGCAGAGCACGTAGCGTTTGCCGTAGCTGGTCGACGAGCCGAAGGCCTGGACGGCGTTCTTGTTACCGCTTACGTCCGCCGGCAGCAGCATGCTGGTCTCTTCCCGGTGGCCGTCCTGGTGCATCAGCACGCCGGTCACCTGAATCGCACGCTCCTGTGTCTGGATACGAAAGCTCACCGCGAAACCGTGCTTTTGCATGATCGGGCGCACGGTATCGACGATGTCCTCCAGCGTGGCGTAGTGGCCGTTGTTTCCTTGGCCACGTTCGGCAATGCTCGGCAGCTCGGTCTGCATGGCCGCCATGGCGGCGCTGTAGGCCATGAGTGCCTGGCGATCCAGTACACGCTCCTGCATCTGCAGCAGACGCTCCATCTTGTCGATGTCGACGTCGGGATTGAGGGCAGCCCGCTCGATCACCTGAATGATCGCGGTGCTGTCCTGATCGGACTGAGCCACCGGCGTCTGACCGTGGGCATTGGGTTTGATGGGGGTTGCCATGACGGCCTCCGTTAGCGATAGCGGTTGATGACATCATCGAGCTGGTCGGCACGGACCGGCTCCAGGGACACGGCCACACGGTAGAGACGGCCCTCGGCCAGCACGTGGGTGTCCGTCGTGTATTCATCGGCCTCCAGCAGTTGACGCGTCAGCTGGGTCAGGGCGCGGCAGGTCTCGAACGTCATGCGCGGTTGCATCGATACCTCCAGAAACAGCGACGCCCGGCCTGAGAGGGGCCGGGCGCACTGCCGTAATGATGGAAAGACAGAAAAGACAGGCGTGATAAAAGGTCGGCGGCGGCTCAGGCCACCAGCGCAAGCGCGGACTCCAGGGCCTTGTCCTTGAGAGTGGCGCCTTGGCCGAACCACGCTGAATCCATGCGGTAGTCGTTGCTGCGGGCGCGCTTCTCATGATCCACGTACTCGGTGACCGCGTTGAGCAGGCCCCAGGCGGTGCCTTGCGCCGTGCACAGTTGCGAGCCACGCCCTTCGCCCTGATAGAGCTTCTGGACGCGATTGAGGGCGCGGACGTTGGGCAGCCTGGAAGGATCATCCAGCGGGCCATCGGTATTGCAGATGACCGACTGGAAGTACGTCTGGGCTTCCGCCTGGCTGACCTTGCGATCGGCCAGGGTCTTCATGCGGACCATGAAGTCGTCCCACTGCGAGACCGAGAGGCCCAGCTGTTGCTTGACCAACTGCGGACGAAACTCGGTGCTGTGGGGAACCTTCACGCCCTGACTCATGCCCGCCACAGCGATGCTCAGGGTGTTGTGACAGACCACGCGCACCGAGGTGGGCGTCGCCACCGTGGCCAGAGAGCCGTCACACGACGTGGCCAGCAGCAGGTAGTCGTTGATCTGATCCTGCCCCTTCAAGGCACCGCCCAGACCGCTGCGGGCCAGGGCCCAGAACTTGCGGCCGCCCTTGAGCATCCCGGCGGTCTCGAGCTCATAGCCCGCGTATTCCGTGAGATCGCGGTAGAACGCCAGCACCTCTTCCGGCTGCACCACCTTGTAGCGCTGAGAGACCACCGACAGCGGCGCCTGAGTATCGGAACGGTAGAGCACCTTCTGTTCGGGGAAGGAATGGATGCTGCCTAGATGTGACGCCGAATCGGCAATGAAACGCACCGGCGATGCCTCGATGTGCCAATCCATGCCGGCCTGCTGTCGCCAGACGTCCAGCGGTTGATGAGGGGGCAGCTGGTGCCCCAGGCCATGCCAGGGAGTATCGCCGACGTAGGCCGTTTGCTCGATTTGATGGGCCATGAGAAAGCTCCTGAACGAAAAAAAGCCGGCAGAGCGCCAGCCGGGTGAAAGGGGAGAGAACAGCGTCAGTCCCGCACGCGGAAGGCGTGGCCACAGCCCAGACAGAGCCAGGGGGGCCCTTCGCCGGGAGGTAATAGATGACGGACCATTTGGTTGCCGGCCGCAGCACCGGCGATACCGCCGGAGGCGCCGGCAATAACCGCACTCGCCACACGGCTGAGCGGCAAGTGCGCGGATGCCACCGTCAGCGTTCTGACGGCGTAAAGCGATCCATAGACGCTCTTGAGGCTGCCGGCCAGCGCACCGGCGGCGATGCCGAGCTTGCGGGCCGTCTCGAGATTGATGAGGTGCTGTGAGCGACAGCGCATGCAGGGTGGGGCCATATCACGACTCCTGTGGCGGTGAAGAAGCCCGGGAAGGGCTTGGCTCACAGGAGTGATATAGGGCTTAAAAATGTTGGGTTCTGCAAGTTAAAGAGCGCCATGGGGTATCTATTTGGTAAGTATTTTTTTGTGTGTCAGTAAAAATAAGACTTCATGGTGGCTGGGTAGGGTTAAAGTTTTTCTTATGTTTGCCGATATAGGCCTTGTTGTTCTATTTGAATAAGGTTTTTTATGAATAAGCCAGATGGTGAGAAGCACGGTAAAGTTTTTGATGAGTTGGAAGGGATTTTTGAGAAGCTTCCTGAAGTTCTTTTTAATAGGGTGAAGAAAGACTTGGAAGTCATGAAGGAGATTTTTATAGAGTCTCGCCCAGCAAGGGTCTTGATTATAGGCAGGAGAGGGGCAGGGAAGTCCTCTCTAGTGAATGCGCTAGTTGGTGAAAAAGTGGCTGAGGTAGGCTCTGTAGTTTCAGAGACTGGAAAAGCAAGTTGGCACACCGTTAGCAACGGGAATGGCGAGGTTGAAATAATTGATACGCGAGGTATTGGAGATGCAACAAAGCCTGCTTCTTCTGAGTTTGATAGCTCTTTAGAAGAGCTTAAGGCTGAAGTAGAGAAAAAATGTCCTGATGTTATTATTTTTGTATGCAAGGCTAAAGAAGTCGATGCTCATCTTTCAGAAGATATACATGCGATAGAAAAAATAAGGAGTCTGGCAAGTAAGCAGCACGCGGCAGAGATCCCAGTGATGTCATGTGTGACGCAGGTCGATGAACTGGATCCTCGGAAAGTAAATCTTGGTGTCGATGATTGTAAATCTGAAAAATATATAAAGAAAGAGAATAATGTAAATCAAGCCTGCGAGGTTATTAGAAAGCAGTTTGACGAAAAAAGTGTTTCTTTAATCGAGGTGGTTCCAGTAAGTGCATATGCTGAGTATGACGAGGATGGGGGGGTTGAAGATTCAGATTTCTGGAATATTGAATACTTAAAAGAAAAAATAATTGATGTGCTTCCATATTGTGCTCAATTGCAACAGGCTAGGGCAGATAAGCTAAAGAATATGCAAAAGCGACTTGCCAGGAAGGTTATTCATACTACTGCCGGCACATGCTCGGCAATTGCTGTTACCCCTATCCCTTTTGCTGATGTTACTCCCATCGTAGCTTTGCAAGTGGCCATGATTTGCGGTATTGGAAAAATTGGGGGGAGAGAGTTCTCTAAAGAAAATGCTAGGGAGTTTTTGGTAGCAATGGGGGCTAATGTTGGAGCTGGATTTGCACTTCGTGAATCGGCAAGAACAATAGCGAAATATATTCCAGGTGTCGGGAGTGTGGTTTCTGGATCAGTGGCATTTTTTGGGACAAAGGCAATTGGTGAGGCAGCTATAGCTTACTATATTGATGAAGTGAGTGAAGAAGTGGCTAGAAGTATATTTAATAAAAAGAAAGATGAAGAGAGGGATAATGAAGTGGGGTGATATGCTTGATGAATAGCTGCGGACGATTATTGCAAGCTAAAAAGGATTGACTTCCCAAGTTTGTATCATTTCGCTTCTGCAAGAGAAGATCGTTTTGATTGATGATGACGTTTCTTAACAATGCAGTTCACAGACGAGGGGGCTTTTCTGAGCCCTTTAGGAAAGGGTATCGGTTTCCACTTACGACTAAGTGGAAACCTGCCATGACGGTTATTAGGCGAAGAGATATTGAGGTCATTGGGAGGATACTGAAAATCCATTCTGCGCTTCATTGATAGCAGGCTCAACCAACGCTGCCACCTTGCCCATCGCCTCTTTGCGCTCTTCAAAGTAGTCGTAACGGTCGTAGATGCCCTCGACGCCCTTGAGCTTGTGGTTCAGGCAGCGCTCCGCGACATGGCCAGGCGTGCCTGTGGCAGCCAGCAGGCTCCGACAGGTCCGGCGAAGGTCGTGTACAGTAAATATGGCGATATCCGCCATCTTGTTCTCTGGTTGCAGCTTTCTGCCTGGCTCTTGGCCGAACAGTTTGGAAATGGCACGATTCAGTGTGTCCTTGCCCATGTGGGGTTGTTTGCTGCTGCGTCGATTGGGGAACACAAACTCTGAGCCGCATGCGCGTACCTGAAGTTCCTTCAACCAGTCGATGGCCTGTGGCGGAAGCGGTACTCTGATCCCGACGCCTGACTTGCTGCGCTCCCCGGGCAGTTGCCACTGGCCGTTTTTCAGGTTGAACTCCTCCCACTTGGCTTCGGTCAATTCGGTCTTCCTTATCCCCAATACGAGAAGAAGGGCACAAGCGAGATAGTTCTCCCGACTGAAGCTTGCGTTGTTTTCCCTGAAAACTTGAAAGACTTGATGGATCTCATCAAGGCTCAGTGCTCTGTCGCGGCTTTTCTCGATGCCCCCCGCGTCATTGGTATTGAAAGCCGCTGCCGGGTTGTAAGTGAGTAGCCCCAGCTTGATGGCGTGATTGAATAGCTGCTTTAGATACATCAGGGCGTCGTTGGCGATGGTCGGGCGTCCGCTATCGGCGACTTTCCTGACGATGGCCCGTACATCCATGGGGGTGACGCTCTCCAAGGCGAGGTTGCCAATAGAGGGTGCAATGTCCTTTTCAAAGATGCGCTTCGGTATATGAGGGTGCTTGAGGCGTTTCTCCAGATCCTGATGCCAGTCGCTGAACAGGTCCTGGACGGTATGGATGGTGGCCTTTTCCTCACGCTTGCGCTCTTCAATGGGATCGACCCCGTTGCGGATGACCCGCTGAGCTTCTACAGCTCGCTCGCGAGCTTTAGCCAACGAAAGGTCTGCGTATTTGTCCAGTGTCAATTCACGCCGCTTTCCGGCTAACGTATATCGAAGCATCCAGTAGGGCGCACCCTTCCGGGGGATCATCAAGTACAGGCCGTTGCCATCGCTGTGGCGTCCCGGTGTGCCGTCCTTGATCAGAGCCTGGGCCTTCTTGGCAGTAAAACTCCCCATCATTATCTCCCGCAGCATGCCATAAAAAATTGAAACGATCGTTTGAGAGGATGGTGGTCAGGATATGGCATGCCTCATCAGGAACCTGTTTTCAGGACAGGGATGGTCAGGTTGCTAGGGCAGAGAAGCCTGGATGAGACGCTCATGGCTAGGGGGAAGCATTTGAAGTGGGGAGTACTCATATAGAAACCGCTCCTTTTGGTGGGGGTATGTCAATATACTCCCCATTGTACTCCCCGTATAGCGATGGCTTAAGCTGGATTTTAGTGAACAACCATAGACAAAGTCTTCTGTTGTTTGTATGAAAAACAATAACTTATGGTCTTTGATGGATGAGCGTGGACATTACTCAATATTCTGTATCTGCTCCCTCATCTGTTCGATCAACACCTTGAGCTCCACTGCGCAGCGGGTGGTGTCGGCGACGATGGATTTCGAGGAGAGGGTGTTGGCTTCACGGTTGAGTTCCTGCATCAGGAAGTCGAGGCGGCGGCCGATGGGGCCTTTTTGCGTGAGCTGACGTTCGACTTCGGCTACGTGGGTCTCGAGCCGGTCGAGTTCTTCGGCGACATCGGCCTTCTGGGCGAGCAGGGCAATTTCGGTCTCGATACGCTGAGGATCGAGCTCGGCCTTGAAAGCAGTCAGACGCTCGACTAGTTGCTGGCGCTGGCGTTCCAGAATCTCGGGCAGGTGGGCGCGGACCTCGGCGACCACGGCGCGCATGCCCTCTAGCCGATCGCGGATCAACTGCGCGAGGCGTTCGCCTTCGCGGGCGCGGCCGGCGATCAGGTCGTTCAGCGCGGCATCGAAAAGTGCGTGCGCAGCGTGCTGGACACGTTCGAGGTCGAGTCCGTCACTTTCGAGCACGCCGGGGTGATCGAGCAGTGCCAGGGCATCGGGCATGGCGGCATCGGGTACCTGTGCGCGTACCGTATCCAGTGCCTGGGCCAGGGTGGCCAGGCGTGTCTCGTTGACGCGGAGCGTGGTGTTGCCGTGGGCCGGTTCGAAGCGCAGGGTGCATTCGACCTTGCCGCGTGAGAGGCGCTTGCGCAACGCATCGCGATAATGCGGCTCAAGGTCGCGCAGATTATCCGGCAGGCGGAAATGCGGTTCCAGGTAACGCTGATTCACCGAGCGCAACTCGAGCTGCAAGCTGCCCCAGTCGGCGTCCTGTGTCTGCCGGGTGAAGGCGGTCATGCTGTAAGCCATGCGATTCTCCTGCGCTGCGAAGCCATTCTTTAATCCTGCAGTCTAACCGATTCACGGTCCGCTTGAGGCCCGCTTGAGTGTAGAATGCGCGGATTGCTGCGGCGTGGCCGCGACTTGATTGTTCCGAACCTGGTTTTTTCGATCGACGATGCAGAGAGGTGGTATGCGCCCGAGTGGACGACAGCCCGATCAACCCCGCGAGATTACGCTCGAGCGGGACTATACGCGCCATGCGGAAGGTTCCGTATTGGTGAGCTTTGGTGATACCAAGGTGCTGTGCAATGCCAGCGTCGAAGCCGGCGTACCGCGCTGGCTGCGCGGTAAGCATCAGGGATGGGTTACTGCGGAATACGGTATGCTGCCGCGCGCCACGCATACGCGCGGTGGGCGCGAGGCCACGCGCGGCAAGCAGGGTGGTCGCACGCTGGAGATTCAGCGCTTGATCGGCCGTTCGCTGCGCACGGTGGTGGATCTCAAGAAACTCGGCGAATTCACGATCACCGTGGATTGCGACGTGATCCAGGCCGATGGCGGTACACGCACGGCGTCGATCACCGGCGGCTGCGTGGCGCTGGTGGACGCGATCCATCATCTGCAGCGCGAGAAGCTGATCAAGAAGGATCCCTTCAAGCAATTGGTGAGCTCGGTGTCGGTGGGCATCTTCAAGGGCCAGCCGGTGGTGGATCTCGACTATCCCGAGGACAGCACGGCAGGCACCGACATGAACGTGGTCATGGCCGAAGATGGCGGTTTGATCGAGGTGCAGGGCACCGCCGAAACGGCGACGTTCACCCGTCAGGAGCTCAATGCGATGCTCGATCTGGCCGAAGGCGCCGGAAGTAAGCTGTTTGCCCATCAGCGCGAGGCGCTGGGCTTTCGCGACTGATCGCGGACGCTAGCATGCGGCAAGAACGCACGACGCCGGCCTGGGGCCGGCGTCATCATTTGCGCGGGACCGGCGACGTTACAGGTCGAGATCGTACTCGACGATGAGCGGCGCGAATTCAGAGAAAGTGGCGTCGCGGTCGATCCAGGCATCCACCACGTGGCGGCGGAAGTCGGGGCCGACGATCTGATAGTCGAGGCGCCAGCCTTCCTGACGCATGCGAGGCACGTCCTGATCGAGCTTGGGCCACCAGGTATACTGGCTGGCATCGCGATTGACCTCGCGGAAGGTATCGATATAGCCCATCGGCCCGAAAACCTGGTCCATCCACGCACGCTCTTCGGGACGAAAGCCAGGGGTAGTCTGATTATCGGCCCAGTTGGCAAGATCGATGGTCTTGTGCGCGATGTGCCAAGTACCGCAGATGATGTACTCGCGGCGCTTTTTGATCATCTTGTTGAGATATTCCTGATACTGGCTCATGAAGGACTGCTTGGCCTCCATGTCGCTACCGTCGGGCATCAGGAAGCTGGCGATGCTGAAGCGGTCGTAATCGGCCTGCAGGAAGCGCGCTTCGTTATCGCACTGGGGAAAGCCCAGCCCGTACATGATGGCCTTGGGAATCTTGCGGCAATAAAGTCCTACACCCGAGAAACCGTCTTCCTCGGCATCCAGGAAATAGCCTTCGTATCCCTCGGGGAAAAGAATGCTGTCGTCGAGTTCGAAGCTTTTGGCCTTGAGGTTCTGGACGCAGATGACGTCGGCGTCCTGGTTGGCCAGCCAGTCGAGAAACCCCCTCCCGACCGCTTCGCGGATTCCGTTGACATTGATGCTGGCGATTTTCATACATGGCCCCTTTTTCGTCGCGCGTGTATGATACCTGAGCTTTCGACGTTTAGGTAAATGTGTAATAGCGATCAGGGTGATAGGGAGTCCGGCGTGACCGCGCAACTGCAACCATATCAGCAGGAGTTCATCGAATTCGCCATCGCAGAAGGCGTGCTCAAGTTCGGTGAATTCACCCTCAAGTCCGGGCGGGTCAGCCCCTATTTCTTCAACGCCGGTCTGTTCAAGAGCGGCCGAGCCCTGGCGTGTTTGGGCCGCTTCTATGCGCAGGCCATCGCGCATAGCGGTATTGAAGCGGATGTGCTCTTCGGCCCCGCCTACAAGGGCATCCCGCTTGCTACGACCACGGCCGTGGCACTGGCCGACCATCATGACCGCGACTTGCCGTTCGCGTTCAACCGCAAGGAAGCCAAGGACCACGGCGAAGGCGGCAACATCGTCGGCGCCGCGCTCGCCGGGCGGGTGCTGATCATCGACGACGTCATCACTGCGGGTACTGCGATCCGCGAGGTCATGGACCTGATCGATGCCGCCGATGCCCAGGCGGCGGGCGTGGTCATCGCCCTCGATCGTCAGGAGTGCGGCCAGGCCGAAGAGGGCGTTCAGCGCCGCAGCGCCATCCAAGAGGTCGAGGCACGCTACGCCATGCCGGTCGTGAGTATCGTCACGCTCGACCAGGTGCTGACCTATCTCGAAACCCATGCCGGTGACGATCTCAAGCCTCATGCCGAGGCCATTCGTGCGTATCGTGATCGATACGGTGTGCGGCTCGACGGATAAGGTTTGAAAACGGCGTTTTTAAACTGATGCGATTATGCCATAGTGATGGCAGTGTTCACCATTTTTTGCGGGAGTACCTCATGATCAAGTCACTCGGTTTCGCGCTCACCTCCGCCGGCCTCCTGCTGGCCAGCCAGCAGGCCATGGCGCTCAGCGTTTCCGCCAACGCGGGTGCTGATTCACAGGGGATCGAGGCGAGCCAGAGCATCTTCCCTACCCTGCGCGCTAGTGTCGGCTACTTCACCTCGGACGATAGCGGTCATGACGCGGACGCTTATTCCGGGTCGTTGATGTTTTCGCCCTATCTGCCGCTGGTCGATCTCTCGGTGGGCGCGCGCTATCAATACCAGGACACGCACTTCGGCGACGGTGGTGGCGTCGGGCTCGGCGGTTCGGCCTACGTCGATACGCCGATTCCGCTGACCTCGGTGGGCGGCTACGGCTTTTATACGCCGGACGGCCTGAGCCACGGCGACATCGAGAAGAGCTACGAGTACGGTGCCCAGGCCCGCGTCAACGTTGTCTCGCAGACATACCTTTATGGCGGCTATCGCTACTATCGCACCGACTTCGATGAGAGCGGCGAGCATACACTCGATAGCGGGCCGGTGCTGGGTGTCAGCGTCGGCTTTTAAGGGCGTCCCGGCTGCGCCGTTGGCTGTAAGCCATAAGCTTTAAGCTGGAAGAAAGATCAACAGCACAATCTGTGGCTACGAGCTACGAGCTACGAGCTACGAGCTACGAGCTACGAGCTACGAGCGTTGGCGCCGGCCCCGGGCGCTACAAAGAATATTTGAGCGTCGGTTCCGAGGCGCTGCAGAAAGAACATCGGCGTCCCATTCGGGGCGCCGATTGCGTATCATGCAGGCACATCGCCGCCATTGGCAGAGTGATCCTCATGCTCGATATCGTACTCTTTGAGCCTGAAATTCCGCCCAACACGGGCAATCTCATCCGTTTGTGCGCCAACACCGGCTTTCGTCTTCATCTCATCGAGCCGCTGGGCTTCGCGCTCGACGACAAACGTCTGCGTCGCGCCGGGCTCGATTATCACGAGTGGGCGCGGGTCAAGGTGCATGCCGACTGGGATGCCTTCCTGGAAAGCGTGCAGCCAGCGCGCGTGCTGGCGGTGTCCACGCGTGGTCGCACCGGGTATCACGACGTCGCCTATCGGGAAGGCGATGCGCTGGTCTTCGGTCCCGAAACTCGCGGTCTCCCGCAGACGATGCTGGAGGCTCTGCCGGAAGCGCAACGTCTGCGCATCCCCATGCTGCCGGATAGCCGTAGCCTGAACCTCTCCAACGCCTGCGCGATCCTGGTGTATGAGGCCTGGCGTCAGCTCGAGTTCACCGGGGCCGCCCCCGTGGCGGGCGTGAATGCGACGGAAACGGTTCACGCATGAGTCTCCCCATCTCAATCCATAAGCGCATTGCCGGCCTCAATCCGCGCCAGCAGGAAGCGGTTCGTTATATCGATGGCCCGTGCCTGGTGCTGGCGGGTGCCGGGTCAGGCAAGACCAGCGTGATCACTACCAAGATCGCTTATCTGGTGCAGGAATGCGGGATGAGCGCGCGCAAGATCGCGGCGGTGACCTTCACCAACAAGGCGGCGCGCGAGATGAAGGAGCGCGTGGGGGAGATGCTCAAGGGACGCGAGGGCCACGGCTTGACGGTGTCGACCTTCCACACCCTGGGGCTCAATATCATTCGTGGCGAATTGAAGACGCTGGGCTACAAACCGGGCTTTTCGCTGTTTGACCCCGAGGATGCCAAGGCACTGCTGCGCGATCTGATGCAGAAGGAAGCGGATACCGACGCCGAGCAGATCAACGCGGTGCAGAGCCAGATCTCGCAGTGGAAGAACGATCTGGTGTTACCGGGGCAGGCGATTTCCCATGCTGCGGATGAGGGCGCGCAGTATGCGGCACGGGTGTACGAGGCCTACAACCGTCACCTCAAGGCCTACAACGCCGTCGACTTCGACGACCTGATCCTGCTGCCGGTGATCCTGCTGCGCGACAATCCCGACGTCTTGGCTCGCTGGCAACGCAAGATCCACTACATGCTGGTCGACGAGTACCAGGACACCAACGTCAGCCAGTATCAACTGGTCAAGTTGCTGATGGCCGAGCGCGCCACTTTCACCGTGGTCGGCGACGATGATCAGTCGATCTACGCCTGGCGCGGGGCGCGGCCCGAGAACTTGGTGACGCTGGGCGAGGACTTTGCGCGTCTCAACGTGATCAAGCTGGAGCAGAACTATCGCTCCACCGGGATTATCCTGCGCGCGGCGAATACGCTGATCGGCCATAATCCCCACGTCTATGAAAAGACGCTGTGGTCGGAGATGGGCCAGGGCCATGCCATTCGCGTCATCGTCAATCGCCACGAGGAAGCCGAGGCCGAGCGTGTCGCCAGCGAGATCCTCACCCGGCGCATCAAGGAGCGCGCCGAGTGGCGCGACTTCGCCGTACTGTATCGCGGCAACTTCCAGGCACGACTGCTGGAACTCAAGCTCCAGCATTACCAGATTCCCTACAAGCTCTCCGGCGGCACGTCGTTCTTCTCGCGCAATGAGATCAAGGACGCAATGGCGTATCTGCGCTTGCTGATCAACCCCGGCGACGACAACGCCTTCCTGCGTATCGTCAACGTGCCGCGTCGCGAGGTCGGCCCCGGGACGCTGGAGAAGCTCGCCAACTACGCCACCGAGCGGCATGTATCCTTGTTCGCCGCCTGCCACGAAATCGGTCTCGAACAGGTCCTGCCGACGCGTGCCGTGGAGCGCCTGTCGCGCTTCACGCACTTCATCGACGGGGTGCGCCGGCGCATGGACCAAGGCGACGCTATCGCGGCGATTCGCGAAATGCTGCATGACATGGATTACGAAGCCTGGCTGTTCCAGAACGCTAGCGCCCCGACCGTCGCCGAGCGGCGCATGGCCAATGTGTGGACGCTAGTCGACCAGCTCGAGAAGTCGATGCACCGGGACGACGAAGATGGCGAGGCCTCCGAGGAGACCGACGACGTACAGTCGGCCATATCGCGCCTGGTGCTGCGCGATATCCTCGAGCAACAAGCCGAGGAAGACGACTCCGACCGGGTGCAGCTACTCACCATGCATGCCTCCAAGGGGTTGGAGTTCCCCCACGTTTATCTGATGGGGCTGGAGGAAGACTTACTGCCGCATCGTAACGCGATCGAGACGGGCACCATCGAAGAAGAACGCCGCCTTGCCTATGTCGGCATCACCCGCGCGCGGCGCACGCTAACCCTGACGTTGGCCCGTCAGCGCAAGACCTACGGCGAGCTGCTGGATTGCACCCCCAGCCGCTTCCTCGAGGAACTTCCGCCGGATGACCTGGAATGGGAAGGGCGCGCCGACAAGGAAGACCCCGAGAAAAAGCAGGCGCGCGGCCAGGACGCCCTGGCGGGTATCCGTTCGCTGTTGGGATAGCGTGGATCTCGGCGCCGGTGCGTATGGGGCTTCTCGGAGTCACTCTGCTTTTAGCTGGCCAGGTTCGACAAACCCCGGATAGTTGACGATGGTATCCAGCAACTGTTGGCCACAGCTCGGCAAGGCATCCACTTCGCGGACGACGATGCTACGTTCGCGGTGGGCCCATGTGTCCTGCAATGCAATGAGCCTGATGTCCATCGTTTGCCGATAACGCTGGGCACAAGAGGCCGGTAGAATGCCGATGCCAACGCCGGCCTCGATCATGCGACAGGCGGACTCGAAGCCGAGAACCTGGATTCTCAGGGGGAGGGGTTGTCCCAGACCCTGAACCTGCTCTTTCAGGAACTGCATCAGCGTGCTGCCGTCGTGCAGACCGACATGGCGATAATTCAGGCTTTCGTGGAAGGCGACCTGATGTCTTGCCGCGAGATCATGCCCTTGTGGGACGACAAGGACCAGTCGGTCCCGGCTGAAAGGCACGCATTGCAGCCCCTGTGATGTGACGTCACCTGCCACGATACCCATATCGGCTGCCCCATCGAGTACGCCGCGGATGATGTCATGGGTCAAGCGTTCCTGAAGATCGATGGTAATGCCGGGCCGGGAAGCGAGGAATTGAGCCAATACGTCCGGCATGAAGTCGCTCACGGCTGTCGTATTGGCAAAGATGCGCAGATGACCGGCCGCTCCTTCGGCATAGCCCGAGAAATCGGTTTTTACATGCTCGACCTGGCGGAGAATCGTCCGCGCATGCCGGAGCAGCCGCTCACCCGCTGGGGTAGTCTCCACTCCTTGACTGCTGCGATAGAAAAGCCGACTGCCTAATTGGCCCTCGAGAGCTTTCATGCGGGTGCTGGTGGATGCCGTCGAAAGGTGAGCGCGCTGGGCTCCGCCCGTCATGCTATGGGCCTCGGCAACGTGAACGAACAAGCGCAAATCCGGCAAATCGAAATGCATGATGTGTTTCCCGAGCTTTAAGTGAAGGTTTGATCACGGTCTTTGGTGTTCGGCTTGGCCAAATCCCGCCTTGCGTAAATGCAAATTCACCCCGTGCATTTTCTCAATGCATGCTGAAGGCGCCAGCCCCATAGACGACAGCCAAGGAATACATGCATGACAGCATTACCGACTTTTCAACGTCCCCTGGACGGCGTGACCGTCGTGAGCCTGGAACACGCGATCGCTGCACCCTTCTGCACCCGGCAGTTGGCGGACATGGGCGCGCGCGTCATCAAGGTCGAGCGTCCTGGCGTCGGCGATTTTGCGCGTGGTTACGACGCGCGGGTCAACGGTTTGTCTTCTCATTTCGTATGGACTAACCGCTCCAAGGAAAGCCTGACACTCGACGTCAAAAATGACGAGGCCAGGACGATTCTGGACAATTTGCTGGGCCAAGCCGACGTATTGGTACAAAATCTGGCGCCGGGTGCCGCGACGCGTCTGGGACTGTCCTTCGACACGCTGCACGCCGAGTTTCCAGGACTTATCGTGTGTGATATCTCGGGCTATGGCGAAGACGGTCCTTATCACGACAAGAAGGCCTACGACCTTCTGATTCAGAGCGAGGGGGGCTTTCTTTCGACGACGGGCACGCCGGGCTCGCAAGGCATGGCCAAGGCGGGCTGTTCGGTTGCCGACATCGCTGCCGGCATGTATGCCTTCAGCAATATTCTCTCTGCCTTGTTGCTGCGCGGACGCACCGGTGTGGGTAGCCATATCGACGTGTCGATGCTGGAGAGTCTCGTCGAGTGGATGGGCTATCCCATGTACTATGCGTTCGACGGTGCCGAGCCGCCGCCTCGAGCCGGTGCCTCGCATTCCACTATCTACCCGTATGGACCGTTTCCGACCGGCGATGACAAGACCGTGATGCTGGGCCTACAGAACGAGCGGGAGTGGCAGGCTTTCTGCGAGAAAGTGCTGCAGCAGCCTGAGCTGGCTGGAGACACGCGTTTCTCCACCAATGCCAGGCGCTCCGAACATCGTGACGAGTTGCGCGCTCTTATCGTGCGCGTATTTAGCGGAATGACGGCGGAAGAAGTGCTTGCACGCCTCGATGAGGCGCAGATCGCCAATGCCCATGTCAACGACATGCATGGTGTCTGGGCGCATCCGCAACTCAAGGCGCGTCAGCGCTGGACGCTTATCGACAGCCCGGCGGGCGAGATTCCGGCTCTGCTACCGCCGGGACAAAGCAGTACTTATGCTCCTCGGATGCAGCCGGTACCTGCGCTGGGCGAGCACAGCGAGATGATCCTTGCCGAACTGGAGTATGGTCGCGACGATATCCAGCGCTTGAAAGATAACCGCGTCATCTGACGGAGCTTCTGATGAATCCACACGCCCTGCGCTCTCTTCTATTCGTGCCAGCCACCCGGCCGGATCGCATCGCCAAGGCCCTGGCCAGCCCGGCGGATGCCGTCATCGTCGACCTGGAGGACGCCGTCGCCGACAGCGACAAGGCCAATGCCCGGGACACGCTCGAGGCATTTCTGGCGGATAATCCGCAGGCCATGCTCATGGTGCGCGTCAATGCCCCCGGCACCCCGCACCATGAACTCGACCTGGCGATATGCGCGCGCCAGGCGGCCATCACGCATGTGATCGTGCCCAAGGCCGAGTCCTGCCAGGCACTGGAAAAAGCCGCCGCCTGTGGCAAGCCGTTGTGGCCACTGATCGAAACGGCGCAAGGTTTACTGGCGCTGCCTGGCCTGGCCGGTGTTGCTGGCGTTGAACGGCTGAGTTTCGGGGCGCTGGATATGATCACCGAGCTGGGGCTGACACCCGAGACGCCTGGCGCTCGGCAAATGCTCGATCAGGGACGCTATCAACTGGTGGTCCACTCGCGCGCGGCGGGCCTGGCCGCGCCGATCGAGAGCCCGCACCCTGCCATCGACGACACGGATGCTTTGGCGCAAACGGCCGTTCACGCCAAGGAGATGGGGTTTGCCGGCATGCTATGCATTCACCCCCGGCAGTTGCCCGCCGTCAACCACGCGTTTTCCCCCAGCGAGGCCGACGTCGCCTGGGCCAGGCAAGTGGTCGACGGTGCCAGCCACCAGGCAGGCGCGTTCAGTGTCGAAGGTCAGATGGTCGACGCGCCGGTCATCCGCCGCGCCCAAGGCATCCTCGCCAAGCACGAAGCGGGCGAATAATGGTCGCAAGCTCCCAAGGATAAGTGGCTGGTTATAGCGTTCTTGTCGGGTGCGCGCTAGCTATTGATCGTGCAAAAAGGGGGGGGGGGATAGCAGGGTTAGAGCCTGATTGATAGAATATTGCCAGAATTGAATTCAAAATATAAAATTCGTTATCCGCTATCAGGATGCGGTTGAGGTATCCACATGGCGAGCGGAATCGCCGCTTGATTGTCATGTAGTGCGATGCTGTGTACCCGGACATTGGATAGGTCTATGGATAAGATCAAGCAGAACACTCTGCATGGAGAAGTTGCCGCTCGTATTCGCGATATGATCGACGCGGGTACGTTGGCGCCTGGGAGCCGAGTTCCTGAAAAACAGCTTTGTGAGCAATTTGGTGTTTCGCGTACCCCTCTGCGAGAAGCTTTGAAAGTATTGGCCTCGGAAGGATTCGTAGAGTTGCTACCGAACCGAGGTGCGCGTATTTCTAAGCTGACCATCGATACTTTACAGCACACGCTGGAAGTTATGAGCGCCCTTGAGGGGCTATCCGGTGAACTGGCTTGCGCACATATTTCCGAGGCCGAGCTTGCCAACATAGAAGCGTTACACTATCAAATGTTAGCTTACTATAAAAATACCAATATGGCCGAGTATCTGTTGACCAACCAGCAGATACATGAGGCAATCGTAGTTGCCTCACGGAATGACGTCCTGATTGATGTTTACAAGAGCCTGAATCAGAGAGTTCGGCGCGTTCGTTTTTCCGCCGAGCTCAGCAGAGAATACTGGGCTAAAGCGGTACAAGATCACGAGGATATCATTGCCGCCCTTCGTCGGCGTGATAGTGAAGCACTGGGTCAAATTCTGCGCCGTCATCTTAGCGATAAAGTCGAGGTTTCTTCCTTAGCCGGCATGGCGGAGCAAAAAAACTTACCGTGATATTTTAGATTTTGAAGTGAGCAGACCACCGTGTTAAAGAGGGATGGTCTGCTTTTGGATTTTAAAAGTAACTGCTAGGCTTTTCTGGCGCTCGCTCTCCGGATTTTGCTATAAATCTTGGCCAAGTACGGACCGTACAGAATAAGTGCGGCCAAAGCGAAAAGCACCATGGCGATTGGGCGGTTAAGGAAGATCGTTAGATCGCCGCCCCCCATAGAAGAAGTCTGGATTAGTGTTTTTTCGAACATTCCACCGAGAACGATCCCTAGTATTAAAGGAGCGGTAGGATAATCATAGCGCTTCATAAAATAGCCAATGATACCGAAAGCCAACGTTAGCCAAACCCCCCACATGCGGTTTTCGATAGCGTAAGCACCGATGAATGATAGGAACAAAATACAGGGGTAAATCAATGCATAACGGAAGCGAAGGAGCGAGGCAAATACGGGAACGAGAGGCAGGTTAAGAAGTAATAGTATTGCGCTTCCAATGAAGAATGAGCACATCAGTCCCCAGACTAAGTCAGGCTCGTTGGTAAAAAGCAGGGGACCGGGTTGAATTCCGAAGACAATGAAAGCGCCGAGCAAAACCGCCGTTGTTCCTGAGCCGGGAATACCCAAAGTGAGGGTGGGTACGAAGGCACCATTGACTGCTGCGCTATTTGCAGCCTCCGACGCGGCAACTCCTTCTATGGCGCCTTTACCGAATTCATCCTTGTGCTTCGAGAAATGACGTGCCAGATCGTAACCCAGGAAAGATGCTAGTGTGGCACCAGCGCCTGGTAGTACCCCGATAAAAAAGCCAAGTAGTCCACTGCCGCATATGGTAGTCCGACATCTCCGCCAATCCTCTCGCTTCAAGATCATATCACGAAAGTGTGTACGTATTGGTTCGACTTTACCGCTGCGGACTTGATGCAGTACTTCGGCTACCGCGAATAGGCCAATCACCACCGGCAAGAAGCCAATACCTCCAAATAGATTGATAAAGCCAAAGGTAAAACGCGCGTTACCACTTTGCGGATCGAGGCCAATGGTAGTGATTGCCACGCCTAGAGCGGCCATGGCCAGTCCCTTAGTCCGTGATGTACCACTAAAACCAACAATGCTAGTGAAGCCGAGAACGATCAGTGCACAAATCTCGGGGGCCCCGAAATGAAGCGCCAAAGATGCGAAGACCGGCGCTAACGCCATGAGGAGAATCAAGCTGATGATGCCCGAAACGAAGCTTGAGACCGCGCCTATGGCCAAGGCTGGACCGGCTCGGCCTTGTCGAGCCATGGGATAGCCGTCGATAGCGGTAACGACGCTGGCCGAGTCGCCTGGCGTGGCGATCAATATCGAGGTGATCGTCGCACCATACTGCGCACCATAGTAGATACCAGCGAGCATGATGAGGGCCGTGGTTGGGCTCAAGTTGAGCGTCAACGGTAATAGCAAGGCGACGCCGGTGGCCGAGCCTAGCCCGGGTAATAGGCCGATGACCGTGCCGAGTAATACTCCGATGAAACAGTAGAGTAGATTCATTGGGGAAAGCGCGGTGCCAAATCCCGTTACTAGATGCGCAAAAAAGTCCACTACTCAGCCTCCAATCAGTGGGGCACTGATGCCGAGGGGTAAACGAATCCCCATGAATTGGTAAAAGATCAGCCAAGCGAGAAGACCTATACTCAGACTGATGATTAAGCTGAACCAAAGACGTTCCTGTTCCACGCCGGCCAAGATCGCGAAAACAAGGATTGAAAAGGTCAAAAGGAATCCTAGAATAGGCGCCAAAATAGTTGCTATAAGCAACAATCCAAAGATCAATGCTACGGATTTCGTAGTGCTGTAGCGCGCTCCTTTGTCAGTATTTGACTCGGATTCGGTGTCATCTTCTGTTGGATTTATCGTGGCGTGAACGCGAGATCTCCAGGTTTCCCAGCCGATCATGGCACCAAAAACGACCAATAGTAGGCCGACTATGAAAGGGACGAAGCCCGGACTAATCCGGGCTTCTTCTCCCAAGATGCCGTAATCGACCGAGAGGGTGGAAAACGCCGCTCCTATTGCGACAAGGATCAACGCTCCCACGTAATCTCCCCTCGGTTTCATGGTAATTACCTCTCAGTCCGTTTCCTTGAGGAGTGGAGCAATAGTATCATGCTGCTTTGCAAGGAAATCGGCGAATTCATCACCGGTGCGGACCTTGGGCGTCAGGTAGTTGTTGTTAATATAGGTCTTGTAGCCCTCGGTTTTAGACCACTCCTTGATTGCATTTTCCCAGTAGGTTTGTTGTGCCTCGCTGAGGCCGGGTGAAGCGAGTACTCCACGGAACTGCAGGGTCGGGGTGATATCGACATCGATTCCCGCTTCGGCGATTGTCGGAACCTCGGACAAGGGAGCTCGGTCGAATCGTTCGTCCTTGAAAATGGTCAGGGCGCGGACCTTATCGGCCTTGATGAGCTCAATGGCCTCCCCGGGATTGGCGCCAGCAGCAGCAACGTCACCACCGAGTAAGGCAGCGTTATTTGCTGAACCGGACTCGAAGACCACACGGTTGAATGAAACATCCTGATCTTTTTCGATCAGTTTGAAGGATAAAGAGGCCGGGCTACCCTTGCCAGAGATGGCTATGTTGACCTGCCCTTCCTTTGCTGCATCGACTAGGTCGCTAATGGATTTATACGGGGAATCATTGGCGACGATGATCATCGTATGATCCTCGGCGGCTTCAGCAATGGGCGTCAATTTGTCCCAATTGTATGGGACATCGTTCATGATGGGCAGGATAATAGCTGCCCCTGTCTCTGACGCGAGAAGGTAGTTGGGATTGCCTTTGCGCTGCAGAAGTGTCGAATAACCGACGGCTCCTGAACCGCCGACTATGTTTTGGACAGAAATATCGATGTTGTTTCTGACTTCCTCAATGCCCGCCGTCGCCGCGCGGCCGAAGATATCACTCCCACCACCGGGTTTGAATGGCACCACCATCGAGACTTGCTGCGACGGAGACCATGAGGATTCTTGGGCGTGGGCGGAACTTGCTAATGTTACGGATCCCAAGGCGCAGGCCATCGCTATGGAACTGCCGACCTTTAGGAAGTTTTTGCGCTTTTTGGTGATAGTCATTGTAGTTCTCCCAATATATCTGTGAGCTAAGCGATTGTTCTTTTGAGCGTAAAGCGTTGCCTGTCTCCTCTATAAGTTAAAGAGTGAACGTTACCGTCGAGAATGGGCTACTCGACGATATGAAACTGGCCGAAGTTAGCTTCGTTAAGTGTGAGCCCGAGTCCAGGAGTGTTGTCATCCAAGTGGAGATACCCATCGATGGGTTCCGGATCGCCTTCGAAAAGGTAGTAAAAGAGCTCGTTGCCGATCTCGACGTCATGCACCGGGAAGAACTCGGACATCGGCGAGGCCAGCGACGCCATGGTCAGATGATAGTTGTGCATCTGCCCCGCGTGCGGAATCACCGGCACTTCGAACGCTTCCGCCATG
>NZ_JARANY010000047.1 GCF_029889885.1 Chromohalobacter sp. 296-RDG
TGTGATTTTCATAATCTTGTCCGTATAGCGTGACGAGATGAAGGGATTAGCTAGAACGTCGGTTGCTGGCCGCCATTTGGCATGCCAATTTGAAGGCGTTGTGGGTCGGGCGTAGATTGGCTTTTCCTAAGCTGGCGATATCATAGGCCGTACCGTGTGCTGGCGTGGTAATAGGTACCGGCAGGCCGCCGTGAACCGTGACCCCTTCATGAAAACCGAGAAGTTTGATGGCGATTTGCCCTTGGTCGTGAAACATAGTGACTACGGCGTCGTATTCCCCGTCACGTATTTTGAGAAATAATGTGTCAGCGGGATGAGGGCCGGATACCGTTAGCCCCTCGGTTTGGGCTTCTTCCACTGCCGGGGCAATGGTGTCAATTTCCTCGCGACCGCAAGTGCCACTCTCGCCACCATGTGGGTTGAACGCCGCGACGGCGATGCGTGGGTCGGCAACTCCGGCCAAACGTAGTGACTTATCGGTGAGACGTGTTGCTTGCAGGATGCGTTCACGCGTGACGTAGGAAGGCGCGTCTTTCAATGGAATGTGCGATGAGATACGTGAGGTCCAAATACTGCCGAATGTATTGAACTCGCAGGTGTAGCCATTGACACCCAAATGATCAGCGAAGAATCCCAATTCGTCTTCGAAGTTCATGCCTCCGAGCTTCATGGCGTACTTATTCAGAGGGCCGAAGCAAATCCCCTCGATATCACCTCGTACGGCGGCGTCTAGACATTGAGTTAGGGCCTGGCGAGCAGAGCGCCCGCCCGCAGCGTTGGCTTCGCCATAATGGGTCTCCTCGCGAGAGACGCTATCGATGGGCATCAGGACGGGCGTCGTATGCTCTCGTGCCTCGGCGTAGCGTTCGACTATAGGCAGGTCGAGCTGGGTGCCGGCGACGCGCTGACCTTCTTCCCAGAGCCAGGGGTCGGCAACCAGTATCGCATGGCCGCTTTCCTGAGTAGCGGGATCCGCCAGAAGCTTGGCGATCAACTCCGGCCCGATGCCACCCGGGTCGCCGAGAACGAGGCCGATGAGCGGACGGTCACTAGTGTCGTGGGTGTCGTTGGGCGGTGTCATGGGTATCTGGTCCTTTCGTGCCTGCGTCACGCAATGACGCCTGTGTTGTTTTCTGGTCTTCTGGTTGTATTACCAGTCCAGTTACCGACCAGATTAGTTGTCACCACGAGAGCGTCAAGGCGAAATATTCGCATTTTTATTATACTTAGGTATTAACAGTATTGTGAGATGCTGATTGATGGACTAAAAATTAGACCAGTTGGAAGAAGGAAATTTGCGATGGATAATCCGGCTTTTGCGTTTGAGCAGGCGCTGAGAAATAAAACCAAGAAGGAATTGCTGGCCGATAAGCTGGTCGACATGGTTCGCAATCGGCTGCTTCAAGATGGTGATGAGCTGCCTAGCGAACGTGAGATGGCGCAGCTGTTCAGCGTAAGTCGAGAGACCATTCGTGGCGCAGTGTCTCATTTGGCGGCCCTGGGAATGGTGAGCGTGTCGCATGGTAGTAAGACACGAGTGTGTGCCGATGAGTCAGCGCTTCAGCATTACCGACTTATGCAGGGCGAAGAGGTCGTCGACGCTTCTCAGGAGGCTCGCTATGACATCGACAGCGTGTACGAGAGCCGGCTGGTGATCGAGGCGTCGATCGCCCGACGTGCGGCCTTGAAGATTGATGATCATGGTGTCGCGCAGCTAGAAAAGATGCTCAAGACCCAGTCTGAGTGTGACGAGGTTTATCCGATTCCCTTCCAGATGTCGGACAAAGCGTTTCATAGGTTGATTTCGGAATATGCCGATAATGCCATCTTGGTTAAGTATACTGATGAACTCTACAGCTTTGATCTAAACGTGCGACGGCGTGTGTTGCTCGAGCCCGGAGCGGTCGAGCGCAGTTATCGTGAGCACATATACATCGTTGAGGCCTTGAAGCGGGGCGATCCAGATGCTGCCGAGCGAGCCATGCTTGCCCATCTTGATAGTGTCTACCGGACGACTAAAGCAAAAATGGCGGGAGGGCCTGGCTAACCGCGTTTATGAGTCGACACGGGTTGAAAAGTCACCGGGCAAGGTGTCGCCACGTTAACTCTCGGTGCAGAAGTGTCCGGGGGTGACCTTGTCGCCTCAAGTAGTTTCATGCTGCCAGGCCTTACAGTGAGCGTCGCCGAGATGCTGGAGGCGTGGTGCCGTCATGGTGGCGAGCAAGCCTTGGGGTACGGCATCGAGCACTACATCGACATCAAGTACATGTGCATAGGCGGGCAGTGAGCCTGGTCGCAACTTCGCTGAGGATGACATTATGAACGACAATCGAGCGGATATACGGGTCGGCGTGATCGGCATCGGCCTGATGGGCCATGGTATCGCCAGCAACATTCAGAAGCACGGTTGGTCGCTGAGTTTTCTGGACCATCCCGGCAACCAGTCGGTGGACGTGCTCGTTACCAATGGCGCCCAGAGCTTTACCAATGGGCGTGACCTAGCCGCCCACTGCGACGTGGTCATTGTCTGCGTGACCGGTTCGCCGCAGGTCGAGGATGTACTGTTTCGCGAAGACGGTGTGCTCAAGGGCTTGAAGTTGGATGGGGTGGTGATCGACTGCTCCACTGCTATTCCCAGTTCGACCGAGCGCATCGCTGAAGCAGTAACGAAAGCGGGCGGGCGCTTTCTGGACGCGCCGATGACGCGTACGCCGAAAGAAGCCGCAGAAGGCCGACTCAACCTTATCGTCGGCGGTGAGCGCGAGCTGTTCGAGGCTCATCAGCCGCTACTAGAGAGCTTCGCCGAAAACATTACCTATGCTGGCCCGGCGGGTTCAGGGCACAAACTTAAACTGCTACACAATTTCGTGTCGGTGGGATTTTCTACTGTTCTGGCGGAAGCCGCTGCCTGTGCACAGCTTGGTGGTATCGAGCCGGAAACGCTGGTCGAGGTACTCGCCAAGGGCGGTGGCGCCGGCGCCATCTTGCAGCGCCTGCAACCCTACATTCTGGAACGCGACAGCTCCGGCTTTCGCTTCAGCATTTCCAACGCGCATAAGGATGTAGGCTACTACGTGACCATGGCGGGCGACCTACAGGCCAAAAAGGGCGCAGCAGACGGCATCCTGGCGGTACTCGAAGATGCCAGAAGATCGGGGCATGCCGAGGCTACGATTCCCGAGTTGATAGGGCTCTTCGCTGAGGGGGAGCGGCGCCGTTAGGCGGCGCGTGTCCCCAAAGGCGGATAACGGCGACCCGTTATGTCGGGCGCGAGTATGTCATGGTCGCTCAAATATCGATTCGCTTGAGTTCGTGGCGATAATGATCCTTGCGCTCGATATAATGCTGGCTGCTTTCTAGCAGGCCAGCGACTTCTTCATCGCTTAGTGTGCGAACCACCCTGGCTGGCGAGCCTAGAATCAGTGAGTTGGGCGGAAAACGTTTATTTGACGTGACCATCGCGCCTGCTCCGACCAGGCAGTTCTCGCCGATCACCGCACCGTTGAGCACTGTGGCATGCATGCCAACCAGACAGCCGTCGCCGATAGTGCAACCGTGCAGCATGACGAGGTGGCCTACGGTGACGTTGTCGCCAATGGTTAGGGGAAAACCAGGGTCGACGTGTAGTACGCAATTCTCCTGGATATTGCTGCCGCTGCCGACGGTGATTGCTTCGTTGTCACCACGAAGCACTGCACCAGGCCAGACACTGGCGTCCTCACCCAGCGTTACCGCTCCGATGATCACCGCTTCCGGCGCGGTATATGCGCCTGACTTGAACGTGGGGGATGCATCCCTTAGCGAGTAGAGAGCCATCTATATACTCCTGGTCGTTGTCGATGCAGGGACCGCCTGGTGTCAGGAGGTCGTCAATCGCTATTTAAATTATGAATTCATAATTGTTGAGCACCAATTCATGAATTTATAGTTAATTTGTTATTTTAAAGTAGTTTTTGTCGATTCATTTTTCGTCTAGACGAAAGTCTATTTTGTAAAAATGAATTATGAGTTCATTCTTGAAAGACAGATGTCGACCCATGGCAGTGTCTTGCACCGTACAGCCGAGAACCAAGGAGAAGAACATGGAGCAGCAAGCTGAAGTCGAGTGTGCCCGGGAAGGGCGACTGGCATGGGTGACATTCAATCGTCCCGAAGTCAGAAACGCCATGACCTGGGGCATGTACGACGGACTTGAACGGCTATGTGACGAGTTGGAGAACGACGATAGCGTCGATGTCGTGGTGTTGCGCGGCAAGGGAGGGGAGGCTTTCATCGCCGGCACCGATATCAAGCAGTTCACGCAATTCGATGATGCAGCTGATGCAATCGATTACGAGCGACGTATCGATCGCGTTATTGAGCGCCTGGAAACACTCCAGAAACCGACCATTGCTCTGCTTGAGGGCTTCTGTGTCGGTGGAGGGGCGGCGATCGCCATGGCCTGCGACTTTCGCTACGCGACGCCGGAGCTCAAGTTTGGCATTCCTATCGCGCGCACCCTGGGTAACTGCGTATCGATGAACAACATCGCGCGCATCGTCGGTCTGGTAGGGGCAGCTCGTGCCAAGGAAGTATTGATGCTAGCTCGGCTGCTTAAGGCAGAGGAGAGCTGTAATGCCGGTCTGGTCACGCAAATCTTTGCGGCGGAAGTGATCGAAGAGGAGGTGCGTGCCGTTGCTGACAAGTTAAGTAGCTTCGCACCGTTGACCCTCAAGGCATGCAAGGAAGGTATCCGGCGAGTCCAAGCCAATCAGCGGCCCGCGCCGGGCATGGATGAGGACCTTATTTCGCTCTGCTACACCAGCCAAGATTTTCGTAACGCCGTAGACGCTTTTATCCACAAGCAGACGCACACCTGGCTGGGCAAATAAAGATAAACGAGAGACAGGAGGTTGGGACATGCTTGCATTATCGAATATGAAGGTGCTGGATATCTCGCAAATCATGGCTGGGCCTTACTGCACTATGGTGCTTGCCGACCTCGGCGCTGAGGTGACTAAGGTCGAAAAGATCAATGGTGGTGACGATAGCCGCCAGATGGGCCCTTACATCAATGAGGAGTCGACGTGCTTCGCTCAGATCAATCGTAACAAGAAGAGTATTTCCCTCAACCTCAAGGAGGACGAGGGCAAGGAGCTTTTCTATCAACTGGCAAGAGAAGCCGATGTCATCGTCGAGAATTACCGCCCGGGTGTCACCAAGTCGCTGAAGATCGACTACGAAACTCTCAAGGCCATCAATCCAGGCATCATCTATTGCTCCATCTCGGGATATGGGCAGACTGGACCCTACAGCCACAAAGGCGGTTTTGACCTAGTGGCTCAGGGCATGACCGGATTGATGTCGATGACCGGTGAGCCGGGGCATCGGCCGCTGAAAACGGGAATCGCCGTGTACGATATCGGCGCCGGTATCACTGCCGCCTACTCCATTCTCGCCGCTTACATCCACAAGATGAACACCGGTGAAGGGCAATTGGTCGATGTTGCCATTGCCGAATGCGGCTTGTCTTGGTTCTCTTGGGAGGCAGCAGCTTATTTCTCTAATGGCACCATCCCTCAGCCGACTGGCTGGCGGCATCGCGTGTCAGCCCCTTACCAAGCGCTCCAGGCGCGTGATGGTTATATAATGCTTGGCTGCGCTAACCAACGTACTTGGGAGCGGTTATGCCAAGAGGTCATCATGCGCCCTGATTTGTTGGAAGATCCTCGCTTCACGACCAATTACCAGCGTGGCCAGAATGTTGAGGTTCTTGAGGCGGTTCTGGAAGAGGTTTTCGTGACAGATGATATGCATGCTTGGTTGGAAAAATGCGACCAAGCGGGAGTCCCGGCCGGCCCTATCAACAATTTCGCCCAGGCGGTACAAGATCCCCACTACCAGGAGCGCGGCATGGTACAGGAGGTCGAGCATCCGGTGATCGGTAAGATGAAGATGATGGGCTTCCCCAGCAAGTTGTCGCTGACGCCACCTTCTATACGCCAACCAGCGCCAGTATACGCCCAGCATACCGACGAGGTGCTACAAGGGTTGGGGGTGCCCGCCGAACGCTTGAAGGCGCTACATGAGCGGGGTGTGATCAAATAGGCGACCGATGTTGAGCGTTACGCTTAGGACGAGTGCTTAGGTGCAGCGTCATAGTAATTGCTTGCTTTTATGTGCGTTCTTCGAGGGTCTTTGCGAAAGGAGAGTGTCACGATACGGCGATCAAAGGGTTGTAGCTGGCTGTCTTCGCGGTGGACAACCCCTGTCCTGACGCAGTAGGATATGCCGCGTTCCGCCCTTAGCTCAGCTGGATAGAGCGTTGCCCTCCGGAGGCAAAGGTCGAAGGTTCGAATCCTTCAGGGCGGGCCACGAATTTATAAAAGCCCGCGAGTTCTCTCGCGGGCTTTTTTCGTTTTCAGCCTCGCCATTTGTAACCACTCTGGTAATCACTCGCTGCAAAGCTCGGCACTTGAAAGCCACTCCTTGGCCATACTGATCGTCGCATCGGTCGAGGCCAGCCATACCTCGACAGTTCCCTCGACGCTTCACGCAGCGGATGACCACGCCTCACATTTGGGGACAGCCTTTTCTCCATTTGGAATGGATCAATACCTGAGCCTAGCTCCGCCGATGCTGGGCTCTGGTGGAAACCGTTCTGGAAACCTCGACCGTCATGCAGATTTGCATATCGCCCAGCGGGCCTTACTCGGCGTCATCCTCTTGCCCTGGGTAGGCAGCGGCGGGCGAAGGCACTTTCCTCTTGTGTAACGTATAGTGGTGCTATACGCTTTTCATATGATCAAGAGCTTCCGACACAAGGGCCTGCGCAAGTTCTTCGAGACCGGCTCAACTGCCGGCATCCAGGCCAAGCATGCGACCAAGCTGCAAATCCAGCTCACCGCGCTGGATAGCGCGAAATGCCCTGAAGACATGAATGCGCCAGGCTGGAAGCTGCATCCGCTCAAGGGCAACTTGCGCGGACACTGGACTATCACCGTCAACGGGAACTGGCGGCTCACATTCACCTTCGATGGCGAAGATGCCATCTTGGTGGACTATCAGGATTACCACTAGGAGGTCCTATGAACCGCATGCACAACCCCGCGCACCCAGGTGCCGTGTTGCGCGAGTACATCGGCGACATCTCAGTCACTGAGGCTGCCAAGCGCCTGGGTGTAACGCGTGCCGCGCTTTCTCGCATTCTCAACGGCAATGCCGGTATTTCGGCAGATATGGCGCTGCGCCTTGAGAAGGCCCTTGGCACCAGTGCCGAGATGTGGCTGGAGATGCAACTCAAGCACGAGCTGTGGCAAGCGTCACAACTTCCCCGTGCTCACGTAGAACCTTTGCACGCAGCAAGCTGACAGCCCGACCGGCTGAAGCTTTGCATTTTGCGCTTTTCAGCGAGAGCGCCTGCGGGAAGTTACGGATTTCCGCCATGCGTCCATCTTGGCTGGTACTGACATTTGCCAACCAACTGCGCACCAGGTGCGAACCTCAGAAAACCTCAATCGACCAGCATTCCTGAGCATCGGCGAGCCCGCACGCGCGTACTGGTCTGAAAATCATCAGAATGGCGATGCCGGACAAGGTGAAAGTATCCGCCTACTTTGATTATTTTCCGACCGGCTCGCCGCCGCACTCACTTCGCCGTAGCGGGAGCGATGATCCTTAGTGGCGGGGCTAGCCCTGGTATTCACAGAGCTTTCGATTTGAGCCCATGCGAGACGATTGCTGTAGCAACCCCTCAACCTCGGAGCCGGAACAGCCAAACCTTTCCCAAGCCTCTTGGCATGCTGTGTCTGAATGATCCACCACGTAGAACAAGCCATCCTGATAGCCGCCACCATCACGGATAGGTTCGTTCCGGCTCGAGTTCACCTTATCCTCCGTATCGAGGCGCATTTGGAGGGTGTTGCAAGATCCGGCAGCCTGGAGCGCGAAGCCAAATTGCTCAGGTGTCGGCGCATTACTAGCCATCGCCGAGCCACATCCTGCGAGTGCTACCAGTTAGCACTGCTGACCACTTCTTCATGATTCACCCTGCCGACTCAAGATAAAAGAGTAGTCACTGACTGTTTGGGCTGCTTTATCCATACCGCTATCAACCATACCGTACTCTTGAGAGGGGTCATCCATATCTCGCGGGCTTTTTTCGTTTTCAGCGCTTGCCTTTATGCTGTCGAGTGACGTCTCACTCGGCTACGTCCAGACGCACCATGTGATAACTCAGCGGTGCGACCTTGCCCTCGAGTGTCGTGCCAGCGACGCTGAGCCCCTGGCCGGGCGTCGGCCGAATATGATCGGGGCGCTCGGCGGTGTTGGCTGCCTTCATGTCAGGATAATCGATGCTCTGATGATCCATGATCCGGCAAGACGTGAAACCGCCCAGGTCGACATCGAACGCGAGTGAATCGCTGGGATGGCGATTGATGATGAATAGAGTGATGGCCGCGTGCGCTTCGTCGTGAACGGCGGACACGTCCAGATAAGGGACGTCACCGAGCTCATCCACCGGATAGGTGGGGCTGTCGACGGCCAGCTGTAGGGCCTTGCCGCGACCGAAGCGGGAGGCGAAATACAGCGGATAGAAGATCGTCTGGCGCCAGGCGCCGCCATCGCTTTCGGTCATGATTGGGGCGATGACGTTGACCAACTGAGCGATGCAGGCGATACGCACGCGGTCGGAACGCCGGATGAAGGTATTGAGCACGCAGCCGATCAGCAGCGCATCCTCGACGTTGTAGGCGTCTTCGAGGATCGCCGGTGCGAAGGGCCAGTCATTGCCCTGCAGGATGCGCTTGTCGCGCTCGGTGCTGTGATACCAGACGTTCCACTCATCGAAGCAGATGTGCACATCTTTGGTGGAGCGCTTCTTGGCCTTGATGTAGTCGATCACGCCGGCAATCGAGCCGATATAACGGTCGAGCTTTTCGCTGAGTGCCAGGTAGCTACCCAGGTCGTCGGCATAGTTGGTGAAGTACATGTGCAGCGAGATGTGGTCGACCGTCTCATAGCAGTGGTCGAGCACGGTGGCTTCCCACTCGGGGTAGCTGGCCATGTCGGGGTTGGAGGAGCCGCAAACGACCAGTTCGAGACTGCTGTCGTAGGCCTTCAGCGCCTTGCCGGTCTCGTTGGCGAGGTGGCCGTATTCATCGGCATTCTTGTGACCGACCTGCCAGGGGCCGTCCATCTCGTTGCCCAGGCACCACAGCTTGACGCCCCAGGGTTCCTGGCGTCCGTTGCGAATCCGAAGATCGCTCCAGGCGCTGCCCCCGGGATGGTTGACGTATTCGAGGAAGTTGCGGGCGGCGTCGATACCGCGTGAGCCGAGATTGACCGCCAGCATCATGTCGATGCCGGCCAGCTCGCACCAGTCGGCGAATTCGTGAATGCCGACCTGGTTGGACTCGCGACTGTGCCAGGCCAAGTCGAGCCGTACCGGGCGCTCCTCGCGCGGGCCGATACCGTCTTCCCAGTTGTAGGCGGAGACGAAGTTGCCGCCCGGATAGCGCACGATAGGCGGCGCGAGTTCCTTGACCATGCCCAGCACGTCGCGACGGAAACTATTGTCGTCTGCCTTGGGGTGGCCGGGCTCGTAGATGCCGCTATAGATGGCTCGGCCCATGTGTTCGAGGAAGGCGCCGTAGAGGCGGTCGTCGATCTCGCTGATAACGAAGTTGCGGTGCAGGGTGACGCGAGTATGCATGATGATCCCCTTGGCTTATGTTCGGGAAAAGGCGGAACCGCTGGCGGTAGAAGTAGACACATCAATGTCGTTTTGTTCGCCCTTGCGGGACTCAAGGTCATGACGAATATCATCCATTGCACGGTCATCAAGGCCGAAGAGCCAAATGGCAATAGCGAGCACGAAACTGATAGCGGCAGGGATGAGTGTCAGCATTAAACTGATGGCGTTGAGGGCACTTGCGCTTTGCTGATCGACACCCGCTTGGTAACCGCCCCAGGACAGCAGGAAACCAATCATTCCACCTGAAAAAGCAAGTCCTAGCTTGAGGAAGAACAAATTGCCGGCGAAGGAGACGCCGGTGTTACGCGTACCGGTTTTCCACTCACCATAATCCTCGGCGTCAGCCATCAATGCCCAAGAGATCGGTGTACCGATGCCGTGCATGAAGTTGACGATAATGAACAGTACGGTGGCTAGAAGCATCCAGCTACCTGGTACTAAGTACAGCAGTACTGAGGCGAGAATCAGCGCGCAGGTGCTGGCCAGGAAGACGCGGCGCTTGCTGATACGATTGCTGAACCAGGTCGAAATGGCGGTGCCGGCGATCTTGCCGACGACGCCAGAGGTCACGAATACGGAAATGCCGGTAGCACCTAGGCCCAACACGTAGGTGGCGAAGTAGATCGCCGCGCCTTGACGCAGGAAAAACTGCAATGCCTGCAGGAAGGTTATGCCCAGGATGATCCGCCATTTCTCGTTCTTGGCTAACGCCTTGAGCGTTGTCATCAGGCGTTCCTGCTGCTTGGGGGGTGGTTGGATGCGTTCTCTGACCGTGGTGAAGCAGAAACCGAACATGGCGAGTGCGATTACCGACATGATCGCCATGGTGTACTGAAATCCCTGTGCTTCATCACCGTTGCCTAGCAACTCGACCAATGGCATCAGGCCGCTATTGAGAATCAGGTAGGCCACGCCGACGAGGATAAAGCGCCAGGACTGAAACGATACACGCTCGCGGTGATCGTCGGTGATTACACCACCCAGCGCGCAGTAGGGAATGTTCACAGCCGTATAGAGGAGCGACATCGCAAAGTAGGTGGCGAAGGCGTAGACAATCTTGGCGTTCTCTGACCACTCGGGAGAGGTGAACATCAGAATGCAAGCGGCGGCCAAGGGCACGGGGATAAACAGTATATAGGGGCGGAAACGCCCCCAGCGGCTGCGTGTGCGGTCGGCAAGTGTGCCCATGAGCGGATCGGTGATGGCATCCACGAAGCGCATGGAAATGAAGATAGTGCCGACGACGGCCGGCGAAATCCCATAGACGTCGGTATAGAAATAGGAGAGATACATGACCACTGCAGCAAAGGTCATGTTATTGCCGGCGTCCCCCATACCGAAACCGATTTTCTCCTTCACGCTGAGCTTGGCGTTACGCATCGCGGGCTCCCGAGGGCTTGTCCTTTATTGAGCTTGCGAAGCGTAGGCGCACTCTTGGTATTCTATCTAATATATGTATTTCTTGTTTTTGATACTTGAAAAGTTATTGGTGAAACGAGAGTGGTCTATGACAAACACTTCTGTATGTAATGCGACCAAAGGCGCGCGACTAAAGTAGTGTCAGATAATGCGTGATTACTTGCTGCCCCGTCCGTTGCCCTTCGATTCTTGACTGTTGCATTGGCTTGCGCACGCCGCTGGCGCGATTCTGTTATCCTGCCGCCATTCCATCCTTGGCCTTTAACCCGCTATCACGCGCTGCCTATTCGTGCGCATGGCGTGGCCAGTTTCACGACAGGATTTGCCGCCGTGTCCGATTCGCCATCATCCGATTTTGCTACCTTGCCGCTGGCGCCCGCGCTGCTCGCTAACCTGGAATCGTTGGGCTACCACGCGATGACGCCGATCCAGGCCGAGAGCCTGCCGGCGATCCTCGACGGACGCGACGTGATCGGTCAGGGCCAGACCGGTTCGGGCAAGACCGCCGCATTCGGCCTGGGGGTGCTCTCCAGGCTCGAGACCAAGACGTTTCGCGTGCAGGGGTTGGTGCTGTGCCCAACCCGTGAGCTGGCGGACCAGGTTGCCGGCGAGCTGCGCCGGTTGGCGCGCGGGCTCGGCAACGTCAAGGTATTGACGCTGTGCGGTGGGGCGCCGCTCAAGCCGCAGCGCGACTCGCTGGAGCACGGCGCGCATGTAGTGGTGGGTACGCCGGGACGGATCGAGGAGCATCTGCGCAAGGGCTCGCTGGCACTCGACGCACTGAGCACGCTGGTGCTGGATGAAGCCGATCGCATGCTGGACATGGGCTTTCAGGCGTCGATCGAAGCGATCGTCGGTCAGGCACCGGTCGCGCGCCAGACGCTGTTGTTCAGTGCCACCTACGGTGCGGGCATTCGGCCCATCGCCGAGCGCATGATGCGCAAGCCGCTCGCCGTCGAGGTCGCTTCGACGCACGATGACACCAGCATCCGCCAGCATTTCTATCGCGTCGCGGACGAAGACGCCCGCGTGCCGGCACTAGAACGCTTGTTGCTCGACATCCGCCCCGAATCCAGCGTGGTGTTCTGTAATACCAAGCGCGAGACTCTGGAGGTGGCTGACGCCCTGAACGCGGCGGGCTTTTCCGCGTTGGCGCTCAACGGCGACCTGGAGCAGCCCGACCGCGACCGTATTCTGGCGATGTTCGCCAACAAGAGCGTGTCGGTCCTGGTCGCTACCGACGTGGCGGCACGCGGGCTGGATATCGATGCGCTGGACGCGGTATTCAATTATCAAATCGCCCGCGAACTCGAGGTGCACGTGCACCGTATCGGACGCACCGGTCGGGCCGGCGGGAGTGGCGTGGCCTGCACGCTGGTCGCCGAGAGCGAATATTACCGGCTCGACAAGCTTGGCGATTTTCTCGGTGAGTCGCTGGCCTGCGAGCCGTTGCCGCCGCTGCGTGGCGACGCGCGTCCGTTCACGCCACGCATGGCGACGCTGCAACTCGGCGCTGGCAAAAAGCAGAAGGTGCGCCCGGGCGACATCCTCGGCGCGTTGACCGGCGAGGGCGGTATCGCCGGCGATCAAGTCGGCAAGATCCAAGTCACCGACCGCAGCGCTTTTGTCGCCGTCGAGCGCAAGGTCGTCCGCGCTGCACTCGATCAACTCGCCAATGGGCGGATCAAGGGGCGGTCGTTTCGGGCGCGCCGTGTCACTCGTTAGTCGGGTCGCGTGGGAGCGAATTCATTCGCGATGCCGAGGCGAGGCTCTGCCGATTATTGGCTCATGCTCTATATAAGGTTATATGAAAGTACTTAAACGACTCCAGCCGCTGCTCGAAGATGGACTGATCGACGAAGTCGTCAGCCAGTTGATGAGCTGCGTCGCGCCCCAGCTTGGCAAGGTGGCGCTTCGAGCCGGCGCTGCTGAATACCGACTACGGCAAGGAAATCTGGGCGCTTTATGAAGCGGGCGAGTTGCATCCGGATAGCCGGCTCACCGGGCACTTCGAGCCCGATACCTACGATGTTGACGTGATGGAGCTGATGGCGGTGATCGACGACGCCCGCGAAGAAGCCGAGGAGCGCCGCGAACGCGAACGTGACGATCTAGAGGACGACGACTGAGTTACCGGCTGGCGCTGGGGGAGGCAGAGGTATCCTGAAGCGCCGAGTATGGTCTCTCCAAGCGTATCGGCCACGCTCTCAAGTAAGCGTTATTTCCGCTGCCACGCCTCGAACCACCCGAGCCCCGCCCGCGTGCCGGCGCGCGGCTTGTACTCGCAGCCGATCCAGCCCTCGAAACCGTCTGCATCCAACTGCTCGAACAGCCATGGATAATTCACTTTGCCCGTATCGGGTTCATGGCGCTCGGGCACGCCGGCGATCTGGATGTGACCGACGCCCGCGCGATGACGCTGATAGGTGGTCCAGATATCCCCGTCCATGATCTGGGTGTGGTAGAAATCCATCTGCACCTTGACGTTGGGCTCGCCCAGTTCGGCCACGATGGCATGGCCTTCGGCTTGATGATTGAGGAAGTACCCTGGCATGTCGCGGGTATTGATGGGTTCGATCAGCAGCTCGAGGTCGTGTTCGGCGAGGCGACGGGCGGCATGGCGCAGGTTTGCCAAATACACCTCACGCAATGTTTCCCGTGAAACATCCTCGGGGGCCAGCCCCGCCATGGCATGGACGCGAGGACAGCCGAGCGCGATCGCGTAGTGCAACGCGGTTTCGACGCTGTCGCGAAATTCCGCCTCGCGCCCCGGCAGGGCGGCGATGCCGCGCTCGCCGGCGTCCCAGTCGCCCGGCGGCAGGTTGAACAACACTTGTTGCAAGCCATGACGCTTGAGTTCGGCGGCGATGGCGTCGGCCTCGAACGCATAGGGGAAAAGGAACTCGACCCCTTCGAAGCCGCAGGCGGCGGCCTCGGCGAAGCGCTCCATGAAGGGCACCTCATTGAACATCATGGACAGGTTGGCGGCAAAGCGGGGCATGTGGAACTCCTTTCAGGAAATGCTTACCAGCGGGCGCCGAAGGCCTGGCGAAGCTCGTCGATTTCCGCTTCGCCCAGGGTGCGCACGTCGTGCTGGCGTAGCATGAGGTACAGCTTGGCGGTTTCTTCCAGTTCCTCGATGGCGTTACGGGCCGCTTCCAGTGTCTTGCCCGCCACCACGGGCCCATGGTTGGCCAGCAACACTGCGCCATGGGTCTTGGCGTGCTCGCGTAGCGCGTCGCCGAGGGCGGGGTCGCCGGGGCGATAGTAAGGAATCAGCGGCAAACGCCCCACACGCATGACGAAATACGGTGTGATGGGGGGCAGACAGGAGCGTTCATCGAGGCCGTTGAGGCAGGAAACCGCCGCCGAGTGCGTGGCATGCAGGTGAATGATACCGCCGGTATCGGGACGCTGATCGTAGAAGGCGCGATGCAGGAACGATTCCTTGGTGGGTGGCTCGCCGGCGAGCAGGTTGCCGTCCCAGTCCAGTTTGGAAATCGCGCTGGGGTCGAGGGCGCCGAGGCTGGCGTTGGTCGGCGTCATCAGCCAACCGTCATCGAGCTTGGCGCTGATGTTGCCGGAGGTACCCGGCGCCATGCCCAGTAGCCGGAAGGAACGGCCGATCTCGGCAATCTCCTCGCGTAGCCGGTTTTCGGTGGTCGTGGTGCTGATGTGGCTCATGGCAACAGTCCCCATGCCTTGGTCATAAAGTCCTGAGCGCCGAAGTTGCCCGACTTGAGGGTCAACGCCAGCGGTGTCGGTGTGCCAAAGGTGGTGGTCCAGGGCACGCCGGGATCGATACTCGGGCCGATACGCAAGCCTTGCACGCCCAGTGCGTTGACCACGGCGCCGGAGGTTTCGCCTCCCGCCACGAGCAAGCGCCGTACACCATGAGTGTCGACGAGCGCGTGGGCGATCTCGGCCAGGGCGCGTTCGACCAAGGCGCCCGCCTCTGCGGTGCCGAGGGCGTCTTGAGCCTTCCGGACGTCCTCCGGCGAGTCGCTGGCGTATAGCAACACTGGGCCGCTATCGAGGTGCTGCTCGGCCAAATGAAGTGCTTTTGCGATGATGCCTTCGAAATCATCGGCCAAGGCCAAGGCGTCGAGGTGATAGCTGGGATAGTGCTCGCGAGCGTGTTCGAGCTGCGCCAGGGTGGCGCGTGAACAGCTGCCGCTGAGAATCGCCTCACGCCCGGCGATGGCGGGTAGCGCATCGGCCTCCCCAGCCGCAGGCAGCCGATCGGCCAAGTTGGCGGGCAGGCCCAGTGCCAGGCCGGAGCCAGCGGTGACCAAAGGCAGATCACGGCAGGCGCGCGCCAGCGTATGCAAGTGTTGGGTATCGATGGCATCACAAATGGCAATGCCCACGCCCGCCGAGCGCAGTGCCTGAATACGGTCCTCGACGGCTTCGACCCCCTCGCTGAGCGTCGCGTAGTCGATCAAGTCGACCCGCTGTCGCGTCTGGGCGCCAAGGACGCGCACCAGGTTGGCATCCGTCATGGGGGTCAGGGGGTGATCCTGCATGCCGCTTTCGTTGAGTGGCACGCCGCCTGCGAACAGGTAGCCGTTGTAGACGCTGCGCTGGTTGGCGGGCAGTGCTGGGCAGGCCACGGTGAAGTCGGTGTCCAGCGCCGTCATCAGCGCGTCGGTGACCGGGCCGATATTGCCTTTGGGCGTCGAGTCGAAGGTCGAGCAGTACTTGAAGTAGAACTGCTCGCAGCCTTGAGCCTGCAGCCACGCCAGCGCCTCGAGTGACTGCGTCACGGCTTCGTCGGCGGGCAGGGTGCGCGACTTGAGGGCGACGACCACGGCATCGACGTCGTCATCCAGCGCCGTCGAGGGGACGCCGATGGTCTGCAGTGTGCGCATGCCGGCACTGACCAGCATGCTCGCCACGTCCGTGGCGCCGGTGAAATCGTCGGCAATACAACCGATGATGGGCATCGTCATTCCTCCTCCCCTGTATTGGCATCGTTGGCCGCGTGAGACGGTAACCCGAACCCCGGGAACGTCTTGATCACGGCGGCGTCATCGTCTCCGCCATGGCCTTGTGCCGAGGCTTGGGTAAACATGCTGAGTGCCTGACTGGTCAGTGGCAGGGGAAACTTGTCGCGATGAGCAGTGTCGTGGACTAGGCCCAGATCCTTGACGAAGATATCCACCGCCGAACGCGGCGCGTAATCGTCCTCGAGAATGTGCGGCACGCGGTTTTCGAACATCCATGAATTGCCGGCGCTCTGGGTAATGACGTCATACAGCACCTGCGGATCGCAGCCGCCGCGAATGCCGTAGGCCATGGCTTCGGCGGCGGCGGCGATATGCACGCCTGCCAGCAGCTGGTTGACCAGTTTGACCTGCGAGCCTTGCCCCATCGCCTCACCGAGGCGGAAGACCTTGGCGGCGACAGCGTCGAGGACGTCCTCGACGCTGTCGAAGACATCGGCCGGCCCTGAGGCCATGATCGTCAGCGCGCCTTGCGCGGCCTTGGCGGCGCCCCCGGAAATCGGCGCATCGAGCAGTCGCAGGCCGCGGGAGGCGAGCTCGTCGCCCAGGGCGGTGACGGCATCCGGCGCGCAGGTGGCGCACGAGACGATCACGCTGTCGGCCGCCAGGCCATCGGCGATGCCGTGCAGCCCGAACAGAACCTCGTGGGTCTGCTCGGCGTTGACGACCACGCTGATGACCACATCGACGTGGGCGGCCATCTCGGCGGGCGTGGCGACCGCTTGGCCACCGTGGGCTTCGAATGCCTGTCGGGCGTCGGAGCGCAGATCGCACCCCCAGGTGGTGAAACCGGCATCGACCAGTGACGTCGCCATGCCCATACCCATCGACCCCAGGCCGATGATCCCCACGCGTGCGCGCTGTGCTTGTGTCATCTCGCGTCTCCTGTGTCGTTGGTTGGCTCGCTGCTTGCGGTGTCCTCGAGACGCTCCAGCAGATCCACTGGCGCCTGGCGCAGACGCCACTCGGCATGTTCGAGATGACGCCCGGCGGCCTGGGCGGCGGCGTCTTCATCGCCCTGGGCGATGGCATCGACGATTGCTTGATGCTCTTCGATGACCTGCGCCATGAACGTTTCGCGCAGCGATTCGTTGGTCCGCGTCACGGTGATGGCGTGATGCAGGAAGCGGTTGTAGAAGTCGATGACGGCGGTGAAGTGCGTGTTGTTCGAGGCCTCGGCGATGGCGCGATGAAAGGCCATGTCCTGATCGACACCATCGGCACCGACTTCGACGGCCTCATCGATATCGGCCATGGCATTGCGCAGCCGGCGCAATTGGGACGGCGTGCGGCGCTGGGCTGCCAGGCGCGCTGCCTCGACTTCCAGGGCCCGGCGCAGTTCGAGCAGGCGAATGACCGATTGCAGCGACGGGTCGGGAATCGCCAGGCGCAACGCCACGGTGGGCACTTCGGCGACGTAGCTACCGCTGCCGCGACGCGATGTGACCAGGCCCGCGTTGCGCAGCATGGAAATGGCCTCGCGTACCACCGAACGACTGATGCCATAGCGTTCGCCCAGCGTGGCCTCGGTGGGCAGACGTTCGCCGGGGCGCATCTCACCGGTATGGATGGCATGAGTCAGTTGCCGTGCGACCTGCTCCGAGAGTTGGACGCCACGGGTCGGTGGGGTCTCGTGGTTCGTGATCACCGCTGTTTTCTCTCCTTCGCGTGTCGTCGCCAGGCGTGGTGCGGGCCTCGCGGGTGATAGCGCGGGGCGTCTCCGACTAATGGCGATGTTGCCCCGACTGATTTGTCAGACAACATTATAAATAGCGCGGCGGCGACACAATACGTCTTTGGGCCAACGTCGTACTGCCGGTAGGAATTCAAGCGAAGCACCGCTTCGCTCGACCGAGGAGAAGTGAATGCAAGTCATCGTGACCGGAGGGGCCGGTTTTCTCGGCGCGCGCTTGATCCAGGCGCTGCTCGAGGAAGGCCAGCGCATCGAGGGAGAGGCGATTACACGGGTGACGTCGATCGACCTCGCGCCCTGCCCACTCGACGATCCACGCGTCGAGTCATGGGTCGGGGATGTCGCCGACGAGACGTTGATCGAGCGCGCCCTGGGCGAGGATACGCTCGCCGTGTGCCACTTGGCTGCCGTGGTCAGCTCCCAGGCGGAGGCTGATTTCGAGTTGGGAATGCGCGTCAACCTCGAGGCAACGCAGGCCCTGCTCGAGGCCTGTCGTGCGCATCCGCGCCGCTTGCCCTTTCTATTCGCCAGTTCGCTGGCGGTGTTTGGACCCGGGCTGGCACAGCCGGTGCCCGAAGAGGTCGGTCCCCAGCCGCGCTCTTCCTATGGCGCGCAGAAGGCCATCGGCGAGCTGCTGGTCAACGACTACAGCCGACGGGGCTTCATCGATGGGCGCGTCTGCCGCCTGCCGACCATCGTGGCGCGGCCCGGCAAGCCCAATCAGGCGGCATCCTCGTTCGCCAGCTCGATCATTCGTGAACCGCTGGCGGGACAGCGTGCCGTTTGCCCCGTGGATCCCGAACTGCCGCTTTGGTTGTCCTCGCCGCGTGCGGTGGTTGGCAATCTTCGCCATGCCTTGCAGCTCGACGGCGACGCGTTAGGTGAGTGGCGCACGCTCAACTTGCCAGGCATCACCGTCACGGTGACGCAACTGTTGGACGCATTGGAGCGCCAAGCCGGCGTCGAGAAGCGGGCCCTGGTGAGTTTCGAACCGGATGCCGCCATCGACAAGATCGTTGCCAGTTGGCCGGGGGGACTGGACATCGCGCGTCCGTTGTCGCTGGGCTTCCAGGCCGATGACGATGTCGACGCCGTGATTCGTGCCTATCGCGAGGATTACTTGAACGCCTGACGCCCGTCGAGGCCCGGCGGCCTTAACGGCCGTTCGAGGCGTCGGCGACATTCACGCACGCTTGCATCCCTGGATACGACAACGCTGCTCAGACAGTCACAACAATGCACAGGAGTACGCCACCATGACGGAAACAGCCGCAGGTCCACAGGTCATCATCGGCCTGGGTATCGCTATCTTCGTAATGATCGCGCTGGTATTGAAAACCCGCGTGCATGCTTTGCTTGCGCTCATCATCGCCGCGTCGATTGCCGGGCTGATCGGCGGGATGCCGCCCAACGCGGTGATCGGTGCGATCACCGATGGCTTCGGTAGCACACTGTCGACCATCGGGTTGGTCATCGGCTTCGGGGTGATGATGGGACGTATCCTCGAAGTGTCGGGCGCCGGCCAGCGCATGGCCTACTCCATCCTCAAGATGCTCGGCAAGGAGCGTGAGGATTGGGCGATGGCGCTGACGGGGTACATCGTGTCGATCCCGATTTTCTGTGATTCCGCCTACGTGATCCTGAATCCGCTGGTTCGGGCGCTGGCACGCAATAGCGGCCGTTCGGTTCTGGCGTTGGGCATCGCACTGGCGTCGGGCTTGGCCATCACCCACAGTGCGGTTCCACCGACGCCGGGCCCGCTCGGGGTGGCGGGTATTTACGGCGTCGATGTCGGCCTGATGATCGCCTGGGGGGTCGTCTTCACGATACCGGCTTTGATCGTCATGGTGCTTTACGCTCGCTTCATGGGGCCGCGTATTGAGGCGATGATCGAACGCGACGTGCCCGATACGTTGCGCCGCGATGAAGACGAGGAAGACCCACTCGCCGGCCAGCGCCCCATGGAAGAGCTGCCCACGTTGTTGAAGTCGGTATTGCCCATCGCATTGCCGATTGCCTTGATCTTCTGCAATACGCTGGTCACCGCGATGGTGGGCGATAGCGACGATCCCGTCCTGGCGGTGCAGATCATCCAGTTCGTCGGCCATCCGGTGATTGCCGTGGGCATCGGGGTGCTGGTGGCGGTGTATGGGCTCGTGCCCAAGATGCCGCGCGATCAGGTGTTGTCGCATCTCGAGAAAGGGGTCGAAAGCGCCGGCATCATTCTTCTCGTGACCGGCGCCGGGGGCGCCCTGGGGGCGGTTTTGCGTGCCAGTGGGGCGGGCGACTACATCGGTGAAAGCGTGGCATCGCTTGCCATGCCGGCCTTCTTGATTCCCTTCATCATCGCCACGCTGGTGCGTTTCGTACAGGGCAGCGGGACCGTGTCGATGATCACCGGGGCCTCGATTTCCGCGCCGATCCTATCGTCCATGCCGGACGTCAATCTGGTGCTGGCGGCTCAGGCGGCGTGTCTCGGTGGGCTGTTCTTCAGCTATTTCAATGACAGCTATTTCTGGGTCGTCAACCGCATGCTCGGCGTGAGAACCGCCAAGCACCAACTGCTGGTGCTCTCGGTGCCCACGACGCTGGGGTGGGCGGCCGCGCTGGTTGCTTTGTTCATCGCCAATGCCTTCGTGGGTTGAGCGACATCCGATCCGCATGGAAGAGGAAAGACGCTATGAAAATTACG
>NZ_JARANY010000048.1 GCF_029889885.1 Chromohalobacter sp. 296-RDG
GTGATATGGCCCCACCTTGCATGCGCTGTCATTCACAGCACCTCATCAATCTCGAGACGGCCCGCAAGCTCGGCATCGCTGCCGGTGCGCTGGCCGGCAGTCTCAAGAGCGCCTATGGATCGCTTTACGCCGTCAGAGCGCTAACGGTGGCATCCACGCACTTGCCGCTCAGCCGTGTGGCGAGTGCGGCCATTGCCGGCGCCTCCGGCGGTATCGCCGGTGCTGCGGCCGGCAACCAAATGATCCGTCATCTATTACCTCCCGGCGAAGGGTCCCCGTGGCTCTGTCTGGGCTGTGGCCACGCCTTCCGCGTGCTGGACTGACGCTGTTCTCTCCCTCTTCACCCAGCCGGCGCTTGCCGGCTTTTTTCATTCAGGAGCTTTCTCATGGCCCATCTGATTGAGCAAATGGCCTACGTCGGCGATACCCCCTGGCATGGCTTGGGGCAACAGCTGTCCCCTCATCAATCGCTGGACGTCTGGCGGCAGCAGGCCGGCATGGATTGGCATATCGAGGCATCGCCGGTGCGTTTCATTGCCGATTCGGCGTCACATCTAGGCAGTATCCATTCCTTCCCCGAGCAGAAGGTGCTCTACCGTTCCGATACTCAGGCGCCGCTGTCGGTGGTCTCTCAGCGCTACAAGGTGGTGCAGCCGGAAGAGGTGCTGGCGTTCTACCGCGATCTCACGGAATACGCGGGCTATGAGCTCGAGACCGCCGGGGTGCTCAAGGGCGGCCGCAAGTTCTGGGCCCTGGCCCGCAGCGGGCTGGGCGGGGCTCTGAAGGGGCAGGATCAGATCAACGACTACCTGTTGCTGGCCACGTCGTGTGACGGCTCCCTGGCCACCGTCGCTATGCCGACCTCGGTACGGGTGGTCTGCCACAACACTCTGTCCATTGCTGTGGATGGCATGTCGCAAGGCGTGAAGGTGCCGCACAGCACCGAGTTCCGTCCTCAGTTGGTCAAACAACAGCTGGGCCTCTCGGTCTCGCAGTGGGACGACTTCATGCATCGCATGAAGACCCTGGCCGAGCGCAAGGTCAGCCAGGCAGAAGCCCAGACGTATTTCCAGTCGGTCATCTGCCATACCGACGGCCCACTGGACGACCCTTCCAAGTTGCCCAATGGCCGCGCCCTCAATCGCGTCCAGAAGCTCTACCAGGGCGAAGGGCGTGGCTCGCAACTGTGCACGGCGCAAGGCACCGCCTGGGGATTGCTCAACGCGGTCACCGAGTATGTGGATCACGAGAAGCGCGCCCGCAGCAACGACTACCGCATGGACGCTGCCTGGTTTGGCCAGGGGGCCAGTCTCAAGGACAAGGCCCTGGAGTCCGCGCTTGCGCTGGTGGCCTGAGCGGCCGCGAGCGCTACGACACCGGCGGCAGGTCACACAGCCCCATCCATTTCTATCACGACAGTGCGCCCGGCCCTTTTCAGGCCGGGCGTCGCTGTTTCTGGAGGTATCAATGCACCCCCGTATGACGTCCGAGACCTACCGCGTCCTGACTCGGTTGACGCGTCAACTGTTGAAGGCCGGGGAACACACGACGGACACCCACGTGCTGGCCGAGGGCCGTCTCTACCGCGTGGCCGTGTCCCTGGAACCGGTCCCTGCCGACCAGCTCGATGCTGTCATCAATCGCTATCGCTAACGGAGGCCGTCATGGCAACCCCCATCAAGCCCAATGCCAACGGTCAGACGCCGGTGGCTCAGTCCGATCAGGACAGCACCGCGATCATTCAGGTGATCGAGCGGGCTGCCCTCAATCCCGACGTCGATATCGACAAAATGGAGCGTCTGCTGCAGATGCAGGAACGCGTGCTGGATCGCCAGGCGCTCATGGCCTACAGCGCCGCCATGGCAGCCATGCAGACCGAGCTGCCGAGCATTGCCGAACGTGGCCAGGGCAACAACGGCCCCTACGCCACGCTGGAGGACATCGTCGATACCGTGCGCCCGATCATGCAGAAGTACGGCTTCGCGGTGAGCTTCCGCATTCAGACCCAGGAGCGTGCGATTCAGGTCATCGGCGTGCTGATGCACCAGGACGGCCACCGGGAAGAGACCAGCATGCTGCTGCCGGCGGACGTGAGCGGCAACAAGAACGCCGTCCAGGCCTTCGGCTCGTCGACCAGCTACGGCAAACGCTACGTGCTCTGCGCCTTGCTCAACATCACGACCCGGGGCCAGGACGACAACGGACATGCCGCCGTCTCGGTGACGCGCGTGACCGCGTTTCAGGCGGGCCAGATCCGGCAACTGATGGGCGCCTGCCCGACGGCGACCCAGGAGTGGTTCGTCGGCAAGTACGGCGATGCCGAGCAGGTGCCCCGCAGTGACTTCGACAAGTTGCGCGCCTCCCTACAGAAGCGAGCTCAGCCCTACTCACAACCTCACTGACCGGCCGCGAGGGGTTCCCCTCGCGGTCTATGCCGCGTTATCGCAAAAGGAGATCGTCATGCAGACCCTGACACTGGACCAGGGCACGCCCGAGTGGCATGCCGCCCGGCAGGGGATCGTCACCATGTCTGAGCTGAAGACATTGCTGGTCACGGGCAAGGGACCGGGTGGCTTCGGCACCGGGGCGCTGAGCTACATGCATCAGTTGATCGGCGAGCGCATCACCGGCGAGCCCTCGGATGCCTTTCAAGGCAATGCCCATACCCAACGGGGCCATGCGCTGGAGCCGGTGGCCCGCGCGCTCTACAGCGAAGCAACGGGAAACACCCGGCTAGAGCAGGTCGGGATCATCCTCAATCATGGCGTGGGCTATTCCCCCGATTGCCTGGTGAACGGCAATGGCCTGGCCGAGATCAAGACCAAGCTGCCCAAATATCAGATCGAGTTGCTGCTGGCCGGTGAACTGCCCCCGGAACATGTCGCCCAATGCCAGGGTGGCCTGTGGGTCAGCGAGCGGGAGTGGATCGACTTCGTCAGCTATTGGCCGGGGATGCCGCTGTTCGTGAAACGCGCCTATCGGGACGAGGCGATGATCCGCACCATCGCCGAGCGGGTCGACGCCTTTCACGAGGAACTGGAGCGCCGCATGGCGCTGGTGATGGCCGCCTGAGGAGAGACACCATGACCCACCGTAAACTGGTCGCCGGCGAAGTCGCCGGCACCTATCACGTCACCGAGGCGGTGACCGAAGGCGAACTGCTGCAGATCGCCAAACGGCTCGCGCGGCGCCGACTGGCCAAGGGGCGCAAGATCAACCAGCAATCATCAGCCTTCGAGTATCTCCAGGTACTGATGCAAGACTATGAGCACGAGGTGTTCAACGCCCTGTTCCTCGACAGTCAGCACCGTGTGATCTGCTTCGAGGCGCTCTTCCGCGGTACGATCGATTCGGCCAGCGTCTACCCCCGCGAAGTGGTCAAGCAAGCCCTGGCCTGCAATGCCGCCGCCGTCATCCTGGTCCACAACCACCCGTCTGGCGACGCCGCGCCCAGCGACGCGGACCGGCGCATCACCCAGCGGCTCAAGGAAGCGCTGGGACTGGTGGAGATCCGGGTGATCGATCATGTCGTGGCCGGGAGCGAAGGATGTGCGTCCTTTGCTGAGCTGGGGTATCTGTGACCGCGAGTTACGACATAACGCCGGTGTTTCCCCATTGGGGAAGCACCGGCTAATTACAGCACTATTTATTTTTTGGGGACTGGCTGTTGACAGCCAACAACGGATTTAATGCCGCCAGAACGCACTTTTGTGATGAAGGCGAAGCCGAAACGGGAAAGATGTCGTTGTGACTAGCCTTCGAAAGTCGCCAAGCTGCCAGCCATATGCCTAAGCTCGCGCTTCCTTGGATGCGCGATACTGCCGAACGCGGCGATACCGCAGCATTCACCGTTTGGCGCAAACGAACCCCAGCGGCGCGCTCTCCTCGCCGAAATACTTTCAGCCCATGCCGATGACCACGCTTCACAAGAATTTCCTGCAGGACACTCTGGGTAACAAAGCGGTCGTACGCGCATTCAAGGCGAATAGTCGTCCATGACACGTTGATACTGACTGGGCGCCGCCCCGATATGGCGGCGGAAGAAGCGTGTGAAATGCCCCTGTTCAGAAAAACCCAGCGCTAGGGATAACTCCCCCAACGAGCCTTGGCTATTACTGGCAAGCCAATCGAATGCCGACTGCATACACCTCATGTTAGCAAGCATTTGCGGTGTCATGCCCGTGGTCTTCTTAAACAGCGAGAAGAAGTGGCCTCGTGATAGACCACACTGACGCGCAACAGCATCAAGGTCCAGATCGCCGGGCGGGGCCTGCAGAATGAGTTCCGTCGCGCGTCGAACACGAGCATCGTAGAAATCGCCCGCCGTACCAGCTCTCAACCTAGCCAGATGGTGCCAGTCGGAGTGCTTTTCCACGATCGATATCAGAAGATCGAAGAGCAGACTCTCCATCTCGTCGCGGGTCTTAGGTGCGAAGCCCAGCATTTCACCGATCAGGATGTCAGCCATTCGCCTCATGCGAGGCGTCAACTCGACACAAGGCTGGGAGAAGAAATCAGGACGAGCGCTTGTCGACAAGTCGGTCTGGAGTGCGGCCAGCCACCTCGGCTCGATGTAGAGCGCCAGGATCAGGCTCTCGGAAACACCCGCCTGGTGATCGTAGAAGTGGGGTTCCCAGGCGTTGACAAGTACGGCGGTCTCGTCGGTGAGTGGAAACCGACGCCCTCGTACCGAGAAATAGGTGTTCTCCCCGGTTGCCTTGATGAGTACGTGGCATTCCGAGTGAGCATGCGGCACCAGCGGCTCGTCCATGTCCAGCAGGGCGATCCGCCCGAACCCACCGTGAAAGATTCGACAGGCGTTCGACATGGTGATCTTGTTTCCTGCAAATACTTAACTAGTTAAGATGATAGCCTAACACTCTAGGCTGATCGTTACGCAGGTATTCCACCAAAGGGGAAGAGCGACTCTTGAGCAACGATCGTTCCTCGCCACCCGGACATATCGTCTATCATGATGGCCCTGCGGCACAGGATCGGATATTGCGCCATGGCTCTTCGCTTCATCGAACTTCCTTCGACCCGGCTCGAATATGCATCGTTCGGAACGTCCGCTTCTAAGCCCCTTTTCTGCCTGCTGCTGCACGAGGGGCTGGGTTGCGTGGATCTCTGGAAGGACTTCCCCTCCCACCTCGCTACAACCCTCGGTTGTGAAGTCGGCGCCTACAGCCGACGAGGCCATGGCCATTCCTCACCCGCTGAACCGTCGCGCCCAAGCGATTATTTAGAGCGCCAAGGCTGCGAGGAATTGCGACGAGTGCTCGATATTCTTCGCTACGACAACGTCATTCTGATCGGCCACAGCGACGGCGCGACGATTGCGCTGGCCTACGCAGCACAGTACGCGGATCCACGCATCTGCGGCGTCGTGGCCATGGCACCCCATGTCTTCGCCGAGCCGCAATGCATCGAAGCCATCCGCTCCACGACCCGGCGTTATGCCAACCAGGACCTGCGCACCCGACTAGCGCGTTACCACGGCGACAACGTTGATGCGGTATTTCACAGTTGGAGCGATACTTGGCTCTCTGACAACTTCGTCGATTGGGATATCACACCCATGATGGGAGAAATCTGTTGCCCCCTTCTCCTGATTCAAGGCGAAGAGGACGAATACGCCAGTGCTCGACACCTCGAGCGTATTCACCAACGGACAGGCGGGCCTTGCCGAACAGTCTGGCTACCCGCTTGCGGTCACGTTCCCCAGCGGGAATCCCGAAATGAGACGCTGGGCGTCATCGCCGAGTTCGTGGCCACCATCGACCATTGATCGCTCGCCCATCTTGAGCCGCGATCTAAACGCGCTTTCCCGCCGACGCCATCGTTGCCTCGGGCTGCGCGGCCGGCTCGCGAGGCGTTTCACGCAACAACGCCGATACTGCGATACCGGCAACCAAGGCCCAGAACGGCGAACTGATACCGAAAAGACTCAGGTTGCTCATGGCCACGACCAGTGCCACGAAAGCCCCCACCTGATAGCCGATCTGCTTGTTGAAAGCCTGCTGTAACGCGGCCAGCAGTACGCCGATCATCGCCACGCCGGCAATGCTGGCGATCAGTGCCTTGGGCAATGCCTGGATCAGGGGAACCGCGCCACCGGCGAAGAGACCAAATGCGCAGAAAAGCACACCATTGACAAGCGTCGCGCCATAACGCCTTTCACGTTCTTCACCCGCTTGCTCGGAGGCACAGATCGCCGTCATCGGCCCGGCGATATTGGCGTTGTGGCCGCCCAGGAAGCCGGCCAGGATACCGCCGATACCGCTGATGATCGCCATCGCGTTGATCGGCGGCCGATAGCCCTCGGCCAGCAGAACTCCCGTAGCCTGGGCGTTTTCAGCCCCCAGCACCAGCGCGGCCAGCGGTATCGAGATCGCCATAAAGGCATCGAAGGAGAAGTGCGGCATGGTGAATTGCGGTGCCACCATCGCGATGTCCACGTCCCCCGCTTGGATGCTGCCGCTGACATAGGCCACTACGAATCCCACGACCGCAGCGACCAACACTGGCGGCACGGATTTCAAAAAACGCGAGGTCAGAAAGAATGCCAGCAGCGATGTGCCCGCGATCAAAGGCGCTGCCCCAATCGACTCCACAGCCCCCACGCCAAAGCGGATCAGCGCCCCGGCGATCATTGCCATGACGATGGGCATAGGCAACCAGCGCATGACTCGGCCGACTAGTCCGCTAGCGCCTAGGAGCAACACGATGACACCCGCCATGATGAAGGCACCAACAGCTTCCGAAAACGAGATCGTCACCAGAGCCGCGCTCATGATGGCGGCCCCCGGAATCGAATAGGCGCCAGTGATCGGCTGACGATAGCGCAGCGCCATGATCAGACTGATGAGTCCTCCCAGGAAATAGACGGCGAATAGCCAGGCGACCGTCTGCCCGTTGGATAGCTTTCCGGCATTCGCGGCACTGATTACGATCAGCGCTGGCCCAGAGCAACCGAACAGGGTGGCGACGACACCCGTGCTGACTGCCTTGATGGAAAGCGCTGAGCGAACGTTCTGCAGGATGCCGCCAGGCAGCTTCACGGGATGGACGTTCTGATCATTGTCGAGAGACATGGCGTGACTCCTAGTTTTTGTCGTGTTGGGTGAACGAAACGCCTAAGCCGGGGATTACTCTCCCCGGAAGCCGGCCTTGCGCTTGGCGTGAAATGCCTCGACACCTTCGCGGAAGTCATTCGAGCTGCGTAGGCGGCTATAGCAATGTCCTTCCATCTCGATAGCAACCGAGAGCGAGGCATCCTCGTTGTCATTGATCAACTTCTTCGCGGTTCGCTGGGCCAGCGGTGAGAATCGGCGCAGCTCGTCCACCAACGACTGCGTGGCGTCTTCCAGCTTGCCGTCCGCCACGCACTCCGTGGCGATACCCCATTCCAGCGCCGTGGAGCCGCTGATGCGCTTGGCACGCATCACCATGTGCTTGGTGCGGGCGATACCAATGATCTTCTGCAGTCGCGCGGAGCCACCTGAGCCGGGGATCTGGCCAAGGTTTTGCTCGGGCAGCGCATAGCGCGTGGTTTCGGAGGTGATGCGGAAATCGCACGCCAGGGACAGCTCGAAACCGACACCGAAGGTGTATCCCCGGTTGGCGGCGATGACCGGCTTTTCACAACGAGCCGGCGCCGCCACGTTCCAGGCGAGCTTGGAGACGTGCTCGGGCGAGGCTTCGAGAAATCCCTTGATGTCGCCCCCGCTGGAAAAATGTTCGCCGTTGGCACGTAGGACGATCACGCGCACGTCGTCATGCACGTCAAGGGCTTCGAAGACCCGTCGAAGATCATCGCGCTGTGGCATGGCAATCACGTTGAGCGGCGGTCGGTCGAGTACGATATCGGCACGTTCGCGCTCACTGTCGATATGCACGTCGAAGCCGTCGAAATCGGAAGAGAGAAAGTCCAGGGTCGATTGCTGAGTCATGACGGTTCCTTGATGAAGTGATGAAAAGCTATTCCGCAGCCAGGGAGTCGGCGCGACCGGCCAGCAGAACGCGGCGTAGCACCTTACCCACTGCAGACTTGGGGATTTCGTCAACGAAGAGATACCGTCGCGGGCGCTTGAAGCGCGCCAGACCGGCATCGATACAGTGCTGATCAAGTGCTTCCTCGCTGACGTTGCCGCGAGGTTTAATGAAGGCAGCGATGACTTGCCCCCACTGCTCGTCCGGGAGTCCGGCGACCACCACCTCGTCGACTTGAGGATGTAACGAGAGCGCGTTCTCGATCTCTACAGGACTGACGTTCTCACCGCCGGTGATGATCAGATCATCGATCCGGCCGGTGACGAACAGGTCGCCCTCCGCGTCGAAGTACCCCATGTCGTTGGTGAAATACCAGCCGTTGCGCAATGCCTTGCGATCAGCGTCTGGACGCTGCCAGTAGCCGGAGAAGGCCTCGTCACCTGCCAGGTCAGCGATGATTTCGCCCTCTTCTCCGTGCGGCACGACATCGTCCGGCGATTCGGCACCGACGCGCACGATACGAATGCGCTGATTGAGCGAAGTCCGCCCCGAAGAGCCGGGCTTGCGGCTGGCCTGCTGGTCGATGGTGAAGGTGTAGATCTCGGAGCAGCCGTAGTGATTGACGAACAAACTCGGCTTGAACGCGTCCTCCACCCGCGCCATCAGACCGGCACTCATCGCTGCGCCAGCGAAACCAAGCTTGTCGACGCTGGCGACACGGTCGGCGCTGAACGTCGGGTGCTCGATCAGCAGATGATAGAGAGTGGGCACCAAGTAGAGATTGGTCACCTGCTCGCGTTCGATAGCCTCAAGGGTGGCCTCGGGATCGAACTTGGGCACACAGACGAAGCGGCCGTCGATCAGCGCCATCGACAACAGCGAGCGCACGCCCATGGTGTGGTACAACGGCATCACTCCGAGTGTTCGCTCATCGTGGCGATAGAGATTTTGCGCCACATGAGCGACGGCGGCGGCACGCTCGGCACGGTGGGTACGCGGCACGCCTTTCGGCTGGCCGCTGGTACCGGAGGTGTAAAGCATCAGTGAGATATCCTCCGGTGCAGCACGGCAAAGCGTTTCGCCGCATCCGCCAAGCAGCGAGTCGAACGCCACCGCGCCGTCATCACCGCATTCACCAACGGCGATGCGGGGGATCGCGAGAGCTTCCCGACACGCCAGCACGGCGTCAGCGCCAGCGGCGTCGAAGGCCACGCCGCGCGCCTCAGCGTTTTCGAGAACATACCGGACCTCCCGCGCCGTCGAGCGCCAGTTGATCGGCGTGACGATGATACCGGCGAACTGGCACGCCCAGTGCAGGGTCGCCATTTGCCAGCGGTTCTGCATGACCACCACCAAATGATCTCCCCGACGCAGGCCGAGTGACTCGAGCCCCCGGGCCACGCTCTGAATATCGTCCAGCCACTCGGCATAGGTCCGCTGGAAATTGCCGTCAGTGATTGCCAGCGCTTGCGGACGACGTTCGACCGTCGCGAGAAAACTGCGGCCAAGATCGAACATTACTGCTCCTCCTCTCGATGGTTCTGTCGTCTGCGAGCCACGGCCAAGACCGCCTGGACGATGCCGGTGTAACCAGTGCAGCGGCAAAGGTGTCCGGACAGCATATCGCGCACCTCCCCCTCACTCGGGTCGGGTATGCGACGCAGAAATTCATGGCAAGACATCAAGATGCCAGCCGTGCAAAAACCGCACTGCAAAGCATGGTGATCCCGGAATGCCCGCTGCAGGTCATCTAGCCCCTCCATCTCTCCCAGTGACTCGACAGTCTCCACACGACGCCCCTCGGCCTGTACCGCGAGCATCAAGCAGGAGCGTGTGGCACGTCCGTCGACTATCACCGTGCAAGCGCCACAAACACCGTGCTCACAGCCGACATGGGTACCAGTTACTCCAAGCTGATGTCGCAGGAAATCGCACAGTTGAGTTCGCGACTCGGCATGAGCGCTGCGTTCGCTTCCGTTCAGCGTGAGCGTGACCTGGTGGCGATCATCGTGACGGATATACATCGGCCGCCTCCTCTTCAGTTGTTTCTCCCGCGAGCAGGCGGCGTCCCATTTCGCGTACTAGGTGTCGACGGTAAGCCGCCGATGCATGCGCGTCGTTCTGAGCATCGAGCGACCAGGCCAGCACATTGAGCGCCTCGGCCAGATCGTCATCACGTGACAGGCAACGCACGATCGGACGGTCTGCGACACCACCGACACCGAACTGGATTTCGCGCTCGCCGATGTCGGCTGCCAGTGCCACGATGGCGAAATCGCCGTGGCGCATAGCTACTTCCTGGAAGCGATAGATATGATGTTCCTGCTTGAGAGGGAATCGCACTTCGGTAATAAGCTCGTCGGGCCGACGCTCGGTGGTCAGAATCCCTTGGAAAAAATCGCCACCGGCAATGCGGCGAGTCCTGCCGCGTCGGGTCTCTAACACCACCTCGCCACCGAGCGTAGCGAGACAAAGCGGCAACTCGGCGCTGGGGTCGGCGTGGGCTATGGAGCCACAGACGGTGCCACGGTTGCGGGTCTGGAAGTGGCCGACCCAAGGTAGAGACTCGGCGAGAAGTGGCACGTCGTCGGCAAGGAAATCATATTCGAGTAGCTCAGCCTGAGTAGTGGCAGCGCCGATGGCCAGATAGCCATCACGCCGTTCGATATAGCGAAGCTCGTCGATGGCGGCGATGTCGACCAGCGCACGCGGCTGGCTCAAACGCATGTTGAGTACCGCCATAAGCGACTGTCCGCCGGCGACGATACGGGCATCTTCACCGACCTCAATAAGCACCTCGATGGCTTCGCGACGTGTGCGTGGGCGGTAATAGTCAAATGCAGCCGGTTTCATGCGTCACCTCCTCGGTCGATTAGACGATGTTTGATCCGCTGCCACAGAGACCGCTTCACCTTGGCGCCACTCATCTGGTGGGAAAGACGCGAGAATATCTGACCGATCAGCATCTTCGAGGCGCTGGAGAGCATGCGCCCGCCGACAGACGCGATCTTGCCCCCGATGGTCACTTCATAGTCGTAATCAAGGCGAGTATGGCCGCCCTCAATCTCGGTCAAGTGGATCCGTGCCGCGCCCTCGGCATCTCCCATGCCGCTCCTGCCGGCTCCTGAAAGGCGTAGCGAACGGGGCGGATCGAGGTCCGTGAGCTCCACGCGGGCATCAAAACGCGCCCGGATCATGCCAACCCCTACAGTGACGTCAGCGCGATAGGCGTTTTCCCCTGTCAGTTCCAGCGAATGGCAGCCAGGAATCATCGCTTGTAGCGTGTCGGGATCTAGAATGCTGTCGAAGACTCGCTGCGGCGAAGCAGGGATTTCCACGTCGTCGCTGGCAGCCAGCGTCGAACCGCCGCCCGCCGTGGTTTCGGTACTGTCCTCACCGACGCCCTCAGGACGCGGAGGCTCCTCGATGCCCATCAACGTGCGTACTTTCGAGGGCGTCAGCGGCAACTCGATGTCCCCCGGCTCGACCGTGTCGCCTAACGCGTCCGCCACCGCGTTAGCGATACAGACGGGAGTGCTCATGTTGTTGCCTTCCCCTACCCCCTTGGCTCCCAGCGGAGTAAACGGTGATGGCGTTTCCATGTGCAGGATGCGAGGGTCGGGCACTTCCATGGTGGTGGGAATCAAATAGTCAGCCAGCGTGCCCGAAAAAAAACTTCCATCCGGGCCATAGTGGAACGCCTCATAGAGCGCGGCTCCTACAGCCTGGGCGAAAGCACCGCGCACCTGACCGTCAACCAGTTGCGGATTAAGCATGCGTCCGGCGTCATGCAACGTAACGTAACGATCAATCTCAACGCGTCCAGTCAGAGCATCAATCGCCACACCGCAGTAGTCGAAGATGAAGCCGTAACACAACGAGCTGTTGATGCGTTCGTCTTCGTCCGGAGCAGTCAGCTCGGCGGGTGTCCAGAAAGCGGTCTCGCGTAAGCCCCCCGTTTCCGATTCGGGCAACGTCCCCGGAGCCCAGTGGGTGGCACCGGCGAGACGGTGAAACGAGATGGAATGTGCTCCATCTTGCGTGTAGACCCGCCCCTCGCTGAAGAGAATATCTTCCGCCGAAACCTTCCACTGCTGAGTGGCGATAGAGACCAACCGTGAGTGAATCTTAAGCGCCGCCTTGTGCACTGCTCCAGCCACTGCACCGGCGAACCGGCTAGAGTAGTTGCCCGAGGCGATCGACCAGGCATCCTTGCCAGTATCGAGCTCGACATCGACACGAATGCTCTCCAGAGACACCCCAAGTACATCCGCCACTACCTGCGCAGCGACGGTTCGATGCCCCTGCCCCTGGGGCGTGGATGAGACATGGACGCTGACGCCCCCCATTGGATCGACACTGACGGTCGCTGTACTAACCGCCCCGTTCTTGAGTCCAGCACGACGGCGCTCTTCCGGCGTCTGGGCCATGGTGATGTAACCCATGTTGGAGATCGATGGTTCGACCGCCACGGTATAGCCGATACCATAGCGTCGGCCCTCTCGTCTGGCCGCGTCGCGTCGCGCCAGCAGTTCGTCAAGCCCGCCCTGCTCGATACCGAGTTCAATGCCACGCTGATAATCGCCGGAATCCAGTAACGCCCCGGCGGCACAGCGATATGGAAATGCATCGGAGGGAACCAGATTCCGCCGGATGACGTCGAGTGGATCGATTTCGAGCTCGACAGCGATCCGCTGCATCAGGCGCTCAAGTGCGAAATAGACCTGAGGCCCCCCGAAGCCACGATTCAGCCCCGTCGGCGTTTTGTTGGTCAAAACGATGCGGTTACGCACCTCGAGGTGGCGGATGGCGTAGGCACCGGTGAGATTGCCGTGCATACGGTAGGTAGTCGCGGGCTCTGGCGCTCGCAGATAGGCACCGCAATCGTCGAGCTGGTCGAAGCGCAATGCCGATACTTGGCCTTGGTCATCGAAGGCGGCCTCAATAGTGGTGACGCGGTTGGTCGCCGACGATGCGGCCTGCAAGTGCTCCAGGCGATCCTCAACCCACTTGACCGGCGCGCCTACCTTGCGCGCAGCCAGCGCCATCATCACCACATAGGGAAAGGCGCCCTGCTTGATGCCGAAACTGCCGCCGGAATCCGGCGGCGTGCGCAGTCGCAAGCGATTGGCCGGCACCTGCAGGGCCCGCGACATGACCGAATGAAGCGCGTAGGGGCCCTGGAAGTTGGCCATGACATCGTAACCACCCTCGGCGGGGTCGTACTGGCCCACGACGACGTAGCATTCGATCGGTGTGCAGGCATTGCGCGGGTAACGAACCTTGAGTGATAGGGTTCGCTGCGCCGTTTCGAACGCGGTATCCGGTTCGCCATATCGGAAGTGACGGTCATTGACAACATTGCTGGCGACATCCTCATGGAGAGTCGGTGCCTCATCATCGGCCGCCGCTTCGGGATCGACTACCGGTGTCAGCAGCTCATAATCAACCTCGACCGCTTCAAGCGCATCCTCAGCCAGATAACGATCTTCTGCGATGACCACGGCGACCGGCTCACCGACATGACGTACCTTGTCAACGGCTAGGCACCAGTGCTCCATCGATTGACGGACTCCGACGGGAAACGGCGACGCCCAAAGCTTGACGTCTTCTCCCGTCAGTACACCGCGAACGCCCGGTCGCTTCAGCGCCTCGTCAACCACTAGTCGCGTTATTCTGGCATGGGCATGAGGTGATCGAACGACCGCCGCGTGGAGTGTCCCAGGCGGAATGGCAAGATCGTCGGCGTAACGCCCCAACCCGCGTAGCAGCGCCTCGTCCTCGACGCGCGACTGGCGCTTGCCGATGTAAGTGCGTGGCTCGTCGTGAAGCGATACCTGTGAATTCATCGAATACTCCCAATGGGCATGACCCTATATTTGGGAGTCTATGGCGAGGGGTGATCACTACGCATTGCCGCTGAATACGGGCTTTGTCCCTTCAGTCCGCACATTTACCCCTGAGTCCGATTTCAAGACCAAAGTATAATCGGATCCAACGCCCGATTAATGTCAAACGTTAGACCTGAAGTATCGGCCTGGGTGTCGATAGGTGTGGGGTCCCTGATGATCATGTGGGGTAGGAAGCGAGGGGGTGAGTCCTTTGCGGAGCTGTATCTGTGGCCGCAAGTCACGACATAAAGCCGGTGCTGCCCCATTGGGGCAGTACCGGCTGTTCAGGCATCATTTATTTTTTGAAGAACTGGCTGTTGACGGCCCAGGCTGTGTGAAAACTCAAAAATCCATTACCCACGTTTCCATATCCAGCCGTCAGCCCACACTCAGCAGCCTACCCCCCCCTCAAAGCACCTTCGTCATCGCCACATATCCGGTTATTCAAAATAACGCTCCCTGAGAAATCTTCCCTAGAGAGCGTCACAGGGGGCTACAGGCGCGACAGAGAGCGGCAGGCATACTATGCCCGCATCGCCTGAATCAACCCCTTGGTGCCGAGGATCTTCAGGACGCGTTTCATATTGTAGGCCAGCACGTGAAGGCTCATTTCCGTGCTGACGTTCTTGAGGCTCTTGGTCAGAAAATGCGTCGCTCCCATCCAAGCCTTCAGTGTGCCGAACGGGTGCTCGACGGTCTGGCGTCTGAGACGCATCATTTCCGGTTTCTGGTCCAGTCTAGATTGTACCGCCTCAAGCACATCCTCATGCTCCCAGCGTTTGATACGCCGGTATTTTCCAGTGGTACATTGCTCTTTCATCGTGCAGGTCGGACAGGCTGAACTCCAGTAGCAATGCAGCGTCTGGCCCTTTTCGACGGTCTTGAAACGCCAGATCAGTCGCTCTCCTGCAGGGCAGCGATATTCGTTGCTTTCAGGGAGAAATCGAAATGCCTCTCTGGGAAACATTCCCTTGGCCTGGCTCGGTGAGGTTTTCGGTTTGGGGAGATAGGTGGTGATGCCGACCTTGTGGCACTCGAGGATCTCTTCGCCCTTAAAGTAACCACGATCAGCCACGACGGTGAGATCTTTGATGCCGCTGGCATCACGCGCCTGCGTGGCCATCCGGGAAAGTTGACTGCGGTCACTACCGACGTTGGTGACCTCATGGGCGATGATCAAGTGATGCCGGTTATCCACAACCGTCTGTACGTTGTATCCCACTACTCCGGTGCCTCGCGTCGTCATGGAGCGGGAATCGGGATCCGTCAACGACACTTGCTGGTCAGGTGCCTTGTTTCTTTGTATTTCAATGGATCGCAGTTGCTGCACTTCCTCGGTGAGGGCGGCGATCTTTTCCTTCAGCTTCGCTGTCTGCGCCTCTGTGACAGCGGGGTCGCCTTGGTCAGCGGAGTCGAGTTGGCGTAGGTAAAGCTCGATGCTCTTATCGATTTCCTCTGCGCGCCGCTTCATCTTGGCAAACGTATAGTTGCGGTCCCGGTTGTTGACCGCCTTGAACTTGCTCCCGTCGATAGCAACGATCGCTTGTGAGAAGAGCCCCAGGCGCCGGCATAGCACGACAAAGTTTCGGCAGGTAGCGTGGATCGCCTTGCCGTTGTGCTTTCGAAAATCGGCAATCGTCTTGAAGTCCGGTGCCTGTCGCTCTGTCAGCCACATCAGCTCGACATTGCGCTGCGCCTCGCGCTCCAGGCGGCGGCTGGATTGGACACGATTGAGGTAGCCGTAGAGATAGATTTTCAGGAGTACAGCGGGGTGATAGGCGGGCCGGCCGGTGGCATGGGGGTCGACACCTTTGAAGCCGAGTTGTCTGAGGTCGAGCGCCTCGACGAAGGCCTCGATGGCTCGGACCGGGTTGTCCTCAGAGACGAAATCATCCAGAAGCTCAGGGAACAACGTGGCTTGAGACCGGGACTCCCCTGATACGAAACGCTTCATCGGCACCTCCACGAGCTGTCACGGGTAGAGTATAGCGGGAGCCTCGTTTTCACACAGCCTCGGCCATGAGCGGAAAACTTATTTAAACAAGACTGCCAGCGTTCTGGAAAGCGCTGTAGCAAAATATTCTGTTTCTCAGCAGCATTTTTATATTTGTGTTATAGCAAAAAGTCTAATGAGCGATCTCTTGGTGGTATTCCAGGAATATGCCGTATCAAATTGTCCATCGGGTTATCAGGGTGCTGATAAACAAGGTATTCGGCGTCGGTAAAGGATTCTGTAAGAGCAGGCCGGTCCGATCTATAGAACAGCGCTTCTTTTGAATAAACCTGAACCGCATGGTTGCAAGCTTCAACCTCGTCATCTGTCAAAACGACTGTAGAAATTCGAGGCTCTGTCGTAAAGGAAGTGGGCTTGCTTATAATTATGCTCATCATGGGTGTAATAGGGGCAATTATTTTAGGAGTGATTGGAGAATTTCCGCCCCCCGTCACGTTATTAAATAAGCCATCTCCATAGATAAACTCTCTTCCTGATGAGAAAAGAACCGCGAATTTAGCCCGCTCTTCTATACTGTCTGTTATCATTCGCTGTGATTCCTTAAGATTCAGGCCGATGAGCGTATTTCTTTCGGGTACCGGTAGTTTTCCCCTTAACTTCTCTGCTATAGACACAGCCGCTTCCCTATTCTTGGGACTACGGACTGCTAGGGAAACTACGCATTCGGTCAAAATCTTAAGATCGTTATCCGTGTATGATTGAGGCACAAAACGATTCCGTAAATCACGATCAAACAGCTCCTGCTTAACAAGCTTGTTCAACCAGTCTATTAGAGATGGAAAGTTACTATCTGCTCTGTCAAATTCATTCTCAAAGCTTACATCCCAGGGTGAGCTATCCGCCGGATTTTTACTGAGCTTGATATGGTGCCCATTTCGAATCATTCCCAACTTTGCGGGAGGTACTCGTTTACATGTACCGTCTGGGGTTATCCAATGCGTAAAGCCATCAGAGTCAGCCCAATGCTTGGATACACACCTTGGCCACCAATGGTGAAGTGCAGATTTTAGTTTCGTCATCTATTCCTCCAAGGCTAGGTCGTCATCATCATATTTTTTGATGCAAGAAATCCATTGCATCCAGAGCCGTAGGGAACATCCTCCATGCGTACTGAGTTTCCTTCGGTTTCATAGGCGGCCCCAATCTGTTCCCCTCTCTTCCGACCTTATAGGCCATGTTGGGGCGGCTTTAATCGGTCTCGATAGCATAGCCGTGTGAGTAGACGATATCAGAGCGCAGTTTGTTTCAGGCACTATAGCTAACGGTATAAAATGTGATCCGCTGTGTCTGTTGCCCCGTGCACGGCTACCCACGAATGTAGGGAATGGTAGGATGGCCCGCATCATCCACGCCGTACCAGGAACACCCTATGCCACAGTCCCTCGCCTATCAGCTTTCTGGCCATATCACTGCCGAGGCACCGATTAGCGTCAACTACTTCGGCATGGATAATCGGTTACCCCGCACGCCGCATGGCCAAACGTTTCTCAATGGCGGCACCCTGCGTGGCCCTCTGCGCAAGGCGGCGTTGAGGGCGGTGATCCGGTTGGTAGCGAAAGCTCAGGGTGTTCCCTTGGATGCGGTGTTCGACCGTGGCGATCTCTACATGTTGGGCGAAGGCGTGGACATTACTCGGGGCGTCAACAACGAGTCGAGCGGTAAGTTCAGCGATCCCATGGCGGAAAACTGGCTACGCGAGTTCAATCCCTTCATCAGCCTATTCGGTCGCTGGAAGTTGGCCGGACACCTTGAGGTGAGCCCGATGCTGACCTCGATCACCAATCTGATCGATGCCGGTCAGGGAATGCGTCATGACCAGTTCGAGCATGATCCCGGGATGATGCAGTACCTTAACGAGGAGCAGCAGGACGCATTGCTTGCCTCGCTGCGGAGTGCCCGAGAAAGCATGGATGATATCGAGGAAGTACGTACCGAGGTTAAACGGCTCAAGAAAGCCGCGCACGACACAGAAGATCGTGAGGAAAGGCGGGCAATCAATGACCAGATTCACGAAATGCAGGCCCAGGAGAAGGCCATCAAGAAGGCCCGCGAGGGTGCCGAGCAATCCATCAAGCATCCGATTGCAGGTTACGAGGCTATCGCTCCGGGCAGCGAGCTGTCCTCAACGCTACGCATCATCCAGGGCACCCCGACGCACCTGGGGCTGATCCTGCATGCTCTGGCGGAGTTCTCCCAGCGACCCCGTCTGGGTGGCCATGCCGCGACGGGCTCCGGTGATATACGCGCCGAATGGGAAGTGTTCCAGCGGTCGCCTGGTGAACATCGCAGCCAGGCCATCGGGCGAGTGGTACTAGATGCCATGGGCTTCGATATCCAAGGCGAGGCGCTTGAGTCAGCGTTTGCCGACTTTGAGCAAGCTGTGCGGGAGTTCGATTTTCGACTCTTCACGCTTACCGAGGCCCGCCAACGCCGGAAGGCCTGACCCCATGGTATCGAGTGAAACAACGCAGCCTTTCAGGCTGATGCTTCGTTTGCACACGCCGCTGATCCTGCCCCGAGTGGTGCCAAGGCTGGATACGCTGCTGCAGGAAGCGGCCTGCCGACAGCATCTGGACTGGTCGCAACTGCATACCTTGCCATTGGTATTTGACGACGCGCGCGGCGGCTATCGCGCCTCCCAGCTGATTTTCGGCGTCACGCCGCACCATGGGCTGGTCGCCCAGGAAATCGGGCTGACCTCCGGCGTGTCACGCCTGCCATTCGCGTCCGCGTCAGGCATGAAAAGTAAGCTGCGTATCGATGGCGGGCCGCAAGCCCCGAAATTGACCCGCCACCCGGCGCTACTCAGCCCTTTTGTGGTGTTCTATGGCGAGGGGCAGCTTGAAGCCTGTCTCCAACTACTTAGTCATACCCCCCATATCGGCCTTGAGCATGCCCGTGGACAAGGCGCGATCAGCATCGAAGCCTTTCAGGAAGATGACCGGCAACGCTGGCGACAACGCCCCTGGCGG
>NZ_JARANY010000049.1 GCF_029889885.1 Chromohalobacter sp. 296-RDG
TCGGGTCCATCTCGATGAAATAGTCGCGTCCTGGCTGGGTGCCGGCCAGGTAGTCGACGAACCACAGCGATTCCCGCGAGACGTGATTGATGACCAGATCGACCATCAAGTCGCCATGGCGCGTCAGGCGGCGTATGTCTTCCCAGCCGCCAAGCGCCGGGTTGACCTCGCGATAGTGGATCACCGAGAAGCCATCGTCGCTGCTCCAGGGGAAGAAGGGCAGCACGTGAACGCCGCTGAAGGTGCCCGCGAGACGTGTCTCGAGAAACTCGTCGAGCACTTGCAACGGCGGCCGCTCACCGTCGAGCAGTAGGTCGCCGTAAGTGATCAGCAACTGGTCGCGCTCGCTCCATAGTGGACGCGAACGCTCGGGGATAGCACCACGCTGGTGCGATATCAGTCGCTGCAGGCGGCGTAGTACTTCATCGGCGCGCGGTCCGTAGATCTCGTTCAGACGCGCCTTGGCGCGTGCGATGAAAGCGGCTTCATCGAGTTCGGTCTGCGGGGCTGGAGAGATGGGGTAGGGCATCGAGGGTCCTCGTGGGAATCGGTGGCTCGCACGTCGACATTATTATTGCTGTTGCAGGAGTCGTGCCATCCATGAGCTTGGTTGGCGTGGTGACAACGCGCAAGCGAGTTTCCGCGTGGCGCGGGGAAGGCTACAATGTCGGTCAATCTCAATGACAACGACTCAACTGCGGACGCTCCACGATGCACTGCCCCTTTTGTGGAAAGTATGACACCAAGGTGACCGATTCGCGCCTCGTGGCCGAGGGGGATCAGGTGCGGCGGCGCCGCCAGTGCAATGACTGCGGCGAACGCTTCACCACCTACGAGACGGCAGAACTGGTCATGCCCCGCGTGATCAAGGGCGATGGCTCGCGAGAAACCTTCGATGAACGCAAGTTGCGTGCTGGTATGTTGCGCGCATTGGAAAAACGCCCGGTCAGCGCCGAATCCATCGAGGCGGCGGTCGAGCGTATCCGTCAGCGCCTACGTGCCCGTGGCGAGCGAGAGCTCGAGGCGCGCGAGGTTGGCGAGGAGGTCATGCGCTCGCTGACACGGCTCGATCAGGTCGCCTACATTCGCTTCGCCTCCGTCTATCGACGCTTCCAGGACCTCGACGAGTTTCGCGCCGAAATCGACCGCTTAGCGCAAGAGCCCAGCTTTGTGCCCGACGATAATGATCAGCGCTGACCTCGATACGCACCGACTCGAATCGCTCATGGAGTGACTCATGACACAGGACGCCGCCGTGTCGGCGCTATCTCACGAAGCGTGCATGTCGCGCGCGCTGCAACTCGCCCGGCGGGGCTGCTATACCACCCATCCCAATCCGCGCGTCGGCTGCGTGGTGGTGCGTCAGGGGCGCATCGTCGGGGAGGGCTATCATGCACGTGCCGGTGAACCTCACGCCGAGGTTCACGCCTTGCGAGCTGCTGGCGAGACGGCGCGAGGCGCCACGGTCTATGTCACGCTGGAGCCTTGTTCCCATCACGGTCGCACGCCGCCTTGTGCCCAGGCGCTGATCGAGGCCGGCGTGAGCCGGGTCGTGGTGGCCGTACTCGATCCCAATCCGCAAGTGGCCGGACGTGGCGTGGCAATGCTGCGTGAGGCAGGTATTGGGGTCGAGGTGGGATGCCTGGAAACCGATGCCGAAGCGCTCAATGTCGGCTTCGTCAAGCGCATGCGCGAGGGGTTGCCGTTCGTGCGCTTGAAGATGGCGATGAGCCTGGACGGCCGCACCGCCATGGCCAGCGGTGAGTCGCAATGGATTACCGGGGCAAGCGCGCGTACCGAAGTGCAACGCTTGCGGGCGCGCTCAAGCGCGGTGATGACCGGGGTCGATTCAGTCCTTTTCGATAATTCGCGTCTCACGGTGCGTGCCGCGCAGCTCGAGCTGGACGGTGCTGAAGCGATCGCCGAGCGCCAGCCGCTGCGTGTCGTGGTCGACTCGCGGCTGCGCTTGCCGGTGGCGGCGGCGTGCTTGCGCGAGCCGGGGCGCACCTTGGTGGCGACCGTTTCGCCAGATGAGGCGCGACGCGCGACGCTAGAACAGGCCGGGGCTGAGGTGCTCGTCTTGCCCGAAGCGGCCGAAGGGCGCGTCGATCTACGCGCCTTACTAGCGCATCTGGCGGAGCGCGAGCAATGCAACGAGGTGCTGCTCGAAACCGGCGCGACGCTGGCCGGTGCCATGCTCGATATCGGCGCCATTGATGAGATGCACCTGTTCGTGGCACCGACGCTATTGGGGGGCGAGGCACGCCCGCTTTTTGCGTTACCGGGGCTCGAACGCATGGCGCAGCAGCGTCCGTTGCAAATCGACGACATCCGCGCCGTGGGGTGTGATTGGCGCATCGTCGCGCGACCCTCTCACGAAGACGTTGCACCGGACGATGCCTGAATCGTTGCCCGCCTGGGTGTTGCCACTGGCGCGCAAGCGCGCTTGCAGGTACTCTGGGCGCCGACCTGACTGGGTGTCGAAGAGCGACGACGCCCGCGTCGTGACACCACGACACATCTTATGACGGCGCCGATGACAAGACCGCACCGGCGTACGAGACGAGCATCGGAGACACCATGGCGCTTTCATCCACACAGGGCTTGGCCTCCATCGAAGCCATTGTCGAAGACATTCGTCAGGGCAAGATGGTCATACTCATGGACGATGAGGATCGCGAGAACGAAGGCGATATCATCATGGCCGCCGAGTGCGTCGAGGCTGAGCATATCAACTTTATGGCCCGCCACGCGCGGGGCTTGATTTGCCTGCCGATGACCCGTGAACGCTGCGAGCGTCTCGAGTTGCCGTTGATGGTGCGCGACAACGGTTCCGGCTTTGGCACCAAGTTCACCGTCTCAATCGAGGCTGCACGCGGTGTCTCCACGGGTATTTCTGCCTCCGATCGCGCACGCACGGTGCGCGCCGCGGCGGCGCGCGACGCCGTCGCGGCGGATATCGTCCAGCCCGGGCATATATTTCCGCTGATGGCCGAGCCGGGCGGCGTGCTGCGTCGTGCTGGGCATACCGAAGCCGCTTGCGATCTGTCGACCATGGCTGGGTTCGAGGCCAGCGGCGTGATCTGCGAAGTGATGAACGACGACGGCAGCATGGCGCGCCGTGACGAACTGGAGCGCTTTGCCGTCGAGCACGGCATCAAGGTCGGTACGATCGCCGATCTGATCCATTATCGGATCCACCACGAGCGTACCGTCGAGGAAGTAGAGCGCACGGTCGTCGACACGGCATTCGGCGAGTTGACGCTACACGTCTTCCACGACCGGATTCAAAATGCCCACCATCTAGCGCTGGTGAAAGGCTCACCGCACAGTGAGACACCGACCACTGTGCGCGTGCATATCGCCGATACGCTGCGCGATCTGCTGATGTTGAGCAAGCCGGAGAGCCACAGTTGGACGGCGTCCAGCGCCTTGGCGCAGATCGCCGAAGCAGACGCCGGGGTCTTCGTGCTGCTCGACGATGGTCGGCCGCGTCTCGACCTCAAGGACCAGCTCGACGTGCTGTTGTCGCGCAAGCCGGCGCCGCGCTCGAGTGCCTCCGACGGTGCCGGCAATTATCTGACCATCGGCACCGGATCGCAGATCCTGCGCCAATTGGGCGTCGGGCAAATGCGTCTTTTGAGCTCGCCGTGGAAGTTCTCCGCGCTGTCCGGTTTCGATCTCGAGGTCGTCGAACGCGTGGGTGGCGATACCCCCGAGAGCGATCAGCCGGTAGAATAAGTCTTTCATTCATTCGTCTGCCGGGCCCATGGGCGCCGGCGGCCGCGCGTGCCGGTGCAGAAAATCGTTCCTTGGCGGTGGCGGTACCACGCGCCATGTCGAAGTGAGCGATCGCTTTACTGGCATGCACTGACATAGCTGATATATCGTGCGCGAAATATCGCGCATTCAGACCCGGGATTTGACAATGCAACCGATCTCTCAAGTCGAGGGTGGCTACACCGATGTCGATGGACGTTATGTCATCGTCGTGGGCCGCTTCAATCATCACGTGGTCGATAGCCTGGTGGAAGGGGCGGTGGATAGCCTCGTTCGCCATGGCGTGGACGAAGAAAACGTCGATATCATCCATGTTCCTGGTGCCTGGGAACTGCCATTGGCCGTCAAGCGCGCCGTGCAGGTACTCAAGCCTCATGCCGTTATTGCCCTCGGGGCAGTGATTCGCGGGGGGACCCCCCATTTCGACTACGTGGCAGGCAATTGCAACAGTGCCATGAGTAGCCTGCAATTGGAGCTGAATACTCCTCTCGCCAATGGTGTGCTGACGGTCGATTCCATCGATCAAGCCATCGAACGTGCCGGCACCAAGGCCGGTAACAAGGGCGCCGAGTCGGCCATGGCAGCGATGGAAATGGTCTCGCTGTTCAAGCGTATGGGGGGTGAAGCATGAGCCAATCACCCCGTGATGCGACCCCGGCCCAGGAGGCGCGCCGTGCGGCGCGTGAGTTGGCGGTGCAGGGTCTCTACCAATGGCAGATGACCGGCAAGTCGATCACGGCGGTGGAGTCGGAGTTTCGCGCACAAATCGCCGATGAAGACCTCGAGGAGCACGAAAACTGGCACAAGGTCATGGGCATCGCTGACCTGGCGCTGTTTCATGAGTTGCTGCACAACGTGGCCGGCGACCGTGAAGCCATCGACAAAACCATCGCGCCGCTGCTCGACCGTCGTCTCGAGGACCTTGACCGCATCGAGCTGGCGATTCTCCGGCTGGGTGCCTATGAGCTCAAGTATCGTCTCGAGGTTCCGTATCGCGTGGTGATCAACGAAGGCATCGAATTGGCCAAGGGCTTCGGTGCCACCGATGGTCACAAGTACGTCAATGGTATTCTCGACAAGTTGGCGAGCCGCTTGCGGAGTGCCGAGGTCGCTGCGCGTCGTCGTTGACATGTTGGGTGAATTCGACATCATCGCGCGTTATTTCGCGACGCCTGATCCGTCCCTGCCAAGCGCCGGTATTACGCTGGGGCCGGGCGATGACTGCGCGCTACTGAGTCCTGCCGCAGGGGCCGAGCTTGCCATGAGCGTGGATACCTCGGTGGCTGACGTGCATTTCCCCGGCGATGCGCCGCCCGAGGCCATTGGGCATCGTGCGCTGGCGGTGGCGCTTTCCGATCTGGCGGCGATGGGCGCGCGACCGCGCGGCTGTCTGATGGCTCTGACGCTGACGCATGCCGAGCCTGCGTGGCTGGAGCGGTTCGCTCAGGGTTTTCGCGATCTTGGCCGACATACGTCGACGCCCTTGATCGGCGGTGATGTCACGCATGGCGCTCTATCCATCGCTGTCACGGTGATCGGCGATGTGCCTGTTGGTCAGGCGCTGCAGCGGAGTGGCGCGATGCCAGGAGAACGCCTGGCGGTGACCGGTGCGCTGGGTGGCGGCCACGGCGGTTTACGCATGTGGCAGGCCGGAGGCCAGGACCTTGAAGACCCGTTGCTGGCGGCCTATCTGACACCAATACCCCAGCTCGAAGCAGGTCATGCACTACGGGGGATGGCCTCGGCGGCAGTGGATATCTCGGATGGCCTGCTGGCCGATCTCGGGCACCTTTGTCACGCCTCGGGCGTAGGCGCCTGCCTCGACCCGGCGTGTATTCCTCTGGCGCCGACGCTGGAAATGACGCTGGGTAGCGAAGGTGCCTTGCATGCCGCGCTCAGCGGTGGCGACGATTATCAACTTCTGGTCAGCGTGCCCGACACAGCCTGGGAAGCTGCCCAACGTCGCTGTGCTGATTGTGATGTCACGCTGACCGAGATCGGGCGTGTCGTCGCCGAGCCCGGTATCAGTGGAATTCCCGAAACAATGAAGGGCGCAGGATGGCAGCATTTCACGGGAGGCGGGCCTTGAATCGCTCACCGCGCAGCGTCTGGCGCCGTCCGACCCATTTTCTAGCGTTTGGCCTGGGAAGCGGGGCGATCCCGTTCGCGCCAGGCACTTTCGGTACATTGGCCGCAATCCCGTTCTATTGGCTGTTGTCGGGGTTACCTCTCGATTGGTACCTGGGGCTGGTGGGCGTGGCCTCGATCCTGGGCATATGGCTGTGCGAAAAGACCTCGCGCGATTTGGGCGTTCACGATCATTCCGGAATTGTCTGGGATGAATTCGTAGGTTATTGGCTGACCATGGCCGCGGTTCCCTTTTCGTGGGAAGCGGCGCTATGGGGCTTCGTAGTGTTTCGCATGTTCGACATCATCAAGCCGTGGCCGATCCGCTGGGTAGACCGTCACGTGGCAGGGGGCTTCGGGATCATGTTCGATGACGTGCTCGCTGGCGTATATGCCTGGAGTACTATGCATCTATGGTTCTGGCTGCATTAGGCATTGTCTGAAAACTGTCTGCGCTCGGCCATACTGCGTTAAAAATCAGCTCGGGCGCGAGTCCGATCAAAATGCTCATTTATACCCCGTAAACTCCGCCTTTTCGCTGATTTTTGCCTTGTCTGACCTTCGCTCGTCGACTTTTCAGACAGTGCCTAGCGCTTCTATACGCTCTTTGGCCGTGCCATGAAAAGCGCCTCGATCCGGTAGATCGAGGCGCTTTTCATGGAGTGGTGCGTGTGCGTGGTGCTTGTTTTATGCGACCGGCGCTGGGGCGGGCTGAGCATCGGCGAGCTTGAGTGTGGTGTGCGTGCGGTGACGCACGTCGCGCAGTAGCTGGCCGTTGTCGGCCAAGGTGTCGGCGCGCGCGGGCACGAGCTCATGCAGACGCTGTTGCCAGGTATCGCTGGCAAATTTCTCGGGAAAGCACTGTTCGACGAGATTGATCATGATCGAGGTGGCCGTGGAAGCGCCCGGAGAGGCACCGAGCAGTGCCGCGAGCGACCCGTCGCTGGCGGCCACGACTTCGGTACCGAATTGCAGCACGCCGCCTTTTTCCGGGTCTTTCTTGATGACCTGAACGCGTTGGCCGGCGATCTCGAGGCGCCAGTCCTCGGTTTTGGCCGTGGGGTAAAAGGTGCGTAGCTCGTCGACACGTTGCTCGTGGGAGAGCCGTACCTGATCGATCAAGTACTTGACCAGACTGAAGTTATCGCGTGCCACGGAAAGCATGGGGCTCAGGTTGGAGGAGCGCACGGATCTGGCCAGATCCATTACCGAGCCAGTCTTCAGGAACTTGGTGGTGAAGCCGGCGAAGGGCCCGAACAACAGCGAGGGCGTGCCGTCGACATTGCGCGTATCCAGGTGGGGCACTGACATCGGCGGCGCACCGATGGGGGCCTTGCTGTAGACCTTGGCGTGGTGCCGGGAAACGATCTCCGGCTTGTCGCAACGCAGCCACTGGCCGCTGACCGGAAATCCTGCGTAGCCCTTGCCTTCGGGGATGCCGCTTTTCTGCAGTAGATGCAGTGAGGCACCGCCAGCACCCAGGAACACGAAGCGTGCACGTAGCGTGCGCGTGGTGTGGTCGTTGCCTGCGATCTTGAGGGTCCAACTGCCATCGTCGTTGCGATCCAGATCCTCGACCGTCTGGCCTGTGGTGATGCGTACCTGCTCGTCGGGCTCTTCCTCGAGGCGGGCGAGGAGCTGGCGCGTCAAGGCGCCGAAGTCGACATCGGTACCGTCAGCGACGCGCGTCGCGGCCAACGGTTCGTCGCCCTCGCGCCCGTCCAGTAACAGCGGCGCCCATTCGTCGATGACGCTGCGCTCCTCAGTGTATTCCATTCCCTCGAAACACGGATGCTCGCGCATGGCATGGTAGCGATCGCGCAGGAAGCGGACGTCGTCTGCGCCGCGCACGAAACTCATGTGCGGTACCGGATGCACGAAGCGCGCCGGATCGCCGAGGTTACCCTTTTCGACCAAGTAGCTCCATAGCTGCTTGGACTCCTCGAACAGGGTATTAGTGTGGATGGCCTTGTCGAGCACGATCGAGCCGTCCTCGGCGCGGGGCGTATAGTTGAGTTCGCACAAGCCAGCGTGGCCAGTACCGGCGTTGTTCCAGGCAAACGAACTTTCGCTGGCAGTGGTGTCGAGGCGCTCGATGATCTCGATGCGTGCCTCCGGCTCCAGCTCGTGAAGCAGTGTCGCGAGCGTGGCGCTCATGACGCCTGCGCCCACGAGTACGATGTCTACTGACTCATCCATATGCGTGCCAACCATTCACATAGCCCTTGAGAAGGTGCGTCGGTCAGCCGGCGAGCGGCATCTCGAACTGTAACCGGCGCGATGGAATTCTGCGGTGCATTATAACGCTTTTGACGCGGAAATACTGCCTCCCCAAGCCCGACATTATGACTAATGACAAAGCCATAAGGGATCCCTTTGGCGTCCTGTAAAGGCGCTGCCTGGTCGGCGCATTCTCAATCACGCAGGCTGATGATGCGCCAGCCGCGTTGCTTGGCGGCCTCGCGAAGAGCGGCGTCGGGATCGACGGCGACGGGTTGGTCGACACGCTCGAGGAGCGGCAGGTCGTTGTGTGAGTCGCTGTAGAAACAGGCGCCTTCGAGGGTGGCGTCTTCCTCGGCAAGCCAGGTCTCCAGGCGCGTTACCTTGCCTTCACGGAAACTCGGGGTACCCACCACACGTCCTGTGTAGTGCCCGGCCTGGATTTCGGGGTCGACGGCGATCAGATCATCCACGCCCAGTCGTTCGGCGATGGGGCCGGTTATGAAGCGGTTGGTAGCGGTGATAATCAGTAGCCGATCGCCCTTGGCGCGATGGCGTGCCAGCAGTTCTTCTCCGCGTGTCAGGATGTGCGGTTCGATCTTGCTGGCCATGAACTGTTGATGCCAGGCGGCCAGTTGTTCCGGCGTATTCTCGGCCAATGGCTGTAGCGCCAGAGCCAGGTATTCCATGATGTCGAGATCGCCGCTCTGGTAATCCTGATAGAAGCGCTCGTTGGCGTTGCGGTAGGTCGTCGCGTCGACGGCGCCTTGCTCGATGAGGAACTCGCCCCAGGCATGGTCGCTGTCGAGGTCCAGTAGGGTATTGTCGAGATCGAAGATCGCCAGGCTCAAGGAGGACTCCTTGCATCGTGCTGAGTTAACAGGAAGATTACGTGCGGCGTAAAAGGAGATGGATTATCGCAGAGTTACCGAATGTTGCCCACCACGAGGCGTATTGATGCGCTTTCTGGCTTTGTGGAAGAATGGTCTCAACGACTATTCATTAAGGTGATGTCCGTGATCGACGCTGACGGCTTCAGGCCCAACGTTGGTATCATCATTGCCAACCGCAGTGGACAGCTGCTCTGGGCGCGTCGTGTGGGACAGAATGCGTGGCAATTTCCGCAAGGAGGAATCAAGGCGCATGAGACACCGGAACAGGCATTGTATCGGGAGCTCGAGGAAGAAATCGGTTTGACGCCGGAGGATGTCGAGATCCTGGCCTGTACGCGCGGATGGCTGCGCTACCGTCTCCCACGACGCATGGTGAGAACGCATTCGAGGCCGATATGCATCGGCCAGAAACAGAAGTGGTTCCTGCTCAAGATCCGGTGTCGGGATAGCCGAGTTTGCGTGGATTCTACGCCCAAGCCGGAATTCGATGGCTGGCGCTGGGTCAGTTATTGGTATCCACTGGGGCAGGTCGTGCCTTTTAAACGCGAAGTCTATCGCCGCGCCCTGCGTGAATTGGCGCCGCGCGTTCACCGTTTGGCGAACGAAGAGGGACCCTGCTAGGCGCCGTTCGAGATGTCGCCACCGAGGGGCTGATATCACGGGGCGTGCCGAAATGCCCTACGTTAGCCTTGAGACCAACCGTCGCACGCGTGTCGTGACGACAACAAGAAGAAATACCAATGCTCGATGTTCTCCGACGCATCATTCAGGAAGTCAACGGCGCGCGCAGTCTCGAGGCTGCGCTGGCGACCATGGTGCGCCGAATCCGCAAGGCCATGCGCACTGATGTGTGCTCCATCTACCTGTTCGACGTTGAGCGCGACCGCCTGGTGCTCATGGATACGTTGGGCCTGCACAGCGAAGCGGTGGGGCAGGTGAGCATGGGGCTCGGCGAGGGGTTGGTCGGGCTGGTGGGGCAACGCGAGGAACCGCTCAATCTCGAAGATGCACCTTCGCACCCTTATTTCCGCTATTTCGCCGAGACGGGCGAGGAACGTTTCTCGAGTTTCCTCGGTGTGCCGATCATCCATCAGCGCCGTATGCTCGGCGTGCTGGTCGTCCAGCAGCAGGCCATGCGGCGTTTCGATGAAGGCGATGAGGCGTTTCTGGTTACCATGGCTGCGCAATTGGCTGGTGTTCTGGCGCACGCCATGGCGACAGGGACACTGACCCGGCTGGCCCAAGCCGATAGCCAGGCGATGTTTTCGGGGGTCGCGGCATCGCCTGGTATGGCGTCGGGAGAACTGGTGGTACTGATGCCGCCGGCGGATCTCAATAGCGTGCCGGATCTGATTCCCACCGATATCGAGTTCGAAGTTACCCGCCTGCACGAAGCGATCGCCAATGTTCGCAAGGAGATCGGTGTCGCGGCGGCACGCTTGGTCAAGCGTATCTCGGCGCAGGAGGTGGCGCTATTCGATGCCTATCAGCAGATGCTGGGCGACGCGGCACTGGGCCAAGAGGTCGAGAAGCGCATCCGCGAAGGTCAGTGGGCACCCGGCGCCCTGGCCGATGTGGTCAAGCGTCATGTGCAATATCTGGAGCGTGTCGACGACAACTACTTGCGCGAGCGAGCCGCCGACATTCGCGATCTGGGGCGCCGCGTGCTCGCCCATCTGCAGGAGGACAGCCCGCGCACGCCGGATACTTACCCCGAGCAGACTATCTTGATCGGCGATGAGTTGAGTGCGGCATCGCTGGGTGAGGTGCCGCGCGACAAGTTGGTGGGGCTGGTGTCGATTCGCGGTTCGAGCACCTCGCATGTCGCTATTCTGGCGCGCGCAATGGGCATTCCGACCGTGCTGGGGATGGTCGATCTACCCTTGCCGAGGCTCAACGGCGCACGGGCGATTCTCGATGGCCATCGCGGTCGCCTGTTCGTGCGCCCCGACGCTGAGCGTGAGCACCATTATGAGACCTTGATCGCCGAGGAGAAGGCCCTCAGCGAGGTGCTCGAGCATGAACAGGATCGCCCCAGCGAGACCTCCGACGGTTACCACATACCCTTGATGGTCAACACCGGGCTGGCCGTGGATGCGGTAGCGTCGCTCAAGTCGCGGGTCAGCGGCGTGGGCCTTTATCGCACCGAAGTGCCATTCATGATGAACGAGCGCTTCCCTAGCGAGCAGGAACAGACGCGGCTTTACCACGATCAGCTCGAAAGTTTCGCGCCGTTGCCGGTGGTGATGCGCACGCTGGACATCGGTGGCGACAAGGACCTGCCGTACTTCCCCATCGACGAGGCCAACCCCTTTCTGGGATGGCGCGGGATCCGTGTGACGCTCGATCACCCGGAAGTGTTGATGGTCCAGTTGCGCGCCATGCTGCGCGCCTCAGTGGGGCTCGATAACCTTTGCATCCTGTTGCCGATGATCTCGAGCATCGAAGAAGTCGATACCGCGCTCAAGCTCATCGACCGGGCCCATCGGGAACTGACCGAGGAGGGCGTCAAGCTGGCGCGTCCCAAGGTCGGCGTAATGATCGAGGTGCCGGGAACGCTTTATCAGCTCGATGCGCTGGCCGCCCGCGTCGATTTCTTCTCGGTGGGCAGTAACGATCTCACCCAATATCTGCTGGCGGTGGATCGCAATAATCCGCGTGTAGCGAGCCTCTATGATGCCTGCCACCCTGCCGTACTGGGCGCCTTATCGCATCTTGCCATCGAGTCGCGACGCTTGCAGGTGCCAGCCTCGGTATGCGGTGAACTGGCCGGCGACCCCGCTGGCGCCATGCTGCTGATGGGCATGGGCTTCGAGGCGCTCTCCATGAATGCCCCTAGTTTGTCTCGCGTGCGCGCGGCGATCCGGCGTGTTTCGCTTGCAGACGCGCGGACGTTGCTCGATGAAACGCTGGCGTTGCCCACTACTGCGGCGGTGCGAGCACACCTGCGTCGACGAATGGGTGAGTGGAAGCTGGCCCATTTGCTGCCTCCCGACGACTGAGTCTTGGCAGAGTGCACTCTACACTTGGTTAGAATGGTTCGTCAGGACTGGGTGACGCCCGCCAAGGCGAGTGAATGCCAGCGGCTGCCATGCGCGGCGCCGTTCGGGCCGAAGCGCGATTCCTGCAATTCAATGCTGGTGGGGCGCCATTCCACGAGTGTCGTGGCGCGGGTGCCGTAGCGCTGTCCTCGAATGAAGATCGGTGACAGGAAACTTTCCATTTCCATGCCCACGCCGGTATCCGGTAGGTCCAGTGTCGGCGCTGACCGGGTATCGTGCATCGTGTCCAGCGCGGGCGCCTGCCAAGGGGGCTGCTTCAGTGCACGTGCGAAGCCGTCCCGAGCGCGGACCACTTTCGGCCATGGCGTATCCAGGGTGGCATTGGAAAGTCCGTGCACGCCGGGCGAGACTCGGGAGAGCGTCGTGCCTGCCGGACCATGGTGAACGTGGAGTAGCGTGACGCCGTCGCAGTAGAGCAGATTGAACCAGTCATAGGTCTGTGCCTCGCTCGCCACGAGGGACTCGAGCCAGGCGAGCGGTGTTTCGTGCGTCAGTGCCTGGTAAGGCAGGGTGCCTCGACTGGGTCGTGAGGGCGGCGCTTTAGCGTGCGCGTCGCGGACATTGGTCACTGCCGCGAAGCGTCCCGTTTGCGATGCCGCCAACCAAGTGCCTCCGGCACGCAGATCACGACCGCCGACGAGGGCGGGTGCGTCCGGCCATACGGCCAGTGCTCGTGTTGGGCGGGTGTGAGTTTCATCGCGGTTGGCGGCCAGACGCAGGGGCGTGTCGCTGCCTGGGCGCCAGTCGAAGACGATCAAACACATGTCATATTTCTCTCGACAAAGGCTTTCGTGGACGTCGCTATCGCGAAGATGATGGCGCCAGCGTAACGCGCCATGCCGAGGCCCGCACGTGCCATGACAGTCGGTAAGCGAGCGCGTACACTCGCTGCATCGTCACGAGCAGGGTAGGGAATGCACAAAGCCGCGACTCCTTCGAGCCCCCATCGTTCGCGCTGGAAAGCGTTGCTGTGGCCGCTGTTGCTGGCCGAGATAGGCTTCACGCTGGTGTGCCTGGGCGCCGGAGCGTTGATCTGGCAGGCGAGTGATCGTCGTGAATCGGAAGATGCGCTGGCGCGTCTGCAGGCCTCGCATAGTGTCTACGCACGCCAGTTGGACGCTCGCTTGACCGCCCAGCAGCAGCATCTTGTGATGCTTGCGCGTGGCTCGCGGCGCATTCTGCAGTCGATGGACGAGAATACCTCGACTTCCCCGAGTGTCTCTCCGGTACTGCCGGCCGTGCTGTCGCACGACGATACCGAGCGGCTGTTGACGAGGCTGCTCGATGATTATGATGGCACGGATGTCTTGGTCACTCGCCTCTTTGTATTGCCGGTGGGCATGCGCGATTTCAGCGTCTCCGAGTCGCAGGATAATATCGATAGTGACCTTCCTCCTTATCAGCGAAAACGCGTCTCTGACGATGCGGAAAACGTAACCTGGTGGATTGGAGCCCAAACGCCATCAGGACGCTTGGTTGCCACCCGCGATGTCGTGTGGAACGAACGTTACCTTGCGCGGGTGGGTATGGAAATCTCCCTGCCACGGTTGAAGCGTTTGATTCGTGATGAGACGGGCAACACTGGGGAGCACTGGTTGGTCGACGGCGCCGGGAATGCCTTGATGCGCGATGATGCTTCCCGCGTGTTGCCGGATGCCGCGGGGCGTTATGGGATGCAGTGGCTGGAAGAGGGGCGCCGGGCGTTGATCTGGGACACGCTCCCCGGCACCGGGTGGCGGTTGGTGAGTCGCCTAAGTCTGTCTGACGATAGTGCCTGGCAGCAGGCACTGCCATGGCTGAGTATCGGCTTGATCCTCGGCAATGTGCTGATTTTTGCGGGCTTCGTGACCGTGCTCTATTGGCGGTTGCAGCGCGAGGAGGACGCCTGGCGGGCCGCGCTGGGCCGGATCGCCGGCTGGCTCCCCCACCCGCAGGACGATACGCCAGACATCACCGCTGTCTCGCCGACTACCTTGAATGCGCTATTGACGCGTCTTGAGCCGCAATTGGGGACGCGCGCACCGGACGATGTCTGGGACATGCCCGCCTGGCTCAATACCTTGCAACTACCGGCCTTGCTGACCGAGGGCGATGCCATTGTGACCCTGAATCCCTCCCTGGCGCGATTGCTCGGCGAGCGTCCTGAGGCGTTGCGCGACATTCTGCTGGCCGAGTGGTTGAAACCGCGACTCGTCGATGAACAACGGCGCCGGGTGCGGGTTACCGACACCGGGGGAGGAACGCGAGAATATCGCCTCGAATGCCTGGTCGTACGTGATGAACACTCCGTCTGGGCGTTGATCGACCAGACCGAGACCGGGGAGACCTTGCACCGCTTGCGTCTGGCCCGTGACCAGGCGCGCGAAGATGCGCGCCTCAAGACGGGCTATCTGTCGCATCTGCGCCAGGAACTCGAGGCCTGCGTTAAAACGCTGACCTCGCTTCCCGGGACCGAGGCGCCGCATTCCCCACTGCAGAGGGAGGCGCTGCGACGACGCCTGGAAGATGCCATGCTATTGCTCGATACCCTGGCGGAGGACAAGCCGGCGTCCGAGGCGGATTCAAGCGATACGCGTCCCTGGGTGCTGATCGTCGATGATGGCCCTGTCAATACGCTGCTGGCATGTAGCGTGCTCGAGCGTCAGGGCTGTCATGTCGAGACCGCTACGAATGGTGAGGAAGCGCTGGCGCTGGCCGAGCGTCAGGCGTTCGATCTGGTCTTCATGGACATCTATATGCCGACCCTCGATGGCATGGAAACCAGTCGCCGCTGGCGTCGCTTGGAGCGTCGTCTGGCGCGGCGGCATGCCAGCGTGCTGGTGGCGTTGACCGCCAATGTCACCGAAGCCAGTCGAGACGCCTTTCTGAAGGCGGGCATGGATGACTGCCTGGCCAAGCCTTACCGCCCCGGCGACCTGGTCGCGATGGTGCGCCGTTGGGTGGGCAGAGGCGAGGCGTCCGAGACGTAGCCGGCGCTATGCGTCGTTGCCGCTCGGCAGCGGTTGTCGTAAGGTGTCGGGCCCACGCCGCCCAGAACGTAGGCAAGGAGAACGCATGCTCAGTTACCCTGATATCGACCCCATCGCCATCGCCTTGGGGCCCCTCAAGGTGCATTGGTACGGGCTGATGTATGTCATTGGTTTCGTGGGGGCCTGGTGGCTGGGGCGCAAGCGCGCCGCTCGCATCGGTCTCAAGGCGGACGATATCGGCGACTTGCTGTTCTATGGCGCGTTGGGTGTCGTGCTCGGCGGGCGTATAGGGTATGCGATCTTCTATGGTTTCGAACGCCTGATGGACAATCCATTATGGATCTTCCAAGTCTGGGATGGCGGCATGAGCTTCCATGGTGGCCTGGTGGGTGTCTTGATTGCCGCTGGCTTGTTCGCGCGCAAGCATCGCTTGGCGTTTTTCCAATTGACCGATTTCGTGGCGCCGATGGTACCGATTGGCCTGGGGGCCGGACGCATCGGCAACTTCATCAATCATGAATTACCCGGGCGCGTGACCGACGTGCCCTGGGCGCTGGTGTATCCTGGCCTGGGCCCTGAGGGACGTCATCCCTCGCCGCTTTATGAGTTTGCGCTGGAAGGCGTGGTGATGTTCGTCGTGCTGTGGTGGGTCTCTAGCCAGCCGCGTCGGCGTGGTATGATATCCGGTTTGTTTCTGTTGCTTTACGCGGTGTTTCGCTTCTCGGTCGAATTCGTGCGTCAGCCCGACCCACAGCTAGGTTTCATCGCCTTCGGCTGGCTGACCATGGGCCAGCTGTTGACCGTGCCCATGGCTTTGGCCGGTATCGCCTTGATGGTCTGGTCGCGTCGGCAGCCCGTCGACGACGCGCGTGAAGCGCCGTCGGCAGCGTGAGCGGCCAGGTGTCCAATTCCGGCGCGGCATTACCGCGCCTTCATCGTTCAACGTTCGGATGACATGCAGCCTTATCTCGATTTGATGCGCCATGTGCTCGACCATGGCGTGGAAAAAAGTGACCGCACCGGGACCGGGACGCGCAGCGTTTTCGGTCATCAGATGCGCTTCGACCTGGCCGACGGCTTCCCGCTGGTAACCACCAAGAAGCTCCACTTGCGCTCCATCATCCATGAGTTGCTGTGGTTCCTGCGCGGTGACACCAATATTGCCTATCTCAAGGAAAATAATGTCCGTATCTGGGATGCATGGGCCGATGAGAACGGCGACCTGGGGCCGGTTTACGGCTATCAGTGGCGCAGTTGGCCGCGTCCGGATGGGGGGCATGTCGATCAAATCGCCAATGTCATCGAGCAGATCAAGCGTCACCCCGATTCGCGCCGATTGATCGTCTCCGCCTGGAACCCTGCGCTGGTCGATGACATGGCGCTGCCACCATGCCATGCCTTGTTTCAGTTCTATGTCGCCGATGGCCGGTTGTCGTGCCAGCTTTACCAGCGCAGCGCCGATATCTTCCTTGGGGTGCCATTCAACATTGCCAGCTACGCGCTACTCACGCAGATGATCGCGCAGGCGTGCGGCCTGGCGCCGGGCGAGTTCATTCATACCCTGGGCGATGCACACCTCTACCTCAATCATCTCGATCAGGCGCGCCTTCAATTGAGTCGCGCGCCGCGTCCACGCCCGCGCCTGGTGCTCAATCCCGAAATCACGAATGTGTTCGATTTTACCTTCGAGGATATCGCCATCGAGGATTATGATCCCCACCCGCATATCAAGGCGGAGGTCGCCATATGAGCGAGCCCACGAACGCCTATGTCGATACGGTGGTGCCCATCGCCCTGGTGGCGGCGATGTCGCGCGAACGTGTCATCGGTGTCGATAACAAAATGCCGTGGCACCTGCCGGAAGACCTCAAGTTCTTCAAGAGTGTGACCATGAACAAACCGCTGGTCATGGGGCGCAAGACGTTCGAGTCCATCGGTCGACCGTTGCCGGGACGCTTGAATATCGTTGTCACGCGTGATCGTGGCTATTTCCATGATGGAATCAGCGTTTGCCATGATCTGGCCAGTGCTCTCGATATGGCGGACAGCCACGCCATTATCGAGGGTGTCGAGGACATCTGCGTGATCGGCGGTGGTGAGATATTTACCCAGACCCTGGCCTGTGCTTCGCGCTTGTATCTGACGGAAGTCGATCTGGACGTTGATGGCGACGCCTGGTTTCCCGCGTTCGACACGGTGCATTGGAAGGAAACCGAGCGCGTGCCCGGGCAGAGCGGCGACGGCAAGCCCGACTACACGTTCGTGCATTACGAGCGGCGGTGAGGTTGCCAGCGCGGCGAAGCTGGCACAGACTTACCCGGTAGCCCGCATGGGCCGGGCCTGTCTACCGTGTCGATATGATATCGATACGTAGACGATTCGAAGCCCAGCGTTCGTTCAAGGCAATCAGGGAGTGCACGTCTTGCTGACCGACCACGCAGACGCCCTGTTCAGGGCATTGGAACATCAAGCCGAGGCCTGTCGGGCCAATCTTGAGGCCGCTCGTGGGCAGGTAGCGGCGCTCGAGTCGGAAAACCGTGCCCTGCGTGAGCGCCTCCTGGCGCTTGCCGAGCTGGAGCCCGACGAGACGGAGACACCCGCTACCCAGGCGGAGTTGCCCGATGCTGGCGCGAAAGCTAGGGGGTTGGGACCCATCGCATTTCGTGGTCCGCGTCGGTCGGCGGGAAAAGTCACCGGAGATCATGCGTCTTCCGCCTCTGCCTCCTCGTCAGACGATTACAGCAAGGACGCCGGCCATGCGGAGAGCGAGACCCCGCAGGCTCACCTGGCACTGGGTGCGGAACATGAGCCGCCTTCTCCCCAGTCGTTGCTGGCACAGTGGTACCAGCGCTATCCGGAAACCTTCTTCAAGGGGCACACTCAGCCGCTCAAGACGGGCATTCATCTCGACCTGGTCGCGCGCGAGCCCTGGCCGGAGAAGCTCGTGCGTCGCGCCCTGGCGTGCTACGTGCACTTGCCGCGCTACCTCAAGGCGGTACGTACCGATGCGGTGCGGGTAGATCTCGACGGCCAGGCGGCAGGCACCGTGACCGAGGGCGAGGCACGTCATGCCCGCAAGCAGCTCGATGAACTCACGAAGAAGCAGAAAAAACAGCAGAAACAGCACAACGAGCGCCAGGAGTCCGAGCAGCTAGAGCGTAAGTTGAGCCAGTTGCTCGCCAAGCACGGTCGATGACCGTAGGCTGAAAGCAGTGAAAAAGAGGGGCACAAGCCCCTTTTTTCTTGCCATGTTTTTCAGCATCGGATGGGGATTATCTCCGTGTTATGCGACTTTGGTAGTAAAACTTGTCTTTATGGCGGATTGCCCCTTGCCAGAGAGAGCCTTGAATCGTAAAGATGAGTACGTCGCTGGCGTCATGCCAATGTCATATTGGTGGCGTAAAGTGGCTTTCAGGCCTTTCAGGGCCGGCTCACGGGGAGATGATCTTGACCGAATCGACAGGAAGCGCGGAAGGAAAACAGTGTTTTTTTCTTGTTGCGTTCTCCAAAAGACCGGTATATGGTTTCTCTGCGAGCATTGGATAACAACAAGGCTTTACGAACTCGTCGCGGTGTTGCCTTGGCAAGCCGCTGAAAAAATAGACCGAGTCGAAAGCCGACTGCATTTGCAGACACGATCGAACAGTAAGCTAGTTAAGGAATTTATCGCGATGAAAAAGACACTCTTAGCGACTGCCGTTGCCGGTGCCCTGGGCGCCTCCGCTGGTG
>NZ_JARANY010000005.1 GCF_029889885.1 Chromohalobacter sp. 296-RDG
GAAATAGTCGTGATGCTCGACCACCGGGCGCGTCGAGGTCACCAGGCGTACCTCGATTTCCGGGTGTTGCCGGTTGAACGCGGCGAGGCGCGGCATGACCCAGTAGAAGGCCTCGCAGAGCTGGCAGAACAGTACCACCACACCGTCATCCACTTCCTCCCGCAATGTGTTGGCATGCGTTGCGACACCCTCCAGCGCTGAGCTCACCGTGCGCCCGAATTCACGGCCGGCGGCGGTGAGAAAGACGCCCCGATTGCGCCGCTCGAATAGTGCCACGCCGAGGTTTTCCTCCAGAGCGCGAATCTGTCGGCTGACGGCGGCCTGGGTGAGATGCAATTCCTCGGCGGCACGCGAGAAGCTTTCCAGGCGCGCGGCAGCCTCGAAGGGCATCAGGCTGGCGAGCGGGGGCAGGGCTTTGCCTAGTCGGTTCATATGCGATCCATAATCACAGCTCATGGAAAGTGATGTATAACTCGTTTGTCGTGTATGCCTGGGGCGCGCACCCTTGAGCGGCTTCTTGTTCGGGGAGAACCACCATGAAGCCAATCATTGGGGCGCGAGCCTCGGTATGGCCAGGTATCGTTTGTATCGTTGCCTCGGTCTTCTGTCTCTCGATGGCTGACGCGTTGGTTAAGTATATCAGCGATGACGTGGGTATTTGGCAGTTGTACGCGCTGCGTGCGCTGTTGGCGTTACCGCTTCTGGGGGTGGTGCTTGGGCTTCGCGGCGTGGTACGCCTGGGGTGGGCGTTGCGACGTCGCTGGGTGCTGGTCAGAACCGGCTTGCTGATGGCCATGTGGTTGACCTTCTATGCCGCGCTGCCGACGTTGACGCTTTCCATGGCGGCGGTCGCGTTGTACACCTCGCCGTTGTTCATTGCCTTGTTCGCTGCCTGGTTAGCCGGCGAGCGGCTCTCCGCAGGCGGCTGGTGGGGGATCGCTCTAGGCTTCGTCGGCGTGGTGCTGATATTGCGTCCGGGGACGGTGGATTTCACGCCTACGGTGTTACTGCCGCTGCTGGCGGCGGTGTGCTACGCCCTGGCCTGCGTGGTGACGCGTGTTCATTGCCGTGCCGAGGCGCCGCTGGTGCTTGCCGGGGCACTGAATCTGGGGTTTCTATGCCTGGGCGCGGTGGGCTGTCTATGGATATTCTTGTACGACCAGCCGCCGACCGGTGGCGCCACACCGAGCTTCCTGACGGCGCCCTGGCGTTCGCTCCCAGCCGACACCTGGTGGCTGCTGGCGGGGCTGGCGGTACTCTTCGTGCTGGCCAGCAGCACGGTGGCCAAGGCCTATCAAGTGGCCCCTGCCGCGTTGATCGGTGTGTTCGACTATGCCTATCTCGTCTTCGCGGCGGGGTGGAGCTGGTGGCTGTTCGATGCGACGCCTGATATGCCTACTGCGCTGGGCATGGCTTGCGTGGGGCTCGCGGGCGGTATCGTTTGTCGCTGTGCTCCCGGACGCTTACGTACTGGTAGTACGATGAGAAGCGGTGAGGCAGCTTTCTATTCACCAACCTGTCGTCGGGACATAGGTTGAGTCAGGCGCGATCATTCCCTATATCTAGAGACGCGTTTCCATTTCAACACGGACAAGGAGTTGTCGCATGTTGACGCTCGTTTCCTGGCTATTCATCGCCTTGGGCGTGGCCACGGCATTGGTCATTGCGCTGGATGTGGCCAAGCGCCCGCAACCCATGGCGATCATGAACGTGACTTGGCCGATCACCGGGCTTTATATGCCAGTGCTGGGCTGGTGGGCGTATGCACGCATGGGCCGCGCCACGGCCTCGGTAGGCAATGAAGAGAGCAATGGACATAGTGAAGGCTATGAGCACGATCATGTGCATCATCATCATGGTGATAAGCCCAAGTGGCAGGGCGTTTTCGTCTCCGCCACGCATTGTGGGGGCGGTTGCACCGCAGGCGATGTCGTCACCGCGCCGCTGGCGACCCTGACCGGGTTTGCACTGCTAGGGTCGGCAGTATTAGGACACTTCGTGCTGGCCTTCATCGGGGCGTACCTCTTCGGCATATTGTTTCAATACTTGCCGATTCGCGGCATGAGCGATAGCGGCCCACGCCAGGCCTTGATCGATGCCATCAAGGCAGACACGCTCTCGCTGATAGCCTTTCAGGCCGGCATGTACGTCTGGATGCTGATCGCCATCCATGGCTGGATGGGCGAGATGAACGCCTTCTCGGTGACGTTCTGGTTCATGATGCAGATCGCCATGCTGATCGGATTCGCTACGTCCTATCCGGCCAATTGGATATTGATCAGCCGAGGCATCAAGCACGCGATGTAAGGCAGCGCGATCATGTCGAGAGGCCGCTGGCCTCGTCCACGCCGAGATGCAGGTTCATGCTCTGTACGGCGGCGCCTGCCGCGCCTTTGCCGAGGTTATCCAGCCGGGCGACGAGGGAGACCTGCTCATGGTTGCCGAACACGAATAGGTCGACTCGATTGGTGTCGTTGCAGCCCTGCACCTCGAAGAAGCCGTCATCCAGGTTGGCCGGGTCCTCGAGGGGCATGACGCGAACGAAGGTCTCGCCTTCATAGTGGTTGGAGTAGGCCTCGCGAAGCGTTTCGGCCGTGGCCCCGGGACTAAGCTGATCGACGTGCAGGGGAATCGTCACCGAGAGGCCCTTGAGGAAGGGGCCGACGATCGGTTGGAAGACGGGTGCTCGCGCGAGCCCGCCGTGCGTGCGCATCTCCGGCATGTGCTTGTGGGTCAATCCCATGGCATAGGGACGTGGCGCGCTCAGACGACCGTCATGCTCGCCTTCGTACTCGGCGATCAGCTTCTTGCCACCGCCGCTATAGCCGGTGATCGAATGCGCTGTCAGCGGTGTGTCGGCGGGCAACAGGCCGGCGTCGACCAGCGGCCGCGTGAGCATGATGAAGGCGCTGGCATGGCAGCCCGGATTGGCGATGCGCTTGCTGGTGCGGATGGCGTCGCGTTGTCCCGGTACTAGTTCGGGCAAGCCATAGGTCCATTCGGTATCGGTGCGGAAGGCCGTGCTGGCGTCGATCAGGCAGGTCCGGGGATTGTCGAGCAACGCCACGGCCTCGCGAGAAGCGGTATCGGGCAAGCATAGAAAGACCACGTCGGCGGTATTGAGCAGGCGCGCACGTTCGGCGGTATCCTTGCGCTTGTCGCTGTCGATGCGCAACAGTTCGATATCATTGCGTGCCTCGAGATAATCCATCAGCCGCAGCCCAGTGGTGCCTTCCTGACCGTCTACGTATACCTTGAATGCCATGGGAAATTCGTCGCCTCGTTGACCGGTTCCATGCGTGCTGACAGCGCCTGTCAGCGTATTGTCTTCCATTGTGCGTCGATGCGGCCGCGCTGTCATGTTTACGGGCCTGAATCCGCTTGTCGTGATTCACAAAAACGACCAATCTGAGAGAACTTGGAGGTTCTCCATCAACTCAGGTAAGCGTGATAAGGACGACATATGAATAAGCGTGTATTGGCTTTCGATGTCTATGGCACCTTGATCGACACCCACGGTGTAGTGGAAGCATTGCACACGGATCTGGGCGATGCTGAAAAGGCGTTGGCCTTTTCGCAGCGTTGGCGGGACAAGCAACTGGAATTTGCCTTCCGTCGCTCGCTGATGGGGGCGTATTCGAGCTTTGCCGATTGTACGCGCGATGCGCTGGAGTTCACCGACCGGGCCATGGGCAGCCAACTCTCCGAAGTGGCCAAGGATCGGCTGATATCCCTTTATGGGCGTCTGCCGGCATTTTCCGATGTCGCCGAGGGGGTGGCACGCTTGAGCGATGCCGGCATGCATTGCGTGGCGTTTTCCAACGGCACCCAGGAAGCGGTGACGGGGTTGCTGGCCCAGGCGGGCATTCGTGAGCGGTTCGACGCCATCGTCAGCGTCGACGACATCAAGCGCTTCAAGCCCGACCCCGCTGTGTATTCCTATCTGCGCCAGTGCACCGAGTCGAGCGCTGCGGACACCTGGCTGATTTCCAGCAATCCCTTCGACATCATCGGGGCCAAATATGCCGGCTTGCACGCGGCCTGGGTGCGTCGCAGCGCCGAGGCGCCCTTCGATCCCTGGGGCGATGAGCCCGATATGACGGTGAGCGACCTCGACGAACTCGCTGACCGCCTGGTGGGATGAACTCGACGAGAGGTACTCAGCCGCCGCGTCGCCAGCGGAAGTAACGCGCTAGCAAGTGGAGCACCCGCTCCGGCTTGTGGGCGTTTTTCCAGGCGCCGGCGGTGCCCTTGGTGGCTTCCGATAGCGTCGGGTAAGGATGCACCGTGCCCAGCAACTTGTTGAGCCCGATATTGTGCTTCATGGCCAGCGTCAGTTCTGCCAGCCATTCGCCTGCGTTCTCGCCGACCAGGGTCGCCCCCAGGATACGATCCTTGCCGGGTACGGTGAGGATCTTGACGAAACCGCTCGTGGCGCGCTCGGCGATCGCCCGGTCGCTCTCGGCCATCTCGTAGCGGGTGACCTCGTAAGCGATACCCTGAGCCTTGGCCTCGCGCTCGTTGAGCCCCACCCGGGCTACTTCGGGCTGTAGATAGGTCACCGTGGGCATGATGTGGTAGTCGACCTTGAAGCGCTTGAATTCGCCGAACAAGGCGTTGACGGCGACATGCCAGGCCTGGTGCGCGGCGGCGTGGGTCAACTGGTATGGACCGGCGACGTCGCCGCAGGCCCAGATGTTGGGCAATTTGGTCTGTAGCTGCTCGTTGACCTCCAGGGTTCCGTTGTCGCGGGTGGTGATTCCCAGCGCTTCCAGTCCGAGCCCATCGACGTTGGCTTGGCGACCGACGCTGACCAGCAGGCGGTCGAAGGGGAGGTGTATTTGCCGACCGTCGGCCTTCTCGACGAGGAGATGTTGTTCGCCGTCCTCGACGCTTACCGCGATAGCCCGCGTGCTTGTCATGACATCGAGGCCCTCGTCGCCGAATAGACTGGCGACGAGGTCGCCGACCTCATCATCCTCGCGCCCCAGCAACCGCTCGGCATCCTCGACCAGTGTCACCTGTGTCCCTAGACGGGCGAAGCTCTGGCCGAGCTCGCAGCCGATGGCGCCGCCACCCAGCACTATCAGGCGGTGTGGCTGCTCGGTCAGCGTCCACAGATTCTCGGAAGTCAGTACGTCGATCTGCTCGATACCCGGTATCGGCGGCACCTTGGGGACGGCGCCGGTGGCGATGACGATGTGCCGCGCCGTGAGTTGCTTGTCGTCGACTTCGACGGCCCAGGGGGACGTCAGCCGCGCCGTGCCACGCTGGACCTCGACGCCTAGCCCGGTATAACGCTCCTCGCTATCGTGGGGAGCCACCTCCTCGATGACGCGACGCACATGGCCCATGACTTCACTGAACTCAACGCGCGGCTCTCCGGCATGAACGCCCAGATGCCCGGCGTCGCGGATATTCTGGGCGGACCGTGCGGCGCGAATCAGTGCCTTGGAGGGTACGCAGCCGGTATTGAGACAGTCGCCGCCCATGGCGCCACTCTCGACGAGCGCGACCCGCGACCGCACCGCACTGGCGATGTAGCTGGTGACCAGACCCGCCGAGCCGCCGCCGATCACCAGGATGTCGTAATCGAAGCGCCGAGGTTTGTCGTATCCACGATAGCGCTTGCGGCGCTGAAGCCAGTCGACGCCCCAACGTGCGATCAGCGGGAAGACGCCGAGCAGGGCGAAAGACAACAGCAAAGAAGGCGAGACGATACCGCTGACAGAGCGTAGCTCGCCGAGCTGCTGGCCGGCGTTCACGTAGACCAGCGTGCCGGGAATCATGCCGATCTGGCTGGCGATATAGAAGACCCAGGTACGCAGCCGGGTCAGGCCCATCGCCAGGTTGACGACGAAAAACGGGAAGATCGGCACCAGTCGCAGGCTGAACAGATACAACGCGCCATCGCGCTCGATCCCCCGGTTGATGGTCTCGATTTGCCGCGCAAAGCGGCGCTCGATCAGTTCCCGGAAGAGCGTGCGGGAGACCAGAAACGCTAGCGTAGCGCCAATGGTGCTCGCAAAGGAGATGATCAATAACCCCCAGCCCAGGCCGAATAACGCACCCCCCAACAACGTGAGCAGAGCCGCGCCGGGCAACGAGAGGGCGGCCATCAGAACATAGATGAGAAAGAAGCCACCCGCGACCAACCAAGGAGACTCGGCGAACCACTGGTCGAACCGTGTTTGTAGCGATTGAATGGATTCCAGAGTCAGGTAATCGTCAACGCCGCCCACGAAGAAGGCCACGATGGCAACCAGTACAACCGCCAGAATCAGCATGCGGTAATGTTTCAATCCTTTTCCCCTTCAGCAGGCTTTCATGCGGCCATTATGGCGTTGGCGGCATCGTTCATGTGGGCGCGAACGAAGACAGTAACGCTCTGGTGCACCTCCAAGCCGGTAACCCGCGTCCATCATGGCAATAAAACGTTTCGCCCACCACTCGATCAGGAGGCCGGCCATCATGTCGTCGCGTCCAGAGCGCGCCAGCGCTCGAGATCGTGTGGCGTATCGACATCCCAGACCGTGTCGAGACACGCCACGCGCAGTCCTAGTCCTTTAGCTCGAGCGAGGGTCCGCGCGGCCACCTCACTACCGCCCCAAGGAATATCCGCGAACAACCGCTGGGGAAGCCTATGGCCCCCGATCAAGCCATAGCCGCCATCCTCGGCCGGGAGTAGCACCAGATCGTGATCATCCAGCGCCTGCGCGCAGCGTTCCAGCAGCATCGGCGTCAGCACCGGGCAGTCGCTGCCGATCAGAAGCGCAGGACCCGATTGAGCGGCCAGGGCGGTGTGCATGCGCTGGCCGAGATCGCCCGGCGGCTGAGCATGGTGCATGATGCCGTGTCTTTCCGTCAGCGCCTCTAGGGTCGGGTGTGCCGGTTCGAGCCCGGCCCATAGCTGCACGTGCGTGGCAGGAAAGGCCCGGCAGGCAATCTCTAGCGTGCGTTCAAGCAGTGCTACATGGACATCACGCGCCTGCTCGGCATCGAGCGACGGCATCAACCGGGTCTTTACCTTGCCGGGGATCGGTGCCTTGGCGAAGATCAGCAGTGTCGTGCTGGGGGCGACCGCATTCGACTCAGCGGACATCGGTGTAGTCTCCTGCCAAGGTCCCGGGCGAGGCGCCGAACCCGTAACGCAGGCGCAACCACCACATCTTGGCGATGGTGCGCAAAGGGCCGTTCTGCTGCCAGCGGCGCGCGGACGTCGTCACCCGCTGGGCAAGGCAAGTCGGCGCGGATAGACGGTGCAGATGCCGGCTCATGGCGATGTCTTCCATCAGCGGCTGGTCGGGAAAGCCGCCGACGATCTCGAAGGCCTCGCGCGTCATGAACATCGCCTGATCGCCGGTGGCAATGCCGGTCATGCGCGAGCGTCGGTTCATGCTCCAGCCGACCAGACCGGCCAGCGCGAACCCTCGTTCGATATCCACATCGAAGCGACCCCAGCCACCGGTATCTTTCAAGGCTACTTCGATCGCTAGGTCCGCGCGATTCGGGAGGCGCGTATCGGCATGCAGAAAGACTAGATGTTCCCCGCGACTTTCCCGTGCGCCATGGTTCATCTGTCTAGCGCGATCGCGCTCACTTGCCAGCACCCGATCCGCCAGGGGAAGCGCCAGAGCGACGGTATCATCCTCGCTGCCGCCATCGACGATGACGATCTCGACGCCACATCTCCATAGCGGCAGCAGGGCGGTCAAGCATTCCTGTATCGTCGATGCCTCGTTCAATACTGGCACGATGATGCTCAGCCGCGGTGCGTTGGCAAGCGGTTCTGACCAATGCACGCTCATTGGCTCATCCCTCGCGATAGCGCGGAGAAGCTCAGTCGTAATACGTTGGCCCATGTCGTCATGTGCGTGCCTCCTGATCGATGGACCCGGCGGTGCCTCGTTCGGTCAGCCTCAGGATACGCCCGCCGGCTTCCCTGGCATCTGCCTCGTCGTGTGTCACCATTAGCGTGGGTAGATGGTAGTGACGCACACGTTCGAAGACCCAGTGACGAATCTCGTCCCGACGTTCGGCATCCAATTTGGAGAATGGCTCGTCGAGCAGAATGGCGCGCGGCTGGGACAGCAGTACCCGCAATAGGGCAATCCGTGCTTTTTGGCCGCCGGAGAGCGTTGCGGGGTCACGCTTGGCGAAGGCATCGAGTCCTACCGACGCCAGCGCCTCGTGAATTCGCTCGCGGCGTTGTCGTCGCGTGCCTTCACGCACCATGCCGAAGGCGAGATTGCCCTCGACGTCGAGATGCGGGAACAGGAGCGGGTCTTGAAATAGCAGCCCGACGTGACGCTGCTCCGCAGGCAAGGCATCGATGCGGGTCTCGTCGAGCAAAACGCGCCCTCGGGGCGTGAAAGCGGGGCTCAAGAAGCCTGCGATGAAGGCCAGCAAGGTAGACTTGCCGACGCCTGAGGGACCCATGACGGTGACCACTTCTCCCGGCGCGATCGTGGTATCCAGGCTCAGCAAGGGGTGTTGGTCCTGTTCAATGACAATGTCGTCGAGAATCAATGACGCCATGGCGTTGGTCCTTCCTTCAATCGGAACGTGGCAGCAAACCCTGCCGCCGTCGAAACAGGTATCGCGGCACGAACATCGCCAGCAGAAATCCCAGCGCTGGCAACAGCAATTGCGCCAGGGCGAAGATGGCGGTCAATCGCCGGTCGCCACCACTGGCCAGGCTGACCGCCTCGGTGGTTACCGTTACCACGCGCCCGGCCCCCATCAGTACGGTGGGCAAATACTGGCCGATGCTTACCGCGAAGCCTACCGCCGCTGCGGTCAAAATTGGCGCCAACAGCAGCGGTATACGCACGCGCAGAAAAACCCGCCATGGCCCGGCACCGAGGCTACGCGCCTGCTGGCTCCAGCGCGGGTCCAGGCGACGATAGCTTTCTGCCAGCGAGAGAAAGACATACGGCAGCACGAACACCGCATGCCCTACGATGACTGCGCCCAGGCCGGGCCGAATACCCACTTGCGCCTGCATCATGACCAGGCCGAACAGGAAGGCCACTGAGGGAACCAGCAGCGGCAGATACAGAATCACTTGCGCCCAGGGCCGTAGAGGTCGCCGCTTCAGGGTTTCCGCTTCCAGCGAGCCTAGTACCAGCACCAGTGACAGCAGGGTCGCGGCAGTCGCCACCAGCAGCGACTGCCCGACCGGCACGATCAGGTCGTCCGCCGCCGCCTGCCAGTTTTGCACGGTCGGTGGCCATGGCAGAAACTCCGGAAACGGCCAGTAAGCCGCCACCGACCACAGCGTCAGCCCGGCCAGCCCTGCCAGCATCAGGCCCAACACTAGACGTATCGCCATCAGCGCCATGCCGCCTAGCCATCGCTCGCCACATTGGCGGCGCCCATCCTGACACCAGTGCCGGCTCAGGGATGCCACCAGCCGCTCCAGAGCATACCAGATCCCCAGCGCCATCAGCGTCAGCAGCATTTGCAAGATTGCCCCTGCCGAGGCCATGAAGCGCATCGATAGCGAAGGGTCATTGAGCCAACCGACCACCGAGACCGCCAGTGTATTCGGGGTCGTCGGTCCCAGGATCATGGCGACATCTACCGTCGAGGTAGCGAAGGCGATTACCGCGTAGATGGGCAAACGCAGCAAGGGGTAGAGTCCCGGCATGACGACCTTGAAAAACGCCGTCAGAGGACGATAACCCAGGCTTCGCGCAACCGTCAGCCGCTCGCGAGCCTGGCATTGCACTAGAGCCGCCAGACTCATCAGCAGCAAGAAAGGCACTTCCTTGATGACCAGGCCCAAAATCAGCGACAGCCCCCAGGGGTCGCCGGGAAATGCAAAATCCGCTGGATACTGCCAACCGGTTGCCCACGGGGAGAGTCCCCGTGCCACCCATCCCGACGGTGCCAGCAGGAAAGCCAAGCCGATCGCCGCCGCTGCATGGGGCACGGCCAGCAGCGGCGATAGCCATCGTTGGACGCGCCGATACAGCGGCGTATGCAAGAAGCTTCCCAGGAAGAGAACGACGACACCCAGCGAGATTGCCGCGCTGGCCAAGCCGGTGACGACGCTGAGTCGCGTCATGTCAGCAAGGCCCGGCATCTCGAGAAGCTGTCGCCAGGGCGCCAATGTCAGGCTATCGCCGCCCAGGACCGGCAAGTAACCGAAAGCGGGCGCCATGGCACCGAGCACTCCGCTAGCCACGGGCAGGCTGAGCAACGCGATGGTCAGCCAGGGCAAGACGCCGACGATAGACCGATAACTCGTGGCTCGACTCATTGGGCGCCGTAACGCTGTCGCCAGGCCTGCTCGAGCGGTTCAATCCAGGACGGGTGGGGTTCGCGCAACGTCTCGCCCAGCGACTGCGGTGGCAGGCTCGCGGCAGCCCGACTCTCGGTCGTGAACGACTCGCGCTGTGTTGGACTCAGGCGTGACATGTCCAGCACCGTGGCATCGCCCCACATCGAGAGGTCCTGCTTGCGGGCCTGCGCCTTGGGCGACAGCAGGAAATTGGCGACCGTCAACGCGCCGGCCTTGTGCTGGGCATTGTAGGGAATGGCGACGAAATGCACGTTGCCCAGAGTACCGTTGTCGAAAATATAGCTGCGCGTGGTCGGCGGCAGTTGATAGTCGAGCACGGCGGCGGCCGGTACCGAGGGCGTGAAGGTAAACGCCAGGCTCAATGCGCCGTCGCCCATGAGTTGGCGCATTTGGGGGCCGCCGGAGGGAAAGTTATCGCCCTCATGCCATAGATGAGGATGCAAGCGATCCAGGTAGTCCCACAACGGCGCAGTGACGGCCTCGAAATCGGCTCGATCGACCGGGGCGTAGAGGGCCTCGGGTTGTTCGGTCAAGGCCAGCAGCGCCTGCTTGAGAAAAGTCGTACCCAGAAAAGCCGGGGGTTGGGGATAGGTAAAGCGACCTGGATGCGTCTTGGCCCAGTCGAGCAGTGCGGGCATGTTGCGCGGCGGCTTCTCGAGGCGCGCGCTGTCATAGTAGAAGGTGATCTGCGCTCGCCCCCAGGGCGCTTCATAGCCATTGACCGGCAGCGTGAAATCCTCGCGCACCTCGGGGTTCTGCTCGGGTGCGGTCAGCGAGAAATTGGGCAGTTGCTCGGCCCAGGGACCATAGAGCAACTCATTGCCTTTCATTGCAGCGAAATTCTCGCCGTTGAGCCAGATGAGATCGACCGCACCCTGATCCTCATTGCCGGCCGCCTTCTCCGCCACCACGCGGGTCACGGCCTCGGCCGTATCGCCCACTTTGACATGCTCGAGATCGATGCCATAACGCTGTTCGACCCGGTCGGCCACCCAGTCGACATAGGCATTGGTGCGTGAGTCGCCGCCCCAGGCATTCCAGTACACGGTTTGCCCCCGGGCGGCCTCGGTCACAGATTCCCAGTCGGACAGCTCGTAGGCGTGACCCACCGTCGGCGGCAACAACATGGCGGCTATCAGCCAGCGTCGAATATCTCGCATGCGATGTGCGCTCCCTTCCCTTTGCGTTCCCGTGCCTTGGTCGCCACGCGGTGATGTTCCTTGCATTGTGCTCTTGCGAATGAGTGTTCATGACACGCCATCGCAAGGGCATCCACGAGCCGGCAATCGTTTTTACGCCAGCTTTTACGTCAGTGCCAGCTCGTGGGCGAGCCGATGGTTGTCGTCACCGACCCGCTCGATGACGGATGCAGAAAGATAGTGTCGAGCCCGATCTTCTACATGGGCAATCAATCGATCCTCGCTCAATGCAGCGGACCAGTCCTCGCCTTGTGCCAGTGAATCCCGTTCCTGGTGGTGAAGTGACAGCCACTTGGCGCACCAGGTCGTCGACCATAGCCACATGGCTCGACGCGTGGCCACCAAGGCCTCGACATCCATCACGTCATCGGTGGTATACCGGGATGCCCACCAGTGGCGATAAAAGTCCACCACGGTGGCGGTATCCAGGACGGCGTGACTCGCTGGATCCCATGTCGTGGAGGTATAAAGCGAGGCATGGGCAAGATCCAGCCCGGGGTGGCCGTAACGGCACTTCTCCAGGTCGACCAGTACCGCTTTTCCTTCGGAGGTGATCAGGAAGTTACCTGGATGTGCATCGAAACTGATTAGGCAGCGTTGGGAATCGACACGCTTGGCGAGTTCATGATCATCGTCGAATAGGGAAAGCTCCGTGTCGATACGACGTCTTGCTGAATCGGAAACCGGCGCGTTGTCGAGATAGCCAGCCTGCTCCAGTACTTCGTCGCGCATGGCCGTCCAGGGAGAGCACGGGCTGGCCAAGGGGAGACGCTCATCGACCGGAGGCACAGTGATCTCATGAAGATGTGCCAGCGCCTCGCCGATCGCCGGCAAATCATCCGGCAATTGCGCCGACCGCCCCTCTATCGCACTGACCAGCAAGCCGCCCCTGGGGAAGTCGGCGCTGATCGGCAGGATACCGTGGAGATCTGGCGTATGGCCGCTCTGCGCGGCGCGTCGAAAACAGGCCGCCTGATAGTCTAGATTGGTTTCCGGGTCGAGCTGCATCTGGCTCTGCTTGGGAAGTCTTGCTACCCAATCGGGACACGTCTCGCGAGAGATCCAGACATGGTCATGCGCCAGGCCAGTGTCCGGAAGCGCGGTGAGATGAACGACATCGTTGTTGATATCGTCCAAAGCCCTATGCAATCGAGACAGGCGTTCGGTGGAGAATAAGGGTGAGGGCGTAAAATCGACCACGAAACACTCCTGGGAGATGGGTTAGCTATTGCTACTGATCGACATAGACATTCGACATGGAGACAGGATGGTTGATTCATCCTATGAGTCGCAGAATGGTCAATACCTTGTGGCTTCTTGCAGTACCCATGCCGCGCGGTGCTCGAAAGCGACTGTAACGGTAAGCCGGTGTTGCGGCTAGCCTGGCCTGCGACTCGCGGCTCCATGCTGACGATGTCACGCTGATAAGTATTCATCCATGATCTGACGATACGGAAAATTGACATGCCGCATTCCCATCGCAGCATGTCGAGGCCGACGCGCAAGCGTCGCCTCGGCATAGGGTTGAGTGTGCTGACGACTCTGGTGCTGCTTTTGCTGGTCACTTGGCTGTGGGCGTTGCCGGCGTATATCGACCAGCGCCTCAGCCAGATGCTGGCCGAGCGCAGCGGCCGTCAGGTAACGATCGAAGACGTCACTCTCACCCCGTGGCGCCACCAAGTGACGCTCGACGGGCTACGTATCGCTGGTCAGGCCGACACGCCGGTTTTTTCGAGCCAACGGGTCGTGGCGATCCTCGATTGGCACTCGTTGTTTGAATCGGGTTGGCGTTTCGAGCGAATCGATCTAGAAGCGCCGCGTCTGCAACTGATTTGGCGCTCCGGGGGCGCGTGGAACCTGGCCCAGCTCTTCGGCAGTGACGGTGGGGGTGAATCGGCACCATTGCGTATTGCTCAACTCAACGTCAGCGATGGCCGACTGGACTGGATCAACCGGCGCCCCGATAAGCCGCTGACGCTGAGCCTGACAAACCTCGCTCTAGAGGCGCGTCATTATGACAATAGCGATGATCGGCCCTTCTCTCTGCAAGGTCAGGCGGATTGGAATGGCGGCACTCTGAAAGGAGAGGGCGAGATGGGCTTTTCGCCGTGGACGGTGGATGTCGATCTCGACGCGGACCAAGTGCCGCTGACTACGCTGTCGGGCTATCTGACACATGTCGTTCGCGCCGAACCGGCGGCGGGGTCGCTTGGTGCGCAGATTCGTTTGCGTGCGGGCCGCGCCAGCGATGCCGGTACACAGGTCAACGGCCAGGGCGTGATCGAAGCACTCGTGATGCGTGATCCCAAGAAGGATCAGACCATTGCCCGCGCCGAACGCTTCGCCGTGGAAGGGCTGACGTTCGCAAGTGCGCAGCCTGAATTGACCGCCGCGCGGGTGTCGCTCGCGGCACCCTGGCTCGATGTCACGATCGATGAACAACTCGACACCAATCTCACCGCCTGGCGCCCGCCGGCATCGAGCGGCGGTTCTGAGGATGATGGTTCTGAGAGTGGTAGTTCTGAGGATGAGAGTTCCGCGGGCCAAGGCATGCACTACGCGCTCGATGCCCTGTCCATCGAGCGTGGCGCAGTAGCCTTCAACGACCGTCACCTGCCGCGACCGTTCGAGCTGGACTTTTCGGCGCTGAATGGCGAGTGGCGGCAACTCGACTCCGACCAGACGGGTGATGGCCAGCTGTCGCTCGAGGGGAAGGTGGCCGATGGCTCGCCGCTGCGTATCGAGGGCGCTTTCGATCCGCTCGGTGACGTCATGAACGGCAACCTGAACTTGCACTTCGAGCGCCTCGATCTCGAGACCTTGGCGCCCTACTTGCGCGAGTTCGGTGGCTATGCCGTCGAGCGTGGGCAGGCCACGCTGGATCTCGACTACCGGCTCGATCAGGGCCGCCTGCAAGCGCAGAATCATCTCGTTCTGCATCGGCTCAAGTTAGGCGAGGAGGTCGATACCTCGGCCACCGAGCTGCCGCTCAAGACGCTGGTCGGTGTCCTGAAGAGTGACGACGGCACCATTGAGCTCGATATCCCCATGCGCTTGCCACTCGACGATCTCGGATCGGTGGACTTTGGCAGTGTTGCCGGTCAGGCGATCCGCGAGGCGCTCGAGAATCTGGTGTCATCGCCACTCGACACTCTCTCCGAGGTGGTCGGTGACGGTGGTGCCAATCACTTGGACGATGCCGAATTGGCTGCCGATGGCGAGAGCAACGAGGGTGGCACGGGTGACAAGGATGGCGAGGACGCCTCAGCGATCTACGAGCATGCCGACACTCGCCAGTAAGCGTGTCGGCTCATCTGGTCCCGCCATCACCGGTCTGCATTGGCGGCATCGAGAGTTTCTAGGTGATGGGGCCGAGGCGGCATGAGAACTCAGTGCGGCGGGCAATGCCGCAGCGGCTCCTGCCGGTGTATCGCCGCATAGATAATCATTGCTCGTCGGCGGGCGGGGACTCTTTCGTTTGCTTGGTCGGCTTTGCGTCCGTCTGGTCTGACGGTTGTGCATCAGGATTTTCGTTGGCGGCAAATTTGAACCACGTCTTGCCAAGATGATTGCGTAGTTCTTGTCCCATTCTCGTTGCGTCTCGCGCCTCAAGTGCCGCCATGATTGCTTCATGCTCGGCCATGGCGGTCGTCCACTTCTCGCTTTTCTCGTTAGATAGATAGCGTACGCGATACAACTGGCGACACAGATAGCCATGCATCTCTCTCAGCGATCTGTTACCCGAGAGGGCGACAATGCGGTCGTGAATCTCTTGGTTGATGCGGAAATAGTTCTGCCGATCGCCGCGGATGAATGCCGCTTTCATCTCGTAGTGCAGCGCCTGTAACTCGGTAATGTCGCGGTCGGTTGCTTTTTCGCAGACAAGCTCTGCTGCGGCCTGCTCAAGTACGCTCAATACGTAGGCTTTCTCTTTAACGTCCAAGGGGCTGACATCGGAAACCACTGCACCTCGGTTTGGCAGGATCTCTACCAGCCCTTCAGAGGCGAGTATCTTCAATGCCTCTCGTAGAGGGGTCCGGGAGACCTGTAGCTCTTCGGCCAGAGTGCGCTCGGGTAGTCGCTGTCCCGGTTGAAAGTGATCCATCACGATATGCTCGCGAAGATAGCTGGCCACCTTGGTGACTAGGCCCTGTTGGGATGTCTGGGCGATATCGTCGAGTGAAGTCATGGAAAACTGCCTGCCAATTTACAGCAAATATGGCATACCATCCTTTTATAAATCAACTTTACTATGTCGACATGGTAATTTTTTTGTTCATTCCTATCAGGTAGTTACTAGGTTAAAGCGCGCAGAAGCCACTAAAGTCTAACTGTTGTTCCTTTGACGATGAAAATGGTATACCACTAGCCTTCACTCACTATTCGGTACGACGACATGCCGGACAATATGGACAACGTGAGTGGGGGCATGGTCGTTTTCCCGCTTCAGGAATTGGCGATTCTCGAATGAACTATCTGAACTATTTCGAAAGTGACCGGATTGTCGAGGCTTGCGTTGCAGGTGTCGGCGATTTCGGTACTGGTGTATTACGTCAAGCTCTTAATATGAATGCGTTTTCTGCGAGAATCGCGGTCGATGTCGATGCCCGGAGTGCACGCCTGGCCCTCGAGCGTGCTGGAGTCGATATAGCGGCCATCGTCGAGTGCCATGGGGTAGATCAGGCTCGCACGGCTTGGGACGCCGGATGCTATATCGCTAGCGGCGACCTGAGCACCGTCGTCGATTTGCCATTCGATATTCTTGTTGAAGCAACTGGTATACCAGAAGCTGGAGCGTTGCACGCCGAGAGCGCTATTGCGGCTGGCAAGCATGTTGGCATTGCCACCAAGGAAACGGAGTCGGTGATTGGTCCCTACTTGACCCACCAGGCGTTAGAAAAGGGGTTGGTCTTTACCCCACTGGATGGTGATCAGCCCAGTCTCTTGATCGGTATGGTGACTTGGGCCAGGACGTTGGGCTTCGAAATCATCGCCGCTGGCAAGAGCAGTGAATACGATTTCGTCTGGGACGAGGCGAACCAGGAAATACACTGCAACGATGCACGTTATCCGCTGCCGTCCATGGCCGACCTGTGGACGCTGGCGGATAGTCGGGAAGCCGAGATGGCGGGCGCGCGAATCGAAACCGCCAGCGATATGCAGCTGATCTCGGTACCGGATCTTTGCGAGATGACCAATGTCGCCAATGCAACGGGGCTATTCCCCGATCGCCCGGAATTCCACGCACCGTTATTGAGAATCCCCGAAGTGCCGACGGTACTGGATACCCACGAGCAGGGCGGCATCCTCAAGCATGGCGGTCGGCTGGAGGTCTTCAACTGCCTGCGCAGGCCGGATGAGGTCAGCTTCGCTGGCGGAGTGTTTGTCGTCCTGCGCTGCGAAGACCCCGCATCCTGGGAACTGTTGCGCGGCAAGGGACACGTGGTCAGCCGTAATGGGGCAAGTGCGATGGTGTACCTTCCACGTCATCTACTGGGCCTTGAGGCGCCGATCTCGCTGCTCGATGCCGTACTGCATGGCCTGCCATCGGGCGGTGGAGGTGCGACCCAGCCGAGAGTTGATCTGGTCGCAAGGGCCATCCGCGATCTTCCGGCCGGGCATCGTTTCGAGATGAACGGTCACCACCGTGTCATCGATGGACTGCGTCCGGAGGTGCACCCGGCCCGGCCTATCGATGGAGGGGGCGCGGCTCCATTCTATCTGCTGCCGGGAGCGCGTTTGTTGCGAGACGTCACGGCGGATGAGCCGATTCCTTTCGATGCACTGGATAATGTCCCCGATTCCGCGTTGCTGAGATTGCGGCGCGAGCAGGACAGGAACTTCTTTCAGGAGCAAGCATGAGACGTGAGACCGCTTCGTGCCTGGAGGTACGGTACTACGGTCTACGGCAGTCTGAGGTCTGTCATCGAGATATTAGCGCGGGGTTATGCGGGCATTCCTATAGACGTTCACGAACCCAAGAATTCTCAACGGCAAGGAGGTGAACACCTGCAGCAACGTTATCGAAAAATGCGTGACTGACAAAGCCGCGCATCGTTGGACATCAAATCACGGTTCCGATGGACCGGACGGAACGCATGCGCCGCTCCGTCTATCAACGACAATATTTCTTTATTTGAGAGGGAGCCAGTCAAATGCTCGATAAATACAAACTCGCGGCGATTGGTATTCTGGGCGTGAGTGTGGCCGCCGTCAGCGGCACCACCCTAGCCAGTTCCGAAGCCTCGGACTACCCATCCGGCAACATCAAGGCGCTGGTCGCTGCCGGCGCAGGTGGCGGTACTGACAATTTCACCAGACAGGTCCAGCCAATGCTGGAGAAGCGCCTGGATACCACGGTGACTGTCATCGACCTGCCCACGGCATCCGGTGCTATCGCCCATCAGCGCACTGCCAACAATGCACCCGACGGCCAGACCCTGGACTTTGCGTCGTCGACCCTCATCACCTCGCTAGCCGCTGGCCAGAATCCGACTGGGCTCGACCAACTGACGCCGGTGGCGCGCATGCAGTCAGACGTCATGACGCTGATCGTGAATCCTGACAAGTACGAAAATTTCCAGGAATTCTATGACTATGCCAAGAATAATCCCGGCGAGGTGGTGATCGGTGGGACCGCTGCTGCAAGTCCCGACAAAATGGCATTTCTTGGCTTCAAGGATGCCAGTGGTCTGGAGATGAATTTCATTCCCTACGACGAGGAAGGCAGCGTTTCATCCAATGTGCTGAGTGGCAACATCGACGGCATGTTTGGCGAGATAAGCTCAATTCTGGGCTACATGGAGTCCGGTAAAATGAAGCCCATTCTGGTCTTTGCCGATAAGCGTCTCGAGGACTTCCCAGATATACCGACAACCGTCGAAAAGGGATGGGATCTGACGGACGGCAACGAGCGGGGAGTGTTCGTTAACGCCGACACGCCGGAGAAGACGGTGGCCGCTATCGAAAGTGCGCTCAAGGACATCTACGAGTCCGACAAGTACCAGGATTACGCCAGCAAAGTCCATCTGGATTACCGCGAAGGCTGGATGGGTAGTGATGCCTATAGAAAGGAACTCAAGGCTGATCTCAAGCAGTACAAGCGACTGCTCAAAAACGAGTGACCCGGAAAGTTCTATAGGTAGGGGCAGCATTTCTCGGAAGGCAATGGAGTGAGTGACGTCAGGAACATGCTGCCTCTTTTTCTTCCTTCGGCGCCGGAGAACTCGGCGCCGCCCCTACATCTTCGGTGTCAGTCATGACTAGAAAGCTGTATGCCTTTATTGCTTGTGTCTTCGTCGGGGGGCTCGTCTTCCTGACGAAGACCTGGCAATTGCCGAGTTCCGAGGAGGTCTCCACGCTTATCGGGCCGCGCACCTGGCCATTGTTGGTGCTGGTGGCGATGCTCGTTCTAGCGACGATGCTGGCTGTTACGACCCATGTCGAATCGAGCAAGTCGAAGGGCAGCAATCTTGCGACTAAAGAGGACGACGGCCCCGAAGAAGCCGCCGCCGAGGAGACCGTAAGCGGTGGCATCTTCGCCCGGAATCGCCACTGGGTTCTTCTCGTGCTGGTGGTGCTGTATACAGTATCGATGAGCCTCGTGGGTTTCTTGTGGGCGACGATCGGCTTCTCTCTACTTTGCAGCCTGACCCTGGGCGCGACACGCAAAATGACGATTGGCATGACCACGCTGGCGGGGGTGGTTCTGGTGCTGCTCGTCTTCGACACCCTGCTGAACATTCCCTTGCCGTGATCGCGACGGTCGATGTACACGCCACAGGTGTAACTGAGGAAGACAGACAATGCTAGACGGTCTTATGAACGGCTTTTCGGTTGTCCTACAGCCGATGAATTTCCTGATTCTGTTATCCGCCGTGTTCATCGGGTTCATTGGTGGCGCCTTGCCGGGCATTAGCGGCGTTATTCTGGTCGTTATCCTGCTACCGGTAACTTATGGCATGGATTCGACGACGGCTTTCATGCTGTTGACGGCGATTTATGCTTCTACAGTTTTCTCGGGACTGATTACCGCCATCCTCTACCGGGCGCCCGGAACACCGGAAGCCGTCATGACCTCCTTTGACGGCTATCCCATGACCCAACGGGGTGAGGCCGGGAAGGCTCTGGGCATCGGGATATTGAGCTCAGCGATTGGAGGGCTCGTAGGCACCATTGCGCTTATCGTCTTCGCTCCGATGTTGGCGTCGGTAGCGCTGAAGTTCTCGTCACCGGAATTCTTCGCTCTGGCAGTGCTTGGTCTGACCGTGGTGGCGTCGCTGGGCGGTAGCTTGCTGCTCGGTCTGATCGGCGCCATGATCGGGCTGTTCGTGGCCTCGGTAGGTATCGATCCGATGACCGGCACCTTGCGCTATACCTTCGGCAACCTCAACTTGGCTGGCGGGATTCAACTGATCCCGATCATTGTGGGAATGTTCGCCATCTCCGAAGTGCTGAAGCGTGCCCAGGGCAACGCTCCGCACACGCCGATCAAGAAAGTCAAGATCCGAATATTCGACATGCCTGTCATCCGGCGGATTCGGCTGACCCTAGCCCGGTCATCGATTCTCGGAGTTGCCATCGGTACTCTACCGGGCATCGGCGCAAGCACAGCAGCCATGGTGAGCTATAGTGAGGCGATGCGTTGGTCCCGGCACCCTAAGGAATTCGGTAAGGGCGTACCGGAAGGAATCGCGGCCCCTGAAGCGGCCAACAACGCCGCAGCAATGGGCGCTCTCGTACCACTTTTCGCCTTGGGCATCCCCGGCAGTGGTACGACGGCCGTCATTCTGGGGGCTTTCATCATGCATGGTCTGCAGCCCGGTCCGTCCTTCATGATCAACAACGGCGATCTAATCTATGCTGTATTCGTTGGTCTCCTTATCGTCAACTTGCTTATTCTGGCATTCTCCAAGCCATTCGTCGCCGTGCTATCACGGATGTTGAATATTCCCTATTCGGCCTTGGGGCCGATCATCATCATCTGCTGTGTGGTGGGTACGTATTCGGTACAGAACTCGATGTTCGATGTCTGGCTCATGCTGGGCTTCGGGGTGATGGGTTTCTTGCTTGAGAAAATCAATTTCCCATTGGTCGCTATTATTCTTGGTGTTGTGCTGGGGCCTATCGCTGAGAGCGAATTCCGTCGGTCACTGGGCATGTCGCAGGGCGATCCGTCGATCTTTTTCTCGCGGCCGATCAGCGCAACCTTGCTGTGCATAGCCATCACCGTAGTGACGCTGGCGATTATCGTTCCACTGATCAAGTACCTGAGAAAGCGCAACGCGCGACTGGGGGACGCCCATCAGTGACATCTGGGTGGGCTCGCTGACCGCTTATTGTGATGACATGGAGTCAGAGGCTGCATGTAGGCGCGTTAACGGCTCCTGCCGGAAGTAGCGCCCCAGTAGCGCGTAGAGCTTGGGGTAGGCGCTGTTGAGGACATTGGGGGCGGTGAAAAATGTTTCGCAGCAGACCGCGAAGCATTCACCCGGGTGCGTGGCGGCGTAGTCGTCGATGGGCGTGGCCTCGCCGCGTTCGAGATGCGCCTGTAGATCGTTCCATACGTCGGTGAAGACGCGGTGCCAATCGCGCGGGTCGATATCGCGCGGCAGGGGCGGAAAGCCGTCGGCGTCCAGTGAGTTGCCCATGTCCAGCTTGTGTGCGAATTCGTGGATGACGACATTGAAACCGCCCCAACCACCACTTTCCTGAATATCCGACAAGGCGAGGACGATGGGGCCCTGGTGCCAGGTCTCGCCGACACGATCGTCCTCGTATTCGTGGACCACACCGGCTTCATCCATCTCCTCGACCTTGCGGCGAAAGGCCTCCGGCAGCACGAGGATCTCATGGACATTGGCGAAGGCTTCGTGGGCGTTGCTCTCCGACCAGTAGAGTGTCATCAGGCAGGCCTGGGCGACCAGCGCCAGGCGTGCGGGCAGGTCGAACAGCTCGTCGTCGAACAGCGAAAGCCGCTTGTGGCGCAGAAAGGCCCAGGCGCGCTCCCCGAGACGTCGGGCATCGCTCTCGGGAAGCGCCATCAACAGCGGTACCCGAGCCTGACCCTCGGCCCAAGCCTCGACGGGGAAGGAATGGCGCCCGCCACGCCAGGCGTTCCACCATTTCATCGTCGAACTCCTCTACACCTTCTTCCGTGAGCGTAGTGCCTCAGGTGTCTTCCTGGCGCGACCCGGATTTCCACGACCAGTCACGCCAGCGCAGGTCGAAAAGATCCTGGCGGCGGTCCTTCAAGTTGGTGACCGAGCCTTCGTTGCGCACCACCGTGAGACGGGTCAGGTCGAGATCCGAGAACATGATCATCTCAGTATTGGGAGTGGTTTCGGCCAGCACCGCATCGTGGGGAAAGGCGAAGTCCGAGGGTGAGAACACCGAGGACTGCGCGTACTGAATCTCCATGTTCTCGATCGACGGCACGTTGCCGACGCTGCCGCACAGTACCACGTAGCATTCGTTTTCGATGGCGCGCGCCTGAGAGCAGTGGCGCACTCGCAGATAACCGTTTTTGGTATCGGTCCAGAACGGCACGAAGAGGATATCCATGTCCTGATCGGCGAGCAGGCGCGAGAGTTCCGGAAATTCGACATCATAGCAGATCAGAATGCCGATTCGACCGGCATCGGTGTCGAAGACGCGCAGGTCGTCACCGCCTTCGATGATCCAGTCGCGGCGCTCCTGGGGCGTGATGTGCAGCTTGGCTTGGGCCTCTATGTCGCCGTCGCGGTGGAAGAGATAAGAGATGTTGTAGAGATGCCCGTCGTCGTGCTCCTCGATCATCGAGCCGGCGATGATATTGATATTGTAGGACACTGCCATGCGTGACAGCTCGGTCTTGAAGTGTGCGGTGAAGCCGGCCAGGAAGCGGATGGCCGCGATTTGATCCTGCTGGGCGGCGCGATCCTGCAGGCCCATCAGCGGAGCGTTGAAGAGCTCCGGGAAGATCGCGAAGTCGCTCTGGTAATCCGAGAGTGCATCGATGAAGTATTCGGCCTGTTGCAGCACCGCCTCCACCGAGGAGAACTCGCGCATCTGCCATTGCACCGCGCCCACTCGCACCTGCGTCTTGCGGGTATCGAGCACCGATTCGGCGGGCTCGAAGAGGATGTTGTTCCACTCCAGCAGGGTCGCGTAGCCCTGGGACTTTTCATCTTCCGGCAGATACTTGCGCAACAGCCGCTTGACCTGGAAGTCATTGGCCAACTGGAACGACAGGATGGGGTCGTGGATCTCCTTGCGCGAGACCTGATCCAGGTACTCGGCCGGCGACATTTCGCTGGCATGCTGGTGGTAGTTGGGAATTCGGCCGCCGGCCAGGATGGCGCGCATATTCAGTGACTTACACAGATCCTTGCGGGCTTCGTAGAGGCGTCTGCCGAGCCGATAGCCGCGATAAGCCGGATCGATCAACACGTCCAGGCCATACATGGCGTCGCCCTCGGGAGCGTTGAGGATGATCTCCCGTTGATCCATCAGGTCGTCGTAGCGGTGCGGGTTGGAAAATTCCTCGTAGTCGACGCGGGCGGTCAGGGCTACGCCAACGAGGGTCTCGTCGTCCTCGATGACGATCTGTCCGTCGGGGAACTCGCTGATCAGTCGCTCGATGGTGCGCTTGGGCCAGGCGCCGCCGATATCGTGATAGACCCGGTCCATCAGCGTCTTGAGCTGCGGATAGTCCTCGGGCGTCAGATTGCGAAGATTGAGGTGAAGATCATCGAGGGACATGCGCGCGTCCTGCCTTGCGGATACGAAAGTGAGCACTAGTGTATCATGCAGAACGCGTGGCTCATGAGGTAGCGGCTGGGTGGTGGAAAGCCCCTTGCGGCCGCAAAAAGCCCTGCACGGGGCAGGGCTGATCAGGTGACGAGAGAACTATCGGTGCCGTGTCACGAGGCTTGGAAGTTCTGTCGCGTGTTGGCGTCGTCTTGTGCCTCGGTCTTGGGCTGGGTTCTCCAGATGGCGATGTTGGCGTAGCCATAGAAGATCGAGATCACGATCACTAGCATGTGGTACCAGAGGAAGGGCAGGTAGGTCATGGTTGAGACGCCGAGAGTAGTGGCCATGAACACACCGCCGTCGGTCCAGGGCACCATTGGAGTAGTGATGGTGCCGCCCGCTTCGGCATTACGCGAGAGCACCCGCCGATCAACGCCTTGGTCGTCGTAATTCTTCCCGGTGATGGTGCTGGCGGTGATCAGCGAAACGTAGGCTGCGCCGCCGAAGAAGTTACCGAAGAAGCCACCCAGCATGGTCGAGACCGTCAAGCGTCCCGGGTTATTGGCCCAGCGCAAGAAGCCATTGCTGATCGTTTTGAGGATACCCACTTGGCTCATCAGGCCGCCGAGGCCCAAGGCAAACAGGATCAACGCCACGACACTGAGCATGGACTCGATGCCGCCACGGTTGAGCAGCGTGTTTAGAAACTCCACGTCGGACTGCATGTCGTTGCCTACATAGGCGATGCGAATGGCATCGATGGGGCCGATACCTTGGGCCCACCAGGCGCAGATACTGCCCAGGACGGCGCCGAAGGTGATGACTGGAATGGCCGGGTAGCGGCGGGTCAGCAGCCCGATCACGATCACCGCCGGCAGCAGTAGCCACGGGCTGATGGTGAAATTGGTTTCTAGTGCTTGCATGGCGACAGTGGCGCGCGAGGTGTCCACATCGCCACTGACATAAAAGAAGCCGACGACCAGAAACAGAATTGATGCGATCGGAATGGCGAGTGCGCTTACCGTCATCATGGAACGAATGTGGTCAATCAGATTGACCTTGCATAGTGATGCGGTCATCACCGTGGTGTCGGACAGCGGCGACATCTTGTCGCCGACGTAAGCGCCGGAGATGACGGCGCCGGCCACCAACGGGAGCGGAATGCCGAAGCTATGACCGATCCCCATCATGGCGACGCCGGCGGTGCCTGCAGTACCGAAAGAGGTACCGGTGGATAGCGAGGTCAGGGCGCAGATGACGAAGGCGGCGAACAGGAATATCTGCGGGTTCATCACCGTCAGCCCGTAGTAGATGATGCTGGGCACGATGCCCCCGGCGATCCAGGTGCCGATCAGGGCGCCGACGGTGGTGAGAACCAGCACTGCTTCCATGCCATTGTGAATGCCGTCGATGAGGCCTTCCTGCATGGGGGCGTAGGGCATCTTGAGCTTCAGGCCGAGTGCCATGACCAGAAACCAGGAAGCGAACAGCGCAAGCTGAATGGGGAGGCCGAGCACGTTGATGCTGAGGAACATGATGGCGATGAAGCCCACCATGATGGTCAGCACTTCGGCCATGCTGGGTAGCCTCGGGGCATTGGATGAGGACATGATATCTCCTTTGGTCTTGTTGTCTGAATTGAGGGGATTGCGTCTAGAAGCGATCGAGCCGATAGGGGGGCAACTCGGGAAGTGCTTGGTCGGTAGCAGGGAGAGCGCGTCGGGACGCGTCGGCCTCCGCCGCTCCTGGCATTGCCAGCCCGGCTATAAGTTCGGCCGTCACCGCGGCTTGGGTAAGTCCCAGATGGTGATGCCCGAAAGCCAGCAGCACCCTGCCGTCTTTTGCGCTATCGATGACGGGCAGCGAATCGGGCAGGGAAGGGCGAAAACCCATCCAGGGCGTTGCCTCTGCGGCATCGAGAGGTGTTTTGAAAAGGCCCTGGCTCAAGCGATGCAGCTGCCAGGCCCGTGCCATGTTGGGCGGCCGCTTGAGGCCCGCGAATTCGACGGTACCCGCCAGGCGCAGGCCCTCTGACATCGGCGTCATGATGAAACGGCGCTCCAGTGACGTCACCGCCGTGGGTAGACGCGACTGCTCGCCGGGCAGCATCAGGTGATAGCCGCGCTCGGTGTCCAACGGTACCCGCGTGCCAGTGAGGTTGGCGGTAAGCGCTGCCGAGTGTGCCCCGCAGGCTACCAATGCCTGGCGTCCATGAAGCCGCCCCAAGGCGGTTGTCTCGAGCGTGACGCCATGGGAGTTAACATGGCCGGAGACGACCTCGCCCTGGCAGAACTTGACGCCCTCGGCCTTGGCCGCTGCTACCAGACGTTGTGCGACCAAGAGCGGGTCGACGACGTGGCCGGTCGCAGGAAAGAACAGGCCGCCGCGAATCGAGTCGGCGAGCTGCGGGGCAATGTCGCGAATCGCGTCTCCCCGCCAATGCTCAACCGCCACGCTTTGTTCCGACATGCAGGTCTGCAGTGCCTCCAGTTCGGCGCGCGAGTCTGCCTGCTCGTAGACCATGAAGGATCCGTCTTCCTTCAGTAGATGGTTGCCATCGACCGATTCAAGCAGTCGACGCCAGGCACTTAGGCTTACCTCGTTGAGCGCGCGGATACCACTCACGCTGTTCTGGTAGGGCGCTTGGCGTAGATTCAGCAATAATCGAGTGAACCAAGGCAGCGCCTTGGGAAGGTAACGCCAGTCCAGGTGCAGTGGCCCCATGGGGTCCATCAGCATGCTAGGCAGGCGTTTGAGAATCGAGGCATCGGCGATGGGAAAGACCTGCTCGGTGGCCATGTGTCCCGCATTGCCAAAGGAAGCCCCCATGCCTGGCGCTTGCTTGTCTACCACCAGCACTTTCAAGCCCTTCCGGCTCAGCGCGAGAGCACTTGCAATACCAACCACACCGGCGCCGATAACGGTGACGTCGGCATGGTGAGTGTCGTCTTGGAAGGCTTGGCCATATGAGCCCATAGGGATCCCTCAACTGACAGACCAATTTGTATTTGTCGATTGTATAAAATATAAGATATGTCGTTGCCAGCTTCAAGACGGAACTCGACCAAAGTCGTGACGCGACGCGTGAATGACATCATCGGTAGCGGACGACTGCGGGATAGCGTAACGGATGGGGCCTGCCGTGGCGCCCAGGGGCACTCCGAGCGAGTAAAAGCGAGAATGCACCGACGCGCCGGCACTGGGTCGGGTGATGGCCGAAGGTCCGACGCTTGGTGATTGGGCAGTAATGAAGAGAAACGCTTGCGCTTGATGGGCGATAGCCGGTTTATGATGCGCCGATCATGATGTTTCGGGCTGTTTAGCGCGCTCTTCGAGCAGCGCGACGATGCCTTCGCAGGCTTCCTGGATATGCGTCTTCAACAACTCACAGGCTTGGTCGGCATCGCCTTGACGGGCCAGTTCGAGGAGTCCGCGATGTTCCTGCTCGGCTTTCTCGATTTCCTGGGTGTAGACCAACTGCATGCGAATATAGCGATCGGACTTGGTGTTCAATTGGCTGATCAGGGAGAGGGTTTCAGGTAGCTCGGCCGGGGCGTAAAGCGCCTGGTGAAAGGCGAAGTTGTACTCGCTCCAGTTATCGATATCGCCGCCGGAATTCAGCGCCTGGTCATACTCGAGGAGGGTGTCTTCGGCCTTTTTCAGGTCTGTGTCGGTGAGCCCGTTGATGGCATGACGCAGTACGTAGGTCTCGAGCAAAACGCGAAGGTCGAAAAGTTCGCGGATCTTGGCCACGGAAAGCTCGGTAGTGAAGGCTCCCCGGTGGGCGTGAAATTCGACCAGCCCCTCGGACTCTAGTGTCAGCAAGGCTTCACGAACGGGGATGCGGCTGACGTCGTAGTCTTTGGCCAAGGCGTCCTGGCGCAGCTGGGTGCCGCCTTTGAATTCTCCGCCAAGGATACGCCCGCGTAGATCATCCGCGACGAATTGCGCTCGTGTCTTGTAAGTCGCCATGGCCGGCCCCTGCCGAAGATTGGAATTTGCATACTGTATACAAACTGCAATGAATGTCCAAGATGAGGACATGGAACGTCGCGTTCAGACCGCGCCATGCGAGAGCGCTCGGCTTGTTGTATCGGGAAGGGAAGCCGGGAGGCCGGTCATCGTAGACCTCCCGGCATGTCGGTGCGGCGACACCTATGGCGTCTAGATGGAGGTGTCTCGTTCAGGCATCGTCGAGGGCGGCAGACCAGTTCGCGTACCAGGTACGGAACAGCTCGTATTGGGTTTCGATATAGCGTCGCTGGGCGTCGCTGAGCACGTCGCTCTCGTTGAAATGCAGCGCGTACTCGCTCTCGCCGTTGAGCACCATCAGATGCTTGTAGTAGAGCACCAGATCGGCGCCTTCGTCGAAGGAGGACAGTACGCCGAGCGCTTCTTCGAGCTCCCTGGCCAGGCGGCGAGCGGTGACGTCTCCCTCGGCCGCTTTCTTGCTGAGTGCGACAAGGTGCAACACTTCGCGGGGCAGAGCGTTGCCGATACCGGTGATGGCACCGGTGGCGCCGCAGTTGACGAAGCCGTGGTAGACGGTGGTGTCGACACCGACCATCAGGGTGACGTCAGCGTCCTGTGAGGTGATGTGCTCCGCCGCGTAACGCAGGTCATTGGCGCCCCCAAACTCCTTGAAGCCGATCAAGTTCGCGTGTTTGGCGCGAAGCTCGAAGAACAGGTCGGCACGGGTGGCGAAGCCGTAGTGAGGGCTGTTGTAGATCACTGCCGGCAGATTGGGTGCGGCGTCGAGAATGGCCGAGAAGTGAGCCTTCTGCGCGGTGGCGGACGTGCCGCGGGACAGCACGCGGGGAATGACCATGAGTCCATCGGCACCGACCTTGGCCGCATGAGCAGCATGGGAGACGGCTTCCTTGGAGTTGACCGCACCGGTGCCGACGATGGTCGGAATGCCGGCCCCGACCAGGCGTGCAACGCCTTCTTGACGCTGCGCTTCGCTTAGAAGAGGCCAGTCGCCCATGGAGCCGCAGTACACCACGCCGTTCATTCCCAGTTCGATCAGTTCACGACCCTTGGCGACCAGGGCGTCGAAATCTGGCTGACGGTCGGCGGTGCAGGGCGTCATCAATGCGGGAATGCAACCGGTAAAGATGGCATCGTTCATCGTTGTTCCTCGAGAGTTGGTTCATTGCATGCAAGGGGCTCAGCGCAGCGGCATCGCTGTAATGCCCGGCGCTGAATCGTCGAGATAAGATGGATCACTGACGCGTGATTCCCCAGGCGAACGGGTCCTGTTCGTCGATTAGCAAGGTGGCGTCGGCGCTGAGATAGGCGCGTCCCTTGATCGAGGGGCGAATGCGATCGCCTTCCCATTCGTAGGAGGCCTCGAGCTGGCCGCCGCAGATACTCGCCTGTGTCCAGATCTGCCTCGGCGCCAGCTTGCCATCGGCGGCGAGACAGGCGAGCTTGGCGCTGGTGCCGGTGCCACAGGGCGAGCGGTCATAAGCCTTGCCGGGACACAGCACGAAATTTCGGCTGTCGGCCTCGCGGTCGTCGCAGAAGAGTTCGATGTGGTCGATGACGCCGCCGTTTTCCCCGGTAATCGATTGGGCTTCCAGCGCTTGTCGAATGGCCCAGGTGTAGTCGGTGAGAGCCTCGACATTATCGAGTTCGAGGGTCATGTCGTGATCGCTGACCAGGAAGAACCAGTTGCCGCCCCAGGCAATGTCGCCATGTACGATGTCGTACCCCGGCACCTCGACAGGGACCTGGCGGCGATGACGGTAGGAGAGGACATTGCGTACGGTCACGGCGCCGTCCCCGTGAAGCGTGGCGTTGATGGGCCCCGCCGGGGTATCGATCTTATGGCAGCCCGGTGTCATTCGTCCCAAGTGGTGTAGCGACGCCACCAGCCCGATGGTGCCGTGACCGCACATGCCGAGATAACCGCTGTTGTTGAAGAAGATGACCCCGCAACTGGCATCGCTGGACTCGGGCTCGCAGTACAGCGCGCCGACCAGCACGTCGTGCCCACGCGGCTCCAGCATGAGGGCCCGGCGCCATGCATCGTGATTGTCGCGAAAGTCATCGCATTTATCGGCGATGGTGTTACCGGAAAGTGTGGGGATGCCCTCCATGACCAATCGTGTCGGTTCACCCGCGGTGTGGGAATCGATGACGTGCACACGTTTCATAAGCCACCTTCGCTCGATCTTGTTGGTTTTATATTTTATACAATCTTCAAAGGATTTTGTGAAGTCATGTCCGTTGACAGTCATCCAAGGTAGTCACGTGGTAAAGCACATACCGCGGATCGTGCATGCACGCACGCATGAGCCGGCACCACGTCGATGAGAAAAAGCACCGCGTGGGCCGGCGAGACGGAAGGGGAGCCAGTAAGAGAGAATGACATTCTGGACTGCACCGTGGCAGATGCCTTAAGCGAGTCCCAAGCTGTTACGGCAGTGCGTGTGATTAACCTGGCCGGTACATCTTGAAGTTCTGCTCGGCGCTGACTTCGAAGTAATCGGCCGGGCCGCCGCCGCGCAGAATGGGGTGTGCCTCGGCGGTCTGATAGACGCCGTCATGCAGCAGTGACTGGTCGATGTGTACACCGACGACCTCGCCCAGTACCAACCACGTCTCGAGAGACTCACCAGCGGCGGATTGGAGCTGAATCAGCTGACTCAGCCGACACTCGAAGGCGACGCGCGCTTCGGCGACGTGCGGTACGCCGACGACCTGGGAAGCGCGCGGTGTGAGGCCGGCCAACGCGAATTCGTCGACCTCGGGTGCCACGCTGGCACAGCTGGCATTCATCTGCTCGGCGAGCGGGCGGGTCGCCAAGTGCCAGCAAAACTCGCCGGTGGCGGCGATGTTACGCACGCTGTCCTTGTAGCCGATGCTGGAGAAGCCCACGATCGGCGGCGTGTAATTGAAAGCGTTGAAGAAGCTGTAAGGTGCCAGGTTCAGGTGGCCGTCGCGATCCTGAGAGGAAACCCAGCCGATCGGGCGAGGCCCGACGATGGCGTTGAAGGGATCGTGGGGCAAGCCGTGGCCTTGGTGCGGCTCGTAGAAGTGAAATCCGTCACGCATGATATGTTCCTTGCTGAAGTTGAGCGGTGTAAACGGGGAAGGCTACGCGCGGCGATCTTCCAAGACGCGCCGACCGCGTAGGCAATCTTGTTCGTGAGGCTCGTCGATCCACGGCTCGGCGATACCCTGCGTTATCCAGTCAGCGACGCTGGGATGCTCGAGCAGGCGTTGAGCATAGAGAAGTGCTGTCTCACCCAGTGGTAAGCCATAGCCATGAATACGCACCGCTACCGGGGCGAAAAAGGCATCGACGGCGGTAAAACGGTCACCCGCCAACCAAGGCCCACCGAAGCGTTTCAAGCCTTCACACCATAGTGCGTCCAGTCGGGCCAAGTCCTCTTGCAATGCCTCGCTCGGCGTACCCAACGCGATACGCAACGCGCAGTTCATGGAGCATTCGTCACGCAAGGCCGGGAATCCGGAATGCATTTCGGCGGTGGCGCAACGTGCCCAGGCGCGGGCAGCTCGTGACTGAGGCCAGAGGTCTGGGTAGGCTTCGGCGACATACTCGATAATCGCCAATGAGTCCCAAACCACGTTGTCACCCTCATGTAGACAAGGCACCTTGGCTGAGGGTGAGAACGACATGAAGTCGGTTTGCGGACCGGCGCCCTTGAAAGGCGTAAGTTCTTCCTCGAAGGGAATTCCGAGTGCTTCCAGGGCGACCCACGCGCGCATTGACCAGGAAGAGTAGTTCTTGTTGGCGATAAACAGTTGATACGGCATGGGCTTCTCCTTTTTGGACGCGAGTGATCGCAACAGCTATCGGCGGGGGAGAACCTCATCTTGGCAGGGGGTTCTCGCTGTTAAGGTGTGCTAGCTGAGTGTCAGGCGCGGTCTTCGATGAAGACCAGGGTGCGGCCGTGGGAGAGCGCCGCTGCGTGACGGTGGTAGGCGCTGCGGGCCCAGCAATTGAAGCCGTGATCGGCGCCGTCGTAGACATTGATGGTGACGTCGTCGCGGTCGGCAAAGGTCTCGCGGACCTGATCGACGGTCTCGGCGGGGATATGCCCGTCGTTACCAGCGAAATGGAACTGCACCGGCACGTCGAGCCGTGAGGCCTTGTCCAGATGCTTGTGAATGCCGCCGGGGTAGAAACTCGCGGCACGGTCGACGCCGGCTTCGATGGCGGCCAGATAGGCAAGGATGCCGCCCATGCAGTAACCGATAGCGGTGACGTCGCCATCGCATTCGCTGCGTTGACGCAAGGCCTGGGCGGTGCTGGCCAGGTCCTTGACGGCTACCGTGAAGTCGATATCGCCGACGAGCTTGAAGGCCTTGTCCATGTCGGCACCTTCATAGGCGAGCTCGACGCCCGGCTCCTGACGCCAGAAGACATCCGGCGCGAGCACTACGTAGCCGTCCTGAGCGTATTGCTTGGCGACGCTTCGCATGTGGGCATTGACGCCGAAAATTTCCTGAATCAAGACGATGCCGGGGCCCTTGCCAGCGGGTGGCAGGGCCAGGTAGCCCTTGAAGGTCTGATCGTCGTGGGACGTGATGTCGATCCACTGAGGGGTGACGGCGGAGTCGCTCATGGTGCCTCCTTCGATGGATGAAGCGTTCGAGATATGGCTCTAGTCTAGAGAGCTGACATCATGAAGGCTAGGAAGTTTGCAAGCGAACGATGGCCCAGTCGAGTAGCTGGGTGTTATAGTCTTTAAGTGAATATAAAAATTTCTTTTTAGAATTTTTAATTCTTTTAAGACTTGCCTAGCCTAGACACCCTAGTCTCAAGATCACCACGGCAACGATGAGAGGTCCAATGTCGCAAGGACGCTTGTCCGAATCGAACAGCCCCCTCAGTGCCAATCAGGCACGGCGGCTAAATGATGCGCTGGCCGATCTGGACGCCCGGCAACGTGCCTGGCTGCAGGGCTATCTGGCCGGTCTGGATGCGCATGATGCGCCGGCGGCCGCCGAATCGCCGGCCTCGCCCCCCGGTGAGCCGCTGACTGTGCTGTTCGGCAGCCAGACCGGCAATGCCGAGGGCGTGGCCGAACAGGCGGCCGAGCGAGCGCGTGCCTGGGGGCTCGACGTCGAACTGAAGGACATGGCGTCCTTCGGCAAGCAAGACCTCAAGCAGGCCACCCGGTTGATGGCGGTGGTCAGCACCCAGGGCGACGGTGATCCACCGGACAGCGCTCTGGGCTTTTACGAGCTGCTGGCGGGACGTAAAGCGCCACGTTTGAGTGACGACCATCGCTTCGCCGTGCTGGGACTGGGCGATGCCAGCTACGAATATTTCTGCGAGTCCGGCAAGGTGCTCGATTCGCGGCTCGAGGCCTTGGGGGCGCAGCGCCTGTGTGCGCGGGTCGACGCCGATGTCGACTACGAAGAGACCGCCACGCAATGGGTCGACGCGACGCTTGACGCCTTCGCCGCGCTCTCGGGGAATGCTGCGCCGGGACCGGCGTCCGATGTGAGCGGCGGCGCGGTCGCCACCTACTCGCGTTCGCATCCTTTCCAGGCGGAAGTGCTGGAGATGCAGCCGCTCAATACCGAGGATTCCGACAAGCAGACGCTGCATGTCGAGCTCTCGTTGGAGGAATCGGGTCTGGAATATCGCCCCGGCGACGCCGTGGGGATCGTGCCGCAGAACGATCCCACCTATGTCGACGAGCTTTTGACCGCTCTGCGACTGGATGGCGAGACGCCGTACGAGGAAGGGCGTCAACTGCGTGATGCCTTGCTCAACGATTTCGAAGTCACCACCCTGACGCGTCCCTTCCTCAATCACTGGGCCGAGATCAGCGACGATGCCGAATTGCGTCGCCTGCTCGACGAAGAGTCACGCGACGAGCTGCGCGAGTGGTTACAGGGGCGGCATATCATCGACGTGCTGGAGCATTTTCCGGTCGAGGGGCTGGAGGCGGACACTTTCATCCGCGCGTTGCGCAAGCTGCCGCCACGCTTGTATTCGATTGCCTCGAGCCAGGCCGCGGCCCCCGATGAAGTGCATCTCACCGTTGCCGTGGTGCGCTATGAAACCCACGGGCGCGCGCGCGGCGGCGTGGCGACGACCTACCTCGCCGACCGCGTCAGCCCTGGCGATCAAGTGCCGATCTACATCGATCACAACAAGCATTTCAAGCTGCCCGACGATGACGCGGTGCCCATCGTGATGATCGGGCCGGGGACTGGGGTGGCGCCGTTCAGGGCCTTTCTCCAGGAGCGCGAAGCGCGTGGGGCGAGCGGCGATAACTGGCTGTTTTTCGGCGACCGGCGGCGGCGTAGCGACTTCCTGTATCAGGCCGAATGGCTGCAATGGCGCAAGACGGGACTCCTGTCGCGGCTCGACGTGGCGTTTTCTCGCGATCAACAGGACAAGGTCTACGTGCAGGACCGCCTGCGCGAACAGGCTGCCACACTTTATGATTGGCTGCAGGCCGGGGCCTATGTCTTCGTGTGCGGCGACGCAGAACGCATGGCGCCGGACGTCCACCAGGCCTTGCTCGATGTGATTCGCGAGCAGGGGAGATACGACGAGGAAGCCGCTGCCGAGTACCTGCGTGACCTGCAGCAGCAAAAGCGCTATCAGCGCGACGTCTATTGAGGAGACCGACATGGATATCATCGCCAAGATGCGTGACGTGTCGCTCGACGAGCTGCATCCCAATGAACGGCTCAAGGTCGAGAGCCACTATCTTTATGGCACCCTTGAAGAGAGCCTGGCCGACCGGGCCACCGGCGCGGTCAATGAGGCGGATACCCAGCTGACCAAGTTTCACGGCTTCTATCAGCAGGATGACCGCGATGTGCGTGACGACCGTCGCCATCGCAAGCTGGAGCCGCTGTATTCGTTCATGGTGCGCCTGCGTTTGCCTGGCGGGCGGGTATCGCCCGAGCAGTGGCTGACGCTGGATGACAACGCCAGGCGCTATGCCAACGGCACGCTGCGCATCACGACGCGTCAGACCTTTCAGTATCACGGGGTGTTCAAGGAAAACCTGCGCGGCCATTTGCAGGCGCTGGACAAGGCGATGATGGACACCATCGCCGCCTGTGGTGATGTCAACCGCAACGTGATCTGCACCGCCAATCCGTACCGCTCACCGGTGCACCGTCAGGTCTACGACCTCGCGCACGCGATCAGCACTCGTCTGTTGCCGAGCACTCGCGCCTTTCACGAGATATTCCTCGGCGAGGAGCGCGTGGCAGGCGGGCCTCAGGAAACCGACGATGAGGTCGAGCCGCTCTACACACGGCATTATCTGCCGCGCAAGTTCAAGGTAGCGCTGGCGATCCCGCCCGAGAACGATGTCGATGTGTTCGCCCACGATGTCGGCTTCATCGCCGACGTACAGGCGGGCGAGTTGCAGGGCTTCAATGTGTGCATCGGTGGCGGCATGGGCATGACGCACGGTGAGACCGCGACCTTCCCGCGGCTTTCCGACATCGTCGGTTACTGTACGCCGGATCGCGCGGCGGCCGTGTCGGAAGCGATCATGCTCGTGCAGCGTGATAACGGCAATCGCCATGATCGCAAGCAGGCGCGTCTCAAGTATACCGTCGAGGCGCTGGGCGTCGAAGGCTTCCGCGAGCGCGTCGAGGAGTACCTGGGCGAGTCGTTGGCGCCGCCAATCGAGCTGCCGCTCACCCACAACGGCGACCGGCTCGGTTGGTATCAGGGTGAGGATGGCCTCTGGCACTACGGCCTGTTCGTTCAAAATGGCCGCCTGGCGGATGTCGAGGACGGGCCACAGCTCATGATGGGCATGCGCGAGATCGCCAAGGCGCACGACGGCGATATTGTGCTGACCACCAACCAGAATCTGATCATCACCCAGGTGCCCGAGACGCGCCGCGAGGCCATCGACACGCTACTGGCGGATTACGCGATGACGTTCGAGACGACGCCGCTGCGCCGTCACGCGATGGCCTGCGTGGCATTCCCCACTTGTGGCTTGGCGATGGCCGAAAGCGAACGTTATCTGCCGTCACTCATCGACCGTCTAGAAGCGATCATGCATGACGCAGGCTTGGACGATGACGCCATCATCGTGCGCATGACGGGCTGTCCGAATGGCTGCGCGCGGCCCTATCTGGCGGAAATCGGCTTCGTGGGCAAGACCTTGGGACGTTACAACCTCTATCTGGGGGGCGGTTTCGCCGGCGAGCGCCTCAACAAGCTCTACCGCGAGAACATCGACGAGGCGACCATTCTCGAGGAGCTCACGCCGCTGATTCAGCGCTACGCCGCCGAGCGCGAAGCGGGCGAGGCATTCGGCGACTTCGTGGTGCGTGCGGGCGTGATCGCGCCGACCCTGGCTGGCCGCGAATTTCACGCACGCTGAGCCTGCGTCCAACCTTGTCGCCACTATGTCGTTTGTCACCACTACCTTGGCGCCTGCAAGGGGCGCCAAGGCGTTGCCTCTGTTCGCGCGCTGTCGTGTTATCGGAAAACGAAGCTCGATCCCTCGTGAATGCCGATCTGCTGCAACAGTTCGACCAACGCGCTGTAATCGCGAAGTGAGCGGTTCGTGCGGCTCTTCGAGGCCATGTCTTGCAGTATGCTCTCGCGTTCGGGAATCGCCAGATAGTCGAGAATGGCGCGCCAGAATCCTACGTCGAGTTCGAAGAAGTCGTCGATGGCGCGCATTAGGTGGGCGCGAAAGATGGCTTGCTGTCCGGCACTGAGACGTTCGTAAACGGCGCGGGCGATCTCGCCGAAGATGGCGGCATGCGAGGCTTCGTCCTGGCGGTGGAGCTCGGTGTTCAGGCGATTGAGCGGCTGGATGCTGCGGTCCTGCGAGAGACGTTTCAAGAACACGTTGATGGTCATCTCGGCCACGGTGGCATAGGCCATCCGAATCAAGGCGAACTCGCGCTCGTTGTCTGCCTTGGAAAGCGCTGTCTCCATGCGCTGCTCGAGCAGGGGCGTGGGAATGTGCAAGTCCCGGAGCCGATGCTGGCGGCGCGCGCACTCGCAGACCTCCAGGCACATCAGAATATGGAACTGCTCGTCCACCTGGGTCTGCGCGATGGCCTTCTTGGAGACGGTGTCGCCGACGCCGGGCAGAGTATCCCGCAGCAGCAGCGAGCACATGGGATTTATGACCTTGTCTTCGACGAAGATCGTCTTCTCGTTGTAGTTGATCCAGGCGCCGGCGAGGACGCGGCGTTTGTCCGCTTCGTCGATGGCCTGGCAACGCGGATCGTCCCAGAAGGGCACCATCGATGGCGGGAAATCCGGCGCCGTGGTGTCGTAATAGTCATTCAGGTCGAGTCGCTCCTTGCGTACTGCGACTCGCTGGTTCCAGTTCTCGGTGAGACGCGCGAGTATCTCGCTTTCACGCGCCGTCGTGGGGCTGTCGGTGCCGGTGTACATGTGGATCCTTCCCTGAAATACCTACTAGAAGCCGGCTACTTTCCCTGGCAATGGGCGATGTTGGTCGAGTTTGCGGAGAAAGTTCGCCAGCATGAGATGACCATGCTCGGTGAGGATGGACTCGGGATGGAACTGCACGCCTTCGATGTCCAGGTCGCGATGCCGGATGCCCATGACGTCCTCGATATTGCCCTGTGTGTCACAAGTCCAGGCGCTGATCTCGAAATCGGCGGGCATGCGCTGTCGGGTGACGGTCAGTGAGTGGTAGCGGGTCACGCGCACCGGCTGAATGACGCCGGTGAACACACCACGTCCATCGTGATCAACGTGCGATACCTTGCCGTGCATGACCTCGCGAGCGTGCTCGATATACCCACCGAAGGCCTCGGCGATCGCTTCGTGGCCCAGGCAGATGCCCAGAATCGGGACCTTGCCCGCGTAGGCCTTGATGACCTCGAGCGTGATGCCGGACTGCGATGGCGTGCAGGGCCCCGGGGAGATCAGGATACCCTCGATGTCGTGGCTCGCCAGCTGGTCAAGCGTCATCGCATCGCTCTTGACGATCCACGGCTGGACGCCGAGTTGGTTGAGGCAGGACACGATGTTGTAGGTGAACGAATCGTAGTTATCAATGAGACACAGCATAGGTAGCCTCCTGACCCGCCCAGGCGGAAAGCGTTTGTATGGCCTGCTCGCTGAGCATGACTGGAACGGCGCCGCGCACGGCGTTGGTTAGCCATATGGCGTCGGCGTCGAGTAGATCCTGCGGCGTGATCGGGCGTTCGCAACAGCGCTCGCAACTCGCTTCGATGAGCGTGTCACGGGCGATGCCGGGCAACACGCCTTCATCGAGAGGCGGTGTCAGCAGCAAGCCGTCCTTCTCGATGAAGAGGTTGTGGCGGCTGGCCTCTGTCACGCGGCCTTCATGGTTGAGGAAAGCCACGTCGTAATCACCCTGAGCCTGGTGTTGCCGATATTCGCTATCGTAGATATCGCGTGCGGTGGTCTTGTAATGCAGCAGGAAGGCGTGCTGGTCGATGGAGCGGGCACTGATGCCCAGTCGCGCTTCAGATGGTGCTTCGTCCTCGGCCCCCAGCGACGTGGTGGTGATCTCGAACTGGCCGTCGTGAGCCATGGATAGGCGCACCCGTGTGTCGTAATCGAGTCCATCGATGGCCTCGGCGAGGGCCAGTCGGACGCTGGCAGCCGCGTAGACGAAGTGCAGGTCGCGTGCCGCTCGTGACAGCCGTTGCAGGTGTTTCTCGAGATGTTCGATGTGGGCGCCATCCGCCCGGTAACGCATGGTCTCGATGAGTTGCAGGTCCTGATTGAGTCCACTCAGGAAACGCGCCTTGAGCAAGCATTCCTCGTATTCGGCCTCGGGGTCGGATTCATGGAGCACGCCGCCGCCGATGCCCATTTCCGCATGGCCGTCAGCATGTGCGATGCAAGTGCGGATGGGGACGTTGAAACAGAAATCGTTGTGGGGCGTCAGGTAGCCGATCGCGCCGGTATAGACGCCGCGCGGTTCGCGCTCCAGTTCTTCGATGATCTGCATCGTGCGTATCTTGGGGGCACCGGTGATCGAGCCGCAGGGGAATAGCTCGCGGAACACCTGCTCGATCCTGGCGTTGGTGTCGATCTTGCCGATCACGGTGGAAATCATCTGATGCAGCGTCTCGAAGGTCTGTATCTCGAACAGATTCTTGACCGCCACGGAGCCCGGCGAGGCGACGCGACTGACATCGTTGCGCAGCAAGTCGACGATCATCACGTTCTCGGAGCGTGTCTTCGTATCGTGACGCATCGTGTCGAGAATACCGGCATCCTCCTCGGCCGACGTTCCACGCGGAAAGGTGCCCTTCATGGGCTTGGATTCCAGCGCCGTGCCCTGCTTGCGCAGGAAGAGTTCCGGCGATAATGACAGCACTGCATACTCCGGAAAGTTGAGCAATCCCCCGAACTCGACTTTCTGGCGATTGCGGAGTTTGCGATACAGGGCGACGGGCGCACCTTGATATTCGAAGCGGTATTTTAATGTGTAGTTGACTTGATAAGTGTCGCCTTCTCGAATATAGGATTTTATTTTCTCGATATTAGCGAGATACTCTTCGCGTCGCGCGTTGAGTGCCAAGTGGCGAATGGCTGCGGGGTTCGTGTCAGGAACATGTGCTTCGAGAAACTGACCGGCTTGATGCTGCGACAAACGGCGCATATCGCGAAACGCATAGAAATGCACGAGTGGGGCATCGCTCTTGGCGCGTTTGCAAAACTTGAAATCCGGCTTGTCGGAAAGTGCGTAGCCCGCCTCATAGGCAAGGTAACCGGACACGTAATAGCCTTGCTCACGCAACTCATCGAGCTCGCGCAATGCGCCCCGCAATGCATCGTTGCGGTAACAGATCACTTCGTACTCAGGGTTTTCGAACAACAATGAAGCGCGGTGGTCGCTCGCGCGACGGGTGTTCTCGAGCAATATGAAAACATTGTCTGTTTTTTGTTTTTTCAGGCTGCGCATCACCCTTTCTCCCTAGTATTAATTATGTGTTTATTGAAGAGTGCGCAGGTGTTTATGTCAATGATGGTTATATTGGTTTTAGTATGTCATGAATTTAATGAAAAGAATCGATAATTTGTTTTAAAAATAAAATTAAAGGCAGATTAGAAAAATCACACGATGCGTGGCAGGAACATACCTTGTGCCGATGAAAACGATCGTTCCACCGTCGGTCGCAAGGCGATTCATCGACGGCGGAACGACTCAACGCAGCTGGCTATCCTTGCTGCCTCGACGATTGTAGCCGCTGGCATCAAAGCGTTCATGCCGGTCACGCTCGTCCTGGCAGACAATACACAGGCGTACCCCGGGGACGGCATCGCGCCGCGCTTGGGGGATAAGATCACCGCATTCCTCGCAGTGGCTCAGACTCTCGCCACTGGGTAGCTGCTGGCGCGAGCGTTGCACAGCGTCCTCGACGGTGCTATCGATTTGATCCTGTACCGCACCGTCCTTCGACCATCCTCCTGCCATGTCGCCTCCTCGGCATGCTGTGCTCATGGTGTGGACTAGCGAGTATGGCAACGAAAATACGATCTTGCAGAGAGAAGTGGAGAAAAGGGGCGGGAAGAGGAGACACGCCAGTGGCGTGTCTCGCGACAGGTAAAGATTAGATCAAGGCGGCGACGCCGGCCTTGGCGACCTGGACATCCTGATCGGGCTTGACGCCGGAAACGCCGACGCTGGCGATGACGTTGCCCTCGACGATCAGCGGCACGCCACCGGCGAGCAAGGCTTGCATCGGTGCGCTGACGAAGGCGGTACGGCCGTTATTGATCATGTCCTCGAAGGCTTGGGTCTCCTTGCGGCCGATGGCGGCATTGCGTGCCTTTTCGGTGGCAATGCCGGCGCTGAACGGGGCCGCGCCATCCAGGCGGCGCAGTCCAAGCAGATGGCCGCCATCGTCGGCAACCGCGATGGTGACTGACCAGCCATTAGCGTCGGCTTCTTTCTGAGCGGCGTCGAGCAACTGGTTGACGTCACTGAGTTCGAGTACGGCTTGAGTTTTCATGCAGATCTCCTGTGGGAAATGTGAGCTACGAGCTACGAGCCGCTCGCAGCTCGAGGCGCGTCGCCCGTAGCCGGGGTCAGGGCCTCGTCGACGATCTCGATCCAGTGTCGGACGGGGGTGCGGCCTGCGCCTGCCAAGTGAGTCTGGCAGCCAATGTTGGCGGTGACGATTTCCTCGGGGTGGCCCGATTCGAGCGCGTCGAGCTTGTCGTCGCGCAATTGTGTCGCCAAGGCCGGCTGGGTGATGGAATAGGTCCCGGCCGACCCACAGCATAGATGCGGATCGCGCACCGGGGATAGCGTGAATCCGAGACGCGTCAACGCGCCTTCCACGGCGCCGCCGAGTTTCTGGGCATGTTGCAGTGTGCAAGGGCAATGGAAGGCGAGGCGCTTGTCGTGGCGAGGTGCCAGCGTCTCGATGTCCTCGTCGCGAAGGATCTCCACCAGGTCCTTGGCGAGTGCGCTGATATGGCGTGCTTTCTCAGCATAGCGTGGGTCGTCGGCGAGCATCTCGCCATATTCCTTGACGAAGGCACCACAGCCGCTGGCGGTCTGGACGATGGCCTCGGTGCCTGCTTCGACGTGCGGCCACCAGGCATCGATATTGGCCCGCATACGCTCGCGCCCGGCCTCCTGAGCATCGAGGTGATAGTCGATGGCACCGCAACAGCCGGCCTCCGGGGCTGAACTCAGGGCGATCCCCAGACGGTCGAGAACGCGTGTCGCGGCGGCATTGGTGTTGGGCGAAAGCCCCGGCTGCACGCAACCCTCGAGCACCAGCATATGGCGGGCGTGGGGCGCGGGCGTGACGCGCTCTGTATGCTGGGCACTGTCGACCGTGCGGGGCGGGATCTTGCCCTTGAGCGGTCTCGGTGCCAGTGGGCGAAAGGTTTGCCCCAGCGCCAGCAGTGCCTGGAAGCGACGCGGCTCGACCAGTGCCTTGCGCAGGCCATAACGCAGGGCGCGTTCCTTGTAGGAACGCCCGACGCGACGTTCGACCTCGGCGCGCCCGATATCCAGTAGCTTGTGGTATTCGACGCCCGAGGGGCAGGTGGTTTCGCAGTTGCGGCAGCTCAGGCAGCGGTCGAGATGCGTCTGCGTTTCTTGCGTGACTTGGTCGTCATCGTCGCGGCTTTCCAGCAGCTCCTTCATCAGATAGATGCGTCCGCGCGGGCCATCGCGTTCGTCGCCCAGCAGTTGATAGGTCGGGCAGGTGGCGTTGCAGAAGCCACAATGCACGCACGATCGCAGGACGCGGTCGGCCTCACGTATGTGCGGTTGGCGCAGGGCTTCGTCGGTGAAATTCGTCTGCATGGCTATAGCCCCTCGTAGAGTCGCCCGGGGTTGAAGATACCGTGTGGGTCGAGCTCGGCCTTGAGTCGGTGGTGATACTTGGCGAGCACCGGCGAGAGCGGCGTGAAAGGCGTCTCGATGCCGTGAGATTGGTCGAGGTCGATACGCGTCGCGTGTCCGCCGACACGGGCGGCATGTCGGCGCACCGTCTCGGCCGGCGTATCGCTACGCCACCAGCGTTGCGCGCCCGCCCAATCGACGAGCTCGTCGCCGTCGAGCGGCACTGCGGGGGCGCGATGCGGCAGCGATAGCCGCCAGAGCGGACGACTATCGTGGCGGCGCGAGAAGAAAGCCAGATCGAGCTCGCGCAGTCGTTGCCAGAAATCGACGTCATCCGGTTCGCCGCCGAGGCGCGCTTGGGTATCGGCCACCGAGCCGGGGCCGCCTTCGAGACGAATGTGTAGCGCCTCGCCGTCATGGGCAGCGCCGGTGATGGGCAGTGGCTCGCGACCCCACTCGGCGAGGCGCGCCATGGCCGTGTCGCGGGACATTTCCAGACGCAGCGTGGCGCTGGCGGCGGGAAGCGGCAGGACCTTGAACGAGACCTCGTCGATCACCCCCAGCGTGCCCTGTGCGCCGACCATTAGCCGCGAGAGGTCGTAGCCGGCGACATTCTTCATGACCTCGCCACCAAAATGCAGCCGTTTACCGTCGTGGGTAATAAGGCGTGTTCCGAGGACGAAGTCGCGCACGCTTCCCCCCCAAGGGCGGCGCGGGCCGGAAATTCCGCAAGCCACCATGCCACCCACCGTGGAGGTGTCGGCGAAGTGCGGCGGCTCGAAGGCCAGTTGCTGTCCCGCTTCGGCCAGCGTCTGCTGAAGATCGGCCAGACGAGTGCCGGCGCGTACCGTGACCACCAGTTCGACCGGGTCGTAATGGACGATCCCCGTGTGCGCGGCGAGCGAGAACGTTTCTCCGACCACCGGTCGACCATAGAACCCTTTGCTACCGCCGCCGACCAGGCGCAAGGGCGTATTGTCTTGCACCGCTTGCCGCACGCGTTCGAGCAGAGCGTCGCTGAGATCGTGATCGGCGACCGGCTGACTTCCCGGCGCGGGGGCCGGCTGTTGATTATGGAGATGAGTCATACGGTTTTACCTTTCTTCCCGCATCGTTAGAAGCGCGGCAATTCGGGGTGTGGCAATTGCCCCTGGTGAACGTGCATGGCGCCGAATTCGGCGCAGCGCGCCAGCGTCGGAATATTCTTGCCGGGATTGAGCAGCCCATGTGGGTCGAAGGCGGTCTTGACGGCATGAAAGACCGTGATCTCGTCGGGATTGAACTGGGCGCACATCTGGTTGATCTTCTCACGGCCCACGCCGTGTTCGCCGGTAATGCTGCCGCCGACCTCGACGCAGAGTTCGAGGATCTTGCCGCCGACTTCCTCGGCCAGTGCCAGCTCGCCTGGGGCATTGGCGTCGAAAAGGATCAGTGGGTGCATGTTGCCGTCGCCGGCATGGAAGACATTGGCGACGCGCAGGCCGTGGGTCGCCGAGAGGTCGGCGATGCCCTTGAGTACGCGCGGAAGCTCGCGTCGGGGAATGGTGCCGTCCATGCAATAGTAGTCGGGTGCCATGCGTCCTACCGCGGGGAAGGCGGCCTTGCGCCCGGCCCAGAACGTGGCGCGTTCGGCGTCGTCTCGCGCGAGGCGGATATCGGTAGCACCAGCCGCTTCGAGGACACTGCGCACCGTTTCGCAGTCATCGTGAACGTCGGCTTCCACGCCATCCAGTTCGCACAGCAGGATGGCGTCGGCGTCCACCGGATAGCCGGCCTTGACGAAGTCCTCGGCAGCCTGGATGGCCAGCTTGTCCATCATCTCCAGGCCGCCGGGGATGATCCCCGCAGCAATGATGTCACCCACTGCCTTGCCGGCCTTCTCGACGTCGTCGAAGCTGGCCATCAGCACCTTGGCAACCTCGGGCTTGGGTAGCAGCTTGACGGTGATCTCGGTAATGACTCCGAGCATGCCTTCGGACCCGGTGAACAGCGCTAGCAGGTCGAAGCCTGGGGCATCCAGGGCCTCGCTGCCGAGCGTGATGTGCTCCCCTTCGATGGTCAGAATGTTCACTGCGAGCACGTTGTGCACGGTCAGGCCGTATTTCAGGCAGTGCACGCCGCCGGCATTCTCGGCGACGTTGCCGCCGATCGAGCAGGCGATTTGCGAGGAAGGGTCGGGCGCGTAATAGAGCCCGTAAGGTGCCGCCGCTTCGGAAATCGCCAGATTGCGCACGCCGGGTTGCAGGCGTGCGGTACGTGCCTCGGGGTCGATGTCGAGAATGCGGCTGAAACGGGACATCACCAGCAGCACTCCCTTCTCGAGGGGGAGGGCGCCTCCAGAGAGGCCGGTGCCCGCGCCTCGCGTGACCACCGGCACCCCTTGGGCGTGGCAAATGCCGAGCAGGGCTTCCACCTGCTCCAACGTGTCGGGAAGCGCCACGAGCATGGGCAGCACGCGGTACGCAGAGAGGCCATCGCACTCGAAGGGGCGAAGGTCTTCCTCGCGATGCAGCAGCGTCATGCCGGGTAAATGGGCGGTCAGATGCGTTACAAGGGCATCCTTGTCGATTGCCGGCAGTGTGCCGTCCAGGCGTTCGTCAAAGAGAATATTCATGCAGTCTCCTTGGGCGATGCCGCCACGCGTGGGCGTGGGCTCGGCGCGGGACAGTGCCTAGGCCTCGCCGCTTATGGAAAGTGTTTCCATATTCGCGCATGGCAAACGAGCGTGCCTATTAGCCGAAAGGCTAAAATTCTGGATAATTGGTAAAACCAATAAAACCCTCCCCGGCATAAGCCGGGGAGGGCGTTATTTATAAGGGGTGTTCGGCAGGTGCGGGCTAGCCGAGTAGTGGATCGCTTACCCCAATCACGTAGAACGCGATCAAGCCGATGAGACCCGTGAAAGTCAGGTAGTAAAGCGCCGGCAGGATCGTCTTGCGCAGCGTAGTGCCCTCGCGGCCCAGCAGCCCCACGGTGGCTGAGGCGGCGACCACGTTGTGAATGGCGATCATGTTGCCGGCGGCGGCCCCCACGGCCTGCAGCGCCACCATCATTGCCGTGGACAGCCCCAGAGCCTCGGCGACATTGAACTGGAAGTCCGAGAGCATCAGGTTGGAGACTGTGTTGGAGCCTGCGATGAACGCTCCCAACGCACCGACGGCGGGGGCGAAGAATGGGTAGACATGCCCCACGCCATCGGCGACGAGTTGCGCCATGGCCACGGGCATCGAAACCAGGTCTGCCTGATTGACGCCGGAGTTGATCAGGATGCGCACCATGGGCACGGTGAAGATCAATACGAATCCGGCGCCCAGCAGCGTCTTGGTCGACTCGCTGAAGGCCGCACTTAGCTCAGCGGCACGCATGCGGTGTAGCAACACGGTAAGCAGTACCACGATCAGGATGATGCCGCCGGGAAGGTACAGCGGTTGAAGGCTGCCCGACACGCCGCTCTCGCCGAGAATATCGTTCCAGCTCAGGCTGATCGATTGCAGCGCCGAAGTGACCGACGGCACGGTGCGTGAGATGACTAGCAAAATCGCCAGCAGCACATACGGCACCCAGCCCATGAAGACCGACATCGGCGCCTTGCCGGCGACCTGGTCCATCTTGATTTCCAGGCGTCCGAGCCACTCGTCCGGCCAGGTCGTGCTGTCTGGGAAGTCCCAGGTGTCCTTGGGCAGCAGAAAGCCTTTCTTGGCGGCTGGCACGACAATCGCCAGACCCACCAGGGCGCCGATCATCGATGGGAACTCAGGCCCCAGGACGACGCCCACCAGGGCGTAGGGCACCACGAAGGAAATGCCAGTGAAAAGCGCGAACGGCGTGATCGAGAGCCCTTCCTTCCAGGAGCGGTTGGCGCCGAAGAAGCGCACCATCACGATGACCATGATCAGCGGCATCAGTACCCCCACGATGGCGTGAGTGATGGCGACTTCCGAGGCGACCAATCGAAAGAAGCTTTCCCAGCTCGAGCCGCTGGCGGTCAATTGTTCGGTGATCGCGTTGCGGTTGAGGCCGCTGGTGACGCCTACCACGACAGGGGTGCCGACGGCGCCGAAGGAGACCGGCGTGGACTGGATCATCATGCCCACGGTCACGGCACCCAGCGCGGGGAAGCCCAGTGCCACCATCAGCGGCGCCGCTACGGCCGCCGGAGTCCCGAAACCGGAGGCCCCTTCGATGAAGCAGCCGAACAGCCAGGCGACGATCAGCGCTTGTACGCGTCGGTCGGGACTGATGCTGGAAAAACCGTTGCGGATGGCGGTGATGCCACCGGAGTGCTTCAGCGTATTGAGTAGCATGATGGCGCCGAAGATGATCCACAAAAGGCCCGCAGTGAGGATCAGTCCCTGGAACGTCGAAGCAACGACCCGGGTGAACGTCATATCCCAGGCCAGCAAGGCGATCAGCGCGGTCACCACGAAGACTACGGGCATGGCGACCTTGGCCTGAATTCGTAAGCCAATCAGTAGTACGCCAGCCAGCACCAATGGCAGGAAGGCGAGTAGCGAGAGCAGCGTTTGATTCATGAAAGTGCCCCTGATTGTGTTGTTGTGCAGCGCAAGACGGAGGCAGACGGATGTCGCCCGTCATCGAGCAAAAGATAAACGTGAAATGCGATACGGCCAATTGTTGGATAATTGGTATTACCAATAACGCCAGGAAATTGATGAACTTAAAATATCTTTCAAAATCAAACTTATATGTATTTTCTTGTGACCTTCGTCGGAGGCACGAAGAGCGTTGGTGAGGCGTTTTACGCGGTATGAGTTCGACTAATAGATGAGTCTTTTCCCGGACATAGTGGCCCAGGTGCGTGCGCCGTAGGCGCGATTGCGCGGCATGTGGTAGCGTCGTAGATCCAGCGCGTGGGTACTCTCACGATAAGTCTATGCTGAATAAAGGAGCAGTGGCATGGCGTTGCAGATGTACGACTTGAGCGGGCGTGACGAGCGGCTGCGGTTTTCGCCTTACTGCTGGCGTGTGCGTTATGCGCTGGCGCACAAGGGGCTGGAATGCGATTTCATCCCTTGGCGGTTTACCCAGAAAGAGGCGATCGCGTTTTCGGGGCAAGGTAAGGTGCCGGTACTCGTCGATGGCGATACCTCGGTCACCGATAGCTACGAGATCTTCCGCTATCTGGATCGCGTGTATCCGCAAAATCCGCTGCTGGGAGACGATACGGCGGCGTCCCGCGCGCGCTTCTTCAAGTTCTACAGCGAGCGGGCGTTGGCGCCCGGGATTTTGCGCACCATCGTCATGGACTTGTTCAATGCCGTACATCCCGACGATCAGGCGTATTTTCGTGAAACGCGTGAAAAGGCGCTGGGCCGTAGCCTCGAGGAAATGCATGCGCCCAGCAAAGGGCTCTCGTCACTCGATGCAGCCCTTGAGCCGCTGCGTGGGCGTCTCGAAGAGGCCGACTTCCTCGACGGCGAAGCGCCTGGCGGTGCCGACTACCTGGTATTCGGTCATTTCATGTGGGCAAGGTGTGTCTCGACGGCGGATCTTGTCTCCAATGCCGATCCGGTCTATGCCTGGATCGAGCGCATGCTGGACCTGCATGGTGGTGTAGGGCGCAATGCCACGCGCATCGTCGACATCGAAGGCGGCTATCCTGGCTGATCGCGCCGTGAACACGCATTGGCGGCAAGGCATATGTGGAGAAGGAGCAAAACATGAGCGATATCGTATTGATTACCGGGGCGACTTCGGGCTTCGGGCGCGCCGCAGCGCGGCGTTTCGCCGAGGCTGGCTGGTCGTTGATTCTCATTGGTCGGCGCGCGGAGCGTCTCGCGGATCTCGAGAAGGAGCTAAACGACAAGGTGCCTGTGCATACCGCGGTGCTCGACGTGCGAGACGCCGAAGCGATCAAGGACGTCGTTGCGGCGCTGCCGGAAGATTTCCGCGCGGTCAAGGCGTTGATCAACAATGCCGGTTTGGCCCTGGCACCGGAACCGGCGCAGAAGACGGACCTGGACGACTGGCATACGATGATCGATACCAACATCACCGGGCTGGTCAATGTGACGCATGCGCTGCTGCCTACGCTGATCGAGACCGGGGCCGGGGCGAGTATCGTCAACTTGGGCTCGGTTGCGGGGCAGTGGCCGTATCCGGGCAGCCACGTCTATGGTGCGAGCAAGGCCTTCGTGCAGCAGTTTTCCTATAACCTGCGTTGCGATCTGCAAGGCACCGGCGTGCGGGTTACCGATATCGCGCCGGGTATGGCCGAGACTGAGTTCACGCTGGTGCGCACCGGCGGCGATCAGGCGGCCTCCGACAAGCTTTACGGCAACACCACGCCACTCGAGGCTGAGGACATCGCCGAGTTGATCTGCTATACGGTCTCGCTGCCGGCACACGTCAACGTCAATCGTCTTGAAGTCATGCCGACACGCCAAGCGTGGTCCGCCTTCGCCGTCGACCGCGACTGAGTCAGTCGTCGGCGATCAAGCGCTTGCCAAGGGTCACGAAGTCACCTTCGTCGTACCCTTGGCGGCGGTAATAGTCGATCAACGCGGGATGCTCGTTGCGAACCATCAGCATCAGCTTTGGGCAGCCCCGGGCCTGCAGGGCGCGCTCCACGGCGGCGAGTAATTGGCGGCCCAGGCCGCGGCGCTGGCAGTCGGGGCTGATCGCCAGATAGTGTACCCAGCCACGATGCCCGTCGTATCCCGCCATGGCGCTGGCGATCACAGTGTCCGCTTCCACTCCGATCAGGAACAGGCTGGGATCTTCCGCGAGCTTGCGTGCGATGTCGCGGCGTGGGTCATTCCATGGGCGAGTCAACTCGCAGCGCTCCCAGAGCGCAATGACACTCTCTTCATCGACGGGCTGGAAAGGTCGAATCTGCATATTTATCTCTCGGATGGCGTTGGTCGTCAGGCGCTCTTGGTCGCGGAGATGGCCGGTGTCTGACGCTCGGCCATGACCTCGGCCTGACGGTCCAGCACCAGGACAAGTCGCTCAATCAACCCCTCGATAAGCTCGCGCGCGTCTTCCTCGATGCCGCCATGGCGCGCGATGGCGGCATCCAGCGCTTGGCCGGCCTCGTTGATGCCTTGGGGCGAGCGGCCATGGGCGCTGTCCTCGAAGCCGTTGGCCAGCGTGGCCAGAAGATGTTGCATGGCGTCGCGTACTGGTGTTGATGCATCTTCCAGGCGGTGGCGCAGGCGCAAGCACGAGCGCCCCAGATCGAGACCGTTGAGGCCGATCATGAACAGGTGGCGATGATCCTCGGGCAGCATGTCGTCATGCCGGGCGAGTTGCAGCAGACGGTCGGCCATATGGCCGCTGAAGCGGCTTTCGGCTTCATGCAAGGGTTGCTCATCGATATGCCGCAAGTCGTGGCTGATGGCGCCGATCAAGCGCCGGCGTCGAATTGGCGTGCCCAGGCCGGGGAGCAAGCGGAATCCCATCACCACGGCGCTGAGTCCGACGATGACGGCGATGGCACGATTGGCGAAGCTGTCGAATGAGAAGTCCATCCCATTGCCGGGCATGGTCAGCAGAATATTGAAGATAGTGAAGGCAAGGCAGTAGCCCATCAAGCGCGGGTTGGAAGCGCCAAGAAGCCCCAGGAACAGCGGCGTGACGAAGAGCATGGCGAGCATGGGAAACCCGTTGGCCTGCGAGAGCAGCACATGGCCGAACAGGAAGGCGCTGGGCAATGCAGCCAGCATGCCTTTGAAGAACATCATGCAGATCGTAACGGGATTATCGCGCGTGGCGAAAAACGCCGAGAACAGAGTGCCTAGCAGCATCGCGACCTGGCCGTTGTTCCAGTGTGTCTGCAACCAGAAGGTGGCCAGACATGAAAAGACCAGTCCCGCGCGGCCGGCATTTAGCAACGCCACGAGATGATCGCGGTGCCAGGACAGCGATCCGCCACGTAGTTGCTTGCGCCCTGGATGGGCAATGGCCTCGCGCGCGTCGAGCATGATCATGGCATGACCGAGTACCTCGCGCAGCGCTAGAAGCACACGCCGCTGCAAGGGATCGAGTTGCGTGTCGGAGTAGCCGTGAGCGCGCTTGCGCAGGTCCTGTAATTGGCGGCGTGCGGCGGGTACGCCTTTCACGTGCTCTGCATTGCGAAAGCCGTCGGCGATTTCTTTGGCCAGTTGATGCAGCGGCGCGTTGATGCGATCGCCGTGGTCGTGTAGCAACTGATAAAGCGCACCCAATGTGGCGAAGAAACGCAACGTGCGCCGGGTGAGCACGTGCGTGGCACGGATGCGACCGGCACCATCGGGGCCCTCGTAGCGCGCCGCCTGGCTGTCGGTTTCGAGCATCGTCAGCGGCTCGAGACTGGCGGTCAACGATTGCTGCATGACATCCAGCTCATCGCCGGCGTCGAGGCGTTGCCCGGCGTGCGTGAAGGCGTGATTGATCACCTCATCGGCCTGATTCGCCAGGTGGTCCTTGACGCGTGTAGGCCATAACAGGGCACTGACCAGGGTGGCACAGAGGGCGCCGAGCCCTAGTTCGGAGAGCCGTGCGATGGCGATATCGAAAATGCCGCTCGGCGGCTGGTTGGAGGAAATCACCACGATCAGCATCGCCGTGACGGCGCCCATGATGCAGCCGTAGGCAAAATTGTTGCGCAACAGCGAGCTGCCGTAGGCGCAGAACATGATCCATAGCGTCAGTGCCACCAGGGCGGGTACGCGAGCCTGGGCGAAGAAGGCCATGATCACGATGCCGACCAACGCACCGATGAGCGTGCCGCTGATCTGACAGATGCCCTTCTCGACGACCATGCCGCTCATTGGCCGGATCTGCAGGAAGGCCGCTGAGATCAACGCCCAGTAGGGTCGGTCGAGATCGCACCATAGCGCGATATAAAGCGCCAGCAGCATCGCCAATGTGGTCTTGGTGGCGAACTGCAGTGACGCCTTCGAAGGGGTGAGGTAGGTTTCCAGCCAGGGCGACATGGGCGGCTCAGTCGGTATCCGTCTCGTCGACGATATGGATGGTAGCGGTCATGCCGGCACTGAGCAGCGTCTCGTCGGGGACTTCGTCGAGCGCGATGCGCACCGGAATCCGCTGCGCTAGCCTGACCCAATTGAAGGTTGGCTCGACCTGGGGCAAGAGCTGCTCGTTGGGTGAAGTATTGCTATCGGCGATCCCGCGACCGATTCCAGTGACATGGCCACGCAATTCGGTATCGCCGTTCATCAGCGTGATCCTGGCGGTGTCGCCTTCTTCGATACGTGACATCTTGGTTTCTTCGAAATACCCGGTCACATAGTAGGAATCCGCTTTGACCAGCGCCATCACTGCATTGCCGGCCGAGACGTAGTTGCCCTCGGTAAGGCGCAGATTGAGGATATGCCCGTCGGCGGGGGCCTCGACCACGGTGCGCTTCAGATCGAGCTGGGCGCTTTCAAGATCGGCTTGGGCCTCGTCGAGATTGGCTTTCGCCACGCGGGTATCGATCCGCGCGACTTCGCGATCCTCGCTGCTGATGGCCTGATTGCTCAGGTTGTTGCGTCGGCTCTCCTCATGTTGCTTGAGCTCTAACTTTGCCTTGTTCAATGCGACTATGGCCTGGGCCTTGTCGACGGCAGTTTGGTAACGCGACTGATCGATCTGGAACAGGGTCTCGCCTTGCTCGACCTGTTGCGTGTCGCTCACCGGCAGCTGACGCACCCAGCCCGAGACATCCGGGGCGATCGTGACGACGTCGGCGCGAACGCGGCCGTCGCGGGTCCATGGCGTATACAGGTAGTAATGCCAGAGCCAGACGCCGGCGGCGACGGCCAGTGCCACGATAACGAGAGTGATCAGCATGCGTAGCGGTGTGCGCATTTAAACGATTCCAGCAGTAGACGAGAAGGCAAAGGCGACGGCGGCGGTAATGATGACGAACAAGGCGACATCGAACCACGCTTCGAACCAAGGAACATGTTGCCCGACGAGTCGGTGCAATACGGTACGCACGATGAGTGCGCCGATGAACCCTAACAGGGTATAGAGAAGCAGCGGACTGAGATAAATGCCACCGACAGCGATTTCCTTGAGACCCATTCCCTCTCCCATTCGCCAAGGCAAGTGAATATGTGAGCATGCTATCTAAATGCGTGGCACCTGCACATCGGCATTCAGCATGAACCGGCGTCCACATGCACTCGTCTTTTATATGACCCGGTCTTTTAGATACACCGATTTTTTATAAAAGAGTACAGCATGCCATTTTGAGACTGTCAGTCTAGCGTGCAAACGCGCTCGGGAGGGATATGCGAATGCAAGCGCCAGCTATCCGGCACGGTCTGACGAATTTGTTCGAGAAGAGTGATGCTCTTGCGAGGTAAACGCCCGAACGGGTAAAGCAGGGTGATGGGAAGCGACGAGGGCGCCCATTCTTCGAGGCAAGGCGCCAGGCTGCCGGGATGATGCTGGAGTCGTTTCTCGGCCATCCAATGGGGAAGCAGACCCAGGCCGCGCCCTCGTGCGATGGCATCGATGTGCAGGGCGTACTGATCCACGTGCAGGCGTGACGGCGGCAGCGTGATCCGGGTTTCTCCTTCGCGGGCGTGATGTAACGTCACGCCTTGTTCGCTGGTACCGAGTAGATCGATCCAGGCGTGTTCGGTTAGTTCGCGGGGGTGACGAGGCATGCCATGGCGCCGGAAATAATCGGGGTGCGCATAGACCCCGCGACGCATGTAGCCAAGCGTCTCCTGCCGTAGACCACAGTCGGCGACGTTACCTAACCACACGCATAGGGTTTCGTCTTCAGGGCCTGTGGGCGGCGTCACACGGGTATGCAGATTCAGCCGCACGCCTGCGTGACGTGCCACGAAATCTTCCATCTGCTGGCTGAACCAGCCCCGCGCAAAGGCGTTATGTACCTCGACGGTCAACGTGCCGCTGACATCCGCGCGCAAGTCGTCGAGTGCTTGCTGTCCTTGTTCGGCGAGGTGCAGTATCTGCTGACTGTAGGCGAGAAAGAGCGTACCGGCTTCGGTGGGAAGAACGCGGTTGGCTTGGCGTCGTAGCAGCGGCTGACCCAGCCGTTCCTCCAACTGGCTGATGCGCCGACTGAGTGTCGACTTCGCGAGTCCCAGTTCTCGGGCGCTGGCGGTCAGGCTGCCGGACGCCATGACCGAGGCGAACGCGGTCAGTTCATCGAGATCGTGCATGCCTTAGGCCATTGTCAGCGTGGTGCGTGGAGTGGGTCATTATTCTGGCATATTGCACGACGTTTTTGAAAATCATTAACGCTTGTAACGGTATCTCGTTGTGTTGCGGATTGTGAAACGCCCTGTCCCGTGACCTGGCGTGCTCTCTGTGAAAGAATCTAAATGATAAAAATTCGCATTAATTATAAAAATATCATGCAAAAGCTTCGGCTAATGTCGGAGCGGGATTCATCAGGGAGAACAACGCATCATGTCCTATTATGTATGGCCGTCGGCGCTGGCACTCGCCATCACTGCGTTTGGCACGCCGCTGGCCTATGCCGCCGATGACGATGTCCAGCTGGACAATGTCGTCGTGACCGCTGCCGGGTACGCCCAGCAGGTACAGGACGCCCCGGCATCGATCAGTGTCATTTCGCGCGAGCAGCTCGAGAAAAAGGCCTACCGTGATATCACCGACGCCTTGCGTGATGTACCAGGCGTTATCGTCACCGGAGGCGGTCGTGGCGATAATGGCGCCGATATCAGCATGCGTGGCATGCCAGCAGAATATACCTTGATGCTCGTCGATGGGCGCCGACAGGCGTCGCGGGAGTCGCGTCCCAATGGGAGCGCGGGATTCGAACAGGACTGGTTGCCGCCACTGCAGGCCATTGAGCGGATCGAGGTCATTCGTGGGCCGATGTCGACGCTTTATGGCTCGGATGCGATCGGTGGGGTCATCAACGTCATCACGCGCAAGGTGGCCGACGACTGGCATGGCAACGTACGCGCCGAAGCCACGCTTCAGGAAGACAGCGACTCGGGCAATGCCAATCAGGGTCAGTTTTATGTTGCTGGGCCGTTAGTCGACGATCTGCTGGGTCTGCAGGTTTATAGCCAGTACCAGAAGCGTGAGGAAGATGACATCGAGCAAGGCTACGAAGACAAGGATCTACAGAGCCTGACCGCCCAGTTTTCGCTGACCCCGAGTGAGAATCACGATTTCGGCGTTGAGGTGGGCAAGGAGACACAGGATCGCGCGTCGCATGCCGGAAAGTCAGCTCCGGCAGAGGGATGTCGAGGCGGTTGTACCGATAGCTACTCCGAGCATGACCGAGAACATTATGCGCTGACCCATACCGGGCGCTGGGGATTTGCCACCTCGGACAGTTACATCCAGCGAGAGTCCACCGATAACAAGTCGCGTGATATCGAGATATCCAACACCGTAGCGAACACCCAGTGGGTACTCCCATTGTCGCATCATATTGTGACGATCGGCGCTAGCTATGAGAAAGAAGAGCTCGATGATCAGAACACCAACCAGATTTCCGACCGGACCCACGTCAGTAACGATCAGTGGGCGCTGTTTGCTGAGGATGAATGGTTATTGACGCGAGATTTCTCATTGACTGGCGGGGTGCGCCTGGATGACAACGAAAACTATGGTAGCCATATCAGCCCGCGTCTGTATGGGGTTTGGCAGGCGGCGCCGGGCTGGACATTGAAAGGTGGTGTCTCTACGGGGTATCGCGCCCCGGGGCTGCGTGAGGTAACGGCTGATTGGGGGGCCATTAGCCGTGGAGGAACCACCTATGGCAATCCGGATCTCGAGCCTGAGACATCGCTCAACAAGGAGCTTGCCTTGTTGTATAGCGCCCCACGCGGTTTGAATGCCAGTGTGACGCTGTTTCACAACGACTTCGACGACAAGATCACTCGGCTACGTTGTGGGTCGGCCACGGCGTGCCCTCCGGTGACCCAGTTCGATACCGACGACGACGGCAACCTTCGCACCAATACCCGCATCAATGTCGACGAGGCCGTGACGCAAGGCGTAGAGCTCTCGCTGTCGTCGCCGTTGACCGAGACGTTGACCTTGTCGACGAGCTATACCTACACCGATTCCGAGCAGAAAAGCGGCGAATACGAAGGCAATCCGTTGACCCAGTTGCCCAAACATCAGTTCAGCGGCACGCTGGACTGGGCGCCGACGGCGCGACTCAACGCCTGGACCCGTCTGACCTATCGTGGCAAGGAGAGCCAGCCCGTCGAGGGGCCCTCCTCCAATACGACCCGAGCGCCGTCCTACACTTTCGTGGACAGTGGCGGCTCATGGCGGGTGACCGAGCAGGCCAAGCTCATGCTCGGTGTCTATAACATGTTCGACGAAGACGTCGGCTATGACGAATATGGTTACGTAGACGATGGGCGTCGCTATTGGGTAGGGGCGAGCCTCGACTTCTAAGCATCGAACGAATGCTCGTATCGTGCAGGGAGGCTTCGGCCTCCCTGTTTCGTTCGGCACGGCTTCCTGGCGGGTGCCTGGGTTGTGGCCATCGCGCATGCTATTTTCGATAAGCTGATTACTCGTCATCCATATCAAGGCCGCCAGGCCTGGAGTTCTATGTTACGTCGTTCGCTGGTTCGCATTTTTATCGTCCATGCCTTGGCCCTGTCGCTGGGCATGGCAAGCCTTTCGGCGCTGGCCGCGGAGCGTGTCAAAGTCTTTGCTGCGGCCTCGCTGACCGATGCCGTCGGTGCGCTGGCCGAGGCCTACGAGCGCGATCACGATGTCGATATCGTGCCCGTCTATGCCGCGTCGTCGACCTTGGCCCGGCAGATCGCCAACGGTGCGCCGGCGGCTGTGTATCTCTCGGCTAACGAGCGCTGGATGGATTGGCTCGGTGCGCAAGATGGGATCACGCTGTCGCATCGTCACGATGTGCTGGGCAATCGCCTCGCGCTGATTGCGCCTCGGGACAGCGATCTTGACCGTTTAACCTTGGATGAGACCGCCTCGATCGCCGAACGGTTGGGAGAGGGGCGTTTGGCACTCGGCAACCCGGAGCATGTCCCCGCAGGTATCTATGCCAAGCAGGCGCTGACATCGCTGGGTCAGTGGCAAGCGCTCGCGCCACGTTTGGCGCGTGCCGACAACGTGCGCAGTGCATTGGCGCTGGTCGAGCGCGGCGAGGGGCCATTGGGTATCGTCTATTCTAGCGATGCCCAGGCCAGCGATAAGGTCAAGACGCTGGGCACCTTTCCCGACGCTTCTCATGACCCGATCGTCTATCCAGTGGCGTTGATCGGCGAGTCACCCAGTGAGGAGGCCGCGGCGTTGGCCAAGTGGCTGGAAAGTGACGAGGCGAGCGCCATCTTCCAGCGTTTCGGCTTTGCGACGCTGAGCGCCGGGGATAGCTGATGCTGACACCGCTGGAATGGGAGGCACTGGCTCTGAGCCTGCGTGTTTCCGGTGTCGCGGTGGCCGCGATTCTGTTGCCGGGGCTGGGCATGGCCTACGTGCTGGCACGCTTCGACTTCCCCGGCAAGACACTTCTCGACGGTATCGTGCATTTGCCGCTGGTGCTGCCGCCGGTCGTGGTGGGGTATCTGCTGCTGGTGTCGCTGGGGCGACAAGGCTCGCTGGGCCAATGGCTGCACGAAACGCTTGGCGTGAGTCTGCCCTTTACCTGGCAAGGGGCGGCACTTGCCGGGGCGGTGATGGCGTTTCCCTTGCTGGTACGTGCCGTGCGCCTGTCGCTGGAGTCGGTCGATCGCAAGCTGGAGGAGGCGGCGCGCACGCTGGGTGCGAGCCGTTGGAAAACCTTTCTTACGGTGACCCTGCCGCTGATATTGCCGGGCCTTCTGACCGGCGGCGTGCTGGCGTTTGCCCGCTCGCTGTCCGAGTTTGGTGCGACGATTACCTTTGCCTCCAACATTCCCGGTGAGACGCGCACCTTGCCGTTAGCGCTTTATAGCCTGGTGCAGACGCCTGGAAAGGAGGCCGCCGCAGCGCGGCTTTGCTTGATTTCGGTGATCGTGGCGTTGATCGCGCTGGTGGCGTCGGAGTGGTTGGCGCGGCGCGCACGCCGACGTCTGGAGGGACGCCATGCTTGAGACGCAGGTCTTTCAGCGACTCGGGGCTTTCACACTCGACACTTCACTTGCGGTGTCGGCGGAAGGCGTCACGGCGTTGTTCGGGCGCTCGGGTAGCGGCAAGAGCAGCCTGATTCGATTGATCGCTGGATTAGAGGTGCCCGAGGCAGGCACCATTCGGCTGGGTGATACATGGCTGGTGGATACGCAGCGTCGCCGATGGGTGCCGCCCCATCGGCGCCAGTTGGGCGTCGTGTTTCAGGAAGCACGGCTGTTTCCGCATTATTCGGTGCGCGGCAATTTGCGCTACGGCATGCCGCGCGCGGCGCGCGCGGATTTCGATGGCCTTGTCGAGCTTTTGGGGATCGGCCATTTGTTGTCGCGTACACCGGGGCGACTCTCGGGAGGAGAGGTACGGCGCGTGGCCATCGGCCGGGCGTTGTTGTCGCGCCCACGCATGCTGTTGATGGACGAGCCGCTCACCGGACTGGACGGCGCGCGCAAGCAAGAGCTCCTGCACTATATCCGGCGTCTGGCGCGCGATACTGGGGTGCCGATTCTCTTCGTCAGTCACGATACGCGTGAAATCGGGGCGCTGGCCGATCGCGTGGCATTGATAGAAGAGGGGCGGGTGATGGCGAGCGGTCCGGTGGACGAGATGTTTACGCGCCTCGATCTGGGGCCACGTACGGGGCGTTTCGAGGCGTCTTCGTTGCTCGAGGCGCGTATCGCCGCGCATGACGAGGCGCTTTGCTTGACGCGACTGGCGCTGCCGGGCATGGCCGAGGGCGAGACGCTGAGTGTTGCACGTCTCGAGGGAGCGGTCGGCGATGCGGTGCGCTTGCGCCTGCGAGCGCGCGATGTGGGCGTCGCCTCCACATGGGCGCCGCCGCTGCCGGATGTCGCCTGCCTACCGGCGACGCTGCGGGAGATCGGTGACGAAGCCCATGGCCCTTTCGTCGAGGTAATGCTGGATGTCGGCGGGCAGGCGTTGCGGGCGCGCCTCACCCGTGAAGCGGTTGGTCAGATGGGACTTCATGCGGGCCAAGCGTTGCAAGCGCGGCTGCGCAGCGTGACGATCTCTCGCCATGATGTGGTCGTGACATAAGGGCCTTCAGGGCGCGGCGCGAGCACGCTGCCTTCCCGGCAGGTTGATCACCGCCAGCCCGGCGATGACCAGCGCCCCGCCGAGCAGCTTGTGACTATCCAGGTCATCGCCGAGCAGCCAGACGCCGAGAAAAACGGCGATGACCGGCATCAACAACGTCAGCGGAACGACCCGGTTGACCGGGTGGCGGCGCAGCAGCGAATACCACAAGCCATAGGCGATGATCGACGACATCACCGCCGTGTAGAATACCGCGCCCCAGCCGATCCAGTCGGCATGGCGAAGCGCTTGCATGTGCTGAGTCTCGAAAAGCCAACTGGCCAATGCGACCTGGGGAATCGCGAACAGCGCGATCCACCCGGCCAGCGTCAGCGGCGAGATGGCCGGCGCACGCTTGATGATCAACGTCGACACCGCCCAGGCCAGGGCGCTGGTCAAGAGCGTCAACGTAGCCGTCACATTAGGCAACGCCGGTCCGCCGGCGAGCACCACCGCGCCGGCGAAGGCCAGCAACAAGCCGAGCAACCGGCGCAGGTCGAGATGCTCCTTGAGGAAGACGGCGGCGAGCAAGGTGGCAAAGGGCGTACCCATCTGTACCAGCAAGGCGCCGGTGCCGGCCTCGGCCTGCTCAAGGCCCAGGAATAGCAGTGGGAAATGCAGGCCCCCGAAGGTGACCGACAGCACCAGCAGCCACGGCAGTTGCCGTCGTGTTATGCGAGTAAAGGGCACGACCAGGGCGGCGACCAGCATGAAGCGCAGTGTCATCAACATCAGGGGTGGCATGTCGTCCACGCCGACCTTGATGACAATGATGTTGAAGGCCCAGATGACGATGACCAGAAGGCCGAGCAGGAGGTCGCGAAGTGGCACGGGGTATCCTTGTAGGCGAGTGACGTTAGGCATCGTCTGAAAACTGCCTGCGCTCGGCCATACTGCGTTAAAAATCAGCTCAAAATGCTCATTTACACCCCGTAAACTCCGCTTTTTCGCTGATTTTTGCCTTGTCTGACCTTCGCTCGTCGACTTTTCAGAGAGTGCCTAGGCATCATTCGCGTTGGTTGATAGAAGGCAAGAGGATAGCGTATGAAGCGGACATTGTACGTGTCGGGGTGGATGGTGTTGGGCTTGTTTGCGCTGACACTCGCGCCGGCGTTCGCAGAGGAGCGCTCGACACTCGAGCGTGCCACTTTGGAAATTGCCGGAGAGACGCTGTCGGTGGAAGTGGCCAGGCAGGCCGAGGAGCGGGCCCAGGGGCTGATGGATCGCGATACGCTCGCGCCGGATGCCGGCATGCTGTTCGTTTATGAAGCTCAACAATCCGCCGAGACAGCATTCTGGATGTATCGCACGCGTATTCCGCTGGATATAGCCTTCCTGGGCGCGAACGGCGAGGTACGCGCCATCCGGCGCATGCTGCCGTGTCAGGTCGCTTCCAGCGCCGAGTGCCCCCGTTATGCGGCCGAGGTTCCGTTTCGCGCGGCGCTGGAAGTCAATGCTGGTTACTTCCGTCGACATGGCATCGAGGTGGGCGATCGTCTTCCGGTCGTGCCCTTGCTATCGCCACACTAGGCTGGCGGGCCGATGGTCGGCGCTGACGTAGCGTCGAACGTTCGATGATAAGGAGTGAGTAACGTGGATCCGATATGGTGGTTGGCTTATCTGGCCTTGGGCGGTGTGGTGGGGATTTTCGCCGGCCTGCTGGGGGTCGGCGGTGGCGGCATCATGGTGCCGCTACTGACATCGCTGTTCGCCCTGCAGGGTTTTCCGCATGACACCTTGGTACATGTGGCGTTGGGGACGTCGCTGGCCGCCATCGTACCCACCTCGCTGGCGAGCCTGCGAGCGCATCATCGTCGTGGGGGCGTGGACTGGTCGGTGGTGCGCTTCATTACACCGGGAATCCTGGTCGGCACTTTCCTGGGCACGTTTCTTGCTGCGCACGTGCCGACCACGGGGCTGGCGATCTTCTTCGCGTGTTTCATGGCGTTCGTCTCGACGCAGATGCTGATCAACCTCAAGCCTGCGCCTTCGCGGACCTTGCCGGGGCCAGCGGGCGTATCTGGCGTGGGATTGGGCATCGGCGGTATCTCCGCTTTGGTCGCCATCGGTGGCGGGTCGCTTACGGTGCCGTTTCTCACTTGGTGCAACGTCTCCTTGCGGCGCGCGATCGGTACGTCCGCGGCGGTGGGATTGCCGATCGCGCTGGCAGGGGCGGTCGGCTATCTGATCAACGGTTGGGGAGAGCCGGGGTTGCCCGTAGGGACGCTGGGCTTCGTCTACTGGCCGGCGGTGATCCTGATGTCGAGCGTGAGCTTCTTCACCGCACCACTGGGTGCTTGGCTCGCCCATCGTCTGCCCGTGTCCACACTCAAGCGCATCTTCGCGTTCGTCTTGATGGCGCTGTCAGTAAAGATGCTGTTCACCGTCTTGTCGGGATAGGCGTGGGTATTGGGTTAGACGATAGTCGAGTGCGGGCTCGATATGGCAAACGTCTGTTCCGGTTGGCGCAACGGGCGGTTATCATGCCTGCCGACTATCGGCTTTGGCACATATTGCCTAGGCTGAGTGCAAGGGAATTGAGTGCGCTGGAGTGTACTGCGTCCGCGGTGCTTTTCGGTCGCTCCCTGTTGCCGGTCGTGGCTTCGGCCTTGCGATCGGCTCGTCACAATAATGTTAAAGAGGTGCATGCATGAAACGTTACGCCTTTACCGCTGCGTTATTCTCCGGGGCCCTGCTGGGTGCCGCTGCGCTATCGACGCCGGCGATGGCTCAGGATCAGGAGCGCTTCGTCACCATCGGGACAGGTGGGCAGACAGGAGTTTACTACGTGGTGGGTCAGTCGATCTGTCGTCTGGTCAACCGCAACTCGGAAGACACCAACATTCGCTGTAACGCGCCGTCTACCGGTGGCAGCGTGGCCAATATCAACGGCATCAAGTCCGATGAGCTGAGCATGGGCGTCGCGCAGTCTGACGTGCAGTACCGTGCTTACAATGGCGAGGGTGACTTCAAGGAGCCGATGGAAGACCTGCGTGCGGTATTTTCTGTGCACGGTGAGCCGTTGACCGTTCTGGCGCGCAAGGATGCCGATATTAACGGGGTCGCAGATCTCAAAGGCAAGCGCGTCAACATCGGTAATCCGGGGTCCGGTCAGCGTGCCACCATGGAAGTGCTGATGGACGCCGAAGGCTGGGATACCGACGTATTCTCGCTGGCCTCCGAGCTGGGCGCCTCCGAAATGGCCTCGGCATTGGCGGATAACAACATCGATGCCATGGCGTACGTGGTTGGCCACCCCAACGGTGCGATTCAGGAAGCGACCACGACCGTCGATGCCAACCTCGTCCCCCTGAATGACGACGCGGTGGATAGCCTGGTCGATGAGTATCCCTACTACGCCAAGTCGGTCATTCCGGGGGGCATGTACAAGGGCAATGACGATGACGTCGAGACCTTCGGCGTCAAGGCTACCTTCGTGACCTCTTCCAAAGTGGATGACGATGTCGTCTACGAAGTGGTCAAGGCGGTGTTCGACAACTTCGATCGTTTCAAGCGTCTGCACCCGGCCTTCGCCAACCTGAAACCGGAAGAAATGATTTCCGACGGTCTCTCCGCGCCGCTGCATGAAGGCGCCAAACGCTATTATAAAGAGCGTGGTTGGTTGTAAACGTTAGCTTGATGTCGTGCTAGACGATGCGCGGCCGCTTCGGCGCCGCGCATCGTTGGTTCTGGCCACGCGGTGGCGAATGAAACAAGCGACTGTGATGTGTTTTTTGGTCGGTCAGGGCACGCGAAGCACGCCCTGACCGACACCACCGGGACGACAGTATGCAAGACGATAAGTCGACAGCATCCACGCGAGAGGCCGAGCTTGAAGAACTGGCCGCCAACGAGACCGGGGCTCGTAAGCCCACCGGGCCGGTTGGCAAACTGCTGCTTTGCGTGGCGGCGGTCTGGTCGTTGTTCCAACTTTGGATCGCTTCGCCCTTACCTTTCGTATTTGGCTTTGGGGTGTTCAGTGCCACGGAGGCACGTTCCATCCATCTGGCCTTTGCCATCTTCCTGGCGTTCATGTCCTATCCGGCCTTCAAGCGTTCGCCGCGCGGCAGAGTGCCGTTGTTGGACTGGGGATTGGCATTGATAGGCGCCTTCGCGGCGTCCTACATGTATTTCTTTTACGAGCAGCTTGCACAACGCCCCGGTGCACCGATCCTGCAGGATGTCATCATCGGTGTGATCGGTTTGTTGTTGCTGTTGGAAGCCACGCGGCGTGCGCTTGGACCGCCGCTGATGATCGTGGCCAGCGTGTTCATCGTCTATTCGCTGGCCGGCCCCTACATGCCGGGGATGCTAGCGCATCGCGGGGTGAGCCTTTATGGCCTGGTCAATCACCAGTGGCTAACATCGCAAGGCGTGTTCGGCATCGCCTTGGGCGTGTCGACCAGCTTCGTGTTCCTGTTCGTATTGTTCGGTGCCTTGCTGGACAAGGCAGGGGCCGGCAATTATTTCATCAAGATGGCGTTTTCGATGCTGGGCCACTATCGCGGCGGCCCAGCCAAGGCGGCGGTCGTCGCCTCGGGCATGACGGGTCTTATCTCGGGCTCCTCGATTGCCAACACCGTAACCACCGGTACTTTTACCATTCCCATGATGAAACGCGTCGGGTTCTCTCCGACCAAGGCCGGCGCTGTCGAAGTCTCGTCGTCGGTCAATGGACAGATCATGCCCCCGGTGATGGGGGCTGCGGCGTTCTTGATGGTCGAGTATGTAGGCATTTCCTATGTCGAGGTCATCAAGCATGCTTTCCTGCCGGCGTTGATTTCCTATATCGCACTGATCTATATCGTTCACCTCGAGGCGCTCAAGGCCAATATGCGGGGGCTCGAGAGCAGCAATCCTGTACGCCCATGGCTGCAGAAAATCGTCGGTTTCCTGACCGGGCTGGTCGGGATCATGGCCCTGGCCCTGATCGTGTATTACGGGCTGGGGTGGCTGAAGCCGGTGTTGGGTGAGGCTATGCCATGGGTGGCCGCCGTGGGGCTGGCGGTGATCTATGTGGCACTGCTCAAGCTAGGGTCACGCTACCCCGAGCTTGAGCAGGATGATGCCAATAGCGATATCTCAGTGCTTCCGCAAACGCGGCCCACGGTAATGGTGGGGCTTTATTTTCTGCTGCCCGTCGTGGTGCTGGTGTGGTGCCTGATGGTTGAGCGGTTGTCGCCAGGGCTTTCGGCGTTCTGGGCCACCGTGCTCATGATCGTCATCATCCTGACGCAGCGCCCACTGGAGGCATTCTTCCGTGGCCGCGGCGCGCTGGGCAATGAAGTGAAGCGTGGCGTCGTCGATCTCTGGGATGGCTTGATCGACGGTGCACGCAACATGATCGGTATCGGCATCGCCACGGCGGCGGCGGGCATCATTGTCGGTGCCGTATCGCAGACCGGGGTGGGATTGGTACTGGCCGATTTGGTCGAAACGCTGTCTATGGGCAATTTATTGCTGATGCTCATGCTGACGGCGGTGCTGAGTCTGATTCTCGGCATGGGCCTGCCGACCACTGCCAACTACATTGTAGTCTCCGCGCTTTTGGCGCCGGTCATCGTCCAACTGGGTGAGCAAAATGGCTTGATCGTACCGCTAATCGCGGTGCATCTGTTCGTCTTCTATTTTGGCATCATGGCCGATGTGACGCCCCCGGTGGGGTTGGCCTCGTTCGCCGCCGCGGCGATTTCCGGGGGCGATCCCATTCGCACCGGCTTCCAGGCGTTTTATTACAGTTTGCGTACGGCGGCGCTGCCTTTCCTGTTCATTTTCAATACCGATCTGCTGTTGATCGATGTGAACTGGTGGCACGGCATATTGATCTTCGTGGTGGCGACGGGGGCGATGCTGATCTTCGCCGCCGCCACGCAGGGCTACATGGTAGTGAGAAATCGCTGGTACGAGAGCCTGCTGCTGCTGCTGGTGGCTTTCACGCTTTTCCGGCCCGGGTTCTGGATGGACATGATTCACGACCCGTATCGGGACATTCCGCCCGCACAGTTCGAGCAGGCGTTAGGCGCCATCGATGACGATAGCAACCTGCGTGTTCGTGTCGACGGTCTTGATGCCTATGGGTCACCGACCAGTTTCGTGATGCTGGTGCCGGCGCCGGAGGGAGACAGCGGTAGCGAGCGTATGCAGAACCTGGGCCTGACCTTGATGCAGGAGGATGGCAAGACGCTGGTCGACATGACCGACTTCAATAGCCAGGCGGAGAAACTGGGCTTCGATTTCGACCAGGAGATCGTGTCGATCCGTGCGCCCGTCGAGCGCTGGCCGAAGGAATGGATGTGGATACCGGGACTGGCGGTATTCGCATTCGTCGTCTGGCTGCAGCGCCGCAGGCGGCCGACACCGAGCCGGCATGCCGATGCTACGGCGTAAACGGACGCTTTGCCGTTGCTGCGCCCGCCTCGAGAGAGGCGGGCGTTTTTGATGGTGGCTGTCGCTCGTTGACGATGTCTGTATGTTCGAATGCGCGCTCGAAACGGGAATGGCATGCCACTATCGAGGCGACCGTCGGTATTTTTTGCGACAATGCTCAGAAATATCCTCTCAATCCCTAGACTCCCAATGAGGTTGCCATGGCGACGCTTTCCGCGATTCACCTTTATCCCATCAAATCCACTGCAGGGCGCATGCAAGAATCGGCATGGGTCGGCTTGGAAGGGATAGTAGGCGATCGGCGTTTCATGGTCGCCAAACCCGATGGCACCTTTCTGACTGCCCGCACGCATCCTCAGTTGCAGCGCGTGACCGCGACGTTTGACGGTCAGACGCTGAGCTTGTCGCATCCGCAACTGCCCGCACTGGAACTGGCGGTAGGGAGCTTCGATCTGGCGACTTTCGCCACTACGGTATGGGCTGACGATTTCGATGCCTGGACCACGCATGCACGTCTCGATGCCTGGTTCAGCGAGGTGGCGGGAGAGCCCGCACGATTGTTGTGGCTGGGCGAGCAGTCCTCGCGCTATCGGCATTCCATCGAACAGCGCGTCAGCTTTGCCGACGGCTACCCGCTATTATTGATCTCCGAGGCCTCGTTGGCCGATCTCAACACGCGTACGGTCGAGCAGCATCTCATGGCACAGTTTCGCCCCAACCTGGTGATCGCTGATACCTCGGCGTATGCCGAGGACGAGTGGCGACGCATCCGTCTCGGTGAGGTTGTGTTCCGCGTCGATAAGCCTTGTGCTCGCTGCGCGATGATCAGCGTCGACCCCGCCACGGGCACATTCAAGGAGGGCCGCGAGCCCTTGCGTACGCTGGCCGGTTACCGGCGTGGTGAGGGTGGCAAGGTGTATTTCGGGCAGAACCTGGTTGCCGAAAACGAAGGCCGTGTTACGCGTCATGACCGCCTCGAGGTGCTGGAGTGAGGCGGATGGATCAGTCACGACAATCGCCAATCGCGTATGACATGCAAGCACCCTGTTGCGGTGGTAGGGTCATTGGTAGCGGTATGACGTTTTTGCTCGCACTCGGATGGGACGGCTAACCATGCGTGTCTTGATGACGCTGAGGCAATGCTTGAAGCGCTCAGGTGTGACGGCTGGGCTGGGCTTCTTTTTGCTCATGTGCGTCGCCGCGGCGGTGCATGCCCATCCACTGTCGACACCTGAAGGGGAGGTCATGCTAACCGTGGAGGGAAATATCTCGCGTACCAACGGTGGCGGTGTGGCACGGTTCGACCGCGCCATGCTCCAGGAATTGCCACAAGGCACTATCGTCACGCACACCCCTTGGACTGAGGGTTCATCGCACTTCAGAGGCCCTTTACTGAGCGCGATTTACGATGCGGTCGGCGCTCGCGGCGATTCGCTGCACGTCGTCGCGTTGAATGATTTCGCCGCCGATGTACCGCTGGCCGAGGCAAAAGAGTACGGGGTGATTCTGGCCATGCGGCGTGATGGCGAGCCGATGCCGGTGCGTGAGTACGGCCCGCTGTTCGTACTCTATCCTTTCGATGATTATCCTGAACTGCAGACCGAGGAAGTGCGTTTCCGCTCGGTCTGGCAGGTCGCGCGTATCGTCGTGGAATGACCATGGCTTGGCGTTCCCGTATCCATCTCGTGTCGCGTTTGCCGATGCGGCTCAAGCTTGGGGCCTGCGCGGCGATTCTGTTTTTCGCCGCGGCTTTGGTGGTGGTCAGCTTGATCATCTGGCGACAGGAAGTCTTGGCCAAGAGCGTTGCCGGCGACGCCGTCTGGGCGGCCTACAAGCTGGATCGGGAAACTATCCAGATGCGTAATGCCGTCTTGCAGGCCAAACAGAGTCCGGAAAAGTTCGATGACGTGCGCATGCGCTTCGAATTGCTGTATAGCCGCATCAACCTGCTGCGCGAGGGCGAAATCGCCGAACTGTTCCAGTCACTGCCCGAGACGCGAGCGTTGTTGCCGGAGATCCTGTCGCGCAGCGATGCGCTCGATTCCGCCTTGAAACGGATGTCCCCTGAATCACCCGAGCTTTCCTCGCTGGATGAACGCTTGCAGACGTTGAGCAGCCTCAGCGAGCGCCTCGTCGTGTCGGTCAACGCCTATCTTGCCGAATCCAAGACGCGCGAGCGCGAAGTGCAGTTGGCGCTGTATGCGGCCTTGCTGGCGTTGATCCTGCTGATGTGCGGCGCCACCGTGCTGGTGATCCGCTTCCTTTTCCAGGAGGCGGGAGAGAATATCGCGGCGCGACGAGCATTGGAGCATCTGAGCCAGGAGCTTCAGGACACCGCGCGTCATGCCGAGTCCGCCAACCAGGCTAAGTCGGATTTCCTGGCCACCGTCAGCCATGAGATACGCACACCGCTCAACGGTGTGCTGGGTATGACGGAACTACTGCGCGAACGCGCGCTGGATGAAACCTCGCATCAATATGTCGAGACCATCCATGACAGCGGTTCACAGCTGCTGGCGTTGATCAATGATCTGCTGGACTTTTCCAAGATCGAGGCCGGGCATCTGGATATCGAGCGTGAAGTGTTTTCGCTCCCCGAACTCGTCGAATCCTTGATGCGATTGCTCGAGCCGCGTGCCACGCATATCGAGTTCTTGAGTGTCATCTCGCCTGCGGTACCCGAGTACCTGGTAGGCGATGTGGGGCGCTTGCGCCAGATCTTGCTCAACCTGCTCTCCAACGCGCTCAAGTTCACGCGGCAAGGCAGCGTGACGCTGATCGTCAAGCCGATGCGTGGCAATTGGATACATTTCGAAGTCAGTGACACCGGTTGCGGTATCGATGATGTCGACCGCGAACGCTTGTTTCAGCCCTTTTACCAAGGAGTCGCCACGCAGAACGGGACCGGCCTGGGCCTGGCCATCAGCAAGCGTCTGGTGGAGGCCATGCAGGGACGTATAGGCGTCTCGAGTCCGGCCGACGAGGGCAGCCGCTTCTGGTTCGAACTGCCATTGCCCAGCGATGCCGAGAGTGGAGTGAAGCACATTCCGTCAGGAGAAACATGGGATGCGACGGCGGCACGCACGGCGCCCCTGCTGGTGATCGAGGACAACCCCGTCAATCGCCAGGTGGCCGTGGCTATGCTCGAGCGTCTCGGACATACAGTGAAGGTCGTCGACAGCGGCGAGGCTGCCTTGGCGCTGACCGAATATACGTCTTTTGCCTTGATTTTCCTGGATATTCGCATGCCCACGCTCGATGGACCGGAAACGGCACGTCGGATTATCGCTCAGGACGGCCCTAACCAGGCCACACCTCTGCTCGCAATGACCGCGAGCGTTACTACTCAGGAACATCAACGGGCCTTGGCCTCCGGCATGGCGGAAGTGTTGACGAAACCCATACGCCAGCAAGTGCTGGTCGATGTCCTGGTGCGTTTCGGCGTACGTGATCCGGAAGAGGTGATCGCGTCAGACGAGGTACGCCCGTCTGGCGGAGCGGAGTCGGCGGATACGCTACCGGCGCTCCTCGATCGCCAGGAATTCGCGACGCTCGGTGAGACGTTGGGTGCGGCACAGCGTAGCGCGCTGGTAGCCGCCTGGCAGTATCAGTCGCGAGTGCTGGAGGAGGCGCTCGAGGCTGCCGTCGTCGAAGCGGACATGACGCGTACGGCCGAGCTGGCACATCGCCTCAAGGGCGAATCGTCGTCGCTGGCCTTGACGCGCCTTGTACACGGAAGCGATGCCCTGGAGCGCGCGGCGCGCCAGGCGGACTCGGACGAAGCCGGTCGGCAGTGGAGGATGTTACGCCCCACCATCACCTCGTCGCGTCAGGCGCTGCGCATGGCCAATGACATGCCCGCCTGAAGCGACGTGAAGCGGTTGTCACCCACGCAGGAGAGATGTTGTTGACGAGGGCGACGAGTAAACGTTCATCACCGCATGGATTTTCCTCTGGCGTCGCTGGCCTGGCAGGGCCGTCGCATCTGGAGTTTCGCATTGATGCCGGCCAGTGGCGCGTCAATGAACGTGCACTACGTTGGTAAGCATCATCCTGCGTAGGCTTGAAGTTCGTCGGTGACGCCCGCATTCCTCTTGGCAAACGGGCAATTTGCCCGACGACTTTCAAGGTGAATGATGAGCGAACGCGATCAGGATCAATCCCGGGATTTTTACGCCGAACTCGAAGAGGCACGGCAAGACGCCGAAGAGGAAAATTCCCCGACGCAGGACGACCAGGAATCGAACTCCCAAGGGCGCGCGGTAGTGCCGACCCAGGAATACCTGCCCGAGCGTCTCTACCTGCTGCCGATTCACAACCGGCCGTTCTTCCCTGCGCAGGTGCAACCGCTGGTCATCCACCGGGAACGCTGGGAAGACACCATGGAACGGGTCGGCAATACGCCGCACCAAAGCGTTGGGGTAGCGTTTGTCGGCGATTCCGGCGTCGATGAGCTAGGACCCGGTGACTTTCCGGAGATCGGCACGGCGGTAAAAGTCCATCGCTCGCAGACCGAAGAGCAGCAGATCCAGTTCATCGCCCAGGGGGTGCGGCGTTTTCGCATCGTTCGCTGGTTGTCGAAGACCCCGCCGTACCTGGTCGAGGTCACCTATCCCCAGGAACCCATCGAGGCCAGCGACGAAGAAGCGCGCGCCTATGCCATGGCACTGATCAATGGCATCAAGGAACTGCTGCCGATCAACCCACTTTACGGTGAAGAGCTCAAGCATTACCTCAATCGCTTCAGCCCTCATGAGCCTGGCCCACTGACCGATTTCGCCGCGGCCATTACCTCGGCGAAGGGGCCAGAGTTGCAGGAAGTGCTCGAGACGCTGCCGGTGATGGCGCGCATGCAGAAGGTACTACCGCTGCTGCGCAAGGAAATCGAGGTGGCGCAGCTGCAAAGCGAGATCAGCGAGCAGGTCAACGCGCAGATGCAGGACCGCCAGCGCGAGTTTTTCCTGCGAGAACAGCTCAAGGTCATCCAGCGTGAATTGGGTATCTCCAAGGACGACCGCGAAAGCGATGTCGATACGTTCCGTGAACGCCTCGAGAACATGAAAGTGCCCGAGCGTGTCATGGAGCGTATCGAGGACGAGCTGGGCAAGCTCTCGGTGCTCGAGACCGGTTCGCCTGAATACGGCACCACGCGCAACTACCTGGATTGGTTGACGTCGCTGCCTTGGGGGATTACCTCCGAGGACCAGCTCGACCTGCCGCGCGCCCGCAAGATCCTCGATCGCGACCATGATGGCCTGACGGACGTCAAGGAGCGCATCGTCGAGTTCCTCGCCGAAGGTACCTTCAAGGGCGATGTCGGTGGCTCTATCCTGTTGTTGGTTGGACCGCCAGGCGTGGGCAAGACCTCGGTGGGGCGCTCCATCGCCGAAGCCCTGGGCCGTGAGTTCTATCGCTTTTCGGTAGGTGGCATGCGCGATGAGGCCGAGATCAAGGGTCACCGGCGCACCTATATCGGGGCGATGCCCGGCAAACTGGTGCAGGCGCTCAAGGAAGTCGAGGTCGAAAACCCAGTGATCATGCTCGACGAGGTCGACAAGATGGGTCAGTCGTTCCAGGGCGATCCGGCCTCGGCGCTGCTCGAAGTGCTCGACCCCGAGCAGAACGTCGACTTCCTCGATCATTATCTCGACGTGCGCATGGATCTTTCCAAGGTACTGTTCGTATGCACCGCCAACACGCTGGATTCGTTGCCGCCGGCGCTACTTGACCGCATGGAGCAGATTCGCCTGTCGGGTTATATCGCCGAGGAAAAGATGGCCATCGCCAAGCACCATCTTTGGCCCAAGCTGCTTGAGCGCGACCGCATTCCCAAGAAGCGCATCAATCTCACCGATGCCGCACTTCGGAAGGTCATCGAGGGCTATGCACGCGAAGCCGGGGTGCGGCAGTTGGAAAAGCAACTGCACCGCATCGTGCGCAAGGCGGCGGTAACGATGCTCGAAAACGAGCAAGACACGGTCAAGATCTCGGTCAATAACCTCGAGGACTTCTTGGGAGCGCCGACCTTCCGCAAGGAAAAAGTGCTCAAGGGCGTCGGCGTGGTCACCGGGCTGGCATGGACCTCGATGGGCGGGGCGACGCTGCCGGTCGAAGCGGCGCGCGTGCACGCGAAATCGCGTGACCTCAAGCTCACCGGCCAGTTGGGCGACGTGATGCAGGAGTCGGCGAATATCGCCTACAGCTACACGGTGGCGCATCTCAAGGAATTCGGCGCCGACTCGACCTTCTTCGACGAGACGCATGTGCACATGCACGTGCCCGAGGGCGCCACGCCCAAGGATGGCCCATCGGCCGGCGTGACAATGACGACGGCACTGCTGTCGCTGGCCAAGCAGCAACCCCTCGACCGTCCCCTGGCGATGACCGGTGAGCTGACACTGAGCGGCCAGGTGCTGCCGGTGGGCGGTATTCGCGAGAAGGTGATTGCTGCGCGGCGCAGTGATATCTTCGAGCTGATTCTGCCCGAACCCAACCGTCGCGATTACGAGGAGCTGCCCGATTACCTCAAGAAGGGGGTGACCGTGCACTTCGCCAATCGCTACCGTGACGTGGCCAAGGTGGTCTTCGGCTAGCCGTGTAGTATTGGCCCTAAGGGCCACGTTCATGTGCTCACTATTGGGCGCGATCGGATGTCCGATCGCGCCCAACGTCGTTACAATGGGTTTACCCCTTTACTGCGCGAGGCGTGGCGAGTCGCTTACCAGAGCCGCTTCACAAGAGCCGCCTTATCAAAAAACACGAGGCCCGCGCATTGTCATCTGACCGTGACACCGACGTTTATGTCGTTCGTTTTATCGCTGCATCTCTTCAGCCGGCATGCGTCGCTCATAATTCGCCCTCGGGCCTACCAGACGAAACAGGAGCACTTGATGAGCCAGCAGGACTTTCCGGAGAATGCCGATCCGCGTCGTCGCCATTCCGCCAAAGTGGTCGATGGCCCAGGCAAGGCCGCCAGCCGCGCGATGCTGCGTGCGGTGGGCTTTACCGACGAGGATTTCAAGAAGCCGCAGGTGGGCATCGCGTCGACCTGGAGTCGCGTCACCCCGTGCAACAGCCATATCAACGTACTCGCGGATGCAGCCAGTGACGGCGCCGACGCCGCCGGGGGCAAGGGCGTGGTGTTCAACACCATCACCATCTCCGATGGCATCGCCAACGGCACCGAGGGCATGAAGTATTCGATGGCTTCGCGGGAGATCATCGCCGACTCCATCGAGGCCGTCTCCGGCTGCGAGGGCTTCGATGGTGTCGTCGCCATCGGTGGCTGCGACAAGAACATGCCGGGCTGCATGATCGGCCTGGCGCGCCTCGATCGCCCCGGCATCTTCGTCTATGGCGGCACCATCCAGCCCGGCAAGGGGCATACCGATATCGTCTCGGTGTTCGAGGCGATGGGCGCCTATTCTCAGGGCAACATGTCGCTTATCGACGTCAAACAGATCGAGGAAACCGCGATCCCGGGGCCGGGTTCCTGCGGTGGCATGTATACCGCCAACACCATGGCCTCGGCGATCGAGGCGATGGGTATGAGCTTGCCCAACTCCTCGGCACAGGAAGCGGTCTCGCAGACCAAGAACGACGACTGCCGTGCCGCCGGCGAAGCCGTGCTCAAGTTGCTCGAGCTGGACCTCAAACCGTCCGATATCATGACCCGCAAGGCGTTCGAGAATGCTATCACCGTGGTCATCGCTCTCGGTGGCTCTACCAACGCCGTGCTGCACTTGCTGGCGATCGCCAACACCGTCGGTGTGGAATTGACACTCGATGATTTCACCGAGATCGGCAAGCGCGTGCCGGTGCTGGCGGACGTCCGTCCCAGCGGCCATTACATGATGAGCGAGCTGGTGGCGATCGGCGGTATCCAGCCGATGATGAAGATCCTGCTCGATGCAGGCCTGCTCCACGATGATTGCATTACCGTCACCGGCAATACGCTGGCCGAGAACCTGGCCGACGTGACGCCTTATCCGATCGATCAGGAGATCATCAAGCCGCTCGACAAACCGGTCAAAACCTCCAGTCACCTGCGCGTTCTCTACGGCAACCTGGCACCGGAAGGGGCGGTCGCCAAGATTACCGGCAAGGAAGGCACGCGCTTCACCGGTCGTGCGCGGGTCTTCAACTCCGAAGAGGAAGCGCAGGCACGCATCAACGATCTCACCGTGGTCGCCGGCGACGTCGTCGTGATCCGCTATGAAGGCCCCAAGGGCGGCCCCGGCATGCGCGAGATGCTGACGCCCACCTCGGCGATCATGGGTCGCGGCCTGGGCGACAAGGTGGCACTGATCACCGACGGGCGTTTCTCCGGTGGCAGCCACGGCTTCGTGGTTGGCCATGTGACGCCGGAGGCTTTCGTCGGCGGTCCCATCGGGCTGATCGAAGATCACGACGAGATTACCATCGATGCCGAAAATGATGTGATGACACTGCATATCAGTGACGACGAGATGAATCGGCGTCGCGCCGCCTGGCAGCGTCCGGCACCGCGCTATACGCGCGGTACGCTGGCCAAGTACGCCAAGACGGTCAGTTCCGCCTCCAAGGGCGCGGTCACCGACCTGCCTGAGGCGCTGGACGACTGAGATGACGCGTGCCTGGCGTCAGCGAAGCGGCCCCCGTGGGGCCGCTTTTCGTTGGTGATCTCGTCAGGCTGCTTGCTGGTCGCGCATCCAGGCGATCAGGCCGCCGCTGAACAAGATCTCCACCTGGCGCGGGGTCAAGGCATGTTCGAGCGTCAGCGTTCGACCATTGGCCTGCGCCGTTACGGGGCCGCCTGCCTCGAGTGTTTTCTTCAGCTTGTCGAAGCCGATACGGATATCGACGTCGAGCGCGTCGTAATCGTCGCCGTCGGCGAAGGTCAGCGGCAGTACGCCGAAGTTGACCAGGTTCTGGTGGTGGATACGGGCAAAGCTCTTGGCGATGACGACACGCAGCCCCAGGTAGCGCGGGGCGATGGCGGCATGCTCCCGGCTCGAGCCCTGGCCGTAATTTTCGCCACCGATGACGATATGATCGCCTGTCTCGCGGGCACGGTCGGCATAGCCGTCGACGACGCCGCGAAAGGAAAACTCGGCGATCTGGGGAATGTTGGAACGGTAAGGCAGTACTTCGCCGCCGGCCGGCATGATCTCGTCAGTGGAGACATCGTCGCCGGCCTTGACCAGAACCGGCAGGTCCAGTTGTGTCCCGAGCGGCTCGAAATCCGGCAACGACTCGATGTTCGGTCCCTTGATCAGGTGCACCTTGCGTGCCTTGGACGCTTCCATGGGGGCGGTCAGAGTGCGGGTATTGATGATCGGGTCGTCGGGCTCTCGCACCTGAGGATAGGCCATGTCCAGCGTCCGGGGGTCGGTGATCACGCCCTTGAGTGCCGAGGCTGCGGCGGTTTCCGGGCTGCACAGGAAGACGCGGTCTTCGCGCGTGCCTGAGCGGCCGGGGAAGTTGCGCGGTACCGTGCGCAGGCTGTTGGTGTCGTTTGCCGGTGCCTGACCCATGCCGATACAGCCGTTGCAGCCGGCCTGATGCAGGCGCGCGCCAGCACCGATCAGGCTCAGCAGATGGCCGTCGCGGGTCAGTGTTTCGAGAATCGAGCGCGAGGTGGGGTTGATCTCCAACGAGACGTTGTCGTCGATGGTCCGTTCCTCGAGCATGGCGGCTACGATAGCGAAATCGCGATAGCCGGGATTGGCCGAGGAGCCGACGTATGCTTGCGTTAATGGTTGGCCGGCTACCTCTTGGACAGGTACCACATTCCCGGGGCTCGACGGGGTGGCAATCAAGGGCTCGAGTTGTGAAAGGTCGATCGTCTCGTGGCGGTCGTAGCCACAGTCGTCGTCGGCCAGTAGTGCGTGCCAGTCTTCGCCGCGCCCCTCAGCGATGAGGAACGCCTTCACCGCCGTATCGGAGGGGAACACACTGGTAGTGGCGCCGAGTTCCGCGCCCATGTTGGCGATAACATGTCGGTCCATCGCGGAAAGATGTTCGAGACCGGGGCCATAATATTCGATGATGCGTCCCACGCCGCCGCTGACGCCATGGCGGCGCAGCATCTCGAGGATCACGTCCTTGGCGCTGACCCAGTCGGGCAGGCGGCCCTCGAGACGCACGCCCCAGACCTCCGGCATACGCGTATGAAAGGGTTCGCCGGCCATCGCCATGGCGACGTCGATGCCGCCAGCGCCAATCGCCAGCATGCCCAGCGAACCGGCGGCCGGCGTGTGGCTGTCGGAGCCCAGCAGCGTCTTGCCGGGCTTGCCGAAGCGTTGCTGGTGCGTGGGGTGGCTGACGCCGTTGCCCGGACGTGAAAACCACACGCCCAGGCGTTCCGCCGAGGTCTGTAGAAAGCGGTGGTCGTCGGGGTTCTTGTTGTCTTCCTGGATAAGGTTGTGATCGACGTACTGGGCGGAGACCTCCGTCTTGACGCGGTCGAGCGCCATGGCTTCCAGCTCCAGCATGACCATGGTGCCGGTGGCATCCTGGGTGAGAGTCTGGTCGATCTTCAGACCGATGGCCGCGCCCGGTGTCATGTCGCCGCTGACGAGGTGCGAGGCGATCAGTTTCTGGGTGACGTTGCGGGGTGTCTGATTCATGCTTGGCTTCCGTGTTGGCGAAGATTGCTTCCCCCAGTGTAGGACAGACATCGTCGGCTTCACGGACTGAATATGTAGCCGCTATCAGTGACGGGAAAATTATCGCCAGACAGGGCTTGCCCCGAAAGGTCGGGATAAGCCTCGAAGTAGGGGGGCGCAGCTTCAGGCGGCAAGTTGCCAAGCCTGAGCGGCGTCGTCCATCATTAGCCATTTCTCGGTGTCGTACCATAATGTGTCCAGCAGTAGCTTGAGACTCTCTTCCGAGCAACACATAACGTCTCTCCCGGTAACCTGGCAGGGCGAGTGAAGGCCAACTGTCAGTATGGCGCTCGTAGGCCAAGTCGCCGAGATTTTTGGTGACGCTTTGTTACTGCGCGTACTGGTGAGCACCATCGCGTCGTCCTGGGGTTGACGCCCGGGGTGACAGGAGCAGAAGGGATTCACGCATGACCGACAAGATCAACGTGGGATTGGTAGGTTACGGTTTCGCCAGCAAGACGTTTCATGCACCGCTGTTGATGGCGGATGACGGCATGACCTTGCAGGCGATTTCAAGCAGCGATGCCGCCAAGGTGATGGCCGATTGGCCGCTGGCCGAGGTCGAAGCCAGTGCGGCCGCGCTCTTCGCGCGCGCCGATATCGACTTGGTGGTGATCCCCACCCCCAACGATACGCACTACGATCTGGCGAGTGCCGCCCTGGCCGCCGGCAAGCATGTGGTGATCGACAAGCCTTTCACGGTCACTCTCGACGAGGCCGCGTCACTGATTGAACAAGCCTCGCGGGCGGGCAAGCTGCTTTCTGTCTTCCACAATCGGCGCTGGGATGCAGATTTCCTGACCGTGCGCGACTTGCTCGATAGTGGCGATCTGGGGCGTATCGCGCATTTCGAATCGCACTTCGACCGTTACCGGCCCGAGGTCAAGTCGCGCTGGCGCGAATCAGACGCTCCGGGCGGCGGTATCTGGTACGACCTGGGGCCGCATCTCATCGACCAGGCGCTAGTGTTGTTCGGCATGCCCGATGAGATATCCCTCGATCAGGCCGCTCAGCGCGATGGCGCTCAGGTCGACGATTACTTCCATGCCGTGCTCCGCTACGATCAGCAGCGGGTCATCCTGCATGCCGGTAGCCTGATGGCGGCGCCCGCGCCACGCTTCTCCGTGCACGGCACGCATGGCAGCTACGTCAAGCATGGGCTCGACCCGCAAGAGGACATGCTCAAGCTTGGCGAGCGCCTGCCCACGCCGCAATGGGGCGAGGATCATCAACATGGGCTGCATACCGTGGCCAATGTGCACGACGCCGGTGCGCGCCCTGAATGGCGGGAAGTGCCCACACGGGCTGGCAATTATCCGGCTTATTACGCGGGCGTTCGCGAGGCGATACGAGGGCAGGGGAAAAATCCCGTACCAGCGGAGGAAGCTCTGGCGGTCATGCAGGTGCTCGAAGCGGGTCGACGCAGTGCGCAACACGGGCGCTTCGAGCAACTCGAGGCGCATTGAGGCTGTCGAGAAAGCGCTCGGTAGCTGGTTTTACCTTGCATCATGCCAATACCTTGTCTAGGGTCTGTATAGGGTTAAGCGATGGCTTTTTGTCCACGCAATCCAGGCACTTCACCTGAATGTGAAGGCACAGAGGATTAAGGAGGATTCGCATGAAACAGCAACTTACCGCACTGACCTTCGCCGCGCTCCTGGCATTGCCCACGGCAGGTGCCTTCGCGCAGGACGATTCGGCGCCGGATGTCAGCAGTGAGGAAGGGTCCGCCAACACCGAGCAAGGTTCGACCAAGGCTGAAGGTGGCACCGCCAGTGGTGAAACCGCAGGAAATGTCGACGGAGAAGACAGCATTCCCGGTGGTGATCAGGAAAGTCTGAGTACCGAAACCGGATCGGCCAATACCCAGCAGGGTGATACCGCTGCTCAAGGTGGCTCTGCCGCAGCTCCCGATGCGGATGATGGTTCGGTTCCGGAAAGTATGGATGATCCGGAAGACAATCACGGCGTCGATTCCGCGCAGGATGTCGATCCCGAAGACTGATTATTTGAAAGGCTCATGGAGCGAGCCGTTGTCACGCTAAAATGAGATATGACCAAGCCCCGCCATGGCGGGGCTTAGTTGTGTCTGGACGGTGACTTACCACCACTGTTCGTGGGTGCGCTCGTTACGCAAGCGGTCGCGCGCGATGAACAGGGCGGCGATGGCGCGGCCTTCGTGAAAATCCTCCCGCGCCAACAGGGAGGCGATATCCTCAAGAGGATGACGCTCGACGATCAGGGGCTCCGGTTCATCGCCGGGCAAGCGTTTCTCGTACAGGTTGGCGGCGAGCATGACATGGATGCGGTGGCTCATGTAGTTGGGCGCCAATGAGAGTTCCACCAGTGGCTCGATGCGTTGCGCACCCATACCGCATTCTTCCATTAACTCGCGATTGGCTGCACTGACGATGTCCTCGCCGGGGTCGACTAGCCCTTTGGGCAAGGTCAGGGCGTAGTCGTCGAAACCTGCGGCATATTCATGAATCAGCAACACATGCTCCGGGTCCGGTATGGCGACGATCATCACGGCGCCACCGCCATGGCCATTGCCGCTACCTGTGAGGCGTTCGAAGGTGCGTTCGGCGCCGTTGGCGAAGCGCAGCTCGAGTTCCTCGACGGCGAACAGGCGGCTGCGGGCGACTTCACGGCGGCTCAAGAGGCGTGGCTTGTAATGGCCCACGCCGGTGTCGTCTGACGGCATCCCGCCATCGTGATGGGAAGAAAAGGCCATGATGTCTCCGTGCGGGTAGCTATCATGCAGCGTACAATAAGGAAGCTTTAGATTCGATATCCACCCTGGCGGGAGCCCATCATGGTTGACTGGAACGCCATCGACACTGTGCTGCTCGACATGGATGGCACACTGCTGGATCTGCATTTCGACAGCCATTTCTGGCTGGAACACTTGCCGCAGCGCTATGTGGAAATGCACAAGCTGGATGCGCATCACGCCGATACGCTACGTTCGCGTATCATCGGCGAGCAGGGCACGCTCAACTGGTATAGCCTGGCCTATTGGAGCCGCGAGCTGGGTGTCGATGTGGTCGCGCTCAAGCGTGAGGTGCAGCACTTGATCGGCTTGCGTAGCGATGCGCTGGATTTCCTCAAATGGCTCAAGAAGGCGCATCCGCGTGTCGTGCTGGCCACCAACGCCGATCGTGAAAGCCTGGCGCTCAAGCTGCCATTGACCGGGCTTGAGGAGTATCTCGATGTCATCATCTCGTCGGCGGATGTGGGCGTCGCCAAGGAAGCGCCGGAGTTCTGGTTCGCATTGCAGGACATCGAGCCCTTCGAGCCCGGGCGTACCTTGTTCATCGATGACAATCCCGCAGTGCTGGAAAGCGCGCGTGAATACGGCATTCGCCATCTGCTGGGCATCAAGAAGCCCGACAGCCAACGACCCGAGCGCGAGCTGGAAAATTTCATCGCCCTCGAGCGTTTCGCCACGCTCTTGCCGCAGGATATGCCGAGTGCATCGCGCCGTTGATCACACCCCATCTCGCCTTGAAAAGTCGCCCTCCGGCGCCCACGTTACAGGTCTCTTTCGTGGGGCATTCTCGCGTATTGGGGCGGCAATGCAGGGAGACATATGAGCGACACGATCCGTATCGACAAGTGGCTATGGGCGGCACGCTTCTTCAAGACGCGTGGCTTGGCCAAGAAAGCCATTGAAGGCGGCAAGGTCCATTACAATGGTGGGCGTGTGAAGACCAGCAAGGCGGTCGAACTCGGTGCTTTGCTCAAGGTGCCACAAGGCTGGGACACCCTCGAAGTCGAAGTGACGGGGCTCTCCGGTCAGCGCCGCGGCGCCGCCGAGGCCCGCGAGCTCTACCGCGAAACGTCGGCTAGCCAAGTGCGGCGTGAGCGCGAAGCCCACAATCGACGTCTGGCCAATCAAAGCATGCAAGGGCCACATGGCCGCCCCGACAAGAAGCAACGCCGCGCGATTCAGGACTTCCAGCGCCATGGCTTCGATGATTGAATGCCGGTATGGCACCCCTTTCGGTTTTTCCAACCTGACGACGAATCATCATGACCGACCAGATCCAACGTTTTCTTTTCGACGCTACCAACGTGCGCGGCGAAGTCGTCAACCTGCAGCAGGCCTACGCCGAGGTGCTCGACAAGCATATCTATCCCGAGGCCGTGAGTCGTCAGCTTGGCGAGCTGCTCAGCGCCGTGGCCCTGCTCACCGAGACGGTCAAGCTCGATGGCACCGTAAGCCTAGAAGTACGTGGCTCGGGCGCCGTGCGTTTGCTGATGGCGGAGTCCAACCCCGGGGGCGACTTGCGCGCCATCGCGCGTCTCGATGATGAAGCGGCGCTTCCCGAGGAAAACGCCTCGCTCACGTCGCTGGTCGGCGAGGGGCAGATCGTGATCACGATCGATCCCCGTGAGGGGCAGCGCTATCAGGGCATCGTCGCCGTCGAGGCCGACAGCCTGGCCGCTTGCCTGGAAGACTACTTCGCACGTTCCGAACAGCTGGCCACTCGCCTGTGGTTGGCGGCCGACGGTCGCCGTGCGTCGGGAATGCTGCTGCAGCAACTGCCCGACGACGAGGCCAATAGCGATCCCGATGCCTGGGAGCGCACCGTGCACCTGGCCACCACGCTCAGCGATGCGGAATTGCTCGATCTCGAGCAGCGCGAGCTGCTCCATCGCCTCTTTCATGAGGAGCAGACCCGCGTCTTCGAGCCCAAGACGCTACGCTTCGGCTGTACCTGTACGCGTGAGCGTATCGCCAATGCTCTGCATGGCTTGGGTGCCGAGGAATTGCGTAGCATCGCGCGCGAACAGGGCGAAGTGGAAACGCAATGCCATTTCTGTCATAGCCATTATCGCTTCAGTGCCGCCGATATCGAGGCCCTGATCGAGTCGCCGGGCGCAGGTGCCTCGACCCTGCATTGATCTGACGCGCGTCATGCCTAAGTGCGCGCGGTGTTATTACCGTGCTGGTGACGTTTTCCGCGCAGAGCCTTTTTGCCATAATGACCGCCCCCTCAGTCTCGCCTTGTCCTCACAAGAGGCAATCCATTGTCCGGGTGGCCTTGGCGAGTAAGCATCGGTTAACGAGAGAGAAACGCCCTTCGGGCTCAGGACACGATAATGACCACGACCCCAGCCGCCTCCCCGGCAACCCACGAGGCACGTCCCGTGCAGACCCATACCAATCTGAGCAGCGCTGCGTTGATCGAGCATGCCATCGCGCGCGGCGAAGGCCATCTCGCCGACAACGGTGCCTTCGTGGCGAACACCGGACGGCGGACCGGCCGCTCCCCGAAAGATCGATTCATCGTCAAGGAACCCTCCACGGCGGACTTGATCGACTGGGACAGCGTCAATCAGCCGTTCGACGCCGAGCGTTTCGACGCCTTGTGGGAGCGCGTCGAGGACTATCTGGCCGAGGGTGACAACTTCGTCTCTGAATTGCATGTCGGCGCCGATCCCGAGTATTACCTGCCGATTCGTGTCACTACCGAAACCGCCTGGCACAATCTTTTCGGGCGAACCCTGTTCGTGCGTCCCGAGGGCTATAATCCCAAGAGCAAGAGCGAGTGGACCATCCTCAATGCGCCGCATTTCGAATGCGTGCCCGAGCGTGACGGCACGAATTCCGACGGTACGGTGATTCTCAACTTCGCCCGGCGCCGCGTGCTGATCGCCGGCATGCGTTACGCCGGCGAGATGAAGAAGGCCATGTTCTCGGTGCAGAACTTCCTGTTGCCCGAGAAAGACGTGCTGCCCATGCACTGCAGCGCCAATGTGGGTGAGGATGGTGAGACCACGCTGTTCTTCGGTCTCTCGGGCACCGGCAAGACCACGCTCTCCGCCGATCCCGAACGTTATCTGATCGGCGACGACGAACATGGTTGGGGCGAGGGCACCGTGTTCAATCTCGAAGGCGGCTGCTACGCCAAGTGCATCGATCTCTCCGAGCACAATGAGCCGCTCATCTGGAAGGCCATTCGCTTTGGCACGGTGCTCGAGAACGTGGTTCTCGACGAGTACCGCCATCCGGATTATAGCGATGATAGCCTGACTCAGAATTCCCGCGCTGCCTATCCGCTCGAGCACATCGACAAGCGCGTGCCCGAGAATCGGGCCGGCGAACCCAATGCGATCATCTTCCTGACCTGCGACATGAGCGGGGTGCTGCCGCCGGTCTCGCTGTTGTCCAAGGAAGCCGCTGCCTATCACTTCCTATCCGGCTACACCGCCAAGGTCGGTTCCACCGAAATGGGAGCTTCCGAAGGGCTGGAAGCGACGTTCTCGACCTGCTTCGGCGCACCGTTCTTCCCGCGTCCGGCGCGCGAGTACGCCGATCTGCTGGTCAAGCGTGTCGAGGCTTTCGAGTCGCGCGTGTATCTGGTCAACACCGGTTGGACCGGTGGCGCCTACGGCGAGGGCGGCTCGCGTTTCAGCATTCCCACCACGCGTGCCATCATCGCAGCGATCCAGAACGGTGATCTCAAGGACGTCGAGACGCGTCACATCGAGGGATTGAACCTGGACGTCCCGGTGGCGGTGCCGAGTGTCGACGCGACGCTGCTCGATCCGCGTCAGGCGTGGGCTGATGGCGCCGAATATGAGCGTCATATGAAGGCGTTGGCGGACAAATTCATCGCCAATTTTGCCAAGTTCGACGGCGTCGATGAGGATATCGTCGCCGCCGGTCCTTCGCTGCCCTGACGGAGCGAACCATTCCGCGGAATTCGCCTCTAACGGGGAGAGTCGGCCATCGGCTCTCCCCGTTGTGTATTGCAAGGAGGGTACGTCATGCATCGCCGTCGTTTTCTGGGTTGGTTGGGCGTCGCAGGCCTGCTGGGTGCGGTGCCGAGCGTCGTGTTGGCGCGTCCCAAGCTGTCGCTGGAACGTAGTGCGGACATCCAGCCGCTTGAATTGAGCGAGGCGCAGTGGCGCGAGCGGCTCAGCAAGGAGCGCTATCGTATCTTGCGCGAGGCCGATACCGAGCCGGCCGGCAGCAGCCCGATCAATCACGAGACGCGGCCAGGGGAATACCGCTGCGCCGGTTGCGACTTGCCGCTGTTCTCGTCGCGTACCAAGTTTGATTCCGGCACCGGCTGGCCGAGTTTCTTCGATCACATCGAAGGCCACCTGCTGACCGAGATGGACCTGGTGCTGTTGATTCCGCGCACCGAGTATCACTGCGCGCGTTGCGGCGGCCACCAGGGTCACGTTTTCGAGGACGGGCCTGAGCCGACCGGCCTGCGCTGGTGTAACAATGGCCTGGCGCTGCGTTTCGTGCCCAATGAGGCGGGATAAGCAAGCGCCGTCTGCGTCGTGTCGGCTGTTGTGGTACCTTGTCGCGAACTTTTTGTCGCTGGATCGCCAGCCGCTGCAACGTCAAGGACATCATGGACGTCAATCTCAAGATCGTTTCTCGGCTCGCCGACGAACTCGCCGTTCATTCCCGGCAGATCAGTGCTGCTGTGGCTCTGCTCGACGATGGCGCCACCGTACCCTTCATCTCTCGTTACCGTAAGGAAGCCACCGGTGGGCTGGATGACACCCAACTACGCAAGCTGGAAGAGCGTCTGCGCTATTTGCGTGAGCTGGAGGAACGCCGTGTCGCGGTGCTTGCCAGCATCGACGAACAAGGCAAATTGACCGATTCTCTAGCGGCGTTGATCCAGGCCGCCGATACCAAGCAGCGCCTCGAGGATCTGTATCTGCCCTATAAGAAGAAGCGCCGCACTAAAGCTCAGATCGCCCGGGAGGCAGGGCTCGAACCGCTGGCCGAGGCGCTGTTGGCCGATCCCGATCTCGACCCCGAGACCGAAGCGGCAAGATATGTTCGCGCCGCTGAAGGCGATACACCTGCCATCGAGGACGCCAAGGCCGCATTGGATGGCGCCAAGCAGATCCTCATGGAACAGTTCAGCGAAGATCCCGAGCTGGTTGGGCAACTGCGTGAGCGTCTGTGGAGCGAAGGGCTGCTGGTCTCGCGCGTGATGAGTGGCAAGGAGCAAGAAGGCGCGAAGTTCTCGGATTACTTCGAGCATGATGAGCTGTTTGCCAAGGCACCTTCGCATCGTGCGTTGGCCATGTTTCGGGGTCGCAACGAGAGCGTGCTGTCGTTGGCGATTCGCCTGCCGGACGAAGAAGACGCCGAGATCCACCCTGCCGAGGTTGCCATCGCCAAGCACATTGGCGTGGCACTCACTGCCACGCAGCCGGCCTCGCGCTGGCTCAAGGAAGTGGTGCGCTGGACCTGGCGCGTCAAGCTCTACACGCACCTCGAGACCGAGTTGATGAGCCGCTTGCGCGAACGCGCCGAGCGCGAGGCCATCGAGGTATTCGCCGCCAATCTCAAGGATCTATTGCTGGCGGCGCCCGCCGGGGCGAAGGCGACGCTGGCCATCGACCCGGGGCTGCGTACCGGCTGTAAGGTCGTGGTCGTCGATGCTACCGGCAAGTATCTGGAAGATACCGTTATTTATCCGCATGCGCCGCAGAAGCGCTGGGATCAGTCTCTGGCCACGCTGGCGGGGCTGGTCGACAAGCATGACGTGGCCTTGATCGCGGTAGGCAACGGTACTGCCAGCCGCGAGACCGATAAACTCGCCGGCGAGGTGGTCAAGCGAGCATCGCGGCCGCTTGCCAAGGTCATGGTCAGCGAGGCGGGGGCCTCGGTGTATTCGGCTTCAGAGCTCGCCTCGCGCGAATTCCCGCAGCTCGATGTCACCGTGCGCGGCGCGATCTCCATCGCCCGGCGCTTGCAGGACCCGCTCGCCGAGCTGGTCAAGATCGAGCCCAAGTCCATCGGCGTCGGCCAGTATCAGCACGATGTCTCTCAGGTGCAGCTCTCGCGCAGCCTGGAGGCGGTCATCGAGGACTGCGTCAACGCCGTGGGCGTCGAGCTCAACACCGCTTCCGGTGCCTTGCTGTCACGTGTTTCCGGCCTCAACCCGACGCTGGCCGAAAACATCGTCGCGCAACGCGACGCCAAGGGACAGTTCACCTCGCGTCGCGAGTTGTTGGATGTCAGTCGGCTGGGACCCAAGACTTTTGAGCAGTGCGCGGGGTTCTTGCGTATCGCGGACGGCGACAATCCTCTCGATGCCAGCGCCGTGCACCCCGAGGCCTATACGGTGGTCAACCGCATCGCCCAACATCATGAGCGTGACCTGGCCGGCGTGGTCGGGGATAGTGGTTTCCTCAAGTCGCTCAATCCGGCCGATTACGTCGATGATATCTTCGGCGTGCCCACCATCAGCGATATTCTCAAGGAACTCGACAAGCCCGGTCGCGATCCACGCCCCGAGTTCAAGGCCGCCGAGTTCCGCGAAGGCGTGGAAACCCTCCAGGATCTCGAGCCCGGGATGATCCTCGAGGGCAGCGTGACCAACGTCACGCACTTTGGGGCGTTTGTGGATATTGGCGTTCATCAGGACGGCCTGGTGCATATCTCGGCACTCTCCGAGACGTTCATCGAGGATCCGCGTCAGGTGGTCAAGGCCGGCGATATCGTCAAGGTGAAGGTCATGCAGGTGGATCTCGAGCGCGCTCGAATCGGGTTGTCCATGCGCATGGGAGATGCGCCGAGTGATGCCTCGCGCGTCGATGAGCCGCGTCGCTCGCGCGGGCAGCGTGGCGGGGGCGGCAAGCGTGAGTCGCAACCGGCAAGCGAAGGGCTCGGTGCACTCGGCGAAGCGTTGGCGGAGGCGCGTCGCCAATCGTGAAACGCCGCTTGAGCGCGATTTGCCTTGAAAGGTGGCCGGCCGCCTCCATAATGGTTTTTTCATGCGGCGCGCTCAGGGGGCCGACGGTTCGCCGGAGTGTTCCCGGCGATGTTTCCGTTAGCCGCACACATGTGATCGTTCGGCGATGCCGGCAAGCCACGATCCACCGGTGACACCAAGGGAAAGCCGTGCTTTTCCCAGACGTGAGGGAATTTATCTTGTCCGAAACACTCACCACCGCCATTGCGCGCATGCACGATCTGGCTCGCCAAGGGCGATTCGGTCGCTTGCGCCGCGGCATCGAGAAAGAAGGCTTGCGCGTCGATGGCGTCGGGCGCATCGCCCAAACGCCCCATCCCCATGCCCTGGGCTCCAAGCTCGCGCATCCCTATATCACCACCGATTATTCGGAAGCATTGCTCGAGTACATTACGCCGGTCTACTGTCGTCCCGACGACGCCCTGGCGTTTCTCGGTGATCTGCTGCGCTACAGCTACCGGCAGCTCGGCGACGAGTTGATTTGGCCGGCAAGCATGCCGAGCCGCCTGAATGGCAACGACAGCGTGACCATAGCCGATTATGGTACCTCCAATGTCGGCACCATGAAGCACGTCTACCGCAAGGGGCTCGACGTGCGTTATGGGCGTATCATGCAGTCCATTGCCGGTGTTCACTACAACGTCTCGTTGCCCGAGAACCTGTGGCCAATGCTGCGTGAGCTCGAAGGCCGCGACGGCGAGACCCTCGAGGGCTACCGCTCAAGTCGCTATTTCGACCTGATCCGCAATTTCCGGCGCCACAGCTGGTTGCTCTTGTACCTGTTCGGCGCATCGCCAGCGGTGGATCGCAGTTTTTTGACGGGCGCGGCGCCCGATCATCTCGAGGCACTGGGTGAGCATACGCTGGCGGGACGTTACGCCACTAGCCTGCGCATGTCCGATCTGGGCTACCAGAACAAGGTGCAGGAGCAGCTCAAGATCTGCTTCAACTCGTTGTCCAACTACGTGGGCACGCTACGCCATGCGATCAGCACGCCGTGGCCGGATTACCGACGTTTCGGCGTCAATGTCGATGGCGACTGGCGCCAGCTCAACGCCAATATCCTGCAGATCGAGAACGAGTATTACAGCGATATTCGTCCCAAGCGGGTGGCGCGTCACGATGAGACACCTTCTCAGGCCCTCGAGGCGCGCGGTGTCGAATACATCGAGGTGCGCTGCCTGGATCTCGATCCTTTCACGCCCCTGGGTATCGACGAAACGCAGATGCGCTTCCTGGATACCTTCCTGATGTGGTGTCTGCTCTCCGAGAGCCCATGGATTCCCGACGAGGAGTGCGATCGTCTCGACGATAACCGCCGCCTGGTAGTGGAGCGTGGCCGTGATCCCGAGCTCAAGCTCAGTGTCGGTGATCGCCAGCGCTATTTGCGCGACTGGGGGCACGATATCTTCGCCGAACTCGAGAGTGTTGCCGACTTGCTCGACACCAACGAGGAGGGCGCGCCGCATCGCGACGCCCTCGCAGTTCTGGCACCGCGCCTCGACGACCCCGAATTGACGCCCTCCGGCCAGCTTTATGCTCAATTGGTCAACGAAGGCGTCGAATACCTCGACCAGGCGCGTGCCTTGGCCGAGCAGCAGGCCGCCGAGCTGCGCGAGGCGCCCATGGATCGCGCGCGCGAGGCGCTGTTCGAGCAGCTCGTCGAGACCTCGCACCAGCAGCAAGACGATATCGAGCGCGCCGACCACGAGGACTTCGCGACCTTCCTGGCGCGTTATTTCGAGCGCGCGGGTAAACCTCTCAGCGTGGCGTGAGTCGAAGCGTTGTCCAAGGCCTGTGCGCACTGCGGCACAGGCCTTTTCATGAGCGAACCAAAGACCCCACACGAAACGAGTCGGATTGCCTGAGGAGACGTGACGATGATTACCCGATTGGCCGCGATGAACGTGCGTCGAGGCTGCTTGCTGGGCCTGGCGATGTGCGTGCTGATGATGGGCGTGGCCTTGGTATTGCAATATGTCTATGGGTTGACACCTTGTCCGCTGTGTATCGGGCAGCGTATTGCGATCTTGCTTGCCGTGCTCGTCTTCGCCGTGGGCGCGGTGCACAATCCGGGGGGACGCGTCGGGCGCGGCATCTATGCCGGCTTGGGCGCCCTGGCAGCGGCGCTGGGTGTGGCGATTGCCGCGCGTCATGTGTGGCTGCAGTCGCTGCCATCGGAAAGCGTGCCTAGTTGCGGTCCAGGGCTGGACTACATGATGGAAGTGCTGCCATTGTGGAACGTAATCTCGCGAGTACTTTCCGGCTCGGGAGAATGTGCCGAGATACACGGCCTGCTGTTGGGCATGTCGATCCCGCAATGGACGCTGGTGGGGTTCGCCGTGCTGCTGCTGATTCCGTTGGGCATGCTGGCCGGTATCGTGCTTCGCCGTCGTTGAGCGGCGGGAAGGCGGCAGGAGAGCCGCTTTCCTCAATGTCAGGGAGTGGCCCGCGCGGCCATGACAGGAGAGATTCATCATGCTGGAAGATACCAAGACGGCCCTCGAGCGTTGGGGTGGTGTTCACACGCTCATTGACCGCTGGCTGCAACAGCGCTACGACATGCTGGTGACGCTGATGGAGTTGCGCGAGGCTTGCGATGCGGAACTGGAATCGGTTTCCAAAGCGCGTATCGATGCCTTCAGTGAAGCCCTGATGGACTACATTAGCGGTGGTCATTTCGAAGTCTATCCGAAGCTGCGTGACGAAGCGGTGGCGTTCGACGACCGAGACGCCCTGGCTCTGGCCGACCGTCTGCTCGAACGGCTTGAGATGTCCACGCAGTTGGTGCTGGAGTTCGACAATGACTACTCGACACCGACTCGTTGTCAGCATTACGTGACGCGTCTGCCGGCCTGGCTCGAGCGTTTGAGCAAGGCTCTTACCGAGCGCTTCGCGCTCGAGGATCAACTCATCGCACGCTTGCATGCCGCGCATGCGCCGTCTGCCGACGTCGGCGACTCCTTCGCATCGCGCGCCTTGTCGTAAGCCGGTTGATGCCCTCTGGCGTCAGCCCTCGGACGGTCAATCGTCCCGCAGGAAGTAGGTGGTGCTGCCGTCGGCGCCCAGTTGAGCGATGCTGGCGGGGCGGCCCTGTACATCCAGGGTGACCAGACCGATGCCGGCTTGATTCCACAGTCGCTCGCCGTGGCTGGCCCCTTGCGGGTAGCGTGGGCGAATGTGCATGGGACGACGTTTGGTGAACCAGTTGAGTGGCGACGCCGGCGCATACAGCCAGCGGTTGAGACGGTCGAATGCATCCAGTAGACGCGTGGGAAACTCGTTCTTGAGTCCGCTGCTGGTGATCTGCCAGAGACTTGGGCCGTGCTGGCGGTGGCGAATCTCGATATCGTAGACAAAGGAATAGTGCACGTCGCCGGAGAGGATCACGTAATTGCCGGGAGTGCGGGTATGACGAAAGATATTGAGCATGACGCTGGCCGCGCCACGATGGGCCATCCAGTTTTCTGCATCCACCAGTAGCGGTTTGCCCGCCAATGTGAATAAACGCTGTATTCCTTCGATCAACTTCACCCCGAACATTGGTGCCGGCGAGACGACGATCACCGAATGCTGTCCGAGCAGTCTCTGCTGGAGTTCGCTCAAGGCTTCCCAGTCCATTAACCCCGAAGGATGGTGGCGGTGCCGTTCACTGCGCCAGCGTTGTGTGCGGGTATCGAGCACCACCAAGTGTGGCGTAGAGGGCAGCTGATAATGCCAGTGGTCGAAATCATGGAGCCGCTCGATGAGAGCATCCTGGGTTTCGCAATCGAGGCGCTCCTCGGCGTCGCGGTGTTCGAATAGCGCTTCCAGCTTGGGCCATAACGAACGGAAGGCATCGGGGTCGTTGCCCCACCCCTGGCACAGCAGATACCCCAGCAAGGCATTGCCGATGATGCGTCGTGAAAACGGGTGGCCGTAGGCAGTTTCTTCCCAGGCGGCAGACAGGTTCCAATCGTCGGTAATGTCGTGATCGTCGAAGATCATCAGTGTGGGTAGGTGTGCCATCACGCGAGCGGCGTGGGGCAGACCTTCGCGAAAAGCCTCGATGATCGAGGCCTCGGCGTCGAAGGTCTCGGCCAGCGAGTCGTCGAGCGCGGGGCGTGTAATCTCGATAAGCGACCAGGGCGTTGGTGACCACGTCAGCAGGTACATGGCCATGACCTCGGCCAGCGTTATCAAGTGATTGTGCGCGCTGCTGGTAGTGAAAACCGGTTTGCGGACACCGCCGAAGAAGCGCTCCCGCAGCTTGTCGTTGGCCTCGAATGCGGGCAACAACTGCTCCCTGCGATAATACGTATCGGGATGCGTGTAGAGGCTGTCCGCATCCTCGACCACGGCGCCTTGCACACATTCGCCGAATAGCCCCAGCCGCTGAATGAGCGCGTGGATGGCGACCAGCATCGGCCCAGCGACATCATCGGCATAGATCTGATCGCCCGTCATCAACAGCGCCGCCGGCATGCGGGAAGGGGTGTCACGCAACGCCTCGACATGCGCATCGGCACGTACCAGGCCGTCGCCGGCGGGGTGATGTGGTTTGCGACATGAGCCGTGGAGCAGCGAATCGAAACGCGAGCGCAACACGAAGCTCGGACGGGCCGCATCGTCATGCAGCAGATGAGGCGCATAATCGGCGATGCCTTGCGTGGCATCGGCGGTTTCCTCGGCGACGTGCAGATCGTAACCAATCGGCCGGTCGTAGGGCAGTGGCGCGGTAAGCGGCACATCGATGAGATGCAGCCATGCGCGTTCGCCCACCGGTAAGCGCCTGCACAGCGAGCTATCCAGCGCGAAACGCTGGTTCGGCGACTCGGCGTCGTCGACATGCAAGGTTAATGTCAGGTCGAGCGGGCGCGACCCGACCAGCCAGATCACCAGGCGGTCGGGTAATGCGCGGCGCAGGATCGGGCCGGCCAGGATGTCAGGTAAAGAGGCAGAAGATTGCTTCATGGATGCCAGCATAACGGGCGGTTGGCATGCCGTCATCTGGCGACTGAGGCTGTCGTGCCATGCCGTAGCTTGAGGTCGCGCTCGACGATATCCACCCCCGGGCGGTAGTCGCCGCGTGCCGCCTGCATGGCGCGGTGAAGCGCCAGCTCGGCGATGCGGTCATGATGCTGGGGCAGCGAATTGACAGTCACCGGCAGGAAATCCAGCAGGCGGTCGTCGCCGAATGTGGCCAGACGCAGCGCTTCGGGCAACCCTCCTTGTTCGAGCAGTACATCGAAGACCCCATCGAGCAGCACATAAGACGCGGTCACCAGGGCATCGGGAATGCCGTGCTCGTCGATCAGGCGCCGCATGAGCGCCGCGCCGGTAGCGCGGTCGTAGCGCGCACCGCTGAGCAATATCGGGTTGTCGAGGGACGCTTCGCGAACCGTTTCCAGAAAGCCTGCGCGCCGTTCCACGCTGATCGATAGTTCCGGCACCGCATCCATCCAGGCGATACGCGCGACATCGGCGTCGAGCACCGAGCGCGTCAAGGCACCTGCGGCCTGGGTGTTGTTGCTGACGACACAGACCACACGCTCCGGGTCGAGGGTGCGGTCGAGCGCGATGATCGGCAGACCGCCCGCCATCAGGTCGGGATAGAACGGGTCGTCCATGGCCAGGCTGCTGGCGACGATCAGGGCATCGCAGCGCTGGGCGCGCAAGGCACGCGCCAGCTCGCGTTCGGTGTCCGGGTCATCGTCCGAGCCGGCGATCAGCAGCTGATAGCCCAGACGACGCGCGCCATTTTCCAGACGTTTGGCCAGGCGGGCGTAACTGGTGTTCTCCAAGTCCGGCACGATGAATCCCAACGTGCGGCTCGCGCCCCGGCGCAGCGCCGCCGCCTGTGCATCGATACGATAATCGTGCTTGGCGACCACGGCCATGACGTGTGCCACCGTCTCGGGGCGGATGCGCCGCTCGGCGGCCTGGCCATTGATCACATAACTGGCGGTGGTGCGTGAGACGCCGGCCAGCCGGGCGATTTCTGCAAGAGTCATGGGTGTATTCCTTGAACGAGCCGACGATGCAAAAGCATCTATTCTAGAGGCTGGCACGCAGTCTTGCTTGCCCGCCCCTGCGAAGGTCTAGTCCCGTTTGGCTTGATAAATCGTGATGAACGTTTCAGCATTGATCCCAAGATAGCTGACACGATTCAGCCCGTCATCTGATTTATCATGTCAAAAGCTGAATGGCCAGATTCAGCGACCGGTAATGCAGGCGCTCTAACGGCGCGGTGCTATCAAGACGGGCGTGACCGTTGTCCTTACCCGACGAGCGGATGGCTCCGTTCCGGCGGCATTATGGAGAGTTCCATGCTGACACTGACAAGCGAAGACGTTCTGCTCGACCGGCGTGCCGATGACTGGCGAGATGCCCTGAATCAGGCCGGCGAGTCCTTGGTCGAGGCCGGACGCGTGACGCCCGGTTACCATGATGGGCTGCACGCGCGTGAGACGCAGTCTTCCACCTACCTGGGCAATGGCATTGCCATTCCTCATGGCACCCCGGAGAGCCGCGAATACGTCAAGACCACCGGCGTGCGGGTGCTGCAATTTCCCAATGGCATCGAATGGCATGACGGACAACGCGTCACCCTGCTGGTGACGATCGCCGCGCAGAGCGATGAGCATCTCGATATTCTGCGCCAGTTGACGCACGTGCTCGATCGGGATGGCGTGGCCGAACGCCTGGCCGCTGCCGATAGTCGTGAAGAGATCATTACGCTTTTGTCCAAGGCGCCGGTCGAGGCGCGCCTGGATGCCGATACGCTGTGCCTGGGTTTCCCTGCGCGTGATCGCTTCGAGTTGGCGCTGGCTGCGGCGGCGCGGTTGCGTCAGGTGGGGAGCGTGGATAGCAGCTTCGTGGCCGAGATCAACACGCTGGAGCCGGTGGCACTGGGCCAGGGCCTGTGGCTGGTGAGTAGCGCCCAGGGCGTCATCACGCCGACGCTGGGCGTGGCCACGCCGGAACAGGCCTTCTCGGGCCCCAAAGGGGCAGTCAATGCGGTGTTCTGTCTGGCGGCTCAAGGCGATGCGCATCGCGGATTGCTCGAACGCCTGGGGAATCTGCTGGATGCTGGCGATGGCGAAAGCCTCGCCGATGCCGACGCCGCGACGCTGTTGGCGCGGCTTTCCGGTGAGTCCGCCGAGGCGGATACTGCGCGTGCGACGGTGCTCAATGCCCACGGGCTGCATGCGCGGCCGGCGAAGCAACTGGTGCAGGTTGCCCGACGCCAGGCCATGCCGGTCAAGGTGCGTCTGCTCGAGGGTAGTGCCGAGGCGGTTTCGGCGGCGAGTCTGACCAAGGTCATCGGGTTGGGGGCACGGCGTGGCCAGACGCTGGTGTTCTCTGCCGAAGGTGAGGGTGCCGGCGAGGCGCTGGAAGCCCTCGTCACAGCCATCAGAGATGGCCTCGGCGAGCACGTGACGCCCCTTCAGGAGATGTCGTTCGAGGCGCCCGCTGACGAGGATGAGAGCCTCCCCGCGCCCTTGGAAGACGATGTAGCGCATCCCGCCGTGCCGGCGTCGCCGGGGCTTGCCATCGCGCCGGCTTTCGTGATGCGTACGCCGCGTTTCGAGTATCCCGAGCGGGCCGATGGGCTCGACGAAGCCCGTCGTGGCGACAGTGCCGCGCAACTGGCGCGCCTCGATGCCGCGATTCAGGAAGCTGCCGAACAGCTTCGTGCCCTGGTGCGAACCGCCCAGGGCGGTGAGGTCGCCGAGATCCTGTCGATGCACGAGGAAATGCTCGACGATCCTGAACTGCGTGAAGCGGCACATGAGTCGTTGAGTACCGGCACGAGTGCCGAGGCGGCGTGGTGGTCGGCCATCGATACTGCCGCCCGCGCCCAGGAAAATCTCGCCGACCGTCTGCTTGCCGAGCGTGCCGCCGACCTGCGTGATGTCGGCCGGCGTGTGCTGGGGATCCTGTGCGGCGTGCGTCTGCCCACGCCGCCGGAGACGCCTTACATTCTGATCACCGATGACGTCGGCCCCTCGGACGTGGCGCGCCTGGATACCGCCAAGGTGCGCGGTCTGGTCACCGCGCGCGGCGGGGCGACGTCGCACAGTGCGATTCTCGCTCGAGCGTTGGGTATTCCTGCCGTAGTGGGTGGCGGCGAATGCGTACTGACGCTGGCCAACGACATTGATGTGATCGTCGATGGCGAGCGTGGCCGCGTGATCCCCGCGCCTTCCGACGAGCGCCGCTCGCGGACCGAGTTACGCCTGAAAGAGTATGAAATGCGCGAGCGCGAGGCCTATGCGGCGCGCTATGAGGAAGCGCGCACGCAGGACGGTCACCGTGTCGAAGTCGCCGCCAACTTGGGTAATACGGCCCACGCGGCGGATGCTGTCGAACGTGGCGCCGAGGGCGTGGGGCTACTGCGTACCGAGTTCGTGTTCATGGCGCACCCCGAGGCGCCGGATCTGGACACTCAGATCGCCGAATATCGCCAGGCCATCGATGCCTTCGACGGTCGCCCGTTGGTTGCCCGCACGTTGGATGTCGGCGGCGACAAGCCGTTGCCTTACTGGCCGCTGCCGCCGGAGGACAACCCGTTTCTCGGCCTGCGCGGCATTCGTCTGGCGCTGACGCGTCCCGAGGTGCTCGAGACGCAGTTGCGTGCCCTGCTCACGGCGGCGGGCGACCGTCCGTTGCGGATCATGTTCCCGATGGTCAAGGACATCGCCGAGTTCCGCGCCGCCCGTGAGATCTTCGATCGCGTGCAGGCCGAGGTACAGGCTGGCGACGTGCAACTGGGGGTGATGATCGAAATTCCCTCGTGCGCGTTGCTGGCGCCGATTCTGGCCGCCGAGGTCGATTTCTTCTCCATCGGTACCAATGACCTGACCCAGTACACCCTGGCCATCGACCGTGGTCACGCCGAGCTCTCGGCTCAGGCCGATGGGCTGCATCCTGCGGTGTTGGCGCTGATTCGCATGACCGTCGAGGCCGCACATGCACAGGGCAAATGGGTGGGCGTGTGTGGTGAACTGGCCAGCGACGCCCAAGCGGTGCCCGTGCTGCTGGGGCTGGGCGTCGATGAGCTTTCGGTTTCGGCGCGGCAGGTGCCGATGGTCAAGGCACGGTTGCGTGAACTGACCCTCGAGGTGGCTCGCCAGCACGCCGAGCTGGCCCTGAGCCAGTCGACTGGCGATGCCGTGCGTGAAGCACTGGAGGCCCTCTGATGGCGCGTGTACTGACGTTGACCCTCAATCCCGCGCTGGATCTGGCGATTCGTTTGCCCTCGCTCACCCTGGGGACAGTCAATCGCACCGAGGCCACGCATCTCGAGGCGGCGGGCAAAGGCGTCAACGTTGCCCGGGTGCTGACGGCGCTGGGCCACGAGGTGGCGGTCTCGGGCTTTCTGGGCGCACACAACGACGGTGCCTTCGTGCGCGCTTTCGCCGACTGGAACCTGGAGGACGCCTTCCTGCGGCTGGCCGGAGAAACGCGCATCAACGCCAAGCTCGCCGAAGCCGAGGGTCGTGTCACCGATATCAATGGCCCAGGTCTTGAGGTCGCGCGCGATGATCTAGCGGCGCTTTATGCCGCGCTCGATGCGCGGGTGATGGATGCCGCGAGGTGCCCCGATGCGGTGGTGATCGCCGGTAGCTTGCCGCCGGGCGTGTCGCCCGACGATCTGACGGCCTTGATCGACTGGCTGCGCGAGTACGACGTGCCGGTCTGGGTAGATACTAGCGGCGCGGCATTGAACGCCGCGATTGCCGCCACGCCCAATGCAGTCAAACCCAACGAGACGGAATTGGCCGAGTGGGCGGGTGAGCCCCTGGAAGACGCTGCATCGCGACTGGCCGCTGCCGTACGTCTGCACGCGTCAGGCATCGAGCACGCTCTGGTATCGCTGGGCGGCGAGGGCATGTTGTGGGTCGGCCCCGAGGGGGCCTGGCAGGCTACACCGCCGCGCGTCGAGGTCGCGAGTACGGTGTGCGCCGGCGATACCTTGCTGGCGGCGATGCTTCACGGTCGGCTCGCGGGTCTCTCTGCCGAGACGACCTTGCGTTTGGCGACGGCGCTATCCGCCGAGGCGGTACGCCATGTCGGGGTGGGCGATGTGCATGCCCCGGATCTAGACCAACTCCAACAAAATACGTGCGTGCGTCGGCTCGACGAAAACGCCAGGGAGGACTCATGAAAGCGATCCTTATCACGGCCTGCCCGAGTGGCGTGGCGACGACGTTTCTGGCGGCCCGACGCCTCGAGCAAGCCGCCCGGCGTCGCGGTTGGCAGGTCACGGTGGAAATGCACGGCGAGCTCGAACCGCCACAGCCGGTTTCTGAGGCGGACGTGCGCGATGCCGAACTAATTATCGTAGCCGCCGACCATGTGCCCGATGCCTCTCGCTTCACGGACAAGCGCCTGTTCCAGGCGCCAATCGCCGAGGCGCTGCCTGATCCGGAGGCATTCCTGTCACGTGCCGAGCGCGAGGCCGAACGCTTCGCTGGCGATGACACAGCAGCGCCACAGGCAGCGTCCACGAACGCCGCTGAGGGCGGCGATGGTCAAGGCCAGCGTATTGTCGCGGTGACGGCGTGTCCGACTGGGGTGGCGCATACCTTCATGGCCGCCGAGGCGTTGGAAGAGGCTGGACGCGGCCTGGGTCATCATATCCGCGTCGAAACCCAAGGCTCGGTCGGGGCGCAGAATGAGCTTAGCGAGGCGGACATCGCGGCGGCCGATGTGGTGCTGCTGGCCTGCGATATCGAAGTCAACGACGAGCGCTTTGCGGGCAAACGCATCTACCGAACGTCGACTGGCAATGCGCTCAAGAAGGCTCGACAGACCGTGCAAGAAGCCCTTGCCGAAGCCGACGTGGAGAGCCAGGGTGGCGTTGCTGCGTCCGGCGACAAAGCCGCCGGCAAAGGCAAGAGCGTCAAGGACAAAGGGGTCTACAAGCACTTGCTCACCGGGGTTTCGTTCATGCTGCCGATGGTGGTCGCCGGTGGCTTGTGCATCGCCCTCTCGTTCGTGTTCGGTATCGAGGCCTTCAAGGAAGAGGGCACCCTGGCTGCTGCCCTGATGCAGATCGGTGGCGATACCGCCTTTGCCTTGATGGTACCGGTCCTCGCCGGCTATATCGCCTACTCCATCGCCGACCGGCCGGGGATCGCGCCCGGTATGATCGGTGGCATGCTGGCCAGCAATATCGGCGCGGGTTTCATCGGCGGTATTCTGGCCGGCTTCCTGGCCGGTTATGCCGCCCATGCGATCACCCGGTATCTCAAGCTGCCGGCGAGTGTGGAATCGCTCAAGCCGATCCTGATCATTCCCTTGCTGGCGAGTCTGTTCACCGGGCTGGTGATGATCTACATCATCGGCACGCCGGTGGCGGGCTTGCTCAACGCCTTGACTTCGTTCCTCGACAGCATGGGCTCGACCAATGCCGTGCTGCTGGGTCTGCTGCTCGGCGGGATGATGTGCGTCGATATGGGCGGACCGGTCAACAAGGCGGCGTATACCTTCGGTGTGGGTCTGTTGTCGAGCGAGACCTATGCGCCGATGGCGGCCATCATGGCAGCGGGGATGGTACCGCCGCTGGCGATGGGGATCGCCAGCATGCTGGCCAAGCGCAAGTTCGATGAAACCGAGCGCGAGGGGGGCAAGGCGGCTTTCGTGTTGGGGCTTTGCTTCATTACCGAAGGCGCGATTCCCTTCGCCGCCAAGGATCCTTTGCGTGTGTTGCCGGTATGCATCGTCGGCGGGGCCGTGACCGGGGCCTTGTCGATGTATTTCGGCATTCAGTTGATGGCGCCGCACGGTGGACTCTTCGTGCTGCTGATTCCCCATGCGGTCAATCTGGCGCTGTTGTATCTCTTGTCCATTGCGGTGGGTGCGGTGATCGCCGGGGTGGCGTATGCCGTCATCAAACCGGGCGTCTCTGCCATGCCGGTCGAGGAGAAAGTGGCGTCTTGATACGCCGCTTGCGCGATGCGCCCGCCAACGAGGGCGTCGCCAATGCAAGGAGCGCCTCGTAGGGCGCTCCTTCTATCGCGCCAAGTTGGCCAGCGCGGACTTCGTCGTGCGCCAGTGGCTGCCCATGGGGAGGGCACAAGTGGCTGCGATCGAGGCCGAGCCTGGCGTGTTTGACGACGCGTGGTGAGGCGGCGCCTTTAACGGGCCGGGTCGATGGTGCTGCTCAGCGAAGTGTGCGGTGGAACCAGCCGGTATCAAGGCCGTGGCGGGGGTGGTGCGGGTAGATGCCGCAACGGACTATCGAGGGGCGCACTGTCGAGGCTGATGGGGCGTGCGAACCCTACCGCCAGCAGTTCGACCAGCATCATCGCCGACAGGCCCCATATGACATGATTGGCGTAGGCATAGCTGGGCACATAATAAGTGTGCTTGCCGTGACGGATGACATCCGTGTGGCTACGGCGATCCTCGAGGAACCACGCCAATGGCACTTCGAAAATGGTATCCAGCTCATTATGGTCCGGTACCAGTGGAAGGCCGGGCGGAATCAAGCCGACGAACGGCGTCACGCAGATGCCGTAACGTGAGGTGATATCGCTTAGCCGGCCGAGGCGTGCGACTCGCGCGGGCGGCAGGGCGATCTCCTCATGCGCCTCGCGCAAGGCCGTGGCCCACAAGTCGGCATCCTCGGGTTCGACCTTGCCACCGGGAAACGCAACTTGTCCGCCATGCTGCGCGAGATGGCCGGCACGGCGTGTCAGCACGAGCGTGGGCTCGCGGCGCTCGACGATCGCAAGCAGCACTGCGGCTCTGGGCATGTCGGCGTTCAACTGGCGCGGCTGATGCGCTTGCAGGCGTTCGCGCAGTGTCTCTAACATGTTGCTTTTCACCTAATGGGGCGCCATATCGCTCGCCCGAGGACGACCATGAATTTCTGTAGCCATTGTGGCCAAACCGTGCGTTTCGCGATTCCCGAGGGCGACGATCGCGGGCGTTTTCTCTGCGATGCCTGCGGCACCATCCATTATCAGAATCCGCGCATCGTGGCCGGTACCTTACCGGTAGCGGGCGAGCGCGTCTTGCTGTGCCGGCGTGCGATCGCGCCTCGCATGGGCTACTGGACGCTGCCTGCCGGCTTCATGGAAAACGGCGAAACCACGTCCGAAGCCGCCACGCGCGAGACACGCGAGGAAGCCTGCGCCGATGTCGACCTCGAAGGCCTTTATACGCTCATCAATCTGCCACACATCAACCAGGTCTACATGATCTTCCGTGGCGCACTGCGCGGCGACTATGCGTCCGGCCCGGAGAGTCTCGAGGTGGCGCTGTTCGAGGAAGCCGAGATTCCCTGGCACGAGTTGGCCTTCCCGACCATCGAACGCACCTTGCGCCACTATTTCGACGATCGCCGGGGCGGTGACTACTCGCTTCACGTGAGCGACATCACCGCCGAAGACCGCGAACGTTATCTGGGCAGCGCGTAACGCGCCTAAACGTTTGCAAGATGCCACGCCTCATATGCCGGCTCCTCGTACGGATGAGCCAGCTTGAGCGCCGCCACGGCGGCTTCCAGGTGATCGTCCTCGCAGACCAGCTCGACCTTCAACTCCTCGACATGGCTGAGCGTACCGACCTGGCCGATATGTGGGTCGGCGCCGTCGAGCGGGCGAAACTGGCCCTGTCCTGACGTCTGGAAGCAGCAGGCTTCGTAGCCGCCGATGCGCCCGGCGCCGGTAGCGAAAACCGCTTCCTTGACGCTTTCGGCGTCGTCCATGGGAACGAAAAACGCGAGTTTGTACATATGGGGCTCCTTGACGTCGCGCTCAGCGGGGCGGTCGTACGGCGACGGCTCGCCGCGTGGACTGCGCAGGTGCCTTGATGATGGCATAATGCTGGGCAGCTGTCGGTCCAGGACGGAACCAACGATGTTGAAGTGGATATGCATAGCGCTGGTGGTACTGATCGGTCTACTGCAGTATCACCTGTGGTTCGGTGAAGGGGGAGTGCGTGAACTCAACCATATTCGTCACCGTGCCGATGTGCTCGAAGAAAAAAACGACCGGCTGCAGGCGCGCAATGATCGCCTGGCGGCGGAGGTGATCGATCTCAAGAAAGGGCTCGATGCCATCGAGGAACGGGCACGTAGCGATTTGGGCATGGTGCGCCGTGACGAGCAGTTTTTCTGGGTGCCCGGCGTAACCGCCGAGCGCTCCATCGTCGAACAAAGTGCCACGACGGTACGCGGTGACCCCGAAAAGGCGGCGGCGATGCCCGAGGAGGCTGCGCCGTGAGTCGATTGTGGTTGATCGTGCCGGCGGCAGGGCAAGGCCGCCGCATGGGCGTCGCCTTGCCCAAGCAGTATCTCGACATCGCAGGCCGGCCGGTACTGGCGCATACCTTGGCGCGTTTGCACGCCGCCTTTCCGGACGCGGCGCTGCGCCTGTGCCTCGATGCCGACGACGCGCGCTTCTCGCCTGCGTGGGTTCCCTTTGCCGACTGGCAGCGCGTTTCCGGTGGCCATGAACGTGCCGATTCGGTGGCGAACGCGCTGGCCTCGCTCGAGGGTATCGCGGCGGATGACGACCTGGTGTTGGTCCACGACGTCGCGCGTCCTTGCGTCGCGCTCTATGACTTGCGTCGCCTGCGCTCGGAGCTTGAAACCTCACCCGATGGCGGGCTGCTGGCGGCGCCTGTGGCGGACACCATGAAGCGCGCCGATGCCGACGGCCATGTCGTGCATACCGTGTCGCGCGAGGGGTTATGGCATGCCATGACTCCGCAAGGCGCTTCCTATCGCGTACTGTGCCGGGCATTCGCGCATGCTCGCGACACGCGCGTGGCGCTCACCGACGAGGCTTCGGCACTCGAGGCGCTGGGTCTGGCGCCGCGCTTGGTGCCCGGCCGTCGGGATAATCTCAAGATTACACATCCCGAGGATCTTTCCCTCGCCACGCGGCTTCTCAGCGAAACCGCGTGCGATGCCCCGCTTTCCGACGAGACATGTTCATGACGCTACGTATTGGTCACGGTTTTGATGTGCACCGCTTCGGCGATGGCGATCACCTGATGATCGGCGGCGTGCGCATCGCGCATATGCACGGTTTCATCGCCCATTCGGACGGCGACGTCCTGTTGCACGCGCTGTGCGATGCGCTGCTCGGGGCCTGCGGCTTGGGCGATATCGGCCATCATTTTCCCGATACCGACGCGACCTGGGAAGGTGCCGACAGTCGCGAATTGCTGCGCCGGGTACATGACCAAGTCGCCGCCACGGGCTATCGGATCGCCAACCTGGATACGACCGTGATCGCCCAGGCGCCGCGCTTGGCCGATCACATCGCACTGATGCGCACGCGTATCGCCGAGACGCTCGGTGTGGCGGAAGACGCCGTCAACGTCAAGGCGACTACCAGCGAGCGGCTCGGTTTTACCGGGCGCAAGGAAGGCATCGCCGCCGAGGCGGTGGTGCTGCTGACATGCGCGGACGCAACATGAGCGATATGTCGCTTTGGCCACCTGAATGGCCGTATGCTCACGGTGGACCGCTGGCCCCGGGCGATTTTCGCATGACACCCGATGATTTCATCGTCGAAGAAGTGTTCGACTTCGCACCCGAAGGGCAGGGTGAACACCTCTGGCTGTGGATCGAGAAGCGCGATCTGACGACGCCGGAAGCCGCCAAGCATGTGGCGCGAGTGTGTGGCGTGCGTCCGCGTGACGTGGGCTATAGCGGCCTCAAGGACCGCGTCGCGGTTACCCGGCAATGGCTCTCGGTGCATCTCCCCGGGCGTGATGCCCCTGATGCGCTCGCCAGCCAACTGAGCGACGTGGGAATGGAGGTGCACGTTGCACGACGCCATCCACGCAAGCTCAAGCGCGGCGTGCATCGCGCCAACCATTTTACGCTTCGTCTGAGCGGCGAGATTGCCGCACATCCCGACTTGGCGCGTCGTTGGCGAACCCTGTGCGCGGATGGCGTGCCCAATTACTTCGGTCCGCAACGCTTCGGTCGCGAAGGGCGCAATTTGATACTTGCTCAGAAGGCCTTTGCACGCGGTTGGCGCAAGCGTGACGACCCTCATGGGATGCAGCTTTCGGCGGCGCGTAGCTTCCTGTTCAATGAGGTGCTGGCTACGCGCCTGCGCGCGCAGACCTGGCGGACGCCGCGTCCGGGGGATGTGCTGGCGCTGGCGGGAACGGCCAGCCGTTTTGCGGCCGACGAGGTCGATGCGGTCTTGAATGAGCGCGCCGCGCGCGGCGACGTCACGCCCACCGGCCCGATGTGGGGACGCGGACGTCTGGAGAGTGGCGCGGAAGTGGCCGAGGAAGAAACGCGCCTCGTGGCGCGGCATGAAGCACTCATGCAGGGACTGGAAGCCGCCGGCGTACGCATGGATAGGCGTCCGCTATGCGTGCCGCTTGACGCACCATCGCTGGCGCATGAAGCCCCCAACCGGGTGACGCTTGGCTTTGGCTTGCCGCGTGGGGCCTTCGCGACCTCTGTATTGCGAGAATTGCTGCATCACCCGTTGCTGTGAAGGGATATCGGCTATCAGACAAGCAAGAGGATAGATATGCGCAAGTTACTGTTATCCAACGATGATGGCGTCCATGCGCCGGGGCTGCGGGCGCTTCATGATGCGCTCTCGGCACATGGGCGCCTGCGTGTGGTGGCTCCGGACCGTGACAAGAGCGGCGCCAGCAATTCGCTGACGCTGACGCGCCCCCTGGCGTTGACGGCCCTCGATAACGGCTTCTATTCAGTCGACGGCACGCCGGCCGATTGCGTGTATCTGGGCGTCAACGGGGTCTGGGACGAGAAACCTGACCTGGTGATCTCGGGTATCAATCATGGCGGCAATCTGGGCGATGACGTGCTGTATTCGGGCACCGTGGCCGCCGCCATGGAAGGACGCAATTTAGGCATGGCGGCGATTGCCGTATCGCTTTGCGGCGAGCGCTATTTCGAGACGGCCGGCCGCGTCGCGGCGACCTTGATGGGGGCGGCGGAGTCACTGTCGTTGCCCCCGCGGAGTCTGCTCAACGTCAATGTGCCGGACGTGCCTTGGGAAGATATTCAGGGAGTACGCGTGACGCGGATGGGATATCGTGGCCCTGCGGCCCAGCCGATGAAGGTGAAAGATCCGCGTGGCCGCGAGCGTTATTGGATTGCCGCCGTCGGCGATAACGCCGATGATGGAGCGGACACCGATTTCGCGGCCATCGAAGCGGGATACTTGTCGATCACGCCCCTTCAGACCGATCTCACACGCCACGCAGCGTTGGACGACGTACGGAACTGGCTGGATGCATTGTCGAATTCCTGACTCACACGATACAACACACCGACTCGGTGGCATCGGTATGACCTCACAGCGTACTCGCAATCGCTTGATACGGCGGCTGCAAGCAAACGGCATCCGTGACGCACGAGTGCTCGATACCATGGCTCGTGAGCCGCGTCACGTCTTCCTCGACGAGGCGCTGGCGCACCGCGCCTATGAAGATACCGCCTTGCCGCTGGGGCAGGGGCAGACGCTCTCGCAACCATGGATCGTTGCGCGCATGACCGAGTTGGTGCTGGCCGCGCAGCCGCGACGCGTGTTGGAAGTCGGGACCGGCTCGGGCTACCAGACGTTGATTCTGGCGCGTCTGGTGGAGTCGGTATGGAGCATCGAGCGCATCGGTGCGCTGCATCGCAGTGCGACTTCACGCCTGTCCATGCTGGGCGTTGATAACGTCGGCCTGCGACATGAAGACGGCGGACATGGATGGCCTCAGGCGGCCCCTTTCGATGTCATTCTGCTTACTGCCTGCGCCAGCGAGCTACCTCCGGAGCTATTGTCTCAGTTGGATGATGGGGGGGAATTGATCGCACCGCTGGAAGATGAGGCGGGCCGCCAATGGCTGACACGCGTGCGGCGTCGCGGCGCCACCTTCGAACGTACGCGGCTCGAGCAGGTCAGATTCGTACCGCTACTGGAAGGGGTCATAAAATGAAGCGTTACCTGACGCTTTTCTGCAAGGGCGCCGGGATGGGCGCCGCGGACGCGGTACCCGGAGTGTCCGGCGGCACCATTGCCTTCATCACGGGCATCTACGAGGAGTTGATCCACTCGATCAAGCAATTCGGCCCACGTGCCTTTGGGGCGTGGCGTCGCGGTGGTCTGGCGGGGCTCGCTGGGCATCTCAATCTGGCGTTTCTGCTGCCTCTGATGCTGGGGATCGTGGCGAGCCTGGTGAGTGTCGCGCATCTCGTGACCTGGCTGCTCGATCATCATCAGCTACTGCTCAATGCATTTTTCTTCGGCCTGGTACTGGCCTCGGCCATTGTCGTAGGCCGACAGGTCGGTCACTGGCAGTGGCAGCACATCTTTCCGTTGATTCTGGGCGTCTGTGTGGCCTTGTGGCTGCCCAGCCTGTTGCCGGCGCCCACCGAGGCCAGTCAGTGGGTATTGTTGGTGGGTGGCGCCATCGCCATCAGTGCGATGCTCCTGCCGGGCGTCTCGGGGAGCTTCCTGCTATTGGTGATGGGGCTTTATGGGACAGTCATGGAGGGCGTCAAGAGTGCCGACCTGGCCTTGATCGCGACCTTCGGCGCGGGCTGTGTCATCGGCTTGATGGTGTTCTCGCGGGTCCTGTCGTGGCTTTTTCATCACTACCGACTGGGAACGCTCCTGACCTTGGTCGGCTTCATTCTCGGCTCGTTGCCGCAACTCTGGCCATGGCGCCAATTGGTCAGCTATCGCCTGGCAAGTGGCGACAAGATCGTGCCGCTCGAATATCGCTATCTCATACCTTCGGACTACAGCGTGATCACCGGTGAGCCGGCCCAGTTGCTGACGGCGGTCGCTTTGATGATCGCCGGCCTGGTGCTGGTCATGGTCATCGGCGAACGCAGTCCTTCCCCGTTTAAAGAGGACCGAACCCATGTCTGACGCTCGTCGACTACTGCCCGCGCTGGGACTCGTGGCGTTGGGATTGGCGGGATGCGCAAGCTCCAGCGGCGCGCCCCAAGTGCAGGATCTCTCGGTCAGTCGTAATAGCGACCCGCCGAGTTCTTATACCGTCAAGTCGGGTGACACCTTGTATGGCATTGCCTGGCAGAACAACCTCGATTTCCGTAACTTGGCGCAACTCAATGATATTACGCCGCCCTATCGCCTCGAGCCTGGACAAACGTTACGCCTGACCCCCGATGGCGCCGCCCGGGCGGCGTCAAGTGAAGCGTCCGACGAGACAAGTGGCGCGACCGCAACGCCGCTGGGCAGTGATGCCGATACGACCGGGGGCGCTCAGGACGATGACTGGCTGGCGCCGGCGAATAGCACGTCGTCGCAAGGTCGCGACCTGGCAGCCGCCTCCATCGACGCGCAGGCCATAGAGGCCGCTTCCGAGGCCAGCAAAAGCGGTGCGCCGGGGCCGGTCTACGATACGGACGATGCGGCCGACGAGTCTGCGCGCGATGACGAAAACGAGAGCGACGCCTCGGGCGCGTCAGCCGCCAGCGATGAGCAGCAGGAGACGCAAGCCGATAGTGCGAGTACGGACGACCAGGCGACGGGCGACGAATCATCCGAACCCACCCGCGAGGCTGGCACGAGCGTTGCTGGTGAAAGCGACGCCACGACCGACCGCTCGCAACGCGAGTACCAGCCGGTCGAAAATGTGGCTTGGCAGTGGCCTACAGAGGGCGATGTCGTCAACGGTTTCGACGACAATTCCACCGTGACGGCCGGCATTGATATCGCCGGTGAAAAGGGGCAACCTGTCAAGGCAGCGGGTCCGGGTATCGTGGTATATGCCGGTAGTGGTGTCCGCGGATATGGCAACCTCATCATTCTCAAGCATAACGACCATTTCCTGAGTGCTTACGCGCATAATGATACGTTGCGCGTGGAGGAAAACGATGTCGTCGAGGCAGGAGAAGTCATTGCCACCATGGGCGATACCGATGCCGACCGTGTCAAGCTGCATTTCGAGGTGCGCCAGGACGGCCAGCCTCAAGACCCAATGGAGTACCTGCCGCCACATTGAGCACGGCAGGACTCAGACCCTGAACATGCGACAACAAGAAACGGGTAGTCCGCCATGGTCGGTGGCTCGCACGCTCCGGCCGTGGTTATCAAATCGGTAGCAGTAAAGTGGGGTATTGGATATGAGCATGCTGGAGCGGGATATTCAGGGTGTGGATCTCGACGATGTCGACAACGAAGTGGAGGTCGATGCCGGAGAGGTCGCTAGCGACAAGGATGACGATGCGTTCGAGAAAGCGCTGAATCGTGACGAAAGAAGTCACCATCAAAGCCTCGACGCAACACAGATTTACCTCAACGAGATCGGCTTTTCGCCGCTTTTGACCCCCGAAGAAGAAGTCCACTACGGGCGCCTGGCCCAGCAGGGCGATCCCGCTGGGCGCCAGCGCATGATCGAGTCGAATCTGCGTCTGGTCGTCAAGATCGCCAGACGTTATCTCAACCGGGGATTGTCTCTACTCGACCTAATCGAGGAAGGTAACCTGGGTCTGATTCGTGCCGTGGAAAAGTTCGACCCCGAGAGGGGCTTTCGCTTCTCGACCTATGCGACCTGGTGGATTCGTCAGACCATCGAGCGGGCGCTGATGAATCAGACACGCACGATTCGCTTGCCCATTCATGTGGTCAAGGAACTCAACATTTACCTGCGGGCCGCGCGTGAGCTGACACAGCGACTCGACCATGAAGCCACAGCCGAAGAAATTGCCGACTTTCTGGACAAGCCGGTGGGCACCGTCAAGAAGATGCTCGGGCTCAACGAGCGTGTGTCGTCGGTCGACTACCCGATGGGCGGCGAGAGCGATAAGCCTTTGATCGATACGCTGGCCGATGAAAACGAAGCCGGTCCCGAGTCGCTGCTGGTCGGCAACGACGTCAAGCAGCACGTCGATGACTGGCTGGCGGAGTTGACCGACAAACAGATGGAAGTCGTCGTGCGTCGCTTCGGTTTGCGCGGGCATGAAGCCGCGACCCTCGAGAATGTTGGGGCGGAAGTCGGTCTGACGCGTGAACGGGTGCGCCAGATTCAGGTTGAGGCGTTGAAAAAATTGCGCCGGGTACTGGAAAAGCAAGGGTTGTCGCTTGACTCTATTTTTGAATGACGCGACAGGCATGATGGGCCGCATGGCTTGTCATGCCACTTATTCGTCACGGCAATGACGCGCTTTCCACGCTATCCTTGGTGCTTGCTTATTTGCCTGATACATTGATCTGAGGCAATACATGCGGCATTGTATGTAACCACGATGCCACCTGTTGGCGGTGACGCTGCCGGTCGTCGAGCCCGTAATCAGCCCGCCCCTGAGAAAATCAGTGAAAAGCAAGTCAGTCAAAGCACGTTCGCCAAAAGAACGTGCGTCAAAAGAAAGGAACCCAAGCCGATGTCCTCTCGAGAGCCGTCATCGCCGAAATTTCGGCTGCGTTTATTGCCGGTGTTGATCGCCGCCGCTGTCACCTCTCAGGCGCATGCCGCCGATTTGTGGACCATTACTCAGGATGCCCTGCAGAACAATTCCACTCTGGGTGCCTCACGGTCGTCCTTCCAGAGTGTCGAGGCCGGGCGTGACGTGGCGCGTGGCAGCTTGTTGCCGCAAATCGATGCGACCGCGCAGGTTACGCACAACAACACGTTGGAGAGTCAAAGCTCCTCGAGTGCTGCAGGAGGCGCCGGAACGGGAGGCGCTGGAGTGGAATCTGAAAGCAGCTATAACTCGACCAGCGCCGGCCTCGAATTGACTCAGGCGCTGTATGACGCCACGAGCTGGGCTGAGCTTGAAATCGCCAAGCGCGAGACTGGCCAGCAAGCGCTCTTGCTACAAGCCGATCGCCAGCAGTTGCTCTACGATGTCGCCTCGGCGTATTTCGAGATCCTGCGTGCCCATGACGTGCTCGAGGCGAGTATCTCCCAAGAGAAAGCCATCAAGCGTCAGCTCGACCAGGCGCAGGAGCAATTCGATGTCGGACTGGTGGCAACCACCGACGTCAACGAGGCGCAGGCATCTTACGATCTAGCCCGCTCTCAGCGCATTTCCGCCGAAAACGATCTGCAGGTCAGTTTCGAGGCGCTGGAACGCCTGACCGGCAAGCGTTACGACAGCATCGACGCCTTGTCGGACGATATTCCCATCGAGTCTCCCGAGCCAGCGGGGCGCGAGAACTGGATTCAGATGGCGATCGCCAATAATCCCGAAGTACAGGCGGCTCAGGCGGCGGTGGATGTCTCCCGAGCGGAAGTCGAGCAGGCGGAAGCCGGCCACAAGCCGACGCTCTCGGCCTTCGCCAACTACAATTATTCGGATAGCGATCAGGATTATCTGGACGGCCACAACGCGGATACGCAAGTCGGACTCCAGGCCTCTTTGCCTATCTACAGTGGCGGTACGACCAGCGCTCAGGTGCGTCAGCAGACCTATTCACTGGAGGCGACGCAGTATGATTTCGAGGCTCAGCGTCGCGACACTACGCAGCAGGTGCGCTCGCTATTCACGCAGGTCATGAACGATGTCGAAAGCGTTGAGGCCCAACAACAGGCGATCGTTTCCAATCGCAGCGCACTGGAAGCGACGCGTTCCGGTTACGAGGTGGGGACCCGCAATATCGTCGATGTGCTCGACGCCGAGCAGGCGTTGTATCAGGCGATCTCCGATTATGCCGATGCGCGTTATACTTACGTGACCGACATGGTGGAACTGCGCCAGCAGGCGGGAGTGCTCGATCAGGACGTGATTCGCGATCTCAACCAGTGGCTTCGGGAAACCCAGACCGTGACACTACGCCTGCCCGAGAATGGCGGCATGAGTCAGATGGAAGACATCGGCGAACGACCCACGATGGAGCAGTCGACCACGCCCTGACGCGAGGCTCGACCAAATCCTGTTCGTCACGCCGCATCTCTGGGTGCGGCGTTTTTCGTCGTACCGCGCACTACTCCTGTGGGCAAGGTAGAATAGGGCCCCCGTTATTGCCTTGTCAGAAGGAACGTTTGCCATGTCCCGGCCGCTGATCGCCGATATCGACCTGGGCGCCTTGCGCCACAATTATCGCCTTGCTTGCGATCAAGCGCCGCAAAGCCGCGCCATGGCGGTCCTCAAGGCGGGGGCCTACGGCCATGGCGCGGTAGAGTGCGCCAACGCCTTGGCTGATATGGCCCCCGCGTTCGCTGTCGCGAGCCTAGAGGAAGCGGTTGCGTTGCGCGATGCGGGTATCACGCAGCCAATCATGTTGCTGGAGGGTTTCTTCGACGCCGAAGAGTTGCCGCTCATCGACGCACATCGGTTATGGATTGTTGCGCACAGCGATTGGCAGCTCGATGCCTTGCTGGCATATCGGCCTCGGGCGCCAATTACGACCTGGCTCAAGCTGGATTCTGGCATGCATCGCCTAGGATTTGCGCCCGAGGAGTTCGAGGCGCGTTGGCAGCGTTTGAAAGCGGCGCCGGACCACGTGACCGATCTGCATCTAATGACGCACTTTGCCACCGCCGATGCGCTTGAGCCAGCGTATTTCCATCGACAGCTGGCGTGTGTCGAAGCCCTGCGTGAGCGGCTCGGGTCACCGGTGTGCCTCGCCAATTCGCCGGCTACGCTGGCATGGCCACAAGCGCATGGTGACTGGAATCGCCCGGGTGTCATGCTTTACGGCAGCGACCCGTTGGAAGGCGCCAACGATGCCAGTGGCGCCCTCCAACCGGTGATGACCTTGCGCTCTGAGATCATCGCGGTGCGTGAGCTAGCGACGGGGGAAACGGTCGGCTACGGCGGACGCTGGCGGGCGCCTCGCCCATCGCGCATTGGTATAGTCGCCTGTGGTTACGGTGATGGCTACGATCGCCACGCACGCGATGGTACGCCGGTTCTCGTCGAGGGACGGCGCGCGCCATTGGTCGGCAAGGTCTCCATGGACATGCTGACGGTCGATATTACCGAGGTGCCCGAGGCGAACATCGGTAGCCAGATCGTGCTATGGGGCGAAGGATTGGCTATCGATGAGGTGGCGCGTCACTGCGATACCATCAGTTATACGCTGATGACCGGCGTGTCGCCTCGTGTGCCGCGTCGCTATCGGGTGGCCGACACAGTGTAAAAATCCGCTACAATGAGCGGCGTTTCGATGCCCCGAGAGAGATATGGCCAAGCACGTATTTCCTGACAATTTCGCCCATCCCCGTTATTGGCTTACCTGGCTGGCCATCGGACTGATGCGTCTTGGTGCCTGGCTGCCCTGGCGCCTCAAGATGGCGGCAGGGCGCATCATCGGTGTGTGTGCCTGGCGCTTCGCGCGCAGTCGCCGACGCATTACCGAGACCAATCTGGCGTTATGTTTTCCCGAATTGAGCGAGGAGGAGCGGTCTCGGCTGGTGCGTGAGACCTTCATCGCCAATGGCAAGGGCATTCTCGAGACGGCCACTGGATGGTGCCGCGACCCTGAAGGTTTTCGCCATCGCGTTACCTTCAAGGGCGAAGAGCACATGACGCAGGCCTTGGCGCGGGGAAAAGGGGCACTGATCATCGGTGTGCACTTCTCGACACTCGATCTCGGCGGTGCGCTGCATTCGCTCTTCTTTCCTGCCGATGTTGTCTATCGGGCGCACGATAATCCATTGTTCGAGCGCTTCATGACGCGTGCACGACGTCGTATCTTCGGACGTGCCATCGACCGCCACGACCTGCGCGGTGTAGTGCGTCGTATCAAGGAAGGGCATGCCGTGTGGTATTCGCCGGATCAGGATTTCGGACGTGATGCCAGCGTCTTTGCGCCTTTCTTCGGGGTTGAGGCCGCCACGCTCAAGTTGACCGCCAAGATTGCCCGCATGACGGGAGCGCCAGTGATGCCGTTGATCTTTCACCGCAACCCTGACGATGAAACCTATACGCTGGAATACCTGCCAGCGTTGGAGGGGTTCCCGTCCGGCGATGACGTTGTCGACGCGACCCACATCAATAGCCTTATCGAAGCCGCCATTCGCCGTCATCCCGAACAGTATCTATGGTTGCATCGGCGCTTCAAGACGCGTCCGAAGGGTGAGTCCGGCTTTTATTGAGGCTAAGCGTCGATAAAAGCCGGGAAGAACGTCCGCTTCGCGCCTGGAAGAGCGTGGGCATAAAAAGACCCCACTAACCTGGCGGTTGTGGGGTCTTCTTACAGCTTCAACCTTCAGCCCGCGCAGCGGGCGTTCTTAAATCTCCGGCGGAGCCGGTCAGGCATCGATACGCTTGTACTTCATGCGCTTGGGCGTGTCGCTACCCACGCGCTGGCGATAGTCTTCCTCATACTCGCTGTAGTTGCCTTCGAAGAACTCCACGTTGGAATCCCCTTCGTAGGCGAGGATGTGCGTAGCGATACGGTCGAGGAACCAGCGGTCATGCGAGATGACCAACGCGCAGCCGGGAAAGGCGAGCAGCGCTTCTTCAAGCGCGCGCAGTGTCTCGATGTCGAGATCGTTGGACGGTTCGTCGAGCAGCAGGACGTTGGCGCCTTGCTTGAGGGTCTGTGCCAGTTGCAAGCGACCGCGCTCGCCCCCCGAGAGCTCCGATAGGCGTTTTTGCTGATCGTTGCCCTTGAAGTTGAAGCGTCCCACGTAGGCACGTGACGACATCTCGTAGCCATTGATGCTGATCATGTCCTGACCGCCGGATACCGCTTCCCAGACGGTTTGCTTGTCCTCGAGATGATCGCGCAACTGCTCCACGTAGGCGACATCCACGGTCTCGCCGGTGACGACCTCGCCGCTGTCGGGCTGTTCCATGCCGGCGATCAGCTTGAAAAGCGTGGACTTGCCGGCGCCGTTGCCACCGACGATGCCGACGATAGCGCCCTTGGGTAGTTGGAACGAGAGGTTCTCGAACAGCAGTTTATCGTCGAAGCGCTTGGCCACGTCGTGGAACTCGATGACCTTGTCGCCGAGGCGTGGCCCGGGCGGAATGTAGATCTCGTTGGTCTCGTTGCGCTTCTGGAAGTCGCCCGATTGCATTTCCTCGAAGCGGTTTAGACGTGCCTTGTTCTTGGCCTGACGCCCCTTGGCGTTGCTGCGTACCCACTCGAGCTCCTGCTTGATCGCCTTGTTCTTGGAGGCCTCCTGCTTGGCTTCCTGCTCGAGGCGCTTTTCCTTCGATTCCAGCCACTGCGAGTAGTTGCCCTCGAAGGGAATGCCTTGCCCACGGTCCAGCTCCAGAATCCAGCCGGCGACGTTGTCGAGGAAGTAGCGGTCGTGGGTGATCGCCACCACGGTCCCGCTATAGTCATGCAGATAGCGCTCCAGCCAGGCCACCGATTCGGCGTCGAGGTGGTTGGTCGGTTCGTCGAGCAAGAGCATGTCGGGGCTCGAAAGCAGCAGACGACACAATGCCACGCGGCGGCGCTCGCCCCCGGAGAGGTTGCCGACCTTGGCATCCCAGGGTGGCAGGCGCAGAGCCTCGGCGGCGACTTCCAGCTTGCGCTCGATATTGTGCGCGTCGGCAGCCTCGATCAGGTCTTCGAGACGTGCTTGCTCGGCGGCCAGGGCGTCGAAATCGGCATCCGGCTCGGCATAGGCGACATATACCGCCTCGAGTTGTTCCTGGGCGTCCTTGATTTCGCTCAAGGCTTCCTCGACCGTCTCGCGGACGTTCTTCTCGTCGTCGAGCTCGGGCTCCTGCGGTAGATAGCCGATGTTGATGCCCGGCATGGGACGTGCTTCGCCGTTAAATTCCTTGTCCACACCGGCCATGATCCGTAGTAGCGTGGATTTGCCCGCGCCGTTGAGGCCGAGCACGCCGATCTTCGCGCCAGGGAAGAAGGAAAGCGAAATATCCTTGAGGACTTCATGCTTGGGCGGGACGATCTTGCCCACCCGATTCATGGTATAGACGTATTGCGCCATGGAATTCCGGTTTGGTTGGGAAATGGATCACGAGTCACGATGATAGAGGGGGCGTCGCGTAAAGGCTAGCGCGATGAAATAGCGTCTACTCGTCGCGCGCCCCGTCGCTTGAAACTTTCGCTCAGAATACTATCGCTCAGGTCTGCCCGCGCTCGGCGCGCAGACGCTCGAGTTCCTGCATCGCTTCGACACGCTGGGTAACATCCTTCTGCACGCCGACGAAGTAGGTTAGCTGGTCTTCATCATCAAAGACAGGCGTGATCGAAAGTTCGTTCCAGAACATCGAGCCGTCCTTTCGATAGTTGCGCAGGATCTCCTGGCAGGCTTGTCCTTGGTGGAGCGCCTGACGAATGTTATCCAACTGGGGCTGATCGCGGTCGCCGTTCTGGAGGAATCGGCAGTCGCGGTAGAGGATCTCGTCGGCACTATAGCCAGTGAGCCGTTCGAAGCCTTGGTTGGCATAGATCAGGATGGTTTCGTCGCCTTCCTGTTCGGCCACCACGATGCCATCGTCTGACGCGTTGACAATACGCTCCAGTAGCGCCGGGCTGATCATGGGAGGTCGTTTCATCGTCTCTGCGTTCCTTAGGACTGTCATGCACTCATCATGGCTATGCCGGGGGTGGATTTCAACGCGACGTACTATATCTCGACCTCCGGCAGACGCTGGCTAGAGGCTGCTGCACCAAGGGCGCACAGTGCCAGGACCAGTAATAACCCAGCGCTGCCGATAAAGTGCGCGATGGTGCCCAGTAAACCGCCCACCAGCAACATGAGAATCCCGGTGAAGGTATTGGAGAGCGCGACATACAGGGCACGCTTGTCGCTGCCCACCATGTCGACCACGTACGTCTTGCGGCCCAGGCGCACGCCGGCATGGGCAATGACGAGCAGCGCGTAAACCAGCGCGTATGACCATACGCTGTCGCTCCACGCGCCGGGCAGCCAGGCGATCAATGCCGCCACCGCGCAGCACAACGTGGCAATCGTGGCGCTGTCGCGCATCACCTTGCGGCTGGAGCGGTCTGCAAGCTTGCCCCATATAGGGCTGGCCAGCATGCTCGCCAGGCCCGAGACCAGGATCATGATGCCCAGTCCGCCGAGGTTGGAGCCACTTTGTTGCTGTCCCAGCAGGGCGATATAGGGTAGCGCCAGCGCACTGGAAAGCAGCAGTGCCCGCGCTATGTTGAAGTGCAGGAAGTGGCGATCGGTACTCAGCAGGCGCAGACCTTCGCCGAGGCTGCTCCAGACATTCTGGCCGCCCTCGGTGGCGCCGGGCTCTTCCTTGATGCGCGATGCGCAGAGCGCATTAAGCGCCCAGCCGAGCACGGCGATGAGCAACAGGATCGATAGCGCAATCTGTCCCGGGTGGTCGCCGAAAAGCATCAGCACGGCGCCTACGGCTAGTGTAATGGCGCCCGCGACGCTACCGCTCCATCCCATGAGCGTGCCACGGCGTTGCTTGGAAATCGTCTTGCCCAGCACGTCCTTGGTGGCAATCGACGAGAGTCCACGGCCAAGCGACAGTACCACCAAGGCGGCGAGAACGATGGCACCTCCCCAGGCGCCCTGGCCGAACAACGCCATGATGGCCATCGCTAGCGCCGCGAGCGCCTGCACGATGCCGCCGGTGACCCATACGCCCTTGCGAATCGCCTTGAGGCGAATGTAGCCGGCGACGAATACTTGCGGCAGCAGGGCGCCGGCCTCGCGGATCGGGACCAGGAAGCCCACCATCCACACTGGCGCACCGAGGGCGCCCAGCAGCCACGGCAATACCAGGCGGGCGCTGGAGAGCTCATCGGCGAGCTTGTTGCCCAGCGAGGCAAGTAAATGACGCAGGAAGTTGCCGGGCTGCTCATGGCAGGCGGCGTCGGGAATGTCTTGGCATAGCCGGCTGTCTTCGTCGCCGGTCAAGCGCTCGTAGAGCCGCGTCAGGGAAAAGGCGCGATCACTCATGCGTTTTGTCCTTACGTTAAAAGCCTGCTGACTGACTTGTTCGAGGGGCGCGGTCACCGCATCATGGCCGCTTTATACATCGATGGAGGCGCGCTCGCCATGTCCCGCATTTGCATCCATTATTGCACGCAATGTCACTGGTTGTTACGGGCCGGGTGGTATGCCCAGGAGTTGCTGCAGACCTTCGGTGAAGATATCGAGCAAGTTGCACTGGCGCCCAGCCACGGTGGCCATTTCGAAATCGTCTACGATGACGACGACGTGATCTGGGAGCGCAAGCGCGACGGCGGCTTCCCCGATATCAAATGGCTCAAGCAGCAGGTGCGTGACCGGCTCGATCCCGAGCGAGATTTGGGACATACCGATCGATAAATCGTTACCACCAATGCTTGCGCTTGAGTAGCCACATCACGCCTACTCCCATCACCAGGGTGATCATGATGAAGACGACGAAACCGTAAGGACTGTCGGCCCCTGGTATGCCGCCCACGTTGATGCCCAGTAGTCCGGTCAAGAAGCTCAAGGGCAGGAAGACGGTGGTGATGATGGCCAGCATGTACATGCGCTGGTTGAGTTGCTCGTTGTGCTCGCTCCAGATCTGCTCCTGAAGGATCAGTGCGCGCTCTTGCATGGCGCTGAAATCCTCGACGTAGCGCGAGAGCTGGTTGGCATTTTCGCGTAATGACACCTGAGTCGCCTCATCGATCCACTGAGGGCTTTGTGCAAGCTGTGCAAGACAGTCGCGCTGCGGCCCCATGAAACGCCGCAGCGTAATGAAGGGGCGGCGCAGCCGGGTGAGGTCATCGGCGTCGACATCACCCTTGGTGAGTTGCAATTCCTCGAGCTCGCCGAGGGCGTTATCGAGTTGGTGGGAATAGTCGCCGACCTGGTCCACCAGTGCCTCGACCAGCCAGGCGAGGAAGTCGGGCGCTGACCGCGCGCCTTCGCCGGCATCCAGGCGTTCACGGACATCACTGGCGGCCTTCAACGGCCGGCGACGCAGTGTAATCATGCGCTTGGGTGTCATCCACACGCGCAGCGAGATCATGTCGTCCATGGCGGAGCCAGGGTTATGGTTGACGCCGCGCAGCGTGGTGACGACGCCGCGCCCGAACTTGGCCACGCGCGGACGCGTGTCTTCCTCGAGCAACGCCTCGACCACTGTCTCGTCGAGCTCGGCCACATCGTTGAGATAGTTTGCGATATCGTCGTGGCGAAAGTCGAGATGCATCCACACAGGGGCCTCATCGCTGGCCCAGGCGGCCTGCAAATCGCTCACGCTCAATAGTTCACCGCCACCTTGACCGTTCAACCGGTAGGCGGCCACCAGCGCGGTGTCCATGTCACTCATCGGGATCTCCTTGCCGACGATTGGTCTTGCACGGTAAGCATAAGTGAAATAGTCATCGCTGATATGCGTAAAAATCAACCAGGTGGGCGTCGCTTTGGCTGAGCGTTATCACGTACCGGGAAACGCGCACTCACAGAAGGCACCGGCACCGGCATCGGTAGCGATGGTCTGCAAACAACGTGACGATTACGGCTTATTGGCATCGTCGGATAGCAGGACTTTCAGCTCGGGCCACACATTGTCGAGGATAGTGGGCTGCGCCTCGGCGGTGGGATGAATGCCGTCATCCTGCATCATGGTATCTTGCAGGGCGATACCGTCGAGAATGAAGGGCACCAGGGGAAGGGCGTATTCTTCACTGAGCTGCCGGAAAACGCCGCGAAAGGCATCGGTGTAAGAGGCGCCGTAATTGGGCGGTATTTCGATGCCCAGCAGCAGTACGCGCGCGCCGGCTGCCTGGCTTTTTTCGATCATGTCACTCAAATTGAGCTTCATCTGCTGTGGTGAAAGTCCGCGCAGGCCGTCATTACCGCCTAGCTCGAGCAGCACGATATCCGGTGAGTGACGTTCGAGCAGTTCCGGCAGGCGTGCCGCGCCGCTCGAGGTGGTGTCGCCACTGATGCTGGCATTGATGACCTGGTGTTGACTGCCCAGACGTTGTCGAAGCAAGTTGACCCAGCCGGCGTCGCGCTCGATGCCGTGGGCCGCGCTCAGGCTATCGCCGACTACCAGCAGCGTATCGGCGCGAGCATTCACGGCATGTCCTGCGGCGAAGCACAATACGGCGACCATCAGGACGCGCATGCCTTTGCGTATCCAGGAAGAGGAATTCTCACGCATGTCCGACGACTCCTTGAGTGAAGCTAGAACTCCCATTTTACACGCCAGTCACGTCGCGCAGCGCGTGCGCAGCGGTGAGCGTGTACTGACGATTCTCGACGACTTGGCATTGCACGTCCATGGCGGCGAAAGCGTGGCCATCTTGGGTAGCTCTGGATCGGGCAAGTCGACCCTGTTGGGTTTGCTGGCAGGGCTGGATACGCCCAGTGAAGGCGATATCCAGTTATTCGGTGAATCACTGAGTGCCCTGAATGAGGACGGCCGGGCGCGGCTGCGTGCCGGGCAAGTGGGATTCGTGTTTCAGAACTTTCAACTCCTGCCGACTCTGACGGCGCTGGAAAACGTCCTGCTGCCCCAGGAGCTTTCGCCCTCGGGCGATGACGAGCAGCGAGCGCGGACCTGGTTGACGCGAGTCGGACTCGGCGAGCGGCTCGGGCACCTGCCCAAGCAACTCTCCGGCGGTGAGCAGCAACGCGTGGCGGTGGCGCGTGCCTTCGTCAGCCATCCAAAGCTGGTCTTTGCCGACGAGCCCACCGGCAACCTCGATCGCGCCACGGGGGCGCATATCATCGACTTGCTGTTCGAGCTCAATCAGGAAATGGGCACGACACTGATATTGGTCACGCACGATCATGCTCTGGCACGCCGCTGCGGGCTTTGCCTGCGCCTTGACGAAGGGCGCCTGCAGACCATGAGTCACGACGAGGTGGCCTCGTGAAAGCGCTCTCGCTATCGCTCAAGGGATTGTGGCGTGATCTTCGTGCCGCCGATGTACGGGCGCTGTTCGTGGCGCTGGCGCTGGCGGTGGCGGCCTCGACGATGATCGGTTTCTTCCTGGATCGTCTCGATCGGGGGCTGACCCGCCAGGCCGGGCAACTGATGGGCGGCGACCTGGTGCTCGAGCAGAGCGACCCCTTCTCCGAGGAACTTCGTCAGACGCTGCGCGATGCCGGGCTGACGCTCTCGCAACAGGTCGATCTGATCTCGATGGTCAGTCGCGACGATGCCTTCCAACCGGCCAGTCTCAAGGTCGTTGACGCGGCTTATCCGTTATATGGGCAAGTGCGCGTCGAGCGTGGCGAGGGTCTCGAGACGCTGACTCACGGTCCCGCGTTCGGCAGCGTGTGGGTGGCGCCGCGTCTGGCGCGGCTGATGGAGCTCGATATCGGTGACGCGCTGGCGATAGGCGACAGCACGCTCACTGTGAGTGGCCTGATCGAGCGCGAGCCTGATCAGAGCGCGGGGTTCTCGGCCTTCAATCCGCGCGTGATGATGCACCGCGAGGACCTGGCGGCGACTGACCTGGTGCAGCCCGGCTCGCGGCTTGAATACGAGCTGTTGGCCAAGGGGCCGCCCGACGCCGTGGCGCGCGTGCAGTCGCGTCTGGAGAGACTGCGCGACAACGGCGTCGAGGTACGCGACGTGCGCGAGGATCGTCCTCGGCTGGGCGGTGCGCTGGATCGTGCCCAGCGCTACCTGAGTCTGTCGGGGCTGGCTGCGGTATTGCTGGCGGGAGTGGCAGTGGCCATGGCCACGCGTCGCTATGTCGATCGCCATTTGGATACGGCGGCGTTGCTGCGCTGTTTTGGCGCCTCGCAGCGACAACTGGTGACATTGTTTGCCCTGCAACTCGCCTGGCTGGCATTGGCGGCTGCGGTGGTGGGCGCGCTATTGGGCCTGCTGGGCCAGGCTGGCTTGTTGGTGATTCTGACGAATTTTCTGCCGCTCGAACTACCGCCGCCGGGGCCTTTGCCGTTATTGATGGGAGTACTGACCGCGCTGGCGGTGCTCATCGGCTTCGCCGGCCCTACCTTGTTACGACTCAAGCGGGTGAGCGCACTCAAGGTGCTGCGACGCGAA
>NZ_JARANY010000050.1 GCF_029889885.1 Chromohalobacter sp. 296-RDG
CGTCATGTTGCGTCGTCCGGGCGCGGGTGGCGTGCCTGGCGCGGGCTGGTACCGAAATGCTGCTTGTAGGCCCGCGAGAAACTGGAGGCGGAGGTGAAGCCGCTGGCCAGGCCGATGCTGAGAATGTCGCGGTCGGTTTCCCGCAATAGCTGGCGGGCATGCTGCAAGCGCAGACGCAGGTAGTGATCGCGTGGCCGCTCGCCGAGTTCTTGTTCGAAGAGCCGCTGTAGTTGGCGCAGCGAGATGCCGATGCGTGCGGCGAGCCGGGCGAGTGTCAGCGGCGTCTCGATGTGACGCTCCATCAAGGCGACGGCCTCGATCACGCTGTGCTTGTGGGTCCCCAGGCGCTGGGTCAGATCATGACGCTGGTGGTCGTGGCGAGGCCGCATGCGGGCATGAATCAGCTGCTCGGAAACGTCAGCGGCCAGCGCATCGCCATGGCGGCGAGCGATCAGGTCCAGTGTCATGTCCATCGCGGCGGTGCCGCCGGCGCAGGAGAAACCGCGCGGGCCGACTTCGAACAGCGACTCGACGGCGTCGACTTCGGGAAAGCGTTCGCGAAACGCCGGCAGGCTTTCCCAGTGCAGGGTGACACGCTGCCCCTCGAGCAGGCCGGCGCGGGCGAGAATCAGGCTGCCGGTGTCGATGCCGCCCAGCACGCAGTCGCTTTGGTGGCGCTGATGCAGCCAATGCAGCAAGTGGCGAGTTAGGCGCTCTTCGGGCTCGAAACTGGCACAGATGGCGATGCTGGGCAGGGCTGGCGCCGAGGCGAGGGTGTCGTCGGCGAGCAGCGTCATGTCATTGCTGGCGGTGACCGAGGCGCCGTCCAGGCCGATCACGCGCCAGGTGAACAGCCGCTCCCCGGCAATGCGGTTGGCGATGCGCAGCGGCTCGATGGCGGAGAAGAACGCCATCATCGAGAAACGCGGCAACAGTAGAAAGCCGATGGGCTCGGGTGACGCCCCGGCATAATGTAGACGCATCTCTCCCCCGTGATGGTAGCGACTCAGGCGGCGAACGGTGACGCGCCGAGGCGTTTACCATAGCAAATTCCCGTTGCATGGGGCGAAGCGTTGGGGAAGGCAGTGCCGGCTGGGGATAAAGCGGCGAGGGCCGGTCGTGACGACCGGCCCGGAGGGGATCAATCCTTGGCGAGCCAACCGTCGATGAGGTCGCGGTGTTCCTCGATCCACTGCTTGGCGCCTTTTGTGGGGTCGCCGACGTTTTCGATGGTCAGCATGAGATCGGCCAACTGGGCGTGGCTCATGTGCCAGGTGTCGAGCATCTCGGTGATCTCGGGATGGTCTTCGCCAAAGCCCTTGGGTGACATCCACATGATGTCGTCACCGCCGCCATAGCTCTCCTTGGGATCTTTCAGCGCCTTGAGGTCGTACTGCGCGTAGGCCCAGTGCGGCTGCCAGAGCGTGACGGCGACAGGCTCCTCGTTGGCATAGGCTTCCTTGAGGGCCGCGAGCATGGCGGGCCCGGAGCTGTTCAACTGACGAAACGGCAGGTCGTAACTCTCGATGGCGTTTTCGGTCTCGCCGGAGATGGCCGAGCCCGATTCGATGCCGATGATGGTCGGTTTATCCTGATAGTTGAAGCGCTCGGCGTTGTCCTTGAGGTCGCTGATGCTGTCGATGTCTTCCATGTAGGCGGGCACCACCAGTTCGTCTTGGGCGCCATCGAACCAGGCATCGTGAACGTCGATCTTGTCCTCGTAGGGCTTGATGTACTGGGCGTCGCCATGCGGGAGCCAGACTTCCAGCGAGATATCCAGATCGCCGTTTGCGAGCCCGCTGAAGAGCACGCTCTTGCCGGTGGTGGTCAGCTCGACGTCGTAGCCTTGCTCTTCGAGCAATTGCTGCCACATGTGCGAGACGGCGATGTTTTCCGACCAGTTGTTGGTGCCGATGGTCAGCGTTTCGTTAGCCGAGACGCTCATTGAGAGGCTGGCCAGACCGCAGGCGAGGAAGAGGGTATTTAACGGTTTCATACGCGTCCTTTTTTGTGTTGGTAAATCGAAAGGGATGAGAAAGAGTGATGCGCTACGGCGTCATTCTGCCATCAGCGTGTCGGAATAGCCGTAGGTCGAGAGGCGTTCGATGCCACCTTCGGTGATCAGCACCTGCTCTTCCAGTTTGACGCCCTCGGTGCCGTCGCGGTGGCCGATATAGGCCTCGACGCAGAGCGTCATGCCGGGCTCGATGGCGCCATCGTAGCCGACGTCGTCCCAGTCCATGTCGTGAGCGATCAGCGGCCATTCGCCGGTCATGCCGCAGCCGTGGACGATGTCCAGGTAGCGGTTCTCGCGATAGCCGTCGGGTATCGGCCAGGCTTGTTGCGAGTAGTCGCGAAAGCTCATGCCGGGGCGCAGCAGGGCGATGTTGCGTTCGAGCTGGTCGGCGGCCATGCGATAGAGCGCTTTCTGCTCGGCATTGGGCGCGCCCGCGCCAGGCACGTGGAAGGTCCGCGAAAAATCCGTGTAGTAGCCGAAGCAACCCACGATGTCGGTATCGAAGGCGACCAGCTCACCTGGGGCGATGACCTTGTCCGAGCATTCCTGAAACCATGGATTGGTACGTGCCCCGGAGCTCAGAAGCCGGGTTTCGGCGTATTCACCGCCGGTGGCCAGCACGTGCTGGTTGAATATCGACCACAGCTCGTTTTCGCTCATGCCGGGGCGTATGGCGGCTTCCATGCGCGTCATGGCGGCTTCGGTCAGGGTCACGGAGCGGTGGATCAGAGCCAACTCGTCGAGACTCTTGATCGACTTGGCGCCCTCGACCACGGTGGCGGCATCGGTCAGCTCGAAGCCGGCTTGGCCCAGCGCTTCGATGGCGCCAGTGGGTGCAGACTCGATACCCAGACGTTGCCCTTGGGTATGCGAACGCTCGAATAGACCGCGGATGTCATCGACGAAGGCCTGGGTATGCGCCGCGCAGCGCGGGCCGCTGTATTGCGGCATCACCGCGCGGGCAGGATGTACCTCGTCGAGCAGCTCGGCGTTGGCCGCCAAGTGCAGGCAGGCACTGAATTCAAACAGCACCACCGGGCCGTCCGCCGCCACGTAGAGATAGCGTGCGGGATTGCGCTGCGAGTAGACCTGCATATTGCGCACGCCGCAGGCATAGCGAATGTTGATGGGATCGAACAGGATCACCGCGTCCAGTTCGTGATGCTTCATCTGCTGGCGCAGGCGTTGCAGCCGGTAGCGCTCGACGCGCGAGAGCAGTGCGGCGTCGAGCGTGGCATGGCGGAAGCTTCCGCCGGCGTAGGGGCCGCCCGTGGGAACGGATCCTGCGAGTGACACGATATCGCCCATGCAAGGCATCCTTTTGTGCAGTGGAGAAATGAGGGCCGCGCGCTGACGCTTTTCAGCGGAACCTAGCCCATGAGCGCGTCGTGACGGCGCTGATTATCGGCATCGATATGCTGCTGGGTGACGCGGCCGTAGATGCGCCGGGTGTGCTCCAGGCTGCCCATCATGTCGGGGGTCTTGGCGTACCCCAGTAGCGTGCACAGGCGCTGGCCCTTGGCGGCGGCGACGCGGTGCATCGAGTAGCGCCCCTTGAAGAGCTGCAGGTCACCGGTGTTGAGCGTCAGCGATTTGACGTCGCTGTGATCGCCCTCGAGCACGCGCTGCACGGCTGCGAAGTTTTCCTCGCCGGGACGGCGGATGCTGGGTGCGTACTGGAACTCGCCGCCTTCATTGGGGCGCCGCGTCATCAGGCTGACGATGAACTCGTTGGTATCGAAGTGCCAGGGCAGCTCGGTGTCGTCGGGCATCACGTTGATCACCAGCCCGGCAATGGGATCGGCGAACTCGTAAATCACCGGCTCTTCGAGGCAGTCGGCTACGAAGCGCTGGAAATCCGGGTCGCGGTAAAGCTGCTGGACGATGGCATCCTCGGGGATCAGATCGCGCGCTACGAAGCCGTTGGTGTAGTGCTGGAAGAAGCGTGCGGGGTGATCCTCGGGCAGTGACGGATCGTCCGGCGTGACGTAGGGATTGACGTTGTTGTCCGAGTAGAACGCCTGCGGTGCCAGGGCCTCGCTTTCCTTGCGCAGCGGCTCGATGAGGTCCTCGCGGATGAACTGCGATAGCAGGGCACAGCCGTCGGTGCGCAGTTGTTGGCGGACACCCTCGACCGCCGCCCAGTAGGTATCGCTATCGCGTTGCAGGATCGGGTAGCGTTCGAGATCGATGAAACGCGCCAGGGGATGACGCTCGTCGGTGACGTCCTGCGCGGTGGTTTGAGTTGCGAGCGTTTCCTGTGACATGAGATCGCCCTCCTGTGCGATCGTTGATCATTGGCGGTCGTTAATGAGGAGTAGCGATACGGTAAAAGGAGGGAGGGCGTGAAACTAATGAGAATGTCCGGCCATCTGCGACGAGATTCTTATCGGTCGCATGCGCCGTGGCGGATAAAGTCTTGTCTTAGGCGTCAGCGCGGTAGAGGTGCCGTAGCGTGGCCGCCAAGGGCTGGGCGACAGCTTCGATGTGGGGCGTTTGCGTATAGGCCAGGTACCAGGGAATACGTGGCAGCTCGCCGGCCAAGGGACGCATGACGACGCGTCCTGTCTGATGCGCGTCCCGCGCGGCCCAGCGCGAGAGAATGCTCACGCCCTTGCCGGCGGCGACGAGCTCCAGGATCAAGGCCACCGACTCGATCTGCACCATGTGCGAGGGATAGACACCGGCCGGCTGGAAGAAATGCTCGAACTCATGGCCGGATTCGGGGGTGATGCTGTAAGTGAAATGCCGCCCCTGATCGAAGATCTCGGCGGGCACTGCATCGCTTTGTGCATAAGGGTGCTCGGGTGGCAACACGGCCACCAGCGGTTCCTCGAACAGCAACTGGTGGTCGATGCCGCGTTGCGAGGGCACCTCTATCATGCAGACCATATCGACACGGTTGGCCAGTAATGCCGTGGTCATGTCCGCCATGGGCAAGCGCACCAGGTCGATGTCGCGTGCATGCTGGTCGTAGAGATGCGGAATCGCCCGCGAGAAGGTGTCATAGGGGCCGATGCCCAGGCGCAGGGCAGGGTCGGCCCGGCGTGCCAACTGCCACGCTTCCAGCTCGGCGCTGCGCAGGCGAGGCAATACCTCGTGGGCGGTCTCGAGCAGCCGTTCGCCCGAGGCGGACAGCGTCAGCCGGCGCCCTTCGCGGTGAAACAGCGCCACGCCTAGGCGGCGCTCCATTTCACGAATGCGATGCGTGGCCGCAGGCTGGGTGATGCCGATGGCGGCGGCGGCATCGTGCACCGTGCCATGTGTGGCAATGGCGTTGATCAATACGTAATACTTGATATCCAGCATGGGACTCGCGAGGCTCTTGATGGATGGCTGAAGAGTGGCGCGTGGCGTGAAACGGCATGCTACGCTCGATACCAGATGTCACACGGAAATGCCACAAGGAGCACGACACGATGTCGGATGATGACGACGCCGCCAACGCCGAGCTGGATGAGGCCACGATCCGCCTGGCCACGGAGATCTTCAACAGCGCACGTAACGGCGAGTCGGAAAAGCTACGCGGATGGCTGGCCCAGGGCTTGCCGCCCAATATGCGCAACGACAAGGGCGACAGTTTGCTGATGCTGGCCAGCTATCATGGCCATCTCGAAGCCACGCGGCTACTGCTCGAGCAGGGCGCGGACCCCGAGATGTACAACGACAACGGTCATCATCCGCTCTCTGGCGCGGCCTTCAAGGGCGATTTTGCCATGGCCGAGCTGTTGATCTCGCATGGCGCCTCGGTCAACGCCCGCTCTCCCGACGACAAGACAGCATTGATGTTCGCCGCCATGTTCGACAACGCCGAGGTCGTCGACTTCCTGCTGGCGCAAGACGCCGATCCTCATGCCACCGACAGTCGAGGCATGACGGCGAGCGAACTCGCTTCGGCGATGGGCGCGACGCAGACGCCCGCGATACTCGACGCCGTGTAAGCACCTCTTCGCCACAATCGCCTGGAAACGACAACGCCCCTGAGAGCAGGGGCATGGCGAGTTCAGAGGCTGCTTCAGCCGGCTGGCTGAGTGCGCTTACACCGCGTCCTTGCCGGTCTCGCCGGTGCGGATACGGATGACCTGTTCGAGCGGCGAGACAAAGATCTTGCCGTCGCCAATCTTGCCGGTGTTGGACACCTGCGTGATGGCGTCGATCACCTTTTCGATCATGTCGTCGTCGACGGCGACCTCGAGCTTGACCTTGGGCAGGAAGTCGACCACGTATTCTGCCCCTCGATACAGCTCGGTATGCCCCTTCTGACGGCCAAAGCCCTTCACTTCCGTGACGGTAATCCCCTGAACGCCGATCTCGGACAACGACTCACGAACGTCGTCGAGCTTGAACGGCTTGATGATGGCGGTCACCAATTTCATCGTCTTTCTCCTCGCATCGTATATACGGGTGGCGCATACCACCCTCGATTATGCCCAACGATCATGCTTGCAAGCATACACCGCTGGTCGCGGGATTAAAAAAGGCCCCCCGAAGGGGGCCAGGGGAGCACGCCAGCTCACTCGGTACTCCAGCAAGGTTTACGTCTTGCTGGAGGAAAACTCGGGGTAGGCTTCCAGGCCACATTCGGCCAAGTCGACCCCTTCGTATTCTTCTTCTTCGCTGACTCGGATACCCATCACGGCCTTGATGATCAACCATACGATCAGGCTGGCGATGAAGCACCACAGGAAGATGGCGAGGGCGCCGATGATCTGTGCACCGAAAGAGGTGCTGCTATTGGTGAGGGGCACCACCAGGACACCCCACAAGCCGGCCACACCGTGCGCGGAGATAGCCCCTACCGGATCGTCGATCTTGAGCTTGTCTAGAGTCACGATGGAAACAACCACCAGCAGCCCGCCGACGGCACCGATGAGCGTGGCACCCAGGCCCGTGGGGGATAGCGGATCGGCGGTGATGGCCACCAGGCCAGCGATAGCACCGTTGAGCGCCATGGTCAGGTCTGCCTTGCGGAACCAGATCTTGGCGAGAATCAGCGCGGCGATGACCCCGCCTGCGGCGGCGGCATTGGTGTTGACCAGCACCTGCGCCATGTTATTGGCGGAATCGATGTTTGAGACCATCAGCTCGGAGCCACCGTTGAAGCCGAACCAGCCCATCCACAGAATGAAGGTCCCCAGCGTTGCCAGCGGCAGGTTGGCGCCAGGAATGGCGTAGATCGCGCCGTTCTTGCCGTACTTGCCCTTACGTGGGCCGAGTACCAGCACCCCGGCCAAGGCCGCGGCCGCCCCCGCCATATGGACGATGCCCGAGCCAGCGTAGTCGGAATAGCCCAGCTCGGCGAGCCAGCCGCCGCCCCAGGTCCAGTAACCGGACGTCGGGTAGATAATCGCGGTCATCACCACCGCGAAGGCCAGAAATGCCCAGAGTTTCATGCGTTCCGCCACGGCCCCGGAGACGATGGACATGGCAGTCGCCACGAACACCACCTGGAAGAAGAAGTCGGCACGATTGGAATAATAGATATCGCCGTTGCTGCTCATCACTTGGCCGACGCTGTTTTCACCGCCAAGCAGGAAGCCCAGACTTGGCAGGAACCCGCCAGCGCCACTGGAATACATCAAGTGATAGCTGAACAGCAGATACATGGTGCAAGAGATGGCGAACAACATTACGTTCTTGGTCAGGATTTCCGCCGTATTCTTGGCGCGGACCAGGCCTGCTTCGAGCATGGCGAAGCCGGCGGCCATCCACATGACCAGCACGGCGCAGACCAGAAAGTAGAAAGTGTCGAGCGCGTACGATAGCTGCGTAATATCTTCAGTCATTTATTGTGTCTCCCTTCAGCCCTGGCCTTAAACGGCGTCGGCGCCGCGTTCACCTGTACGAATACGAATGACGTCTTCGAGCGGCGTGACGAATAGTTTGCCGTCGCCGATCTTGCCGCTGTTCGCGGCATTGCTGATCGCCTCCAGCACACCTTCCAATCGGTCTTCCTCCACGGCGATTTCTATTTTTACCTTGGGGAGGAAGTCCACGACGTATTCAGCGCCGCGGTAGAGTTCCGTGTGACCCTTTTGGCGTCCAAAACCTTTCACTTCTGTGGCGGTGATCCCCTGGACGCCGTTATCGGCCAGCGCCTCGCGGACATCGTCCAGCTTGAAAGGTTTGATGATGGCGGTAATGAGCTTCATGCCAGTTCTCCCGTTGTCGGCTTTCGCCTCTCGGGACGTACGCAGAAGCCATGCCATATTGGCTGTGTGCCATTAAAAACAGCTGTTTACGGAAAGGTGTGGAAACCTCGTCGAGGGTAGTGCCCAAACATGGGCCGCTCGTCGCAAGGTTTTGGTGCGCAGTGCTGACGAGTCCGCACCAACATAGGGCATGCGTACTTCACTGGCCTTGCGTATGCTGTGGCGAGGAAGGAAACGTTCAATCCGAGGGAACTCTCATGGCGACACAAGACCTCTTCTCACGTCTCGCACAGCAAGTCGGCGACCGGCTCCAGGACGCCTCGCACGCGCCGGAAGATATCCAGCGCAGCGTTCAAGGCGTGATGCGCGGCGCCTTCGATCGCATGGAGCTGGTCTCGCGTGAAGACTTCGACATCCTGATGGAAGTGCTGCAGCGCACGCGTTCGCGTGTCGAATCGCTCGAGGCACAGGTCGCGGCATTGGAAGCGGCGCTGGACGTGGGCCAGAGCGCCCCGGTGGCCGCCGCCGAAGGTGCCGAGCCGACGACCGAACACGACGCCAAGGACGACGCCGACGAGACGCGTACGTCCGATACCTCGCACCAGAACTGATCGTCGCCTGCCAACTGACGCCGTCTCGGCCCGTCGAGGCGGTCCCCTACCTTCCGCATCACGTGCGTTACTGTAGCCAATAAATTAGTGTATACGCATATTTTGATATTATCGGGAGGAAGCTGCATGGCGCTTGCCATCATCAATACGCGTGCCGGTTTGGGGCTGGAGGCGCCGGATGTGCTGGTCGAAGTACATCTCACCAACGGCCTCCCGGGATTGGCGATCGTCGGCCTGCCGGAGGCGGCGGTCAAAGAAAGCCGCGAGCGGGTGCGCAGCGCTCTGATTAATACCGGTTTCGACTTTCCCACGCGACGCATCACGCTCAATCTCGCCCCGGCGGATCTCCCCAAGGAAGGCGGACGCTTCGATCTTCCCATTGCGCTGGGCATTCTGGTGGCTTCAGGGCAGATTCCCGTCGAGGCTGTGGCAGGGTTGGAATGTCTGGGCGAGCTGGCACTGGATGGCAAGTTGCGTCCCGTGCGCGGGGTCTTGCCGGCGGCCCTGGAAGCGCGTCGTGCCGGGCGTGCTCTGCTTTTGCCCGAAAGCAACGCCGATGAAGCGGCGTTGGCCGGTGATCTGGACGTCCTCCCTGCCGCTGATCTGCCGCAGGTCGTCGCGCACTTGCTCAAGCAGGAGAAAATTGCACCGCACCAACTTGGTGAGCGACCTGCACCGCGCTTGGCCGAGCCTGACCTCGCCGAGGTGCGTGGCCAGCAGCAGGCCCGGCGGGCGTTGGAAGTTGCCGCCAGCGGTGGCCACAATCTTTTGTTCGCTGGCCCACCGGGTACCGGCAAGACCATGCTCGCCAGTCGATTACCCGGGATTTTGCCACCCCTCCAAGAAGATGAAGCGCTGGAAGTGGCCGCCGTGCGCTCGGTATGCGGCCTGCCGATCTTAGAACGCTGGGGGCAGCGCCCGTTTCGTACGCCGCATCACACCGCCAGCGGTGTAGCGTTGGTAGGCGGTGGCGGCAAGCCGCGTCCGGGAGAGATTTCCCTGGCGCATCACGGGGTGCTGTTTCTGGATGAATTGCCGGAGTTCGATCGGCGTGTGCTGGAGGTGTTACGTGAACCGCTGGAATCGGGGCAGATCGTCGTCTCGCGGGCGTTGATGCAGAGCTGCTTTCCCGCTCGCTTTCAGCTCGTCGCGGCCATGAACCCGTGCCCGTGCGGGCATCTCGGTGACCCACGCAAGGCCTGTGTGTGCACGCCGGCTCAGGTGCAACGTTATCAAGCACGTATCTCGGGCCCGTTGCTCGACCGTATCGATCTGCAGGTGGAAGTTCCCGCGCTACCCGCCGCGCAACTCACCGAGCAACGCAGCGGCGAAAGCTCCGAGGTCGTCCGCCAGCGTGTGCTCGCCGCCCGCCAACGCCAGGCCCAGCGCGGCGCGCTCAACGCTTATTTACCCAGCCGTACGCTGGAGAATCTCTGCGCACTGGATGGCCAGGAGCGCACCTGGCTGGCCGACGTGCTCAACCGCCTCAACCTCTCCGCCCGCGCCTACCATCGCGTGCTGCGCGTCGCCCTGACCCTCGCCGACCTCGCCGAGGAGCCCCGCCCCCGACAGCCCCAACTGATGGAAGCCATCGGCTATCGCCAGCTGGACCGGCTGATCGGCGGCAATGGGGGCGTTTAAGGGCTGGCGTCTTATGGCTCCAATGCCAGCTCCATATTGACGGAATCCTCGGTATGAGCCATCCTTAATGCCAAAGGAAGCGCAGACCGGTGTAAGCGCCCGCCCACCACGAAGGTGGTTCGCACCCAAGAGTGGAATATTCAAGAGGCTCCGGATTAAGAAAACGCCCCGCCTATGCGGGGCGTTTTCATGTGCCTACCGAGGCACCTTGATCGGTTTTCCCTGGTAGCGGTTCATCAGAATCACATGGAAACGAATCGGCTTTTTGTACTTGAGGGCGTTATAACGCTCATGGGCGCTGACGATGAACAAATTGAGATCAGCCCCCGATTTCCCTCCTTTCGTGATCAGGAAGAACACCGCATAGTCGAACTGGCGCCCATCCACGACTACCTCAATAGTGACGAACTCTTCTCGGCCTGTGTGGAGGCATCTTCGATCGCCTAAGGTCTCGATAATCCCTGGCAGCATCTTCGAAAGCTTCCACCGCTCCTGGCAGAAAGCTCGTCGTTCGCGGTTATCTGCATACCAGCCATCATCAGGTACTGCTGCTACGTCGTCTGGCGTCTTAGTAAAGCAATGAAGGCCAAAACTCACGCTGACCTTGAAGCGGTGTTCAGGATTGCTCCCTTTGGGAGGTACCACATACTCTGTTTCATATGGATGCAGGTGGTTGAGATCGAAGACCTCTCCCGCCATCTTATGCGGCCTCCACTGAACCCCAGCTTTTGGTTTCCCCATTACCCCTCACGATGCCATCCATATGAGCGAAACCTATTGTACCGAATAGTGGAGTGCCGTAGAGAGAAATAGTGGAGGCAGGGAAGGATTCAGATACCGGCTATCGTCAGTTGGACTGACTGATCGGCGGCAATGGAGGCGTTTAGTCGTCCGCGTCGTAGGAGGGAGCGTCGGCACCGGGGATGCCGTCGCGTATGCGCGCGGAGAAGTCGTCGGCGTTGCCTGCTTGTCGGGCGCGGGCGTTGATGTGGCCTTGGGCCTTGAGTGCGGAGAAGGGAGCGCCGGGGGCCAACGCGCCGACGTCGTGCACGTATTCGGGCAGGTAGCCGGATAGCAGCAGGCGGTAGTCGAAGGGCAGGCGGGGAACGATGCGTTTCATCATGGCGTAGACCAGCGTGGTGCAGTTGGAGGTCAGCGTGTTGTAGTAGCGCGGATCGCGTTGCAGTTCATGGGCCTCGTCGAGGTAGGCGCGAAATAGGTCTTGCATGACCGGCTTGGGCATCTGCACGCGATACAGATAGACGTCTTCGCCGCGCACATTGGTACGCACACGCACGATGTCGCGCTCGTCGGCGGCGATGATGCTGACTTCGTATTCCTTGAAGAAGCCGCCCAGGGTGGAAAAGGCTTCGCCGCGCTCCTTGCGGATTTCCACCGAAAACGTCAGGTAGCGCCCGTCCTCGAAGCCGAAGCTGACCAGCGTATGGGCGATGGCCGGCCCCATCCAGTAGGACACCAGCAGATCGACCGAACGCAGCTGATCCAGGTCGTAGTGGCGGTTTTCCCAACGCTCATCGAAATCCTGCGGCGTGCGCCAGTGGAAGTTGCGCACGTTATCTAGCGTGACGCGGTTGTCGTCTTTCTGCGTGCCGCTGACGATATGCGCGACATCCGGTGCCCAATCGCGCTCGGTAGCGGGTTGGATCGTCCACCACCAGACGCCGAGCACGAGGTACATGGCCAGGTAGCCGAGCAGGGCGCGCGCCGGCCAGCCCTTGAGGAAAAGCCCCACGCAGCACGCCAGCGCGACAACGATCCACAGTCCCGCCACGCCGTAACGCAGCACGGTAGGGCCGGGAAGGCGATACCACAGCGCCAGCACCGCCCAGCCGCTGCTGGCGACGATCAGCAGTGCCAGCACGCCGGCGATGAGCCAGTGCCATAGTGAGGCAAGCCAAGCAGTGCGTGCCATGCTCAGTGCTGTGCCTCGAGTGCGCGTTCCAGCGCGGCCAGTCGGCCAGGCTCAAGAGCGTCCTCGAGCGTGCTGATACGCAGCACGTGGCCTAGCGCGGGATGCGCGGGGCGATGTACGAGCGTACCGGCGTCGAGCAGTTCGCGATGGACGCGGGCGGTGAGTTCCGCCTCCGGCAGACGCACGGCGATGAAGTTGGTGGCGCTGGGGGGTATGTCGGCACCTAGCGTGCGCAGGTGCTCGGCCAGGGCTTCGCGGCGGGCGATCACGTCGCGTACGTGCTGCGCGGTCTCCTGAGGATGATCGAGCACGGTGTCGGCGGCGGCCAGCGCCAGCGACGACACCGCGTAATGGATGCGCACCTTGTGCATCACCTCGACCAGTCCCGGTTCGGCGATAGCGTAGCCGATCCGCAGTCCGGCCAGGCCATGCGCCTTGGAGAAGGTGCGTAGGCGCACCACGCCGGACCAGACCTCGCCTGCAGCGGGAGCATCGGCATCGTCGCGGAAGTCGTGATAGGCCTCGTCGAGCAGCAGTGTGCAGTCCTCTGGCAGGGCGTCGCGCAGTGCCAATACATCGGCGTCGCGGTGCAGGTGGCCGCTGGGATTGTCGGGATTGGCCAGATACACTACGCGGGCGTTATCGCGCACTGCGCGGGCGGCCAGGGCGTCGAGGTCCGGCGCCAGCACACCGGGGGCGTCGCGATAGTCGACCTCGACAAGATGGCACCCCTGGCCTTCGGCAAAGTAACTGAACGTGGGATAAGTGCCCGCGCTGGCGATCACCGTGCTGCCGGGGTCGCACAGCGTGCGCAGGGCGAGCGCCATCAGGCTGTCGGCACCGGCGTCGATGACCAGCGCCTCCAGCGGCGTGCCAAGCTGGGTGTTCAGGCGTTGGCGCACGTCCATGGCCTCGGCATCGCCGTAGGCGCGGGCCAGCGTGGCGAGCTCATCGCCGAAACGCGCCTTGAGCGCCTGATGGGGCATGTCCAGCCCTTCATTGGAGCCCAGGCGATGCGGTACCTCGCGGCCTAATTTGCGTTCCAGCGCCTTGAGACCGGGGAACGGATTGTGCGGGCCGGAACGATCGAGGTGTCGAGCGTGACGCGACATGCGAGACTCCTGAAACGCAAAAGGCTCATTGTGCGACCGAGACGCGCTGGGCACAACGTGACACGCCTGGGTTTATAGCGCACTGGCGTCCAGCGCCCCGGAGAGCGTAGCGCGCCAGCTGGGGGCGTCCTGGCCGGGGCGGCGTAGCGTGATTTCCCACTGATAGGGACGCAACTCCCGGTCGGAGAGCCGCAGTATCCCGTTGCCTTGGAGTTTGCTCTCGAGCACCCAGTGATTGTTCGGCGCCTCGTCGGCCAGCATGCCCGGCGTCCAGTCGAGGACCTGGGGGCCCTTGGCCTGTGCCAGTAGGGCGCGGCCCAGGGTTTCCGTGAGCCGCCCCGGCGCGATGCCCAGCGCAGGTGATACCGTCGGCGGTGCCAGCATCACCACGATATCCTGCGTGTCACCCGACCAGGGCGGCGATTCGAGCAATGCCTCGGCGGCCTGGTTGCTCATGCCATAGACTGCCTGACGCATGTCGCCGGGCGATACGCCGCCAAGTCCGGCGCATCCCGCCAACAGCAGACATAGTAGGATGATGCCCACGGCGCGGGCAGGCTTCATGGTGTTTCCTGCGGGCAAGGGGTGGCGCTGGGTAGTGCGTCGTGCGGCTCAAGCCGGCGCTCGTAACTCGCCAGGAACCCCTCCAGCTCATGGAATAGAGGGGTACGAATCGGCTTGGCCTCGTTGACCAGATGATGGCGTGCCTCGGGATGACGATGGACATCGGCCTTGGGAAATTTGTCCTTCAGCGTTTCCAGGTTCCATTGCCAGTCTACGGTGAAGTCTTGTTCTCCCTGGAGGATCAGCACCGGCAATTCGCTGGGCGGCATGGAGAGCAGCAGAGGAATCCAGTCGCGCATGGCGCTGACCCAGGTCAAGGCTAAGCGGTCGGGCTGCAAGGGGTCGCCGCGGCGCAGGAAATCGGCGAAGCCGAGATCGGTGGTGTTGGGGCGAAACCGGCGCGGCACCGAGCGCACGAAGGGACTAACCACACGGTGCAGCCAGCTGGATTGCTGCCAGCCCCAGGGACGCACCAGCGGTGCCAGCAGCGCGAGGCCGTCCCAGCGTGTCTGATGGCCGTGGGCCAGGGCGTCGGTGGCGAGAATCGACGCGCCGGTGCTTTGGCCGATGCCGATCCAGGGGCCATCGGACAGGCCGAGACGCGTGACCTCCTCGGTCAGCGCGCTCAGGCAGCCGACATAGTCGTCGAAGTCGTCGATGGAAGCGCGCGCGCCGCTGGAGAGCCCATGCCCCGGAAGGTCCCACATCACCACGCGCCAGCCACGCGCCAACAGCAGTTTGAGCAGGTGGCGGTAGAGTCCTAGATGATCGAAGTAGCCATGCACGACGAACGCCGTGCCTTGCGGTTCGGGCGGGCTCCATACCTGTGCCCATAATTGAAACCCCCGGGCCTCGAAGAAGCCGGCATGCAGATCGGTGTTTTCGGTCAACAGCGACGCTAAGCGGTAGTGCTCGAGATAGGCACTCATGGTCGGTGACACGGGGCGTGCCATCGGCGTCAGCGGGCCTAGCTGTTTCAGGGGGGTAAAGTCGGTCATTCAGTTCTCCAAGTGCGTTCCATGCTAGCGCCCGCGCGGCCCCGAGGCTACCGGGAAGTGGCTATTTCGCCCAGCGATTTTCAGATACTGACAGGCATGTATCGGCAGGTGCATCGCGTTATTCGACGCCGGAAACGGCGCTCAGACCAATGGTGGAGATGACAGCGCGAGGATTTACGTCTAATTTGTGGAATTATTTTCCACATTTGGTACGACACCCGAGGAGAGCCCCATGACAGACCGTACGACACGCCATCGTTTGCAGGTGGCCAGCCAGCTCGATCGTTTCATCAACGACGAAGCCTTGCCCGGTACGGGTGTCGACGCCGACGCCTTCTGGGCCGGGTTCGATGCCTTGGTCCATGACCTCACGCCCACCAACCGTGAACTTCTGTCCGAACGCGAACGGCTGCAGGCTGAGTTGGATGCGTGGCACAAGGCCCATCCTGGACCGGTGCGGGACATGGACGCCTATCGCGCCTTCTTGAAAGACATTGGCTATTTGGTCGAGGCGCCGGCGAAGGTGCAAGCGACGACCGCCCATGTCGACGACGAAATCGCCATCCAGGCCGGACCGCAACTCGTGGTCCCGGTGAGCAACGCGCGTTATGCGCTCAATGCCGCCAACGCACGTTGGGGCAGCCTTTACGATGCGCTCTATGGCACCGATGTGATTCCCGAGACCGATGGCGCCGAGAAGGGGCAGGACTACAATCCCAAGCGTGGCGAAGCGGTCGTCGCCTATGCTCGAGGCGTGCTCGATCAGGCCGCGCCGCTGGCCGAGGGCTCGCATGCCGAGTCGAGTGGTTACAGCATCCGCGACGGCAAGCTGATGGTGCAATTGCAGGGTGGCCGCGAAACGACGCTGGCGCGTCCCGCGCAGTTGATGGGCTATCAGGGCGAGACCGAAGCGCCCACCGCGGTCTTGCTGGCCAACCACGGCTTGCATCTGGAAGTGCAGTTCGACGCGACGCATCCCATCGGCAAGACCGATCCGGCGCGCGTCAAGGATGTCCTGGTCGAGGCGGCGGTGAGTACGATCATGGACTGCGAGGACTCCGTGGCCGCAGTGGATGCCGAGGACAAGACCCAGCTTTATCGCAACTGGCTGGGTCTGATGAAGGGCGATCTCGCCGAGTCGTTCGACAAGGGTGGCAAGACCGTGACGCGGCGCCTCAACCCGGATCGCGATTACACGGCGCCGCAGGGTGGCCAGGTGCGACTGCCCGGGCGCTCGCTACTGTTCGTGCGCAACGTCGGCCATCTGATGACCACGCCGGCGGTGCTCGACGGCGAGGGCAACGAGATCCCCGAGGGCCTATTGGATGGCGTGATCACCAGCCTGCTGGCGATTCACGATCTCAAGAAAGGCGAAGGTGAAGCTAGTAACTCGAGGACAGGCTCGGTTTATATCGTTAAGCCGAAGATGCACGGGCCCAAGGAAGTCGCCTTCTCGAACAGCCTGTTCATGCGCATCGAGGACATGCTGGGTCTACCCCGCGACACGCTCAAGATGGGCATCATGGACGAGGAGCGGCGTACCTCGGTCAACCTCAAGGCGTGCATCAATGAAGCCGCCTCGCGCGTGGCATTCATCAATACCGGCTTTCTGGATCGCACTGGCGACGAGATGCACACCGCCATGGAAGCCGGCGCCATGCTGCGTAAGGGTGACATGAAGGGCGCCACCTGGATCGGTGCCTACGAGAAGAACAACGTGCAGACTGGTTTGGCGTGTGGCCTACGCGGTCGGGCGCAGATCGGCAAGGGCATGTGGGCGATGCCAGCGCTGATGGCTGCGATGATCGAGCAGAAGATCGGCCATCCCCAAGCGGGTGCGACCACGGCTTGGGTTCCCTCGCCCACGGCGGCGGTACTGCATGCGCTGCATTATCACCAGGTCGACGTTGCGACGATTCAGCGCGAACTGGAAGCCAAACCGAACGACGATCTGCTCGACGATTTACTCAGCGTGCCGGTGGTCAAAAGCGCGGCTTCGGGCGCTAACAAGAACCCGAGTTGGGGCGATGACGAGATCCAACAGGAGCTGGATAACAACTGTCAGGGCATCCTTGGCTATGTGGTGCGTTGGGTCGAACATGGCGTGGGTTGTTCAAAGGTGCCGGACATCCACGACGTGGGTCTGATGGAAGACCGCGCCACGTTGCGTATCTCCAGTCAGCACATCGCCAACTGGCTGTATCACGGCATCGTCAGCGAAGCGCGGGTGCGCGAGACGCTGGAGCGCATGGCCAAGGTCGTCGACGACCAGAACGCCTACGACCCCGACTACACGCCGATGACCTCGCACCTGGCCGAGTCCAGCGCCTTCCAGGCGGCGTCCGACCTGATCTTCAAGGGTCGCGAACAACCGGCGGGCTACACCGAGCCGCTGCTGCACCAGTGGCGCGCGGTGCACAAGGCGACAAAATAATAGCTACGGGCTACGGGCTACGGGCTACGGGCTACGGGCTACGGGCTACGGGCTTTCAGCGTTGTGCGATGCTGATTTTCGCGGCTCGCGGCTCGCGGCTTTTGCCCTGCGGTGGCTTGCGCTATCTTGACGACAGCGTTGTGTTCGCCGTATAGCCGCAGGGGAGAGCCCGGATGACCGTGATGACCGCCGCCGCGATCGAGGAGTTCCTCGACGAGGTCTTTCCACAGCGACAAGGCACCATCGAAGGCGTGGGTGAGATGCGTGCGACCATGAGCCTGGCCATCGAGGATGAACACTTGCGTCCCGGTGGTTGTGTCTCGGGGCCTGCCCTGATGGGGCTGGCGGATGTCTGCTTGTACGTGGCGATCCTGGCCCAGGTCGGGCCCGAGCCGATGGCGGTGACCACGGACTTCAACTGCCACTTCCTGCGCCGTGCCCGCGGCGACCGCGATCTCATCGCCAATGCACACGTCGTCAAGCTGGGCGAGCGTCTGGTGGTCGGCGAGGTGCACTTGTTTTCTGCCGATGACGAGGATCCGGTGGCCACCGTCACTGCGACCTACGCGTTGCCCGACGAAAACGATGACGATTGAGTGAGGAGGTGATAGCTCAATTAGCGGACCGCTGACGCCAGGCGCATATCGCCAATGTCAGCCAGCCGGCCATCAACGATAGTCCACCGAGTGGTGTGATAGGCCCTAGCCAATGGGCGCCGGTCAGGGCCAGAAGGTACAGCGAGCCGGAAAACGCCGCCATTCCCAGCCCCCATAGCCAGAGTACGGCTGTCTGGCCCCTCAGAGGGTGCTGCGCCCGCCAGATGAGTACCGCCATGGCGGCCAGGGTATGCCATGCCTGATAGCGCACGCCCGTATCGAAGGCCTCTAGCAGGCGTGGTGCACTGTGGCCCTGCAGGCCGTGGGCGCCGAACGCGCCCGCCACCACGACCACGAAGCCGCTGAGGGCGACGAGTATCCATCCACCACGGTGGGTCATGTCTCATCCTGTGTCACTGACTATGCTGAAACGGTGAGCGAGCGCCGAAATGCTATCCCGGGGCTCGATATCGCCGCGCTGGCGCTTACACTATGGCGTCGCATACGCCATGACAAGCATCTCGGGATGGCGTATCGTCGCGGCTTTGCCGATCTCAAGAATCATAATGGAGCATTAATCCATGGACTCTCTCGCCAGTCTCGTCGCACCGCTGCATGACGCCATCTATGCGGTGATGACACCTGTCAGCGATTTCATCTGGTCGTATATTCTCGTTTATCTCTTGTTGGGCGCGGGGGTGTTGTTCACCGTGCTGAC
>NZ_JARANY010000051.1 GCF_029889885.1 Chromohalobacter sp. 296-RDG
TCCGATCTGGTCGATCTGGATTACAACTCGGCAATCTCGGATTACATGCTGAGTAAAGTCGGGCTCCAGGCATCACAGAAATCGTTTGCCGATATCCAGCAGATGTCCCTGTTCCAGTATCTCAACTAGATACCGGTCGAACCTCGTAGATCGTGCCCGAACGCAAAACGCCACGTCCGCAAGGACGTGGCGTTTTGCGTTCGGTTGGATAGGCAGCCTAGCCGCCCGCTAGACGCTGCACCACTTCCTGCATGGTATTCAGGCTGTCGCTGAAGATGATTTCTAGAAAGCGCAGCAGGTCCGGCATCAGTGTCATCAGCAACACGACGCCAGTGGTCAGGGTCATGGGAAAGCCTATCGAGAAGATCGACAACTGCGGCGAGGCGCGGTTGAGGACTCCAAGCGTCAGGTTGATGATCAGTAGCGAGACGATCAAGGGCAATGCCATCAGCACGCCGGACTTGAATAGTTCACCTCCCCAGTAGGCGATGAGCTCGCCGGCGCTGCCATCCACTCTAGGGCCGCCGATGGGCAGAGTCTGGAATGAGTTGGCGAGTATCTCCAGCGTCATCAAATGCCCGTTGAGCGCCAGGAACATGAGCAGGGTGATCATCTGAAAGATGCGCGACAGCACCATGCTGTTACCCACGCCCGGCGTGAAGAAGGTGGCAAACGCCAGCCCCATTTGCAGACCGATGAATTCGCCGGCGGCTTGCACCACCGCGATGGTCACGCGGAGTACCATACCCATGGCGATCCCGATCAGCATTTCCTGCATGAAGATGCCAAGTGCTGCGACCGAGAAGATCGGCGTGTCGGGCATGGGGGGCAGCGTCGGTGCGATGACCACCGCCAACAGTGCGCCCAGTACGATCGAAACCTGGCGCGGTACGCCATGCTGGTTCCATATCGGCGTGGCCGTGAGGAAGGCCAGGATGCGCACGAACGGCCAAAAGAATAGCGTCAGCCATTCATGCAATTGGTCGAACGTTACCTGAACCATAGACGTCTAGCTGACCATCGTAGGCAGGTTCTGAAACAAATTGCGGGTAAAGTCGATCATGGTTTGAATCAACCACGGGCCTGCCACGACCAAAGCGCCGAAGACGCCCAGTATCTTGGGGATGAAGGTCAACGTCATCTCATTGATTTGCGTCGCCGCTTGAAACAAGCTGACCAGCAGGCCGATCAGCAAGGCTGTCATCAACAGGGGGCCGGCGAGCATCAGCGTAACTTTCATGCCCTGATATGCCAGCCCCATGACCATTTCAGGTGTCATGGTAGCGTCTCTCTATCTCTGCCTACATATAGAAGCTGTCGGCCAGCGAGCCGATGAGCAAATTCCAACCGTCGACGAGCACGAATAGCATGAGCTTGAAGGGCAGTGAAATCGTCGCCGGTGGCACCATCATCATCCCCAGTGCCATCAGCACACTGGCGACCACCAGGTCGATGATCAGAAACGGAATGAAGATACTGAAACCGATCTGGAACGCGGTCTTCAGCTCGCTGGTCATGAAGGCCGGTATCAGCAGGCGCATCGGGACATCCTCGGGGCCCTGCATTTCATCGGCGTCGGCCATGCGCGCAAAGAGCGCCAGGTCGGTTTCGCGCGTCTGGGCGAACATGAACTCACGAAAAGGCTGACTGCCTTGTTGCATGGCTTGTTCGAGGCTGATCTGATCCTCGGAGAAAGGTACCCATGCTTGTTCATGCACACGGTCGATGACCGGTGACATGATGAAAAACGTCATGAACAACGCCAGGCCCAGCAAAACCTGGTTGGGCGGCGTCGACTGGGTGCCGATAGCCGTGCGCAGCAGGCTCAACACGATGATGATGCGGGTAAAGCAGGTCATGCCCAGGAGCAGTGCGGGCAAGAAGGCCAGCGAGCTGAGAAACAGCAGCGTCTGCAGGCTCAACGACCATTGCTGACCGCCGTCCCCCGTGGGTTCGGTGACAATGCCCGGGAGTTCCTGCCCCCAGCCCAGCGCGGGCCAGGCTAGCAATAGCATTGCCAGGCCACGACGCAGCATGGTGGCGACGTCTATCCGAGCGGGGATGGCGGCGACGTTCATCGATCTAATTCCTTGTCCGCAGTCGCACCATCCTGAGATTGCGAGGAAGGTGAATCCGGCGATTTGCGTCCCATATTCTGCGCCAGTGCTTGGCGAAAGCGTTGGGCGAAGCTGCCGCTAAGCGGAGCCGGAGACTCCGTCATGGGTGTGTCGCTCGCCTCGGCGGCTGGCATATCCTTGAGCAGGGTGACCTGATTGCCACCGACGCCGAGTACCAGCCAGCGTCCGTCGATCTCGACGACAGTGACGCGCTCGCGTTGGCCGATGGCAGTGTTGGACACCACCTTGACGTGTTGGGACGCGCGCAGACGTCCCGGTGTCAGGCGGCGCAGCAGCCAGGCACATAGCAATATAATGGCGACGATAAGCGCCAGAGAGAGGGCGGTCTTGCCGACCCAGGCCATTCCCATTGCAGCGTCACCGCCACTGTCGAGCGATACGGCCGCCTCGCGTGCACTGTCGGCGACACTCATTTGTTCAGCTTTTTGACGCGTTCCGAAGGAGTGATGATCTCGGTGATGCGGATACCGTACTTGTCATCCACGACCACGACTTCGCCCTGCGCGATCAAATAGCCGTTGATGAGAATATCCATGGGTTCGCCGGCCAGGCCATCCAGTTCGATCACCGAGCCTTGGGCGAGCTCAAGCAATTGCTTGATGGTGATACGCGTACGTCCCAGCTCCACGCTGAGCTTGACCGGGATATCCATGATCATCTCGAGGTCGCGCGGCGTCGTGCCGGCTGCTCCCTCGTCGAGCTGCTTGAACACTTCATGGTCGGCATTTTGCGCCCGTGATGCGTTTTCGCTCGACGTGATGTCGGCGCTTTCTTCTTCGGTCGACTGTTGCTCGGCCATTGCTGCCGCCCACAGGTCTTCTTCCGCATCGGCAGCGCTTTCGTCGTTGTCTTTGGACGCATCGCTATCCTTGGACGCATCTTGCTCTGCCATGGCGTCGGCCCACTCGTCCTCGGTGCCTTTCTGATCGGGGTTCTTGGAATCAGTCATCTTTCGGATCCTTCGCTGCAACTTGGCTCGAGCCGTGTTCGATGAGGTGCCGAACGCGCAATGCGCGTTGGGATTTTTGGCTGCCGTAATCGCACGTCATCACTGGAATACCGTCGACGCTGACATTCACCGCCTCGGGTAATTCGATGGGGATGATGTCGCCCACCGACAGCTGGGTGACATCCCGCAGACGCAAGGGGATGTCGACGAAATCGGCGGTCAGCTCCACGTCCGAGTGGCGGATCTCTTGAGCCATGCGCGCTTCCCACTGCTGCTCCTCGTCGGGATGCGTGTCATGCAGAGGACTGGCAAGCGTGTCGCGGATCGGCTCGATCATCGAGTAGGGAATGCAGATGTTGAACTCGCTGGAGAGATTGCCGACCTCGACGTGGAAGGTGGTGTTGACGACGATCTCGTTGGGCGAGTTGGTGATATTGGCGAACTTCACCTGCAGTTCCGATCGTATGTATTCGATATCCAGGGGATAGACCGATTTCCACGATTCGCTGTAGCCCTCCAGCGCCAGCTTGAGCATGCGGTGGATGATGCGCTGTTCGGTGCGCGTGAACTCACGTCCCTCGGATTTGGTGAGGAAGCGTCCGTCCCCGCCGAACAAGTTGTCGACCACCATGAAGACCAGGCTGGGTGGAAATACCACCAGTGCCGAGCCACGCAATGGTTTCATGGTGATCAGATTGAGGTTGGTGGGCACCGGGAGGTTACGCGAGAACTCGCTATAGCTTTGATAGCGAACGCTTTCAACCGTGATGTCGGCGCTACGCCGCATCAGGTTGAAAAGCGCTACGCGGAACTGGCGGGCGAAGCGTTCGTTGATAATATCCAGCGCATGGAGCCGCTCGCGTATGATGCGATGCTGCTTGGCGGGATCGAACGGACGCACCTTCCCCTGGCGCGAAGTATCGTCTTCCTTCGCGCTATCCTCGTCACCGCTCACGCCCTTTAGGAGCGCGTCGATCTCTTCCTGCGAGAGCAGATCGTCTTGGGACATGTCGTCTTATTGCACAATGAATTCGGAAAATAGCACGCCGGTGACGTCCAGGGGCGGCTGCGGCTCGGCCAATGGTTCGTCGAACAGCGTCAGAATCTGATTGGCAAGGCGTTGCTTGCCCTCGGGCTTGACGAGAGCCCCGGCTTTTTGACTGGAAAGCAGCATCAGCAAGCGACTGCGTACCTCCGGCATGTATTGCTCGAGGACCTCTTTCGTCTTGTCGTCACCCACTTTCAAGGAGAGCCCGACATAGAGAAGACGCTCACTGTATTCATCGTCCTGCAAGTTGACCGTGAACGGTTCGATCTTGACGAAAATCGGCGCCGGTGCCTCTTTGGGCTCGCTCGGCTCTTCGTTGGCCGATGCTTCCTGGCGCGAGTCCATGAGCAGGTAGACACCAATGGAGCTGCCGACCGAGAACAGGACGATCAGGAGCCCTATTAGCCATAGGGACTTGGCGCGCTTGTTGGTTTTGGCCATCGTTTATGTCATTCACTTCGACGTAGATGAGTGGGCCGATTATGGCGATAGGAAGGGCTATTCGATTGCTCGAATAGAAAGCTTCACGCACGCCACTTCGGGCTTTGTCGAGACGGCTATTGTGGACATCCCTCACGTGTTATCGGCAGCTAGGCTCACGCATAAAGGCTAATGCCCGAAGACGCGATATATTGCAGTGGCGTTTCGGTCAGGCTCTGCATGTCAGCGTTCGCGTCACCGGCAGCGAATAGCCCACTTTGGGCGTCACCTCGAGAGCCGGGTTGCCCCTGTTGCTCACCGGTTTGCTGCTGGAACTGATCCTGTTCACCGACGGAGGTCTCGCCCAGGGAGATACCGCTATCGGCAAGGGCTTCGCGCAATTGTGGGATTGCTGCTTCCAGGGCGTGACGTACGGTACCGTGAGCGGAGAAGAACTGCAGGTTGGCCTGCTGCTGATCGCCCATCTTGAGCGAAACGCTCAATGGGCCTAGTTCAGGAGGGTGCAGCCGCAATTCGGCCTGTTGGTCACCGCGCTGTGCCATGCGCACGACCTGCTGGCCGAGCGATTGTCCCCATTCGGCCATGCCGACCTGGGGCGTCAGTGTCGCGGTGGCGGATGCGCCGGCTGTGCTGGCTGCAGCACTGGCATTGGCAGCGGCACCAGCGGTGGCATTGGTGGCATTACCCGAGGTGGCATTGTGGCCCAGGTTGGTGAACAGCGATGAGTCGTTGCCTTGTCGCTCCAGGCCCTGCTGTCTGGTCAGTGTGTCGCCACGTTGTGCATCGGCAACGGCTTGCCCCTGTTGTACCAGGGTGGCACCGAAGGCCGCCGCCGGGGAGATTTGGGCATTGCCTTGTGACGACTGCCCCGAAGCGCTTTGTGCGTTCTGCATCAGTTGGGCGAGAGACTGAGTGTCTTGGCCTTTACCTGTGTTCGACGCGGCGTTGGTCAGCTGTGCCATGAGGTCCTGGCGCGAGAGTGCATCGCCCGCGCCGTCCCGCATGCCGCTGGAGGATTGCTGAATGAGCAGCATGCGTTGCTGAATGTCGTTGAGCGAAAGCTCGCCACCTTGGCTGGCAACTGCACCGCCGGCTCCCCCCTGAGCTTGCGCGGTGCCATTAGCATTGGCTGCGGCATTCGTCGGCAGTTGCGCGACGAGTAGCGCCGCCAGAGCATCGGTAGAGAGTTCCGAACCGTCCTGTTGCGCATCGTCGCCCAACGCTTGCTGTATTTCCCCCAGGCGATCAGTGAGGGCTTCGAGCTGGCTGGCATCACCGCTTTCGAGCCAGTCGCTGAGCAGCTTGGCATCATCGCTGTCTTGCATCAGCTCGTTAAGCGCTGTGACGAGATCGTTACCGTCCTGACTTGCGGTGTCCTTTGACAGCAATTCGGTGCCGGCATCGCCCTTGGCATCCGAGCCGCTACTGGCCTTGCCGAGGAGGCTTGCAAACGGTGAGGCGCTGTCGTCGACATTTCTGCCGCCACGTGTCTCGCCCGCGTTGCCGAGGTTGGACGCGGAGGCTTGATTACTGCCTTGAAGGTTGGTGAGCAGGGCAATATCCATGAGCATGCCTCGTCAAAAGCGGTTATTGGAATGCGTGGTATGCGTCGAGGTGACGTCGAGACCGCGGTCGTTTTCCTGCTGGCGCGACATGCGCGCCGACATCTCATCGAAGAACTGCTGCTCACGCCGCGTGGCGCGTTTCTGTTCGACCTGTTCGCGGCGTGACACCAGCGTATCGTACGTGTTGAGCTTGCGTCGCTCGCCTTGCCACGCTTGTTGCTGGCGGTCGAGTTGGCGTTGCTGGTCGTGAAGCACTTTGCGCTGGCTGGCGATGGCCTGATCGAGGGAGGCCAGAAACTGTTGGTAATTGTGCCAGTTGGCAGGCTCGATGCCCTGCTCCATGCTCTTGTCGAGACGCTGACGGTATTCGTGCCGATAGTTCAAGAGCTGGTCCAGGCGCTGCTGCGTTTCCTGCAGACTGCGACGGGAGTGTCCCACCGACTGCGCCGCCTGATCGCAGGTTTCCTGCGCCAGTTCCTTGAGTGTGGAGAGCGGTGAGCGTGCGTTCATGAGAGCTCCTTACCGCGATGCAGAGTGAATGACATCAGCGCGTCTCCGGAAATAGCGATGCTAGAGCGTCCAGCGTCGCGGTGACATCGGCTTGTTCGTAGATTCCCTGCTGGAGAAAACCTTCGAGACGCGGATAAAGAGAGACGGCGCGGTCGAGCTGCGGGTCGTGACCCGCGGCGTAAGCGCCGACGCTGATCAGGTCGCGATTGCGTTGATAACTCGAGAAAAGCTGTTTGAAGCGTTTCGCCCGACGCTGGTGGGCGCCTTCGGTGATCTCGGTCATCGCACGGCTGATCGAGGCTTCGATATCGATGGCGGGGTAGTGCCCGCTCTCCGACAGGTCTCGCGAGAGCACGACGTGGCCATCGAGAATGGCGCGCGCGGCATCGGCGATGGGGTCCTGTTGGTCGTCGCCTTCGGTCAGTACGGTATAGAAAGCAGTGATTGACCCCCCGCCGGGTTTGCCGTTGCCGGCACGCTCGACTAGCCCGGGCAGGCGCGCGAAGACGGACGGCGGATAGCCTTTGGTGGCGGGCGGTTCGCCCACTGCGAGGGCGATCTCGCGCATGGCCATGGCGTAGCGTGTCAAGGAGTCCATGATCAACAGGACGTTACGTCCTTCGTCACGGAAGCCTTCGGCGATACGCGTGGCGTAGGCGGCACCTTGCAAGCGTTGCAGCGGCGAAACGTCGGCAGGAGCAGCGACGACCACGGCGCGCTCGCGCCCCTCGGTGCCCAGGATGTTCTCGATGAACTCCTTGACCTCGCGACCACGCTCGCCGATCAGGCCGACGACGATGACATCGGCCTGGGTGTAACGCGACATCATGCCGAGCAACACACTCTTGCCTACCCCTGAGCCTGCGAAAAGTCCCATGCGCTGCCCACGTCCGACGCTCAACAAGCCGTTGATGGCACGAATGCCGACATCGATCACGGACTCGATGGGGGCGCGATCCAGCGGATTGATGGGCCGCGTGTTCAATGGGGCATGCGGGGCGTTCTCCAGTGAGCCCTTGCCGTCGAGGGCACGACCGTTGCCGTCCAGCACGCGTCCGAGGAGTGCGTCGCCGAGGGGGAAACGGCGTGCGCTGGCGGCATCGCGCTGATTGTTGCCCAGCATCAGCACGCGTGCACCCGGCACCAAGCCCTGGGTATCGCCTAGCGGCATGAGAAACAGTCGATCTCCGGCAAAACCAACCACTTCGGCTTCGGCATACTCGGTATGCCCATGCTGGGCGAGTTCCACCAGGCACGCGCTGCCCAGAGGCAGACGCAAGCCGGTCGCTTCGAGCACCAGGCCGGTGGCACGCACGATCTTGCCGTGGGGGCGGCGTGTATCCAGCTCCTCGATACGCTGTGTGACCTTACCCAGGGCGCGCTGCCAATGGGCGCCGTGAGAGGTCTCGTTGTGCGTGTCGGCAAGGTGCGTCTCAGTCATCACCGGCCTCCGGCCCCGTTGCCGGGGAAGGTGCGACATGGCGTTGACGACGTTGATTCAACGCGGTTTGCCAGCGTGTCTCGAGCGTGGCGTCGAGTCCGCCGGTGGCGCTTTCGGCACGACACCCGCCGCGTTGCAGCGAGGCGTCTTCGTGCAGCGTCCAGTGAGCGACTTCGAGCTCGTTGCCGACATGATCGTTGACCAGCGCCAGGTCGTCGGGGTGTAGCCACAACTGAGTGGGGCCGTCGAGCACGGGCTCCTCGTGGAGTAGCTGGCGAACCAGCGTCACGACGTGCTCGGGTGTGGCGATCAACGCTTCGTCGGCCAGGTGCTTGCCGGTGAGCATGGCCAACTCGACGAGCTGGTCGGCGAGTTGGGTGTCCATCGTATCCAGCGCAGCGCGGAACTCGCTAGCGAGTTGGCCAAGAGGGGCGAGGGCGTCGTCGAGCTGGCGCTTGGCTTCTTGATCGCCTGCCTCGCGCCCCTCCTGGAGCCCTTTTTCGTAACCGGCCTGGCGGCTTTCTTCGAAGCCGGCGTCATAACCTTCGCGATAGGCGCTTTCGCGGGTCTTGTGGTGCAGTGCTTCGCGTTCTTCGATCAGACGCTGACGCTGCTCGCGCCGGCGTTGTTCGAAGCGTTGTGCACGATCGAGTTGATCGTTGCCGTCGTGACTGTCACGCGGCAGCTCCTCCATGCGCCAGGGGCGCCAGCGTTGGTCGTCCGGTGTATGAATGACGTCGTCGGATAGCGGCTTGTCAGACATAGCTGTCGTCACCTCCGCTCAATACGATTTCGCCGTTGTCGGCCAGGCGGCGCACCACCTGCAGGATCGCTTTCTGCTCGGTCTCGACCTGGGAAACCCGCACCGGGCCGCGTGCTTCGAGGTCTTCGCGCATCAACGTGGCCGCACGTTGCGACATGTTTTGAGTGATCTTGTCGATGAGGGCTTCTTGAGCCCCCTTGAGAGCCACGACCAGCGAGTTGGTATCGACTTCCTTGAGAATGAGCTGAATACCACGATCGTCGATGTCGAGAATGTTCTCGAACAAGAACATTTCGTCGATGATCCGCTGTGCGAGGTCGTCGTTGTGCGCCCGTACGGCATCGATGACGACTTCTTCTTGGGACGAGTTCATCAGATTGAGGATCTCGGCGGCGGTTCTCACGCCCCCCATCTTGCTGCGCTTGACGTTCTGGCCGTCGAGCATGCTGCCGAGTACTTCGGTTAGCTCCTGCAATGCCGCTGGTTGCACGCCGCTGAACGTCGCGATACGCAGCACGATATCGTTGCGCAGCTTCTCATCGAGTTGTTCGAGCACATCGGCGGCCAAGTTGCGGTCCAGGTGGATGACGATGGTGGCGATGATCTGCGGATGCTCGTCGCGGATCATCTCGGCCACGGTGGTACTCTCCATCAGGTTCAGCGCGTCGATGCCCGAGGCGGAGCCGGTCGTCTCGAGAATGTCCTCGATCACGCTGTTGGCTCGCTCGCTTCCCAGCGCTTTGGTGAGCACGGTTCGAATGTGCTCGCTGCTGTGCAGGTTGACGGCAGAGAACTGCTCCACTTCATCGTGGAACTCTTTGAGAGCCTCCTCCATTTCCTGGTGCGAGATTTGATTCAAGGAGGCCATCTCCAGGCTGATTTCCTGGACCTCCTTATTGCCGAGGTACTTGAAGACCTCGGCGGCACTGTCCTCGTCCAACGAAAGCAGCAGAATTGCGCTTCGGCGAGCGCCACTCATCTTACTCATGGGAACCCATCCACCCTCTGACGATCATGGCGACGAGACGCGGGTCTTCCTGAGCGATCTCACGTACGTCACGGAGGTTTTGCTCATAGCTGGCTGAGCGCCGTTCACGCCGCTTCTGTGGCGGCACCGGCGGTTCTTCCTCGGCGCCAGCTGTCTCGGCTTGAGTAGTTGCATAGGCCTCGGCACCACCGTCTCCACCGGCACCGGCAGTCGCACCGGCAGGACTTGGCGTGGCCGGTGTAAAGGCAGGGCGTTCGGTCTGGCGTTGAACCAGCGGGCGCAGTACCTTGAACCACAGGAACAGGGCGACTAGGCCGATCAGCAGGTATTTGCCCAGTGTGGCGGCCAGCGACCACAACAAAGTAGATTCCCACCAGGGTGGTTCGGGGGCCTTTTCGTTGGTGTCGTCAAAGGGCGAGTTGACGACCTTGAGCTGGTCGCCACGTGCTGCCGAGAAGCCCATGGCCTGCTGTACGAGGCTGCGGATGTTGGCGATCTCGTCGTCGCTCAGGGGCACTCGCGCCGGGTTGCCATCTTCATCGACGCCGTCGCGGTAATTGACCACGATGGCGGCATTGAGGCGTTCGATGGCACCGGTCTGGTGCTGAACGTGCTCGACCTGGTGATCGACCTCGTAATTGATGGTGTTGTCGCGGCTGGTGCGCCCCAGGGCGGCGTTTTCCTGGGTCGCAGCGTTGTCGCCATCCTCAGCCTGAGCGTCATCGTCTTGTGCGTCGTCGCCTTCGCCATCATTGTTTTCCTGTGGTGCATTGATGGGCGACGCTGCGGTACCGGGAGGTTGATTGCTCAACGCTCCAGGAATCCCCATGGCCAGGTCAGAATCACCGCTGTAGGTGATGCTCGATTGCTCGCTACGTACGGCGGCTTCATTGGGTGGCTGGTTGGGGGAATAGGTTTCGCTGGTGCCTTCGCGCTTGGAAAAATCGAGCTGGGCGGAGACTTCGGCCTTGACGTTACGCGCGCCGAGGATGGGCGCCAGAATCGATTCGATACGCTCGGCATAGCTGCGCTCGACTCGGGCAACGTAATCCAGCTGCGTGCCGCTGAGCGCGTCGTTGCCATCACTGGCAGGAGAGAGCAGGCTGCCTGTCTGGTCGACGATGGAAATATCATCGGTCGCGAGCTCGGAAACGCTACTCGACACCAGATGCATGATCGCCTGCACCTGGCCTTCGCCGAGAACACGCCCGCGCTGGAGGTCGAGCATGACGGAAGCGCTGGCGGGCTCGCTCTCGCGGACGAAGACTGACGGCTTGGCCATGGCGAGGTGAACGCGGGCATGAGAGACCGGCCCAAGGTCTTCGATGGTGCGCGACAGTTCGCCCTCGAGCGCGCGCTGATAATTGACATGCTCGGTGAACTGGCTGATGCCGAACGACTGTTCGTCCATCAGTTCATAGCCCACGCCGGAGGCTTCCGGCAAGCCTTGTTCGGCGAGCTGCATGCGTAGCTTGTTAACCCGGTCGGCGGGTACCAGCAGTGCCTGACCGTTCTCGCTGAACTCGTAGGGCACGCCCATGCTGTCGAGCTCCGAGACGATCTTTCCGCCATCTTCCTGAGTGAGCGTCGAATACAACACGCGGTAATCGGGGGAGCTTGCCCACATCAAAAGCGCGGCTATAACTGCGACGCTCGCGGCGGCGGCGATAATCAGCGGTACGCGCGGGTTACTACGCAGTCGGGCGACAAACGATTGAGCACCGCCCGAGGCGGCGTTGCCTTGACGTTGTCCTGATGTACCTTGGTTGGCCTCGGTCGAAGAGGATGCTGCGGTGCTCATGTCATCCTCCGGCAACGCCGGGGTAGGCACTGAAAAGGTTCAGCGGCAAGCATGGGGGTGTCCAACTCCAGAATTCGGCGCATCGTTTGACGCCTCATGACGGTGCGATCGATACCGTTACGAAGCGTATGTGTGATGACGGCCATTATGTGGAGTCAAGAAAACCCTAAAGGGTGGAAAAGCCGATGTTTTAAGTCCCAATTGCAGATATGGCGCAGGCCAGGTTACTGATAAGGTTCATCAACGTATTCCAAAGCTGTTTGATCAGCGGAGAAAAGTCATGAGTGCACCGGCCATTTCCCAGGCACTTCAGCAAATGCAGTCCATGGCCAATCAGGCGGGCCAGATGCCCGGGACCCAGGTCAATACGTCAGTCGGAAGCGGTGGTTTTACCGGTGAATTGCACAGCGCGATTTCACGCATCAATAGCTTAAAGCAGAGTGCCAACGCTCAGGCTAAAGCGTTCGAGGCGGGTGAGCCGGGCGTGGAGCTCAACGATGTCATGGTCGATATGCAAAAGGCCAGTATTGCCTTTGAAATGGGCAAGCAGGTACGCAACCGCTTTGTGACTGCCTATAAGGATGTCATGAATATGCAGGTGTAATGCGATAGCGGTCACCCAGGCACCGTCACCCCGGCGGTGTAATGTGTCTTGGCTCTTACCGTGAGCTGACGCTTCTCTTGTCGGTAACGCCGCGACTTCTCTACCGGTAACGTCGCAAGAAGCGCGTGTCGATATAGCGCTTGAGCCGCAAGGCCAAGCGGCCACCTCGCCAGTGTTCTCCGTAAAGTGCCAATCCCTTGTCGTGCATGTCCACGATGGATAGTGCCGTTGCCGGTGGCTGGTAGTCACTCAGTGGCGTGTCATTCTGCAGGGCAATCAGATTCTGCAGTAGCACGGGGCCTTGGCGAACGCCTTCGATACCGCGCTTGGGGAGGCTTTGATCGGTCAGCGAGGCGCAGTCGCCGACGGCGAAGATCGCCGTGTGTTCCTCGCTTTGTAGCGTTGCCTTGATGCAGATGCCGTTGTCGTCGAGCGCCAGTGGCAGATCGGCGACGCAGTACGCGGGGCGCAATCCCGTGGCGAGGACGATGTCATCGGGTAAGACGTCGAGGGTGTCGAGCCATCCGGCGCCACCATCGAAGGCTACGTTGGGTTGCCAGTCGACGCCCAGGCGTGAGAGCTGACTGCTGGCCCAGCGTGATGCTGTCTCCGGTGCGGCGGGCAATAAGCGTGAGTGGCGCGTGACAAGCCGAATAGTGTTGGCGGCCCCGAGGCGTTGGCTCAGCCCTGCCAGATTGGCGGCCATTTCCACGCCGGAAGGTCCGCCACCGACCACGACCATATGCAAAGCCTGGCGTTGCTGGGCGGCATCGAGCACATGCTGGCGTAGCGCATCGAGACGCTCGATGGGCTTGACGTGCCAGTAGCGCGCGTCGCCCCAGGCAGGAACGGTCGCGCCAGTTGGGGTCGGCGGTACGACGTCGCTGCCCACGTTGAGCGAGAGTACATCAAAGTCGATGTGATGACCGTCGGCCAGGAAAACATGCTTGGTGTGCACGTCGAGTGCCACGAAAGGCGCTGTAACATGCTCGATGCCATGGCGCGCGGAGAGGGCAGCGATGTCGAGGCTGCAGGCATCACGCGGTGCACCACCGAGCAGCCGTGCGGCCATGCCCGAATACCAGAAACGCGTGGGGGCCACGAGTGTGATGCGATAGCCGGCGCGACGTAATGCGGTAGCGTGTTTCAACAAGTGGAGGTGCGCGTGACCGGCACCTACCAGCACCAGATGCGTCGTCATGAAGGCGTGTTTCCTCGGGCCAGGCGGCCGTCGCGAAGCAGGTCGTACGGCGTTCTTGTTCACTCTAGACGATATCGGCGCTGTGACGCTTGCCTTATCTGGCGCCGGCGCGTCGGCCTTGCCAGGCGGAAAGCGAATATAGCGCCAATCCGAGCCAGATGAGTACGAAGGTGATGAGTTGCAGCGTGCCTAATGGCTCACGAAAGATCAGCAGTGCGATCAAGAATTGCAAGGTGGGGTTGATGTACATCAAGAACCCTACTGTCGACAGGCGCAGTCGGCGCGCGGCTCCGGCGAAGGCCAGCAATGGCAGAGCCGTCAGGGCGCCACTCGCTACCAGCAGCGTGGTGTTACGCGCGGTGCCCCCGAAATGGGACAGGCCGGCAACCTCGAACCAGGCCACGGCAAGCAAGCCGAGGGGCAGCAATATGAATGTCTCGACAAACAGTCCCGAAAGGCCGTCCAGGCTGACCTGCTTACGCAACAGGCCATAGGTGCCGAAGCTGAGAGCAAGACAAATGCTGATCCACGGCAGACCACCGAGCCCCACCAGTTGAACGCCGATGGCGATGATGGCGATGGCCACTGCGGTGCCCTGGAGACGTGACATGCGTTCGCGCAGTACCAGCATGCCCAGCGCTACGTTGACCAGTGGCGTCATGAAATAGCCGAGGCTGGCCTGGAGAACGTGGTGGGTTTCCACGGCATAGATATAGAGCCCCCAGTTGAAGCCGATGAGCAAGGCACAGCCGAGTACCCGTACCAGCAGATGCGGCGCGCGCAAGGCGGCCATGACCGGCTGCCAGCGCCCTAAGAGGGTCACCACGAGGACCAGAAACAGGCACGCCCAGAGGATGCGATGGGTGAGGATTTCCCAAGCGGGTACACCCTCGAAAAGCGAGAAAAAAAGCGGAAAGCAGCCCCATAGCGTATAGGCGACCACGCCGAACATGACACCCTGGGCGGCTTCCTTATCCGCGGCAGTCGTCGGTGCGCAAGACGTGTCTTGCGGGGCACTCTCTTTAGCACTCTCTCGAGTCATGGGGACCTCAGCGTGGGGCGATAAAGCCGAACAGGAGAACGCTAATCTAACATGGACGAAAGAGACTTGCCGCCGCCCTGAGCTGGCCTTCAGACTGAAGCATCAATCTGGGAGGTGTGTAATGAGTGAATTACGTACGACTCTGGTGCAGGCCGACCTGCGCTGGGAAGATCCCCAAGCCAATTGCCGTTTGCTCGAGGAACGTCTGGGCACGCTCTCGGCGGACGATACGGACTTGATCGTGCTGCCGGAAATGTTCGCTACGGGGTTCACCATGAATTCCCGTGAGATGGCCGAGCCCATGGCGCAAAGTGCCACCGTTGCCTGGATGGCCGAACAAGCCCGCCAGCGTGGTTGCGTAGTGACCGGCAGCGTGGCCGTGGTCGAGGACGACGAATATTTCAATCGTCTTATCTGGGCGCGCCCGGATGGCGATATCACGCATTACGACAAGCGCCACCTGTTCCGCATGGCCGGCGAGCACGAGCGCTATGGCATGGGCAGCGAGCGCGTCATCGTCGAGCTCAAGGGCTTTCGCATTCTGTTGAGTGTCTGCTATGACCTGCGATTTCCCGTATGGCTGCGCCAGCAGCCCGCGCCGGGCGAGCATTTCGAGTATGATGCGCTGCTGTGCGTTGCCAACTGGCCCGCGCCCCGTCGTCAGCCTTGGCGGACCCTGCTACAGGCGCGTGCCGTCGAGAATCTCTGCTATGTAATCGGCGTCAATCGCGTAGGAGAAGATGCCAAGGGGCTGGCGTATGCGGGTGACTCGATGCTTGTCGACTTCAAGGGCGAGCCCTTGATCGACGAGCCGCGCGACGCGCCTTTCATGCGTACCGGCTTCCTGGATCGTCAGGCGCTGAGTACGTTCCGTGACAAATTTCCGGCCTGGATGGACGCCGATCGCTTCCAGGTCGAGGAGTGAATTGACTGCATGCGTCTCGACCGTTTTTTAAGTGAAAGTACCGAGCTGACGCGCTCGCTAGCCAAGAAAGCCCTGCACCGCGGCGAGGTCGAGGTGGATGGTGATGTGATCAAAAATGCCGCCTTCAAACTCGGTGACGAACAGGACGTACGCTGGATGGGGGAGCCCTTGGCTCTGGTCGGCGTGCGCTATCTGATGCTCAATAAGCCCACGGGCTATGAGTGCACGACACGGCCGGGGCGTTATCCCTCGTTGATCGAGTTGCTGGATGTCACTAAGCGTAGTCGCTTGCACATCGCAGGACGCTTGGATGTCGATACTACAGGGCTTGTGTTGATCACCGAGGATGGGCAATGGTCGCATCGACTGACATCCCCCAAGCGACGTTGCGACAAGCATTATCTCGTGACGCTGGCTCAACCGCTGATGGAAGGGGCGGAAGATCTCCTGGCAGCGGGGCTAATGCTGGAAAAGGAAGATAAGCCGACGTTGCCCGCGCGCCTCGAACGTTTGCCGACGCCGGACGAAGACGAGGTGGTTCAGGCGCGTCTGATCATCCAGGAAGGCCGCTACCACCAGATCAAGCGCATGTTCGCGGCGCTGGGTAACGAGGTCGTGGCACTGCATCGTGAACGGATCGGCGATATCGTCCTCGACTCAGCGCTAGCGCCAGGCGAGTGGCGAGAGCTTAGCGAAGCGGAAGTCGCATCCATCTAGTTTATACCGTTATCTTATTCCCGCGCTTATAGCTCCTTAACCTGACAACCCGGCCATGGCGTACAAAAAAGTCCGTCAGGTGCCGAATTTCAATCCAGAGGCCTCGAGAAGACGCTTGGTATACGCTTCTTGAGGTTGCTTGAGTAACGCTTCACAGTCGCCTTGCTCGACGATCTCGCCGTCTTTAAGCACCACGATGCGGTGCGCCATGGCGCGTACGACGGCGAGATCATGGCTGATGAATAGGTAACTCAGCCCGCGTCTCGCTTGAAGCCCGCGCAGCAAACCGATGAGCTGTTTCTGCACGCTGCGGTCGAGTGCAGAGGTCGGCTCGTCGAGCACGAGTAGATCGGGCTCGAGAATGATGGCGCGTGCCACGGCGATACGCTGGCGTTGGCCTCCGGAGAACTCGTGCGGATAGCGTGCCGCGCAATTCGCCGGCAGACCGACTTCTTCGAGGGTGGTGGCAACGCGTTGCTGGATCTCTGCGTCGCTGAGTGCCGGGTGATGAAAACGCAGCCCTTCGCTGACGATATCCATGACGGGCATACGCGGCGAGAGCGAGCCGTAAGGATCCTGGAAGACGACTTGAAAGCGCCGCCGACGGCGGCGTAGCGCGTTGCCACGCAACTTATCCAGGCGTTCGCCATCGAAGACGATCTCGCCGTCGGCGGCGGTCAGGCGTAGAAGCGCCAGCGCCAGCGTGGTCTTGCCAGAGCCCGATTCGCCGACCAGGCCCAGAGTCTCGCCGCGTGCCAGGGTGATATCCAGCGGCTGGACGGCCACGAAGGGGGCGGGACGGCGCCCGAACCAGGATCTGCTCCGCGCGAAAGAGACGCCGAGGCGGCGTGCCTCGAGCAGCATCGTACGGGTCTCCGGCAACGGCGCGGCATGGCCATCGGGATTGGCGGCGAGCAGGTGTTGGGTATAGGCCGCGCGGGGGGTATCGAAGACGCGTGTAATGCTGCCACTTTCGACGAGTCGTCCGTGCTGCATGACATGCACGCTGTCGGCATGCTGGCGTACCAGATTGAGATCGTGGGTGATGAACAGCATGGCCATGCCATTGGCGTCGCGTAGCCACGCCAGCAAGGCCAGGATTTCCTGTTGAACAGTGACATCGAGCGCCGTGGTCGGCTCGTCGGCAATGAGCAGTCGCGGCTTGTTGGCGATGGCCATGGCGATCACCACGCGCTGACGTTGCCCGCCCGAGAGCTGATGGGGGTGCGCCTCGAGGAGTTCGTCGGGGCGCGGCAACTGTACTTCCACCAGCAATTCCCGAGCGCGCTGACGGGCGGCACGGCCGCGCAAGCCTTGATGCAGACGTAGGGTTTCGCTGAGCTGCTTGCCGACCGGGTGCAAGGGATTGAGCGAGGTCGTGGGCTCCTGGAAAACGAAGCCGACTTGACCGCCGCGCAGCGTATTCCAGCGACGTGGTGAAAGCCCTTCGAGAGACTCTCCGCAGAGCCGGCGTTCGCCTTCGACCCGCGCGCCGGGCGGCAGCAGATCGAGGGCGCCTAGAGCCGAGACCGATTTGCCGGAGCCCGATTCGCCGACCAAAGCCGCGGTTTCGCCACGGCGTATGGTGAGTGACAGGTCCTCGACGACGCGCATGTCGCCGAAGGCGATGCGCAGGGCATCGAGTTCGAATACGACGTCGTCATTGGCCATGCGCGGTTCTCCCGGGTAGATCGTCGGTCTCGGCGGAGGTCGGCGTGGTGGTGCTGGGCACGTGGCGTGGGTCGAAGGCGTCGCGCAGTCCTTCGCCGATAAAGACCAGCAGCGAAAGCATGATTCCGAGGCTCAGGAAGGCTGTAATGCCAAGCCAGGGTGCCTGCAGGTTGTTCTTGCCCTGGGCGACGAGTTCACCTAGTGAGGGCGAGCCTGGTGGCAGGCCGAAGCCCAGGAAATCCAGCGCGGTGAGGGTGGTGATCGCGCCGGTGAACAGAAACGGGATGAAAGTCAGGGTGGCGACCATGGCGTTGGGCAGCACATGGCGCCACATGATCAGGCGCGATGGCAGCCCCATGGCTCGCGCCGCGCG
>NZ_JARANY010000052.1 GCF_029889885.1 Chromohalobacter sp. 296-RDG
AGCTATACCGAGTCGTTCAGGCCGCAAGCTCAGACTGACGCTCAGGGTGCGGTTTTCGAAGAAATCGAAGGTAAACAGTGGGAGGCGGGGGTCAAGTACGCGCCTTCTTCCTGGGACGGTTACGTGAGTGCGGCGGTGTTCGATATCGAGGAATCTAACTCTTTTGTCACCCAGCGGACTGGAGATCAACAGCAGGGCGGCGAGACAACTTCTAATGGGTTTGAACTCGAGGGCGTGGGCTATCTCACGGATTCGCTGCAGTTGAAAGCCGCGTATACGTATACGGATGCACGCGACAAAGATGACCAGCGCAAGGAGCTTATCCCCCGTCATCAGGCTTCCGCGTGGCTGGATTACGACGTCACGGAAGGAGCCGTCAAAGGACTGAACGTGGGTGGTGGTGTACGTTATGTGGGCAAATCTGTGGCTAGCCCGGGTAGTAGCATCGATAGTGATGTACCGTCCTATACGCTGTATGACGCCATGGCGAGCTACGACTTTAATACGCACTGGACTGCTCAGATCAATGCCAACAACCTCACCGATGAAGAGTACGTTGCCAGCTGCGACTATTACTGCTATTACGGCGAGTCACGCAGCGTGATCGGCAGCCTCAAGTATCGCTGGTAAGCGTCAAGTTATAAGAAGTCAGAAAGAGAGAAGGTAAGGAAATGGCCCGGGATCTACCGGGCCATTTTGTTTGATCGTCATACTTCACGTGCCGATACTATTGTCTTCCATCTTCCATCTTCCATCTTCCATCTTCCATCTTCCATCTTCCATCTTCCATCTTTCCCTAGAGCTTCCTCAGCGACCACATGAAGTAGGCGCCGCCGATCAGCGAGGACATCAGGCCGGCGGGGATCTCTTGCGGGAACAACCACTGACGCCCCAGCCAGTCGGCCACCACCATCAATAGCGCACCCAGCAAGGCGGCGGCGAGCAGGTGAGTGCGTGCCCGCGATGCCCCCAGCAGGCGTGCCATGTGCGGTGCGAGCAGGCCAACAAAGGAAAGCGGTCCGACCACCAGGGTGGCGGCGGCGGTGAGCAGGGCGACGACGCCAAGCAAGGAAAGACGTGCCCGGTCGACGTTGACCCCCAGCGCGCGGGCGCTGGAGTTGCCCATCGGCAACAGGTCCAGCCAACGCGCCAGGCCTTGCAATGCCAGCGTCAGTACCACGGCGCTGGCCGCCACGACGATGGCCAGTGAGGTATCGACGTAATAGGTAGAGCCCGACATCCAGGCTAGAAGCTGCTGCGTGCGAGGGTCGCCGTTGGCGAGCACGATACTGCGCAGCGGATCGAACAGCGCAGTGATGGCGATGCCCGTCAACAGCACGCGCTCTGGCTGGAAACCGCTGCGGCGGTTGATCAGCAGCAGGACGCCCAACGTCGCCAACGCGCTCAGGGTGCCGGCGAGCAGTAGCACTGGCAGGCCTACGCCCGGTACGAACAGCACTACGCCGATCAGGCCGATGGCGGTGCCGCCGCTGATCCCCACGACTTCCGGGCTGGCCATGGGGTTGCCGGTCACGCGTTGTATCAAGGTCCCGGCCAAGGCCAACAGCGTGCCGGCGCCCGCCGCGGCCAGCGTGCGCGGCAAGCGCCATTCAAGCGTGGCGTGCCAGATCGACCACGAGGGCCAGGCCCAGCCATCGCTATTCTGGCCGAGCAACAAGGAAGCCGCGAGCGCGACCGCGAGCGCCAGCCCCAAGGCCATCAGCAAGCGGCCGGGATGCCGACGACGCGGCGCCGTCAGCATGGGCGCGGCATGCGGACGGTCTCCTCCCAATTTAAGGCGCGGAATTAGCCATAACAGCAGTGGCGCCCCCAGGGCGGCGGTGGTCGCGCCGGTGGGAATCATCGTGGGGAGCGCACCGGAAAAGCGCTGCAAGAGTTGATCGGTCGTGGTCAGCAACAAGGCGCCTAAAATCGGTGCCCACAGCAAGCGCTGGGGCAGCGTGCGCGCGCCCAGCAAGCGCACGATGGCCGGTGCCGCCAGGCCGATGAAACCAATGATGCCGATCACGCTGACCACACAGGCGGTGATGAAGACCGACAGACCCAGGCTCATCAGTCGTAGATGCTTTAGCGAGACACCCAGGCTGCGGGCGTTGACGTCGTCGAGCTCGAGGATCGCCAGTGGGCGCAGCATGAGCCCGGCCAGCACCAGTGCGATGGTCAGGCGCGGGAGCAGATAGAGCACACCGTCCCAGCTATTCTGCGAAAGCGACCCCGCGCCCCACACCATCAGGCCACGTAACTCTTCCTGATTAAAGAGTATCAGCGTCGTGCTGACCGCTCCCAGGTAGAGATTGACCACCAACCCGGCGAGTACCACCACCATGGGCGCGAGGCCGCGTCGCCACGCCAGGGCGAATACCAGCCCCATGGCCAGGCCGCCGCCCGCCACGGCCACCCACTCGCGGCCGAGAACGAGCAGGCCGGGGGCGAACAGGGTGGCGAGCAACAAGGCAAGTTGCGCCCCGGTGGCGACGCCAAGGGTCGTGGGTGCGGCCAAGGGGTTGCGCAATACTTGCTGCATCAGGACCCCGGCGATGCCTAGGGCGCCACCGGCCAGCAGGGCGATGGTCCAGCGAGGCAGCCAGCTGTAGTGCGTCAGCAACTGGTCGATGTTGTCCTCGTCGGGGACGAACAGCGCCTGCGACCACTGCGCGACGGGTAATTGCGTCGCCAGCGAGAGACCGCTCAGGGCGAGACACACCAGCGCGAGCAGTGTGCAAAGCCGCGCGGGGGTCAGCACGAAATGCGGGAACGGCAAGGAACGGGAGATCCAGTCACGCATCGGGTGCCTCGTGGGTCGGCGGTGTTGCGGCCGCGTCGATAAGCGCCTGGCTCAGATGGTCGGCGAAGCGCGCCGCCGAGGGGGCGCCGCCGAAGCTCCATACGGGGGGCAGCGTGAGCACGTCGTCGCGACGCACGGAAGGTAAATGCTGCCACAGGGCGCTCGACGCGAGGCGCTCGTCGACGCCGACGGGCAGCGGCTCGATCACGACCAGGCGTGCATCATCGAGCTTGGCCAATGCTTCCAGGCCCACGGTGGCGAAGCCCCAGTAATTGGTGGCGTCCTGCCAGGCGTTTTCCAGGCCCAGGCGTTCCATGACTGCGTTGTAAAGACTATGTTCGCCGAACACGCGCACATGACGGTCGTCGATGAACTGCACGACGAGCAAGGGGCGGTCTTCAACCTCTTGGTGAGCGAGCGTTTGCCGCAAGAGGGCGAGGTGGGCATCCAGCCAGGCGAGCAGCGTGTCCGCCTCCGCCTCACGGTTGGCAATGGCGGCGATCTCGCGGGTGGCGTTTTTCAGTCGCGTCCACATGTCACTGCCGGGGCTATAAAGCGCCACGGTGTCGGTGGGGGCGATACGCTTGAGGCTGGGGGCCAAAGTACTGAACATTGGCGAGAGCAGAATACGGTCGGGGTCGAGCTGGGCCAGCAGTTCACGATTGGGTTGCGCGCGCAGGCCGATATCGACCACCTCGTCAGGTAGCGACGGTGCGCCCACCCATTCGCGGTAGGAATCCTTTTGCGCTACACCCACGGGCGTTACGCCAAGTGCCAACAGCGTTTCGGCGATGGTCCAGTCGACGGTGGCGATACGCGGCGTATCTGCGGCGCTGGCGGTATACGGCCCGGCGAGCAGCACCAGCAACGCCAAGGCAAGGAGGTGCAAGCGGAGATTGTCTCCGCGCATCGACAATGGCGTCACAGCGACTCCATCAATGCAGCACGGCGATGGGGTGCTCGCCGCCCGGGTGGGACATGACCCGCATGGGGATGCCGTAGATGGCTTCCAGGGTGGCATCGCACATCAAGTCGCGGGGCGCGCCCTGTGCAAGCACTTGTCCGCTGTGCAGTGCGATCAGGTGATCGCAGTAACGCGCCGCCATGTTGACGTCGTGCAGGACGATGATGACGCCTAGCCCCAGCTCGCGACACAGCGAGCGCACCAGCGCCAGCACTTCTACCTGATGCGCGATATCCAGTGCCGCCAGGGGTTCGTCCAACAGCAGAAAACGGCTTTCCTGAGCGAGCAGCATCGCCAGCCACACACGTTGGCGTTCGCCTCCGGACAGCGTATCCACCAGGCGGTCGGCGAAGGCTTCGGTGTGAGTCAGTGCGATGGCACGATCGATCTGCGTCTTGTCCTTGCCGTTGAGACGCCCCAGCAGGCCATGCCAGGGATAGCGCCCGAAGCCCACCAGCTCACGGCCAGTGAGGTTGTCGGCGCTGGGCAGATGCTGGGGCAGATACGCCACGTGGCGGGCGAATTCACGCGTCCCCCAATCGACGAGTGGGCGCTGATCGAGCCGAATATGGCCGCGACTCGGCGCTTGCTGCTGGGCGAGCATCTTGAGCAGGGTCGACTTGCCCGAGCCGTTATGGCCAATCAGCCCATAGACCTTGCCTTCTTCGAAGGCGAGGTCGGTAGGATGCAATAAGCACTGGCCATTGACCTCGAAGCTGGCAGCGTCGACGTTGAACATTACAGGTGAACCCCAAGCGGGAAAATCTTAGAGCGCAATCGTAATTCAAATAAGAACGGTTATCAAAAATCTAGAGGCGCAGGAATGGCCACCAGGCTCAGCAAGCGTGAGGCTGTCTCAGTGTACTGGCCCTCGAGCGTCGTGCCCGCTACCCAGCCGTCGCAGAGGGTGCGACGCAATTGCAGCGTGATATGTCCCGTGGCGGGGCGCCACTCGACGAGCGTGGCGTCCTGAAAGTAGAAACGCACGCCGATCAAGGGATACAACGCCTTGAACAGGCTCTCCTTGCTGGAAAATGCTAGGGTAGTGAACAGTGCCTGGGCGTCACGGTCGAGGCCATCACGCCACGCACATTCTTCCGGGGTGAGAATCTGCGCCGCCAAGCGCTCGGCGCGCGCGGGGCTCAATGGCGTTTCCGCATCGAGCCCCAATCCTTGCCATACGCCACGCGGCGCCGCCAGGGCGGCGGCGAAACCGCTGCTATGGGTGATGCTCCCTAGCGTGCCTTCGGGCCAGCAAGGCGCACGATCGTCCGCAATTCCCGGTACTTCGCCACGCCCTGTAGCGGCGTACAGTGCCTCCCGGGCACAAAGCCGCCCCGCCAGAAACTCGCCCCGGCGCTTGGCGATGGCCGTAGCCAGTTGTGCCGGTAATGCGATGCCTTGGGTGGCAAAGTCCGCTTCGCACACCGAGGGCGCCGTGAAATTCACTCCGCGCCAGGCCACGCCCGCCAGCGGGCGCGGCCAAGGCCACTGGGTTTGCCAGCTCTGACAACCGGCGGGGAGATCGCATACCTCGGGCATCGCTTAGCGGTCCACCAAGACAGCATCCAGCTCGACCGGCACCTCGTCATCGATCTGCTGATAGCCGAGTAACCCGAGCACGGTGCGTGCGGTCTGGTTCTGCATGATCGCGCGGCCATCCAGCGACACCGATTCGGCATTACGCACGTGAATCGCGCCTTCGCTCTCACGCGTGAAACGCACCTTCAGCGGCTCCTGCTGCGACGCATCGCCATCCTTTACGCTGAGCATCAGCGTCTTGGTACGGGACTCGCCCACGGGCAGGTCATCGAGCACTTGGGGATCGAGTTGCGTGACCACCGTGGTCAGCTTGGTATCCGACAGGCTCTCCATCCACGACGGCAACTCGCCCAGCTGATCGAGGATGTCGGTCTGATTGAGCCGCACCGGCAAGCGTAGCGTGCCATCTTCCGTAATATGCCCATTCATGCGCTTCAACGCGTGACGATGCGCCACCTCTGAGCCGGACGAGGTGATCTCGGTGATCGTCGCCTCGACGCGTGATTTCTCCGGATCGAACTGCCAATCCGCCTGCGCCACGCAAGGCAGCGCGACCACGCCCAACGCTGTCACCCAAGCAACACGACGCGCCATTCGCTTCATTTGATACATCACCAAACCCTCCATGGGATGGAATCACACTCCAGGAGCCAATCACCCCTAGTCTCGTTTATCGGCATCCGCTATGATACTGCCCCGTTGCGTCAGGGCCTATAGCTCAGTTGGTTAGAGCAGGGGACTCATAATCCCTTGGTCGGCGGTTCAAGTCCGTCTGGGCCCACCATTCCCAATACCCTTCCCTCACATCTAGCGTGATACTCAAAGGCTGCCACTAACCACTACCTCCTGCCATAGAACATCAGCCATTCCCTCTTTCGAGCAGATGCTTTCGACGGTTCGGCGCTATCATTGATTGCGTTGAGATCGCATAGGGAAGCTAGTATGGCATCGATCACGATTCGCAATTTGGACGAGCAGGTAAAGACTCAGCTTCGTATGGAAGCGGCCAGGCATGGTCACTCCATGGAAGAGGAAGTACGTATTATTCTTCGCAGTGCCTTGAGTCAACCTCAAAAAGAGGGGCAAGGCAGCCGTATACGGGAGCGTTTTGCGGCAGCGGGAGGTGTCGAGATGGCAGTGCCAGCCAGGTTTGATAAGCCTCGCGCTCCGGACCTCGACGCATGATCGTCCTGGATACCAACGTGTTATCCGAGCTTATGCGGCCCGAACCGGACGCGTGCGTCATCGCCTGGCTGGATAGTCAGGATGCGAGTGCCGTGACTATCTCCGCTATTACCGTGGCGGAAATTCTCTATGGCCTCGAGCGCTTGCCCAGCGGCAAACACCAACGCCGTTTCACCGCCATGGCCGCGGAGATGTTCGAGGAAGACTTTGCGGGTCGCATTCTGCCATTCGATGAGGTTGCGGCGGTGCACTAAGCAGAACAAGTGGCAATCAGTGAGCGTGCAGGCAGGGTGGTGCATGCTGCGGACGCTCAAATCGCCGCGATCTGTCGACAACATCACGCTACGCTGGCTACCCGCAACGTGAAGGACTTCGAGTCGATTGGTATCGACATACTCAACCCGTGGGAGCGTCGCCCGGTGCTAAGATCGTAGATGCCGGGCGATGCTCCCTCATGATTGGGGTGAGTCCAAGGGCAGCAAGGTTTCCCCGTGCCGAGTTTCATTGTCGTGGGTAACGACGCGTGAGGCGCGTAAAGGTATCTCGGGAATGACGCGACCCCAAGTCCGACTGTCACCGGAGGGGCTATCGCTCTCGCCTAACCTGCAAGTCTCCACCTTCCTGTTCAGCGTCAGCACGAGAACCAGGACGTTTGCGTTTAGACAAAAGTCTTTCTAGGCGCGATACAGAGTGAATACTAGTATACTAGTTGGCTCCTGAAAGGAGCCTCCGATGCCAGCGCCTGTATCTGCTAACGGGGAGCACAACAAATGACATATTCACTCTCAGCCATCATAGGCCGCACTCTGGTTGGTTCCGCTTTGATGGGAACGGCCATGTTTGCCGGACATGTCTACGCACAGAGCACGGCAACCATCAAGGTCGCGAGTTATTTTGCGGAAGACCACCCGCAAAACGTGGCTATTCGTGAGGAATTCAAACCGTATGTCGAGAGCCACTCCGACATGCAAGTCAAAATCTATCCGAACAGTTCGCTCGGTGATGAGCGGCAATACACCAATGGGGTCAGAACCGGCAGTATCGAAATGGCGATTGCCGGAATGGGGCTGCAGACAGCCAAGCCGCAAATCGGTTTCCCCGAGTGGCCGTTCCTGTTCGAAGACTATGATCAAGCACAGTCGATGCTGAATGGCCCTGTCGGCGAGAAGATCGATCCCTATTTTCGTGAGCTGGGTGTAGAGCCCTTGGCGTGGACGGCGAATGGCTTTCGCGTTTTCTCGAGCAAAGAAAAAATCGACAGCATGGACGACTTCGACGGCTTCAAATTGAGAATGCCTAATTTGGAGCTGTACGTGAAAGTGGGTCAGGCATTAGGCGCCAATGTGCAAACCATGGGGATGTCCGAAGTCTACCCGGCACTCGAACAGGGGGTGATCGACGGACAGGATAATCCCCTGGCCACGCTTTATCGCTCGGGGTGGTACGAGGTGCAGAACCACGTGCTGGAAAGCCGGCACATGTTCAGCCCCAACGTGTACCTGATGAACCAGCAGTTTTACGACAACCTGAGCGATGACGAGAAAGACGTCATCCAGGAAGCCTCTCGTCAATCCATGGAGATGGAGTGGCAGCTGATGCGCGAATCCGCCTCAGAGATCAAGCATGAGCTCGAGAAGGCTGGCCTGGAAGTGACGGAGCCGAGCCAGGCACTTCACGATGAAATGGTGAAAGCCGTTCAGCCGATCTATGACGACTTTTACAGTCAGTACGACTGGGCTGAAGACATGGTGAAGATGGTACGTGAAGGCTCCTGAGGCTCGTCATACGCATGCCATGCGAACTCCTGGAGTTCGCATGGCAAAACCGAGTGGACAAGAGGTGGTTTCATGTCGATGACGACCTTGTTCGGTTTCTTGAAAACATCCATCAGGCTGGCCATTGCCGTGGCCCTGGTGCTGATGGTGGGGTTTGTCTTTACCAATGTCGTGCTCCGCTATGCCTTCGACAGCGGACTGACATGGTCCAGTGAGGTGGCGCGATACCTCTTCGTATGGGTCGTGTTCCTGGGCTCCATCCTCGCCGTGGTGGAACATAGCCACCTGGGCGTTGATATCCTGGTGCGCCATATTCCCGGCTGGCTTCAGAAGCTGCTGTTCCTGCTGACGACGGTCCTGACCGTGGCGGTGATGACGCTCGTGGTCAAAGGACTGCTGGTCCTGATCGAACTGAACGTGGGGATTACCGGGCCCGCCACCGATATTCCCATCAACAATTACTACTATGCCGGCATGATCGCGGCCATTCTGATGTCCGCAGTGATGGCGTACCAGGCGTTGAGCTTCGTCCTGACCGGCCGCAATGGCCCCACATGGGCATACGATCATGACCAGGAGTCGGTGTCATGATGGTCGTCGTCTTTCTCGCCGTGCTGTTCTCGTTGATGTTGATCGGCATGCCGATCGCCTTTGCCATGCTCAGCTCCGCCGTGGTGATGATGTGGACTCAGGACATGTTCAATGTCACGACATTGGCCGAGCATTTCATCACCGGGGCCAATAGTTTTGCCTTGATGGCCATTCCTTTTTTCATCCTGACCGGCGAGATCATGAATGCCGGGGGCGTTTCCAAGCGCATCGTCGACTTTGCCTCGTCACTGGTGGGCCATGTGAAAGGCGGCCTGGGCTATGTCGCCATCGTGGCCGGCGTGATCTTTGCTGGGTTATCCGGCTCCGCCGTTGCCGATACCGCAGCGCTGGGCTCGATCCTCATTCCCATGATGGTGGCACAAGGCTACGAGAAAAAGCGCTCGACTGCCCTAGTGGCGTCCGTCGGCATCGTGGGCACCGTGATTCCGCCGAGCATTCCCTTGATTCTTTACGGGGTCGTGGGCGGCGTCTCGATTACCGGGTTGTTCATGGGTGGCATCGTGCCCGGAATTCTCATGGCGATCGGCATGACGTTCACTTGGTGGCTGGTTGCTCGAAAAGCCGATACACAGAGACTCGAGCGTGCAAGTTGGCAGGCGCGCTTCCGAAGTTTCAAACGTGCCTTTTGGGCCTTGCTATTGCCCCTCATCATTATTGTCGGGCTGCGTGGTGGCGTGTTTACACCGACCGAGGCGGGCGTTGTTGCAGCGGTATATGCTTTCGTTATCAGTCTCTTCTACAGAGAAATCCGCCTGACGCAGATTTTCGATGTGCTCACCAATACCGCCAAGACGACGGCCATCGTGATGCTGATTGCCTCGGCCGCCATTGTCACGGCATATGCAATCACGGTAGCGCAGGTTCCCACCCAGATCGCGGCAGGGCTCACGAGTATTACGGATAGCCCGACACTGATGCTCTTGATCATCATGGTCATACTGCTGCTGTTCGGCTGCGTGATGGATATGACGCCCGCCGTGCTGATTTTCGCGCCCGTGCTTATCCCAGTGGTCGAGCAGCTCGGTATCGATCCCATCTACTTCGGTGTTGTGATGATCATCAACCTCTCCATCGGCTTGATCACACCGCCGGTGGGCACGGTGCTCTATGTGGGCTGCAGCATCAGCCGAATCAGCATCATCGACATTTCGCGTGGCATATGGCCGATGCTGTTGATGTACGTGGCGATCCTGTTTGCACTGATTCTCTTCCCCGAGATCGTGACCTATCCCTTAAGTATTCTGCACAACGGTTGAATGATGGAGCTGACATGAAAAGAAGCATGCCACGTAGACGGCGCTACGATCAGGCACTGAGCATCGCGGAACTTGCCGAGATCGCACGCCGACGGCTTCCGAACTTCGTCTATGAATACATTCATGGTGGCGCCGACGACGAAGTCAGCCTGCTGAACAATCGAGCCGTCTTCAATCGCTACCGGTTCACGCCCAAGACGTTGACCGATGTCAGTCAGCGGGATCTCAGCCGAGACCTGTTGGGCCACCGGATGAGCATGCCGGTCGTGATCGGACCGACGGGGTTCAACGGCATGATTACACAGGATGGAGATTCCAAGTTGGCTCGCGCTGCGGCGGACCGGGGCATTCCGTTCACGCTGAGCAATGCCTCGACCGAGCCGCTGGAGGAGATCGCCAAGGTCCCCGGTGGATGGCCATGGATGCAGATCTACTTCTATCGCGACCATGACTACGTAGAGAAGTTGGTAAACCGTTGCCGTGAGTCAGGTTACGACACCATCGTCGTGACCACGGACAGCGCCATCTACGGCAACCGGGAATGGGACACGCGCAATTACGCGCGTCCCTTCGTGCTCAATTGGCGTAACAAGCTGCATGTGTTGAGCAGACCGCGCTGGATGAAGGATGTGCTGTATCCGCATGGCGTGCCGACCTTCAAGAACCTGGGGGATCTGTTGCCGCCCGAGGATTCCTCCGTGCAGGGCGCGGCTGCCGAGATAGGCAAGCATTTGATGCCCTCCCTGAACTGGGAGGACATTCGCTGGCTGCGGGATAACTGGTCCGGCAATTTGCTGATCAAGGGCATCCTGTCGGCGGAAGAAGCCCGCACGGCGGTGGAATACGGTATCGATGGCATCGTGCTGTCCAACCATGGCGGACGCCAACTGGACAGCTCTGTCTCGCCGATGGAGATCCTCCCCGACGTCAAGGTGGCCGTGGGTGATGCGCTCACCATCTTGCTGGACGGTGGCTTCAGGCGCGGCAGCGATATTCTCAAGGCGGTACTCCTGGGAGCAGACGCGGTGCTGCTCGGCCGAACGACGCTCTACGGGCTCGGCGCAGGCGGCCAGGCGGGCGTCGATCATGCACTTGGCTTACTGTACAAGGAGATGGATCGCACCCTGGGGCTTCTCGGATGCAGCAACCTGCAGGAACTCGACTGCTCCTTGATACGCGATTCGCACGTACCGACAACGGTTAGCCCCGCATAGGGCGGAAGGGTAGGATGGGCGGTAACCGAGCGTCATGGGCCGCGTTAACCAGGAGTCAAAAGCATGATGAAAGGGGTGCAGGAACGGTCGTCGAGTGATCGTGCCTATAGCGATATACGCGACAAGATCATTACCACCGTACTGAAACCTGGTGAAAGGATTCATGAAAAAGCGCTGTCGGAAGAGTTCGGCATCAGTCGCACGCCGATTCGCGAAGCCCTGATGCGGCTGCGCTACGACGGTTTCGTCGATATCTTCGCCCAGCGCGGCACGTTCGTGACGCCTATCCGACTCGAGGTGGTCAAGGCGGCTCATTACACCCGTTCGGTATTGGAATGCGCTTTGATACGCGATGCCGCCGCTCAATGCAGCGACCGCGATGCTCAAGATTTATACGACAATCTTGAGCATCAGCGGCTAGTGTATCGGCAAGGGCAATACTACAAGATCGAAACCCTCGACGAAGAGCTTCATCAAAAGATTGCCGATATCGCTGGGCGACCATCAGTGTGGCAAATCATTTATCACGTTCAGCTGCATATCAATCGAGTCCGGATGCTTTTTCTCAACGAAGAACGCGTGCCCGCGATCGTCGAGGAACACACGCGGATTATTGATGCCATCGCCAAGAGCGCCCCCGACGCTGCGGAAAGCGCTATGAAAACGCATTTGCAGTACATGGATGAGAACATCCAGAAGCTGGCCGAAAGTTACTCGGAATATCTTTCTTGATTGGCCGTGCCCCAGGCGTATTACACAGGCGCTGCCTTTGACAGCTATTCATGGATAGTTGCAAAGGAGCATGGCCGGTGATGCTGAGGAAAGAAGGGCGAGTCGCGTTGATTGAGGTGGATGTCGCAACGAAGACAATGACCCGTATGTAGGTACTTACCATGGCTGCGAATTTCAACAACAAGTGTCATTCGCCATGGTCTATACCGCTGCCATCGTACTGAGCCTCATCGGCTACTTCATCATCGGCAACCTGGCCGGCCGCCGGGTCAAGGATCTCGATGACTACCTGGTCGCTGGGCGTAATGCCCCCACGCTGATGATTCTCGGCACCTTGGTTGCCAGCTACCTGAGTACCAGCGCCTTCCTGGGCGAGACCGGTTTTGCCTACGATGGCTACCCCTTTGTCATGCTGATCTTCGCCGCCATCAGCACCTCGGGCTGTCTACTCGGTGCGCTGGTGTTCGGCCGCTATCTGCGTCGCAGCGGGGCGTTGACGGTGCCTGAGTTCTTCGGCAAGCGCTTTGCCTCGAAGCGCGTGCAGATGATCGCCGGGCTCACCACCGTCTTTGGCCTGGGGGCCTACCTGCTGGGCGTGATGCAGGGCGCCGGCATCATGTTCGAGGAACTCACCGGGCTGCCCTATTGGGCTGGACTGGTGCTGGTGTGGCTCACGTATACGGGGTTCATTCTCTACTCCGGTTCCCAGGGCGTGGTGCTCACCGACACCGTGATGTTCGTGATTTTCTCTGTCGCTGCGGTGGGCGGCTCGCTCTATATCATCAGCGACCTTGGGGGCTGGTCGGGGGTGATCGAGGGATTGCTGACGCAGTCCGACAAGCCCGGCATCGCGCTGTGGCACGGCGTGATCGAAGGCGAGGGCGCGACCTTCTCCTCGCCCGGTGAAGCGCTCATCTGGGGGCTGACGCTGGGACTAGTGTGGGCCACGGTGCTGGCGGCCAGCCCCTGGCAGTCGAGCCGCTATCTGATGGCGCGCAACGAGCACGTCGTGATGCGTTCGGCGATGCTCACCGCGGTGGTGCTGGCGATCTTCTATGCGCTGATGATGATGACCGGCGCAGCGATCAATCTCTATGACCCGACGCTCGACGGCGAGCGTGCCATGGTGTGGGCGGCGCTTAACGTGCTGCCGAGCTGGCTTGGCGTCATTATCCTTACCGGAGTGTTTGCTGCCGGGCTATCCTCATGCTCGACCTTTCTGTCGATCATCGGTTTCAGCCTTGCCCACGATATCCTGCCGTCTTCGCGCAGCGAGCGTAGTGCCATGCGGGCGAGCCGTATCGGTGTTCTGGCGGCCGGGTTGGTGGCACTGCTGCTGGCGCTCTTCCAACCGCCGGCGGTGATGGCGGTGGTGTGGTTTGCTGCCACGTTGTTCGCCTCTTCCTGGGGGCCGGTGGCGCTGATGAGTATCTGGAGCCGTCGGATTACCGCCGCCGGTGCCGGCTGGGGCCTAGGGGTCGGCTTCGTCGGCAACTTGATCCTGTCGCTGATGAAGCAGGCCGACTGGATCTCGCTACCCGTCTATCTCCACCCGGTTCTACTGAGTACTATCGTGGCGCTGGCGGCGATCGTAATTGCTTCCAGGTTGACCCGCGTCAGCCAGGCCGAGAGTGAGTACCGTGCCTTCCTGCATCGCAGCCCGGTGGAGAACGAGCGCAGTTGGGCGGCTGTCAGCCGCCGGGTAGCCGTGGTAACCATGCTTACCGGCGTCGTGGTGGGGGCCTTTTTGTGGTGGCAGTACGCCGATTCGCTGGCGGCGCTGGCCGGACGCTTTGCTGTAGCCGATAGCGTAGTGACGGGCGCCTACCTGCTGGCGACGGGGTGCGGCGTCATGCTGGTAATCGCCGGCGCCGTGGGCTTTTGGCTGGTAAGAGCACGCAGTGCAGATGCCGGTAGCGTCTGCATGGCGAACTCCTGAGTGGTTCTCTTGGCGCTGGTGATCGAGCTTCATCGCCAGCGCTAGTTCGTCGCCGGTCTTGTCAGCATTCCTACCATCGTTTTCTGCACCCGCCATCATGCAGGCCAGATCCCTCCTGAATAACGTAGGCTCAGCCAGCCCTTGTGCGATTTCCGTTCTCGGAGTTGTTGTCTGAGTCGCTGATAGCCGGCGGTTGGGTATAAACGTCGTGTAGCGTGACCGAGAAGCTGAAGATGACGTTTAGCATCACTCCGTGGGTATGTCGGTGGCTGACCAAGTGTTCGCCATGGGTGACTTTCGTCTACATGAGACCTTTGGTGTATTGCCTCTCCCGAACTGAATCTCTAGCTTGTTGTATGATGTATGACGTTACATGAGACAGGATTGATTCATTCGGTTCGAGCTACAGGATCAGACCTGAAGTGATGGGTTTTGAATATTGCGATTTGGTTTGCATCTCTACCGACTGAACGAGATGAAATCGAATGCAGTAAAGGTGCTTCGGCTGGAGGCATGTGGCAAGACGATGAGCTCAGAAAGGGGGAAATAATGAAGCTGCAAAAAACACTTTTGGGAATGGCTTGCATGGCAACGTTTGCTGCCAGTACTGCTCAGGCCGATTTTCCGAATCGCGATATTCGTGTCATCGTCCCTGCGGCTGCCGGCGGCGGCACTGACGCCATCGTGCGCAAAATCTCAAATCTTGCGGAAGATTCCGTACCGGTCTCGATGTACGTGGAAAACGTCGCGGGCGGCATGACAGCCACCGGCTTGCTTCAATTGATGGATGCGCGTCCGGATGGTTACACGATTGCGGCTATTACGTATGACAGCATCATCACGATCCCCTGGAAGGATATGCTGCCCGGCTTCGACATGGATCGGATGAAGATGATCGCTCGCATCACCCAAGAGGCCGATGCGATTACCGTGGCGGAGGATGCGCCTTATCAATCATTGAGCGATTTGATTGCAGCCGCCAAGGAAAATCCCGGCAGTATCCGTGTTGGCATCCAGAACATGGGGGCCAGAACGCACCTGACGCTGCTGCAGCTCCAGGAGCAGACAGGCGCCGACTTCAAGATCGTTTCCTACGATAACAGTGCAGCCACTCAGAAAGAGGCACTTCTCAACGGCGAGGTTGATGCGGTCGTTACTAGCCTGGGCGATCTCGCACCCTTGATCGAGTCTGGTCAGGCACGTGGCCTGGTCGAGTTCTCCGACACGCAGAACGAAGGTTTTCCTAATGTTCCGCCTGTAACGGAAACCGACACCGGATTGGATCTGCAAATGGGGAGCTTCATTACACTGGTGGCCCCTGAACGTACTCCTGACGATGTAATTGAGACACTGGAAGCGACCTATAACGAAGCTTACGAGAGTGACGAGTTCCAGCAATGGTTGACGCAAATCGGCGTGACGCCTGCCTGGTTGGGTTCCGACGATGTGACGCAATGGTCGCACGATACTCAACAGCGGCTCTTCGAGACCATGGATGATCTGGTCGAAAAGGGCGTGTTGGAAAAGTAAAAGTCCAATACGAGCTCATGCTGTCGCTGCGCCGTGCACATTGCATGGCGCAGCGGTTTTCCAACAGGTTCTGATATGTCCCCCAAACGGTTTTCCCTAGGCGGCGGGTTCTACGTTCCGGCAGTGCTGGCGATTATCACGCTTGCCTATCTGTTGTCAGCGATACAACTTGGTCCCCCGATGAAAGAGGGCAACATGACGCCTTCTTTCTTTCCTATAACGACAGCACTGATCATGCTGATCGCCCTGGTGTGCGTGATGGCACAAGAGGTTCGTCGAGCTCGCAGCAAGCATGGCGAGGAATCCGGCGAAGGTGAGGGCGGCGCTTCAGATGAGGATCAGGTGAGCAAAAGCATTGGTGGAATTTCGCTTGGCGCCATCAGCGTTGTTCTTCTTACAGCTTTATATCTGCTGGCCTTTGATTTGATCGGATATTTCGTATCGACATTCCTCTACGTGCTGATGCTGATGTTTCAGTTCGGTAGCGGTTCCGTGCAGAAGTGGCCGATGAAGCTGGTCGCCACGCTGATCATCACCGGAGCCGGATTCTTGCTGTTCGACGTCTTTTTCCAGGTTCGTCTGCCGACCCTGTGGAGTCAATGATCATGGAATCGCTATATGGACTGTTGGGTGGGTTTTCTGCCCTGGCCAATCCCGAAACGCTTCTCTATATGGTAGGCGGTTTCCTGATCGGCACGCTGTTCGGAGCAGTGCCGGGACTGACGTCAGTGCTAGCTATCGCGCTGTTGCTTCCCCTGACCTATAGCCTCGATGTCACCACGGCACTGGTGGCATGTGCCAGTATCTTCATGGCGGGCATGTGCAGCGGCAGCATCACGGCGACGACCATCAATATTCCTGGCGCGCCTTCATCGATGATGACGGCATTGGAAGGCTATCCGATGCAGCAGCGCGGCGAAGGTGCCAAGGCATTGGGCCATGCCGCGCTCGGGTCGATGATCGGGGGGTCCGTGGGGGCTCTGCTGTTGATGGTACTGTCTCCCCTGGCCGCCGATGTCGCCTTGCTTATTCGCACGCCCGGCAAGTTTTCCCTGATCGCCTTCGCACTCATCGTGATCATCATCTCCCAGCGCGGATCGATCACGAAGGGAATGATTGCCACCCTGCTCGGTGTCATGGTGGCTACTATTGGCATCGATGTAGTGCAACCGGTCGCGCGTTTCACCTTCGATAGCAGCGTGCTGGTTCAGGGGATCGACATGATGCCGCTGATCATTGGCACGTTCGCCATCAGTGAGCTGCTGATTCAAGCCGACAGCCGCAGTACTCGCACCGTGGACCCCAGCAAGCTGCAGGCCGCGAAGGTGCGTCGGCGCGACTTCATTCCGCCGCTGTCGGAAGTCCGGGAAATTGGCATTCTGCGCTATCTGAAGAGTGCGCTCATTGGCTACTCGGTCGGTATCCTGCCCGGCGCTGGCGGCTCGATGGCGGCTTTCGTCTCCTACGCAGAATCCATGCGTTCTTCGAAGCATCCGGAGCGATATGGCAAAGGGAATCCTGAAGGCATCGCATCTGCCGAATGCGCCAACAACTCCATGTGTGGCGGTGCTTTCGTCCCTATGCTCACCTTTGGGATTCCTGGCGATCCAACGACGGCCATCGTTCTCGGCGTGCTGGTGATCAATGGCCTGCAGCCTGGGCCTCAGTTCATGACCCAGCAGCTCGATCTGATCGCGCCGATGTTTGCCTCGCTGTTCGTTAGTGCCCTGATTCTGGTGCCTCTGACGCTCTTCCTGCTGGGGCCGTACTTCCTGAAGATCGTGTCGATTCGTCGCGACTTTCTCTACTCGAGCATCGCTGTGGTGGCGCTGGTGGGCAGCTATGTCGCGACCTACTCGAC
>NZ_JARANY010000053.1 GCF_029889885.1 Chromohalobacter sp. 296-RDG
ATCACCCCTAGTCTCGTTTATCGGCATCCGCTATGATACTGCCCCGTTGCGTCAGGGCCTATAGCTCAGTTGGTTAGAGCAGGGGACTCATAATCCCTTGGTCGGCGGTTCGAGTCCGCCTGGGCCCACCAATAAAATCAGCAATTTACGAACTCTCTTTGGTGAGTCCCATAGTCCAAGGGTACAGTTTCGGTACAGTGCCGATCCTTCAGCCCCCTGGAGACTTTCATGGCCACCATCGTCAAGACCCCTGCCGGTAGTTGGAAAGCCGTCATCCGCAAGACCGGCTGGCCCACCACCGCCAAGACCTTCCGCACCAAGCGTGACGCCCAAGATTGGGCACGCCGCACCGAAGACGAAATGGTGCGTGGCGTCTATATCCAGCGCAGTGCCTCGGAGCGCATGACGCTCGAAGCGGCACTCAAGCGCTACCTCGCGGACGTTACCCCTACCAAGAAGCCCAGCACCCAGAAAAGCGAGCACCACAAAGCGCGCATGTTGATTGAGCACCTGGGCAAGTATTCCCTTGCGGCCCTGACGCCGGAACTGATCGCCAACTACCGCGACACGCGACTCAACAGCTTGGGGCGCCGGGGACAGCCTATCAGCGCCAATACCGTGCGCTTGGAACTCGCCTTGCTCGGCCACCTCTACACCGTGGCCATCCAGGAGTGGGGCTTGGGCCTGACCTACAACCCTGTTCAGAATATTCGCAAACCCAGCCCGGGGGAGGGGCGCGACCGGCGCCTGAGCCCCGACGAGGAGAAGCGCCTTTTCGCCGTGCTACGACAGCACAGCAACCCTATGCTGGCCTGGATCGCCAGAATTGCCTTGGAGACGGGCATGCGATCGTCGGAGATCCTTACCCTCACTCGCTCCCAGGTAGACGTGAAACGCCGTGTGGTGCGCCTCACCGACACCAAGAACAACGAAGCTCGCCTGGTGCCGCTCACCCAGGCCGCCACCGAGGTGTTCAAGCAGGCGCTGAACAATCCGGTGCGACCGCTAGACTGCGACCTAGTGTTTTTCGGCGAGCCTGGCAGGGACGGAAAGCGCGGCCCCTATGCCTACACCAAGCTCTGGAACCAGGCGAAGAAGCAGGCCAGGCTCGATGACTTCCGCTTTCACGACTTACGCCATGAGGCCGTCAGCCGGCTGGTTGAGGCCGGTCTGTCTGACCAGGAAGTGGCGGCGATCAGCGGGCACAAGTCGATGCAGATGCTGCGGCGGTATACCCATCTGAGGGCAGAGGACTTGGTCTCGAAGCTGGACAGGCTAGTGGAAGAGTGAGACACCACTACCTGGGAAGCGCTGACGATTTACTATTGTCCAAGATGGTGTGAGCGAGAGGGTGGGAAAGATGCCGATTTTGAATATTAAGAAACTGGATTATGGTAAGATCTACGAAGCCTATAAACTGGCCCCGTATCCCGACAAGCAGGCTCTGCTTAGAGAGACCAATGAGAAGTTTGGGCTTGACTTTGACCCGGAAGAGATTTTGGAAATGATCATCGATGAGATAAATGAAAAGCTATCCGATGATGATCGGCTTCTGGAAGTAACGAAGAGTCTCTACCTCAAGTGGAATGAGATTGCCGGGAAACTGAAAGAGGCTGGTTTTTCCGAGCAAGCGAAGTTGATGGTTCCGGCGATCGAGGAATGTGGCTATGATACTGATGGGCTGGGCTAAGGCCTGCTATTAATGCGAGGTTGTGTGTTAGTCATGGCTAGCCTGGATGGGCTTGGTCGAAGCTTTCCCACACGGTCAAGTCCTCTGGATCAATGGGGTAGCTGGAAGTTCTAATCTCCTTCCAAAAGGTGATGAAACTTTCGGTTTTCTTCTTTATTTTTAAGATGCTTTGCCTGGAGGTCCCCAATCTCCGGGCTATCTCTGATTGAGAGAAGCCTTCCAGGAGAAAGTCCATAACAGAAATATCTTTATTTCGGATGTGGAGCTTGGTCATCCTGTAAGCTACCCACCGTGAATGTTGGCGTTGTTCAAAATCCTTGATGTTGTAGTAATAGCCTGTCCTGGTGATGGTGCGTAGATTAACGTAGAAAGCTTGTCTGTTGTTATGATCTGTTCTGTACAGTGAGTAGGGGTCTCGCGGATCATGGTCTGCACAAAACCTATCACTTTTTAGGCTGAAATTTTCTCCTGAGTCTAGTTCTTTTTGTGCTTGGCTTTCTTTCCAGCATAGTTCGCAGAATGGCGTCCTTCCTCCTTTCCTGTACTGTGAGGTTAAGGTCTTTGAGTAAAAAAACGTTGATGTGCTTTTAGGGGGGGTTAGATGACAAAAAAGGAGTAGGTTTCTCAACGTGTCAATGTCTGGTGTTGGTATGCTACCACGGTACCTCTTATACCTCTGGCTGATGTACAGGTCAGCCTCGCTGGGCCCCTTGCTTTTACAGAATACCGAGAAGCTTTCACCTTGGAAAAAGTCTTCTGCCCCTTTGTTGTTTAGCCATTGCTCAATCGGTTTGTCGAAGTGATTCCGCAGTAGAGACCATATAGACCATCGCCTAGAATTGGTGGTGTATGACTTCGTGACATTGTCACGAAAACATTTCATAGCTCCCTCAAGCTCTTCTGAGCAGCCTTCGATGGGCTCCAGTTCCTCAAGGTCCATCCAGTCGGCTCCTAGTGGTCATTGTTTGGCCATGTCAACCAAATTTACATATACGGTTCCTTTCTTTCAAGTATTTTGGGGCTAGATTACGCAAACCAACGTAATCAATGGATACTGAGAGATGGAAGATACCAAGGTTGCTATCGAACGTTCTCTACTCGACAAGTATGGCCCTCTTATCAGCTTGGGACAGTTGGCAGAACTGCTGCACCGTAGTCCGGATGGTCTCCGAATTGCGATCAACCAGTCGCATGACTATGCCTACGAGATCAAGAAGGCCCGAGTCAGAATTGGTCGCAGGGTGTATTTCCGCACTCCGCAAATTGCTGAGTACATCGCCTCGGCCGAGTGAAGCCATGAGTTACCGCGCTCTTGAGTGGGCCATGGAGGTCACTTTGGCACCGGCCACCAAGATGATCCTCGTGGTCCTTGCATGGCATGCCGATGACGACGGCATTTGTTGGCCCAGCGTGTCAACGATTGCACGTAAGAGCGGTTCTTCGACAAGGACCGTAAGGAGAGCCATAAAAACGATGGTTAATCAGGGTGTTATGGAAATAAGGCCAGGTTACGAAAGGCGCGGTAGACAAACGTCGAACACTTATCGTCTCTCTGTGGATAAAGCCCCTGACAATTTGTCACCCCTAGGGGTGACAGAATGTCAGGGGGAGGGTGACACAGCTGTGTCACCCCTAGAACTAACAGAGGAAGTAAAAAAGGAAGTGGGCAGCAGGCCTGTGGATAAGTGCGGTGGTGCAGCAGGGCAGCAACCATCTGGAGCAAAGCTCTACCCTGAGACACCAGAAGCGCTTAGGAGCGGTGAGAGGGCCCTGGTGGCTCGCTTGCTGGATGAGGTATCCGAGGAAGATGCCGTTTTATTGATTGATGAATTGAGCGGGGCGTTACGGGCGGGAGCGATCAGTGGTTCACCTGTGCGGTGGTTTGAAGGGCTTTTGCGAAAATATCGAATGGGAAAGTTTGAGCAGCACTACACCTTTTTTGAAACGGTTGATTCCAAAGGCGAAAAATTGAGGGTGAGTCGGAATGAGTCTTTGGAAGGAAGGCTGGGGTTTTTGAAAGTCAAAGAGAAGCTGGTATCTGGAGATTAAGAGGTGACGTATGAAAGATCGTGAGCCCTCTAAGGGGAAAGGGTGGAGAGATTCCGATGATGCTCCTGAACTTGATGAGAAATGGCTTGAGGGTGCACATTGGTATCTTGGCGATCAGCTGATAAGGAAAGGGCGTGGTCGTCCGCCGCTTGATAAACCTGATGAAGTGCTGGGTGAGGTGATTAGTGGTGGTGCTAGCTATGAAGATAAGTTGGTCGACCATGGTATCCCGGCACTTGTAAATTTGATCAATGTGGCTCAAGGGCATAGCGGGCAGTCTCACCACCTCCGTCGATTACTTCTTGGTGTATATAACGGTGATGAGTGGCCATTCGAGTTGCAGCGTCTTAGAGCTTTGGATAGAAAACTCCAAATTGACAGTCTTCTGGTTGTCGCTCTTGCCACCTTCAGTCCCTATGAGGTTCATACGCTTGTCAAAGATGGAGACTTAGTGATGAAGGAGTTCTGGCGGCGTGAAAGTGGCCAAGAGGGCTGAGTCGCCAACGGCCAGGGCCGGGGCGCTATCCACCAGCTAGGGCTGCCTGTGCATGTGTCAATGCCTCTACGTGTCCTGTAAGCGGCTGTGAGGAGAGATATAGAAGTGGGAAGGGGGAGAGGCATAGGGTAGGGCTTGAAATCGTCTCAGGAGGCTTTTGAGGCGAATTGAGGGCTGCTAGGCATCTCATTTGGCGTTCAAAAAGCTGCGAAGCAGCAGCTGCGTGACGACTCATAGCTAAGCGATGCTGCATTTTACTTCATTTTGAGAGATTTTATTTCATTTTGTCTCATTCTAGTTCATTTGCGGGATCCGGGCCCGAAATGAAGCAGAGTGAAGCAAAATGTGTGATGGGCCAATGGCAGGATGTGCATTGTAGGCCTACGCCGCAAGCGGCTAGCCAACAATGCAATGCGCTCACTCGCCCTCGGGCTCGACGCTATCCTGCTCTGCGAGGCTGAGCGGCTACCGCCGCTGGAGAGTAGATCAACTATGGAGATGATGATGAGAAGTCAGACACGCATAAGAAAGCAGTGCATCAAAGTATGGGTGGATGAGCGAGAGAAAGAACAAATCGAAGATAACGCCAAAGGATGTAATCACAGTGCATCATCGTTCCTGCGGAACTTGGGGATGGGGTACATGCCCAAGTCGATGATTGATCATAAGGCGGTGAGCGATCTGATGCAGCTCAATGGTGATTTAGGCAGACTTGGCGGCTTGTTGAAAATGCTGTTGTCAAATGAGGAGAATTTTGTTGGTCATGAGGGAAGGATGGTCGAGGTTGCGAAGCTGTTGAGTGGGATGGAAGATATAAGGAGTGATATAAGAGATAAGGTTAGATCTTTGTGAAATAGTTGAATAGATTCGGTGTAATGAAATGTGGTGTTTAAGCGAAGCGCCCAGGGATAGCGTCAAATAAGTTGGGCGCCCGCCATCTAGGTGTTATGAATCGCCTATTTTCCAGGCCTGCTTCAAGCGTGTCACGGTATGTTCCCATTTCGGTGCCGTGGGTTTGCAGACCGTATTTTGGTTGCCGAAAAGGCCTACCTCGCTGAATGCCTGCGATGCAGGAAATGAGGCGATCCAGCGGACCGGCACGAGATATTCCGCTGCTTCCTCGTCGTCTTCATCGGTCGCCCGGTGGATCTGCGGATACTCGGTGGCTGTTGTGAGATCCTGGAGTTGCTGACTTCCCTGATCGGTTTGCACCGTGAAATGGTCGCCTCGGCAACGCTCACCAGTCACTTCGGCCACGCCTACATATCCGGTCTTGGGGATGTTGACCCAGACCCGGTCCCCCTCCGAGAGCATGGCGAGGGTCTTCGAGTACCAGGCCGCCCCGCCGCCGGCGATGAAGCCATAGCGACGTGCCAGCTCCCAGGGGCGGTTATCGCCGAAGGAAGCGTAGAACTCGCCGTTCCAGGGCTCCTTGCGTGTCTTTCGGGCGGCTGGCTGGGATGGCTCGTCCGGATCGATCATCCAGGCGCGGCTCAGATAATGGTTGCCCTGATCCTCGAAGGCGGCGAAGAACATGGCGTTGATCGAGAGCTGGGCATGCTCGTTGAGGTAGTTGATGATGCGTTCGCTGCTGGCATCGAGCTGGGTGGCCACCACCACTAGCTGGTGATTCTCGTTGAGGGTGACACTGTCCAGCGTGATGCCGAACTTGACCTCGAACGCTTCCTCGAGAGACGCGTGAGGGCGCCGATAGCGTTCGGCGAAGGCCTGGTAGATCTCGATCAGCTGGTAGTCGGCCAGGGTGACGACCCATGAGGCATAGTCGATGGCCTGAGCCACCACGTCGCGGGGCGTCTTGTCGCGCTTGAGTTCGATGACGATGACCGTGCCGTTGGCATCGATCGCTATCAGATCGATCAGCTTGTCGAAGCCGGTGCGTACCTGCCGGCCGATCAGCAGCCAGTCCCGATTGAGGATCGAGACATCCTGCATGATCTGCTTTTCCAGCTGCCCCTCGTCGGCGAGCCCCGTGGGCCGCAGCTTCTGTGGCATGTCGCCCAGCCTCCAGATTCCTTGCTCGATGGCCATCCACGTGCCTCCTTGCTGTCCGGTTGAGAAAGGTATTGCCTCTTTAGGGGCAGTACTCTGAATCGCTTAGTGTAATGCCTCAAGGGATGTCTGCTGTTGCTGGGCAAGAGAGTAGGTCACGTGTATGACCGACACAGAAAGGATGGCCGCTATCCTTCAGCGGAGCAGCAGGCTCGACAGGGCATGTGGCTACAGCCTGGGCTGCAGCAGCGGCCCTGGGAGTGGTGGGGACACATGGTGGTGTAGAGTTCGCTTGTAGTGCATTATGCAGTACATTAAGACGTGTTTTTGATTTGGGGTATCACCATGTCCGCTAACAAGACCAGCACGCTCACCGTGCGTCTGGAGCCGTGCCTAAAAGAAGCACTCCGTTTAGCTGCTAACAAGCAGCACCGCTCCATTGCTAACATGGTGGAGGTGCTCATTAGGGAGCATTGCGGGCGCAACGGCATTGGTATACCCGGGCACAAAGAGCGGTCGGCTACGAAAGACCACACATGACGATCACGGCTCACCACACCAAGTACTATGCCTATGATCTGACGCGCCAGGCACCGCCGGGCGCGACGGATCAGCTTTCCATGTCGCTGTTTGACGCCTCGGTCGACCTAAACCCTCATCAGATCGAGGCAGCCATGTTTGCGCTGCAGTCGCCGCTTTCCGACGGCGTGGTGCTGGCCGATGAAGTCGGCCTGGGCAAGACAATCGAGGCCGGCATCGTGCTGTGCCAACGTTGGGCCGAGCGGCGCCGTCGCCTGTTGGTGATCTGCCCGGCGGCCATCCGTAAGCAATGGGCGACCGAACTGCAGGAAAAATTCAATTTGCCCGCGGTGGTGATGGACTCGCGTGCCTACAAGCAATTTCAACAGCAGGGACAACCGCGGCCGTTCGAACAGCAGGCGGTGATTCTGGTCTCCTACCACTACGCGGCCCGGATGCAGGACGATCTGCGCATGGTGCCCTGGGACCTTGTAACCATCGACGAGGCCCACAAGCTGCGCAACGCCTATAGGCCCAGCAACAAAGTCGGGCAGGCCATCCGCTGGGCCACCGAAGGCCGTCGCAAATTACTGCTCACCGCAACGCCGTTGCAGAATAGCTTGATGGAGCTGTACGGGCTGGCCAGCCTGATCGACGACCACATCTTCGGCGATCCCAACGCCTTTCGTTCCCAATATGTCAATGCCGGCGGCGATCTGGATGGCCTGCGCCAGCGTCTGGCGGCCTTTTGCAAGCGTACCCTGCGCCAGGACGTGCTGGAGTATGTGCGCTACACCGAGCGTCGCGCACTCACTCAGCCCTTTCGGCCCACCGATGAGGAGCAAAAGCTCTACGACCGTATCTCAGCGTTTCTGCAACGGGACAACACCTACGCCATCCCAGACCGCCAGCGCCACCTGATCGTGCTGATTCTGCGCAAGCTGCTGGCCTCCAGCTCGCAGGCCATTGCCGGCACCCTGGAAAGCCTTCGTGACAGACTCATCGACTTGCGCGACAGCGAGCAACTGGAGTTGGACTGGAGCAACCAACTAATCGAGAGCGAGGAAATGGAATCCGAGCTGCTCGACGAGTGGCTCACGGCAGACGCCAATGGGGAACGCGACGACCAGACGCCGGACGAGCGCCCGGAGCCGAGCAAGCTGCGCGATGAAATCAGCGAAATCGACAGCTTGGCGCGACAAGCCCGCGCCATTGACGTGGATGCCAAATCCCGCGCGCTGCTCACGGCGTTGGAGGTTGGCTTTCAGGAAATGGTCCGGATCGGCGCTCGGGAAAAGGCGCTGATCTTCACCGAATCGCGTCGCACCCAGGCCTATCTGAAAGAGTACCTGGAGCAAAACGGCTACGCCGGCCAGGTGCTGCTGTTCAACGGCTCCAATGCTGGCCCCGAGGCCAAGGCTATCTACGAAGACTGGGTGCGTCGCAACCAAGACAACGGACGTGCCACCGGCTCGCGCGCCATCGACGCCCGTCTGGCTCTGGTCGAGCATTTCCGGGATAAAGCACAAATCATGATCGCCACTGAAGCGGCGGCCGAGGGCGTAAACCTGCAATTCTGCTCGCTGGTGATCAATTACGACCTGCCCTGGAACCCCCAGCGCATTGAGCAGCGCATCGGCCGCTGCCACCGCTACGGCCAGCAGCACGACGTCACCGTGGTCAACTTCCTCAACGAGCGCAACGAGGCCGATCAGCGCGTGCACGAGTTGCTGACCGAAAAATACAATCTGTTCAACGGCCTGTTCGGTGCCTCCGATGAAGTGCTCGGCCAACTCGAATCCGGCGTCGATTTTGAAAAGCGCATCCTGGCCATCTACCAGCAGTGCCGCACAGCCGAGCAAATCGAAACCGCCTTTCACCAGCTTCAGCAAGAGCTGGACGAACAGATCCAGGGCCGCATCGAGCAGACTCGCCAAACGCTGCTGGAGCATTTCGACGAAGATGTGCACGCCCGCTTGCGGCTGCGCCTGGAAGACGCTCAGGCCCAGCTCGACCGTGTGGGCCAGCGCTTCTGGAAGGTTACAGAGCACATTCTGGAGAGCTGTGCCCGGTTCGACGACGACAGCTTGGCCTTCGACCTCCACGAGCCGCCGACGCCCAACATCCGCAAGGGCCGCTACCACCTGATCTCCAAGACACGCACGGGTGACAAGGCCGGGACCCCGGACTATGGCTACTACCTGTACCGCCTGTCCCACCCGCTAGGTGAGCACGTCATCGAGTCCGCCAAACAGCAGGTCACGCCCACGGCGCATCTGCGTTTCGACATCACGGCTCATCCGGGGCGCGTTGCCTTGGTGGAAGCGCTCAAAGGGCGGTCCGGCTGGCTCACCCTGGCCCGGCTCACCATCGAATCCTTCGAGACCGAAGAATACCTCCTGTTCTCCGGCATCGGCGATGACGGCCGCTCACTGGACCACGAGACATGCACCAAGCTGTTTAATGTCGCCGCTGACAACCTGGGGCCGGTAGACTTGCCGGCCGATATCGAAGAGCGCCTGGCCGCCGAGCTGGCTCAGCATCAGCGCGCCACGGCGAATCGCTCGCTGGAAGCCAACAACCAACATTTCAACGCCGTCCGGGAGCGACTGGAGCAATGGGCGGAAGACAAGATGCTGGCCGCGGAAAAAACGCTGAAGGACATCAAGGAACAGATCAAAGCTCTGCGCCGACAGGCCCGACAGGCGGAGACGCTGGAAGAGCAGCACGATATTCAGGAGCGCCTAAAGCAGCTCGAACAGCGTCAGCGCAAGCAGCGCCGCGGCATCTTCAAGGTGGAAGACGAGATCGAGGACCAGCGCGATAATCTCATCGCTGCGCTGGAAAAGCGCCTGGCTCGTGACCAGCGTTGCGAACGGTTATTCACTGTGCGCTACAGCGTGGTATGACGCACAACAGGCGAAATCAGAAATGAAGAATCACCGGGAACATGAAAAGGACGAAACAAGCATGAGCCAGAACCCAGCCTTCGACAAACTGATCCGCCTTCTCAAGGAGCTGTTCCAGCTCGACCAGCCGGACCTGGACTTCGGGCTCTATCGCATCATGCATGCGCGTGCCGACGAAATTAGTCAGTTCCTCGACCAAGATCTATTACCCCAGGCGAAAGACGCCTTCAGCCAGTACCGTACCGCAGACAAGGCCGAGCTTGAAAAAGAGTTGCAACAGGCCATCGAACAGGCCAACGCCTTGGGCGTGGACCCAGAGGCCACTACCAAAGTCCAGGAGCTGCGCCAGAAGACCGCCGAACAGGGCGTGGACGTCATCGGCCTTGAGCAGGAAGTCTACGACCACCTGTACAAGTTCTTCCGCCGCTATTACCACGAGGGCGACTTTCTCGCCAAGCGAGTCTACAAGCCTGGCGTTTACGCCATCCCCTACGAGGGCGAGGAAGTGAAGTTGCACTGGGCCAATAAGGATCAGTACTACATCAAGACCAGCGAATACCTGCGCGACTACGCCTTCACCCTCAAGCCCGGCGCCGATGACCCCATGCGCGTGCACTTCCGACTGGTGGATGCCGCCGAAGGCGAGCACGGTAACGTCAAGGATGCTGAGGGCAACAACCGCATATTCACTTTGGCCAGCGAAGACTTCATCGCCCAAGAGGAGGGCGAATCAGGCCGCGAGCTGGTGATCCGCTTTGAGTATCGCCCGGCAACCATGGAAGATTGGAGCGAAGAAGCTAGGGCCAACGCCACCGCCGCGGCAAAAAAGAAGCCACCCACCCAGAAAGACCTGCGTGCGAACGCCGTACGCCACCTGCTGGCAGTGGAGGACGGTAGCCTGAAACCTTGGCTGGACGAGCTGGCCAAGCCGCACGTCAAGGCCGATGGAGAGCAGACCGACTACAGCCGGCTGGCAGCCCATCTTAATCGCTACACCGACCGCAATACCTTCGATTACTTCATCCACAAGGACCTGGGTGGCTTCCTGCGCCGGGAGCTGGACTTCTACATCAAGAACGAAGTCATGCACCTGGACGACATCGAAAGCGAAACTGCCCCCTGCGTGGAGCAGTACCTGTCCAAGATCAAGGTAATTCGCAAGATTGCCGGCAAGATCATCGATTTTTTGGAACAACTGGAGAATTTCCAGAAAAAGCTCTGGCTGAAGAAGAAGTTCATCACCGAGACCTCGTATTGCATCCGCATAGGCTGTATCCCAGAAGATTTCTATCCGGAAATCGCCACCAATGACGCGCAGCGGCGTGAGTGGGTCGAGCTACATGCCATTGATGAGTTGGAAGCGGAGCTGACGACGGTGGCCTATAGCGAGCCATTAACTGTGGAATTTCTGAAGGCGCATCCAACACTGATGATGGATACCCGGAATTTTGATAATGGTTTTTGTGAAAAGATTATCGAAATCATCGGGGGTATAGATGAAAATACGGATGGTGTCTTGATGCACGGTGAGAATCTTCATGCGCTTTCACTAGCCGAAAGAAAGCTATTAAAAAATATAGATTGTGTCTATCTCGACCCTCCTTACAATACGGAGCTAGATAGGGCGACAGGAAAATTTCTTTATAAAGATGATTATGAAAGATCGAGCTGGCTATCCTTGATGAACGATAGGTTAAGGAGGATGAGCTCGCTAATGGCTAGTGACGGTGTCATTTTTTCGAGTATAGATGAGCATGAAGTAGCTCATCTTTTTAAGCTGAAATCTGAAATATTTGCAGATAATGTCGGCATTTTTACATGGGTGAAGAAAAAGAAAGGAAGTCATCTTTCTCGCTCAATACGCGACATGACAGAGTATGTTTTAGCGTTTTCTAACGACAAGCAGAATTTGGAGCTTTATGGAGAGAAGGCCTACTCAGATAAAGCACAACCGCTAGCGAAACGTACCAACTCGGTAAAACGACTTCACTTTCCTGAGAATTGTGTTCGGACGGCATTGGAAGATGGCGTGTTTGAGGCAGGCCAATACGGGAAAGGGACTAGCGCGCTTTCGTTTGCCGAACCATTCAAAGTACAAGGGGGCATCGTAGTATCAAAAATTGTTGTAGATGGTCCGTTTGTTTGGGCTCAGGATAAACTCAATGAAGAGTTAGAGCTAGGGTCGGTGCCCTCGCTTTCAAAAAAGTTTGGACTCAATGTGCTTCGAGCAGGGCAAGACGATCGCGTCAAACGTCCATCAACCTTGTTAGATAAATCAGCCGATATTGGAACTAATGAGGACGCGAATTGTGAGCTTATTAATTTGTTTGGTCAGGAAGGGATGGCTTCTTACCCGAAGCCCGTATCGTTGTTGCAGTACTTGATTGGATCGAAAACCTATTTTGAAGCCGGAGCGACTGTTCTTGACGCGTTTTCGGGAAGCGGCTCGACCGGGCATGCGGTTATAAATCTCAACAGGGACGATGGTAAAAAGCGGAAATTCTTTCTCGTCGACATTAGCGCTCAGTTTGACCGAGTTTTGCTCTCGCGGCTTAAGAAAGTCGCGTTCTCGCCCGAGTGGAAGGAAGGTAAGCCGAAACGACTGGCTACCGCAGAGGAGGCTGAGCGAAGCCCCCGTATCATGAAAGTGATTCGCCTTGAATCCTACGAGGACACACTCAACAATCTAGAGCCGCGCCGCAGCGAAACCCAGAATGATTTGCTGGCCAACCAAGCGGCCCAGGGCATGGGCGGTCTACGCGAGCAGTATCTACTACGCTATTGGCTGGATGTGGAAACCCGGAGCAGCCAGTCCCTGCTTAATATCGGCGCCTTTACCGATCCCACCGCCTACAAGCTGAAGGTGAAGCGCCCAGGCAGCGAAGAGACTCGCGAGATCAATGTGGACCTGCTGGAGACCTTCAACTGGCTGATCGGCCTAACCTTGGAAACCATCGCCGCGCCGCAGACAGTGGCTGCCCAGTTCAAGCGAGATGACGACCCTGACCTGCCGGAGGACAACCCCCGCCGGCTGCTCTTGGATGGTCGCATCCGTGCAACCGACGAGGGGCGCTGGTGGTTCCGCACCGTCAACGGTACTACACCGGACGGGCGTAATACTCTTGTGATATGGCGCAAGCTCACTGGCGATCCGGAACAGGACAACCTTGTGCTGGACGAATGGTTCAGGAAGCAGGGCTACTCCAGCAAGGACAGAGAGTTCGACTTAATCTACGTCAACGGCGACAACAACCTGGAAAACCTACGCCAGCCCGACGACACCTGGAAGGTTCGTCTGATTGAGGAAGACTTCCACAGGCTGATGTTTGAAGAGGCGGAGGTTTAACCATGGTAGCACGCAAGCGCACAAAAAAGCCCCAGTTGCCTTTCGCCTACAAGTTGGTCTTAAACCAGTGGCTGTTCAGCTTATTCGGGCTGCCATCCTCGGACGGTTTTTTTACGTGGAACGGCAAGCGGCTACCGCTGCTGGAGGCCTTCAAGCAGAAGTTTCAGTTGAGCGAGGACAGTGCTGGCGGGCTGGATGAGAACAATATTCACCGTTTTCATCATGCGCTGACCAATCAGACTGATCCTCTGCCCAAGCTGCCGGATGACCTGCTGCTGCAGTACGACCAGAACATCGTGCGCCACACTCAGCGGCTTAACGAGCGCCGGCTTGCGCGAGGAGAGGAACCTATTGTCTGGAAGTATTTCCAGTACCTGTCGCTACTGTTCACCGAAATCTATCTGGACCGCTACTTTTCCGATGCGGATGCTTTGTTGGCGTCCATCAACGAACAGATCGAGCGCTTCAACGCCGAGGCGCTTAAGCCCGACCAAGTGCCCATGCTGGACCCAGACGGCGATGTCACCGGGCAGTTGAACAAACTGGCCTTCTGGAGCGCTACTGGCTCTGGCAAGACGCTGATAATGCATGCCAATATCCTGCAATATCAGCACTACCTGACCAAACATCGCCGGCGTCGCGGGCTGAACCGCATTATTCTTCTCACACCCAACGAAGGTCTGAGTCACCAGCACCTGCGAGAGTTCCAAGAAGCCGGTATCGAAGCCGAGCTGTTCGACAAGAACGGGCGCGGCCTGTTCGCTGGGCAGGCGGTAGAGATCATCGACATCAATAAGCTGCGCGATGAGATGGGTGACAAGACGGTCGCCGTTGACGCTTTCGAGAACAACAACCTGGTGTTGATCGATGAAGGGCACCGGGGCGCCAGTGCAGGTGAGACCGGAAGCTGGATGCGCTTTCGCAATGCCTTGTGCGAGCAGGGTTTCTCCTTCGAGTACTCGGCTACCTTTGGGCAGGCGGTTAAGAGCAGCTCGCCGCTCACGGCGCAGTACGCGCGCCGTGTGTTGTTCGACTACTCCTACAAGTACTTCTACGGCGACGGCTACGGTAAGGACTATCAGATCCTGAACTTGGATGCCCAGACCCAGGAAAACACCATGGACGTGTACCTGGTGGCATGCTTGCTCTCGTTTTTCCAGCAGTTGCGCTTGTACCAGGAGCAGTCCGTGGCCTGTCGGCCTTTCAATATCGAAAAACCGCTCTGGATCTTTGTGGGTGGCCGGGTGACGGCCTCGCTATCGAGCAAGGATGCGTCGGACATCGTCGAGATTCTTCGCTTTCTGGCCCGCTTTCTCGGCGATCGGGTCGGAAGCGTGGCGCGCATTCGACGGGTCCTGGAGGAGGGCCTAGTCGCTGCGGATGGACGCAACCTGTTTGCCGGGCGTTTTGCCTATCTCAACAGTCTGGGGCTCTCCGCCGAGCAGTTGTTCTATGAGATACAGACTAGTCTGTTCAATGCGGCTGGGGGCGGCGCACTGCACGTCGAAAACCTCAAGGGTGTGCCGGGGGAGATCGCTCTGCGCGTCGGCGATAACGAGCCTTTCGGCGTGATCAATGTGGGCGATGACAGCAAGTTGTGCACCTTGTGTGAAACTGAAGACGGGCTTCTGGTCGGCGAACGGGACTTCAAGGGTTCGTTGTTCCATTCGATCAATGCCCCGGACTCATCGATCAATATGCTGATCGGCTCGAAGAAGTTCACTGAGGGCTGGAGCAGTTGGCGTGTCAGCACCATGGGCCTGATGAACGTCGGCAAGAGCGAAGGCTCCCAGATCATCCAGCTGTTCGGTCGTGGCGTGCGCTTGAAAGGCTATGACCGCAGCCTGAAGCGCAGTGCACGAGTGAATCTTCCGGAGGACGTGGTCCGGCCGGCGCACCTGCCCACACTGGAAACACTGAACGTCTTCGGCATCAAGGCCGATTACATGGCCCAGTTCCACGAGTTCTTGGAAGAAGAGGGACTGCCGCCGAACGAAGAGCGTATCGAATTCCTGCTGCCGGTGATTCGCAACCTGGGGAAAAAGAAGCTAAAAACCATCCGCTTGAAGAAGACCATCAACGGCGTGCACACCGAGTTCGGCGATGCCTTCAAGAAGCTGGGGCCGGTGCCAACGCTGGCCAAACCCGAACCGTCGAAAGAAGCGGCAACCCGGTACCTGCAGACCAATCCAGTGGTGCTCAACTGGTACCCGAAGATCCAGGCGCTGCGCTCCAGCGGGGTTGGTGCTGTGGAAGAAGACCGGCAGCCGGATCAGCCCGTTCTGACTCAGAAGCACATTGCCTTTCTCGATCTGGACGCGCTCTATTTCGAGCTGCAACGCTTCAAGGCCGAGCGCGCCTGGCACAACCTGAACTTGCCACGCCACATGCTGCCCGAGCTGCTAGCGGATCCAAGCTGGTATCGTCTGCTCATTCCGGAATCCGAGCTGGCCTTCGATGCCTTTGAAAAGGTCCACCTGTGGCAGGAGCTGGCCGAGGCGCTGCTGAAAAAATACTGCGAGCGCTACTACTCCTTCCGTAAAAAGGAATGGGAGCTGCCGCATCTGGAATATCGCTACCTCGACGAAAGTGATCCCAACTTTCCCCGTGTCAGCGAGGAATTCCCGGAGGGTTATTATCGTGTTCTGGTGGAAGAATCCCAGACTGAAATCATCGAAAAGCTCAAGGAATTGAGGGCGAAGATTGATGCTGGCGAACTAAAATCATGGCAGTTCGGTGGCCTGAAGGCATTTACCTTTGCCCAGCACCTGTACGAGCCGCTGCTGCACCTGGCCGGCGGGGCGCTGGAAATTAGCCCCGTACCGTTGAACCAGGGCGAGCGCCAGTTCGTGGAGGACCTGAAAGCCTACTGTGACTCATCCCCTGTGCTGCTAGAGGGTAAGGAGCTCTATCTGCTGCGCAACCTTAGCAAGGGACGCGGCGTCGGTTTCTTTGAAGCGGGTAACTTCCACCCCGATTTTATTATCTGGCTTATCGCCGATGGGCAGGAGTACATTTCCTTTGTCGATCCAAAAGGGATTCGCAACTTGGGCGCCCAGGACCCGAAGATACAGTTCCACAGGAACATCAAGGAGATCGAAACGCGGCTCGGCGATCCAGCTGTAACCTTAAACAGTTTCGTGATTTCCAACACGCCGTCGCATGAAATGCACCTGCTTTGGAGTGTAGACAAAGCCCAAATGGAGGCCTGGAATATTTTGTTCCAAAAAGAGGATCAGGGTTCTTATATAGAAACAATGTTTAACAAGGTTTTGTAACGGCATTGTATGTGAGGTGATTTAATGTCCCATTGGTTTACGCACGTCTTATGCCGTGGGTGCCAGGGAATCCACCTGAACTCATAGAACAACATCAGCATTTTGGGCAACACGGTAGAGGTGGGAGGGCTAGTGTCGGTACCCTCCCGCTCTTTTGGCCAAAGTGAAGCAGAGAATGGGATACCGTCAGCTGACCAAGACCCAACGATACCAGTTTTACTCCCGTTCTAACTCGGGCAGCAACTAGCTCCACATTGGCAGAGATTTAAGCATCCATATCAGTACTATTAGCCGTGAACTGCGCCGCAACTACACCACCGGCGGCGCACTTCTTAGGAGCGGGTGAAGCGCTTGCCCGGCATGATTGCCGCCGTAGCCGAGTTGTGCAAGGTGATTAGAAAGCTAAATGACCGCCGCCGGAGGTGCCCAGACTACCGGACATCGGCTCAGGTATTCCTAGGGCATATTCAAGAGCACTGAACGCCGCAGATGCTGCTATTTTTTCTTGATTGATCAAGTCACATAAATCAGAGACTGATGTGGCCTTTGAAAATTGTAATACTTTATAGATCGACCGATGACGATCGATCGTGTGCCAGAGTTTCGAACCGATGTTACCAGATGCACTCCTTCATAGCGCGAAAGAAGAGCTCAAACAGCCCATTCCGATCCGGCGTGTAGGGCGTCATGAATTTCTGGGGCAATTCAAAATGCGCCATTTTCCGCCAAGATGGTCATGACCTCCCTGGTATGTAGCTATTGGCTCGCGTCACTGGCCGACTTGAGAGGTACGGTAGCGGTACACACACCAGCTTCGTGTGCTATCCTCAACCTTCACTAAGCTACTGATTCCAAAGAACTGTACCTTTCGCTCGTTTACGGTCGATTTTCCTAAGATATCAGTATCTTATTGATTTAAAAGCGAACTCATAATCCCTTGGTCGGCGGTTCAAGTCCGTCTGGGCCCACCATTCCCAATACCCTTCCCTCACATCTAGCGTGATACTCAAAGGCTGCCACTAACCACTACCTCCTG
>NZ_JARANY010000054.1 GCF_029889885.1 Chromohalobacter sp. 296-RDG
GAAACTGACGATATCCTAGTTGTGCATCTTGCGGAAGACAGCATAAGCGTCGTGCTTGCTGCGCAAAGGCGCTGGTGGTGGCGGGACGAATGTTTTCCGGATGCGCCTGTAGATCGCGCTCCAGAAACGCCAGAAAGCTAGCCACCACAGGGTCTTGGCTGGGCTCATCATCGGCACGTGAGAGCACGACTTCTCCATTGGATCGAACCGTATAGTGAAGCCGGTCGCGACGCTTCAGATTCAGTGCGCGTCGAACCGATGCCGGCACGGTCGTCTGGTAGCGATCCGTGAGGGTGGAATCATCCTCAATGGCCGTGTTCATGACGGGCCTCCACTCGATGGCAATGCAAGGAGTGCGGAGAACCGGCAGCCAGTCGATCCGCTCGCGTGTTGGTCCATAGACAGGGCAGCGCAGGCGTCTCACCGGCATCTCCAGCACGACAAATCAGTAGCGGGGTCTCTTGGACACGCCGGTGGTGCACATCATGGATGAGGAAGCAGGCGTGATCGCAGCTGCTGCAGACCGGCGGGATTCGGTCATCGGGCTCCAACTGGAGCCACAGCGTTTGGGTATCCAGAAACTCATGGTGGGCGACGGTGAAGCCTTTCCAGAACAGGTCCCAGGCGCTAGCATTCATGGCGGCGGCGGTATCCAGGTGAGGGGCTGAGGTTTGTGGTGAACATCAGCTTATCCGGATTTACCGCCGTCTCTCTATCCTGTCTGTTTCACGCTAATCTGCGAAGAACCCGAAAATTTGGCGCAACAGCTATGCCCGAATTGCGCGGTGAGCCGTCATGAGGTCGACATCCCTTTCGATATACGCGAGCGGCTTGAGCGTGTCGGCATGCTTGAGCACGCGCGATTCCGGAAGCCCGATGGATGCTCGCGATGTGATTACCAGGGACCCGACATGAGATCATCTCGTGCGATTCAAGGCGGCAACGTTCTGTTGCTGCCCTCTATGCTTGTACTTCGGGGTGGAACTCTGGAATTCAAATAGCATCCGAATACGATCCTGCGACACAGGTGGGACTAGTCGAAGCTGGCATAGGGCTTGAGCACGTCGGGCGGCATCGCCAGATCGCCTTGCCAGGCACCGAAACTGTAGCGCAGCGACAGGTTGAAGCTATTGGGCGCGTAGTCCTCGGCCTGTTGCAAACCGACGGCGAGCCCGGCGATCCAGTGATCGGCGAGACGACGCTCGAGACGTCCACTCAGCGAGAAACCGAAACCGCCGCCGCTGCCGCCGCCAAGGGTGGCGCTGGCATCGGGCAATCCGGCCACCTCGGCGCCGCCCAGCGGGTAGCGTGCACTGTCGTCGCTGTCGGTACACGACTGCGAGACCGCCGCGTCGAGCTGCCATGACCAGTCGCCGGTGCGTTGGGTATAGCTCACCGGCAGCGACAGCGAGAAGTAGCGCTGCGGGCTGTAGTAGCCTCCTTGACCCAGCGAATAACCGCCGAGTTCGCGGCGGTAGTGCATTGCCAGGCTGCTGATGCCGACGCTGAGGCGGCGGTGCTCATTGTTGACCAATTTGTGGTAAACCCCGCCCATCAGTTGTACCCGGGTATTGTCGGGGACGTTCTTGCCGTCGAGATGGTGCACTCCGAGGTTAGACCACACGCCGTTGGGTCCGCCCTGGTCATAGCCCAGCCCCAGCGATGCGCCGGTGGCCCGGATGCCGCCCCAGGTCGTTCCGCTGCGCGGGTCCCTGGCACCGGCGAAGGCCAGCAGCGAATCGTCGAGCGCGCGCCGTGACATCGTGACGGTCAGCCACAGTGGCCCGGCATCCCCTGAATACTGCACACCGCCGGTCCAGTCCTCGACCGCGAAACCCAGCGGTGTCGTGCCGATGTCCATCCGCCAGGTCTCGTCGTACCAACCCAGGCCAATGCTGACGCCGTTGTCTTGCTGGTGTAAGTCACCAGTGCAGCCGACTACCGCACAGGTGCCGAAAGTCTCACGGGTCAGGCCATCGGCATCGCGCGTGAGGCGTCCGGCGTCGAGACTGACACGGTCGAGCCTCAGGAAGCCGCGTCCGCCGTTGATCGGCGTATTGACCTCGAACATGTCGGTCGTGGTCGTCAGCGACGAGACGCCGTCGGTGCCGCTGTCGTTGTCGACCTGTCGTGCTGCCCGGACTCGGGTGTCGAGCGACTGGTAAAGCGTTGCCGATTCACTGCGCAGGCTACCGGTCAACCAGTCGTCATCGGTTCGGCTGCGGGTGGCGCGGGTGAATTCAGCGTCGTCGGTGAGCGCTGCGGAGTCGGCGATGCCGGCGGCGACCATGCCGTGGCGATAGCGGCCCAGAGCCTTTTGAGGATGATCATCGGCACGTGCGATGCGCGCCGCGTCGCGCCAGGTCTGAGCATCTTCGGTGGCAGCCGGTTGCGCAAGTGTCGCGGCGACCAAGGCCTCGGCACGAGTCGTGTCTCCCATCTGCAGCCAAGTATTGGCGGCACGACGGCGGGCGGCTATGGCATCGGTCGGCAGTTCGAGGCGGCTGAGAAGCAGGCGAGCCCGGGTCTTATCACCACTGGCTAGAGTGGCCTCAGCGAGCCCCAGATGTGCCTGAAGGTTATCTGGCTCCAGCTTCAGAGCACGCTGATAGTGCCGTTCGGCGGCATCCGACTGGCCATCGGCCAATGCCCAGTCGCCGAGTTGTAGGCTGATCTCGGCGTTTGCCGGCTGGGCCTCGAGCAGGGCGCGCGCCGTTGCAGGGTCGCCATCGGCACGCAGTGACGAAGCCCGTGCCAGCAGTTGGCGGCGCTCGAGACGTGTGGCAAGTGCACGCATGTCAGCGTCGCGCTGGGCGGCGGGGATTTGCCCCAGGCTTTTGAGGGCAGCTTGGTCGCGGTCATCACTGGCAAGATACAGTGCCTGAGCATAGTGGCCCTGGGCGCGTGCTGCGGGATCGTCGAGGTCGCCGAGGCGTCTCAGCAGATCGGCGAGAGCGGCATCGGCCTGCGACGGGTGACCGGCCTGGAGCAGGGCCTGGGCCAGCGAGTAGGTCAGCCAGACGTCGGTGGGGGTCAACGCTCGGGCGGCAGTATAGCGTTCGGCGGCCTGGGGCCATTGCCCGGCATCGGCGAAGCGCTGGCCATCGGCGCTGAGCTGGGCGACGCGCAGTTGTCGGCGGGTGTCGGCGAGCGCGTGTTGCTGAGCAGAGGATAGCGTGGCGATGAAGTCGAGCGCGCGCTGCGGAGATCGCTCGGTATACAGCGCGGTCAGGCGTTCCAGTGCCCGGTTGTCGTCGCCGGAAATACGCCGTGCATGTTGGTAGGCCTGTTCAGCGGAGAGCGTGTCGCCACGGCGCCGAGCGACGTCGCCAAGCCCCAGCCAGGCATCGGGCGAGTCGGGCTGCAGACGTGCGGCCTGGCGGTAGTTCTGTTCGGCGTGTCGGAGGTGGCCGTCAGTCAGCGCTGAATCGCCGCGACGCACCTGCGTCCAGTACCGGGCGGTGTCGATCAGAGTCTGCCACTTGTCGCCGCTGAAGCCACTCTTGTCGTTGGCCCGGGCGCGCTGGAAAAGCGCCAGTGCCTGTTCGTGGCGGCCTTGGCGCAGGCGAATGATGCCCAGCGCACTAAGCAGTTCGGCGTCATCGGGATAGGCCTTCAGGGCGTGTTCTATATCGGCTTCACCGCTGACGCCTTGCGCCTCGGAGAAGTGCGCCAGGCCGCGTTGGCGGGCCTGATAGGCGGGGTTGGCGAGTAACTGGCGCTGATGTGACAGGGCTTGTCGCGCTTCGTCGGCATAGTCGGTGTCCCCGAAGACGTCAAGGAAGTGTCGCCAAGCGGTGACGCTGGCCTGAGTTGCCGGCCGGCCTCGCAGCGCATCCAGCCAGATGCGCGCACTCGTCTGGCGGGTGCCCGGCAGCCTGGCGAGTTGAGCCAACCGATCGAAGGCGGCCTCGTCGCGTCCTGCGTCGAGCTGCAACTGGGCCAGGGCAAACCCTAGCTCGGGACTTTGGGGGTAGCGCTTGTCGAGCGCATCGAGCTGATGAATCGCGCGTGACTGGCCATCGGGTAGTCGGGCGACGAGCTGCCAGTATTCCAGCGCCAGGGGCAGCGTCGGCAGGCCATCGGCGAACAGCTTGTCGTAGCTCTTCTTGGCCTTTTCGAGATGCCCGGTGGTGGCCAGCAGCCGGGCTTGGCTCAGGGTCTGGCGCTTTTCTGGTTGGGTCAGCGATAAATTGAGCCGCGCCAAGCGGTACGCACGACTGTCGGGCGCCAGTTCGGCGAGTCGCTGAACGAGTTGAGTGGCGCGCTGGTGGTCACCGTCGCGCAGTGCGCGGCGTACCCGGGCTTCGAGCACCTTGGGGCTGTCGGGGGCGATGGCCTCTAACTTGTCGAGCGCCTCGTCGACCAGCGACTCGTCCTGGCGAGCCTCGCCGAGGCGTACTCGCTGCAGCAACCCGTCGCGCGGCGAGACGGCCTGGCGGACGTCAGGTCGCGACGTTGTTGTCTGCTCGGGCGCCGAGGCGGCGAATGATGGTGGTGCCACGCTGGCCAGCAACACGCAGACGGACAGCAAGCCGAAGTGACGTGTCAGGTTCATGGCGACTCCCATGCCGGCTCCAAACGGCCATCTGCGGCAAACCGATAACGCCCCTCGTCCCAGCCGCGACCGAACAGCATCAGAGTTTGCGAGTAATAGGCGTTGGTTGCCGGCGGGTCGGCAGCCAGGCGCTGACGCTGTGCCTCGGCCAGTGGCGCCTCAGCGTTCGACGAGGCCACCAGGAACGGGAGCAGAGCGGCCGAGAAGCCCACGTTGCCGTGTCCCGCTGCCTCGCCGCTCAGGGCATCGACCCGCTCGGGAACACCGTGGCGGCGGACGATTTCACGCATCGGCGCGAAATGCTTCAGCAAAGCTTGGCGCCGATCGGCGCCGTCGGCGAGCATGCCCAACCACAGGTAGACGCGGATCGCGTCGTAGTCGCCCTGGCTGCCGTGCTTGGGGTCGGGATTCCAGGCGCTGCCGGGGGACCACTGTGTCCAGTCGGGGGCCAGACCCAGGGGGGAACTGTTGATCAACAGTCGTGGCGCATTAGCCGCCACCTCGGGCCAGGGGGCGCCCAGCTCGCTCAGGCGTGTCAGCAGCTGTGGCGGCAGGTAGCTGGGATTGATGCGCCATGCATCGTCGGCGACGAAGCCCTCTCGACCGGGTAGTAGCAGTTTGCCGAAACCGGGCAATGTGGTTACCTCGGCGTCGGCGATGCGTGCAGCCAGGCGGATACCGAGTACGCGATAGTCGCGACGCTGCCACAACCTACCGGCCTCGAGCAGCGTATAGGCAAGCCACAGATCGGCATCTGCGGCGCTGTTGGCGTCGAGCACGTTCCAGTCGCCATTTTCCCGGCGCCCCCACAGCCAGCTCGGCAGGATGACTCCGAGATCGCCCTTAGCCAGGTTGTTCTGGGTCCAGTCAAGCAGCTGCTGGAAGGTGTCTCGGTCGTCGGCGACCAAGGAGAAGAACAGTGCGTAGCTTTGGCCCTCGGAGGTGGTGATGTGGCGTGGGTCGGAGCGGTCGATGACGCGCCCATTGTCGCTGATCAGGGTGTCACGAAAACGTTCCCAGGCCGGCCATTGGACGTCGTCCGCGACGGCGACATCCGTGAACAGAACCAGTCCTAGAAGAAGTCCGGAAAACAGCATGCTCACTCCTCGTCGTCGCGTAGCCGCCGTGCGCTGAGTCGACGCAGGATCCGCCACAGCAGGAAAGCGACGATTAGTACCGCGAGTCCGGCGGTGGCGGCTATTAGCCAAGGGTGCCGCGAGAGCTGGTAGCGCAGCCAGGTGGTCCATGGCAAGTGGCCGACATAATAGCGCTCGCCGACAGCGTTGCTGGTAATGCCACTGTCGCGAATTACTGCCACCGAACCACTGATCTGGTCGAGCGCCGACGGCTTGGTCAAGGTGCGGTTGAGTAGCCGCTGCCCGGCGGGCTTGGCAGCGAGAAGGGCGACCACGCTGCGCTGGTCGTAGAACGGTGACTGCATCTCGAGCAAGGCGGCAAGCGGCCCATGGGCACTGACCGCCACCTGGCGATCAGCGGGAACGGCGCTGTCATCGAGTTTATCGTGTTGCGCCTTGATCTCGGCGTCGCGACTGGCCAAGCGCAGGCGACTGTTGGCTTCCGGCCCCAGCGCCATCACCGGCTGGCGCTTTTTCAGCGACTCGGGTAGCGAACCGAAGGCGAGGATATCGGCATCGACCTCACTAGCCTGCTGCCAGTCGTCGGTCAGCCGCATGGCGACACCGGGGTAGCCGGTCTGTGCGCCGATGCGGCCGAGCGTGTCGAATAGAGAGGAGAACTGTTCGGCGGACGGTGAAGGCGGCATCACCACCAATGTCTGGGACAGGTCGGCGAGCCGGCTGAAGGGGAAGCTTGCCGTGGCGAAGGTGCTTAGCGCAGGCATCTTCAGATAGTGCGAGTAACCCGAGAAATCGAGGGTCGAGGACTTATCGATGGTGGCACGATTGGGCACCCGGTTGATGGTGATGCACTTGTTGGATTCGCCGTCACCGACGCGGTTGGTGTAGTTGAAGGCGAAGCTCAGGCGATTGATGGCGCCCAGTCGCAGTGCCGGAATGGCGACCTTGCTGTCGCTGCCAAGCCAGTTCTGAAGGATCGGCACCTCGAGGCCGTCCGGGTTGCCGCTGCCCTCCTGGCTGAGCGGGAACGAGCGTAGGAACCCGCCGTTGATAGAAACGTCGAGCCGTGACCCCTTCTCGGTGGCTGGTGGCGTGTAGCGGTAGCCGAGTTCGAGATCGACCAGGTCGCCCTCCCAGACGAACAGATCGGGCGGTATGCGCAGAGTGGTCTCTATCGGATCCAGTTTCTCGCCTTCGACCTGTAGTTGATCGGGATATTCGACCAGTTCATCGAAGCTCACTGGACGGTTGGTGGGCACCCATTTCGGGGCGTCGTAGGGCTGGCGCGGCTTGAGCGGGTCGATCTCGTCGATCTGGGCGCTCTGGCCGCGCAGCAGCACGTCTCCCAGCGCCAGAGCGCGGGCCGCCTTGACCAGATCGTCGTCGTTGCGGCCGAGGATCAGTAGCAGCTTGGCGTAGGGGGTCTCGGGGTGACTGATGACCTCGATGGTCGGGCCGTCGACCGGCGGATAGTCGGCGAGAAAATTCGGCCGAGCATCATTGGTAGCCAGCACCACGGCATGCTGACGCGGCGGCAGCTCGAAGGTCACCGGGAAATGCTGGCCGCGCCAGTCGGCAAGGCTGCCGAACCACGAGGCAACGATGCCGCCGGCGCGCTGCATGGCGAGGTCGGGAGACTCGGGCAGCACGAACGGCAGATCCAGGGCATTGTCGTCGCGCGCATCGAAAAACGGCTTGGGCAGGCGCTCCAGCGAGTTGGCCAACGGCAGCGCCTGTTCGGTGAGTTCGAGGTGGCTGGTATCGCCAATGTCCAGCCAGATGCTGGTGTGCACCGGGTTCTCGCAGATGTTCTTGTAATGGCCGACCAGCGACAGGCGCAGGCGGTTATAGTCTCGAATCAGTCGCGAGTCGAGCGATACTCGGGCATGCTGCGGCTTGCCATTGTCGGGCTCGATGCTGACTACACCGACCACGTCGTCGTTGAGGTAGACCTTGAGCTGGGAAACGTCGTCGAGCAAGGCCGGCGACGGCGTATAGTGCAGGTCAAGTACGGCACGAGTGACCAATCGATCGCTGCGTACACCGAAGTCGATGCGCTGCGTTGCCTCCAGGCCGGTCAACTCGATCGGGCCTTGGGTCAACTGGGACAGTGGTAGGTTGCGGTGCGTGATCGGCGGCTCAACGTCGTCGGACGTCGTCGTGGCAGTCGCCGCAACGCTTGCCTGAATCCAGCCGGTCAGCATGATCAATAGTGGTAACGATACAAGCCAACGTATGCTCATCTAAACGCGATCCTTTATCAGTTGATAATGCTCAGGCCTGCCGTATCTCGCGGCGCGGCACGAACGAGCCCAGCCAGGTAAGTGGCGCGCGCAGCCTCAGTGGGGCGTGCAGCAACAGACGCCGGTAGCCTTCCATGCCGAGCGAGAGGATGTCGGTGAAGCTCTGCATGGGGCGATCCTCGGGAACACTGTCCCGCCACAGCGTCCAAGTATCGGCCCGGGCGAAGGTGGACTGGATATAGTCGAGGTGTTCGGGGAACGACATTGTTTCCAGTTCAAGGCCGGTGCGAGCACCATTGACGTTGATCACGCGAGCCTCGAATGCCTGTTCGCGAGTCCCGCGAGACAGCAGCAATGACACTTTTTGGCCGATGGTCAGCAGCCCGGCGCAGGGCAGGCTCAGGCCGACCCCGCCCTCGGCGTAGTCGTGCAGGGTGCAAGGATAGGTGTGGCCATCGGCGAGCTCGAGAGCTGCGGGTAGGGCCACCTCGACGCGATGGCGGCGACGTACCTGCCGCGCCTCGGCGGCCACGGCCACGGCGCCGCCGAGAATGATCAGGTTGTAGAGCGTCCAGGCCAGACTGACCAGCACGGTGGGTAACTCGTCGAATGGGCCCGTGTAGAGACGCCAGGCGGCGGCCACCACCCCGGTCACATTGAGGGTGATGAGCAGCAGATAAGGGCGCGATATGGTCCAATCGAAGTAGTTCTCGCCGATCAGCCCGCCCTTGGCCGTAACGTTGAACTTGCCCTTGCGTGGATTGAGCAGTGCCGCTGTTGTTGGACGGGCAATGTACCAGGCGAGTACCGCCTCGTAGACTTCATTCCAAAAGCTGTGTCGATAGCGGCCCTGGATGCGTGAGTTGGTGATGCCGGAGTGCAGCATGTGCGGGACCACGTAGAGCAGGATGGCCACCGCCGGCGCGTAGATGATGTAGGCGTGTAGCAGTAGAAAGGCCAGCGGTGCCGTGAGGAAGATCAATCGAGGCACGCCGGCCAGGAAGTGCAGCATGGCATTGAGATAGCAAAACCGCTGGGCCAGGTTCAGACCGGGTCCTGTGAGCGGGTTGTCGAGACGGAAAATCTGGGCCATGCCGCGCGCCCAGCGAATGCGCTGACCGATGTGTGCCGATAGGCTCTCGGTGGCCAGGCCCGCCGCCTGGGGCAGGCGCAGATAGGCTGAGGTAAAACCATGCCGGTGCAGACGCAGCGATGTGTGAGCGTCCTCGGTAACAGTATCCACGGCGAAGCCGCCGATCGCCTCGAGCGCCGTGCGGCGCAGCACGGCGCACGAACCGCAGAAGAAGCTGGCGTTCCACAGATCGTTGCCGTCCTGTATCAGGCCATAGAACAGCGTGTTCTCGTTGGGCATGCGCCGAAAGCGGTCCAGGTTGCGTTCGAAGGGGTCGGGCGAAAAGAAGTGGTGTGGGGTCTGGATCAGGCCCAGCCGAGGGTCCTTGAGCAACCAGCCCACGGTCATCTGTAGGAACGAGCGCTGAGGGACGTGGTCGCAGTCGAAGATCGCCACGCACTCGGCGTCGGTGACGGTCAGCGCATGGTTCAGGTTGCCTGCCTTGGCGTGACGATTGTCGTCGCGGGTAATGTAGCCGATGCCCACCGACTCGGCGAATTGCCGGAATGCCGGGCGGCGACCGTCGTCGAGCAGGTGGACGCGTAGCTTGTCGTGCGGCCAGTCGATACCCAGCGCGGCCAGCACCGTGGGTCGCACCACGCCCAGCGATTCGTCGTAAGTGGGAATCATCAGATCGACGGTCGGCCATCGTGACAGGTCGTCGGGCAGCGGGGCTGGTGATCGATTGAGCGGCCAGATCGTCTGCACATAGCCGAGCAGCAAGGTCAGCCAGGTATAAGTCTCGGCGCAGAGCAGCAACAGGCCACAGGTGACGTCGAGTGGATCGTTCCAATTGAGTGTCGAAGTATAGCGCCACCACAGGTAACGGCACGATACCGTCACCGAGAGCACAATCAGGGTCAGCGTCGTCAGGCGTCCCGGAACGCGCTGTATCAGCAGGGCGATACCTGCCAGCAACGCCGCAAAAATCGCTTGGGCGCCCAGCGTAAAGGGTTGGGTAATGACCAGTGCCATCATCAGACCGGCCAGCGAGCCCATGGTCCATAATGGCCAAGTGGCGTGAATGGTGGCCGGAATAGGGTCGCGTGATCTGATATCGACGCGCTGCGTCAGGCTGGCGAGGCGTCGTCGCCAGGCGGACAGGGCTGGTAGCGCATGTCGGCGGCGCGTCTCGGCGTATTGCGGCGTGGCGTCATGCTTTTGGGGGGTTGGGCGTCTGTTTGAGCTTTGACGTCGCGGATGCAGCAGTATCAGCCACAGGGTCTGGATCAGATAGCGCAGTGGGTCAGCGATACCCGGACGACGCCGCTGAAGATGACGCAAGGTCGGTGCCAGGCGCAGCAGTAGCCGTTGCCAGGCCGGCCCTTCAAAACGCAACAGCGCCCAGCCCAGCAACCACAGCGTACAGTAGAGCAGGGCGGTAACCGGCCCGGCGCGCCGGCGTTGACGCAAGTCGTGATAATGGTGACGCAGTCCGTCGAGAGCTAGCGGCTTGAGCAGCAGACTCATCCCATCGCTCCGCGTGCCAGCAGCCAGGCGGCCAGGCGCTGTACGTCACGCGCCGCCAGACTGTCGCTGCGGTGACCGACCACGCTGCGCTTGTGGGCCAGCGCTTCGAACATCGCTTCATCCTGGTGGATCGTGCAGGGTACTAGCCAGTCGGCATATTGATGCTGCCAAGCCGCCAGCAAGTCGTTCTGCAACAAGCTGCGCGGCGTGAAACGGTTGACCAGCAAGTACTCATTGTCGTCCGGCTCACGACTGGCGAGCAGGGCATGGCAAGCGGCGTCGCAGTGGGTCACGGTCAGCCAGGTTGGAGCCAGACGGCGCATCTCTTGCTGATGCACCGAACAGGCGGACGGTACATCGACCAGTACCCAGTCGTAACGATGCGGGTCCAGCTCGGCCAACCGATGGCCCCAGAGCGAGAATGTTCCCAGCCGGTCACGTTCCCGGGCTTCGATGACTTCCGCGCCTTGCCCATAGGGCAAAAACGTCAGACGTTCACCGAGGGCAAAGGCCATCTCGTGCCAGACAGCTCCCGCCGCCTCGGCGGTCGCCCAGCCGTTGTTGTTTCGCCATGGGTGGTTGAAGTGCAGGCGCAACTGATTGCGTGGATCGAGATCGATGCACAATACGTTAAGCCCCGCCTGGGTGAGCGCTTCGGCCAGCGCGGCGAGCAGGGAAGTGGACCCCGTGCCGCCGCGCAGCCCCTGCAGGGCAAGCACGTTCACGCGTCGATCTCCGAGCCGGCGTTGGCCAGCTCGCTCAACAGCGGCCAACGCTCGAGGTTAGTGGCGAGACGTTCCTGCTGATGAATGTTGCGATAGGGAAAGTCGCCGAGTCCGGCATTGTCGATCAGGGTGCGGACATCATCGTCGTGTGCGGGAGCAGTAACGAGATGACGAGTGGAAGTGTGATCTGGAATCGACATTTGACTGCAGCTATTCCTGTGGCCAAGAGGTATGTGTTGGGCACATCGACCTGTTTTTGAAGTACGTTATTGGCAGTATAGTGACTGTTAGATACTGTCTTTTTACATAAATTCATCATATTGTCACCATTTTGCCAAGGAATGTTGCGCTGATGAAGTGCGAGGGGATGCAATGACGCCGCCGACTGACCGGCGACGCCACTTCTCATTGGATGTCGCGGGGCTGTGCTCGGAACTTTCGGTACTTCGCTGTCCGGGGCAGTACGTGCTGCTCGCCGATCGCGAAACCCATCTACAGCGTTTGGCCGCAGGACTATTGGCCGGCCTCGAGGCCGACGACCGGGCCGACTGGATCGTTATGGGAGACGATGGACGGCAGCCCCCAGGCCTGGAAGATCCGGCACGCGGTCCGGGCCGGCTGACGCTGTGGTCGCTCTCCGACAGCGCGCCGCGCGTTGCTCTGACTAGCCTGTCTGACGAGTTGGATCGCCGCTGGCGGCGTCGTCATGGCCCGCGGCTGGTTATGGTCAAGTTGCCGGCGAGCGCTCTCGCGTCGCTACAGGAGGCGCCGCTGGCAGCGTGGCTGCAGCGTTGGCAGAGCTGGTGCCGCAAACGCGAGGTCTGCCTGGTGCTGCTCGTGCATGGGTTGCGTAGCCTGGCCCTGCGTGGCCGCCTGCAGCCGCATAACGACGTACTCGATGGCTTGGCGCATCTCCAGCCTGTGGGCGAGACGGCGCGTTACCTGGTGGTGCACTGGCGCAGCGACCTGCGTGCCTGCGGTGGCCAAGATATGAGTCTGGCGGCGCAGGGTATTGGTTGGCGGCTGCTACAGGTGGCCAGGCATGAGACCGTCGGTGGCGGCGATGAACATATCTACTTCGTGCAGCGAGCGGCGCTTGAGGAGGCCACATTGCCTAGCGAGCACTGGCAGGCCTTCGACGATCCGCACGAGGTGGTCGCGCGGGCGGTCGACGCCCAGGCGGCGACGGTGATCCTGGCACTGGAGCGTGCCGGGCAGGTCGAAATGGTGGCGAGCCAGATGCATCGCCTACGCCTGCAACGCGGCGGCACCATCAAGTTGGTGGTTCGCGAGATGGTCCCTTGCCTGCGCTATCGCGACGAGCGTCTATTGGCCCTCAGCGGCGTCAATCTGGTGGTCGGCCACAACATATCGTTCGCACGTTTCCTGAGCCGTATCGACGGTATCCAGGGGCAGCGCTTCGTGCGGGCTATCGATCACGATTTTACTGCGGTGCTCGCCGCGCTTCGGCCGTTGCCGACTGGCGGCGTGGTTTCGCCGGCTGTGTTCGTCGAGCAGATCGAGGATTGGCTGGCGGGGGACTCGGCCGAGTCGGTGTCGAGTCTGTTGGTAGTATTACGGCCGGCCGGTGGCTTGTCCGCGACTCAGGCACTGGCCCAGTGCCGACTCACGCGACAGGGTGACATGGTCACGCTCATCGAGTCTCGCTTATATCTGTTCCTGTTCGGCTGCCGTCTGACTGATCTCGACATTGCCCTGACGCGGCTGTTCGGAGTCGCCGACAGTGCATTGTTCTCCAGTCGTCAGGTCTTCGACCAGCGAGAGACCATAGCTCTGGAACAACGTCAGATGGTCGACCAGGGCTGGGACTCGCAGACTCAGGCGCCTGCCGAACTGAATGACAAAGCACACCCGGTTTCCGACCAGACTCTGTCGGGAGCAGCGCCGTTGGCACCACGTGCAGTGTCGCTGGCATTGATATCACAGGCTGAGGGCGCGACATGAACCAGGACATGGCATTACTGCTCGGATTGGTGGGCCTACTCGCGGGGCTGCTTGCGGGACTGGGAGGGCGATCGATATGGCATTGGGGGCGGCGCATCCTCAATCGGCGGCCGCGTTATCTGGTTCGTCTCGGCGTGCGTCGGCGCCGGACGGTGGACAAGGATGTATCTGACTAATGAGTCGCATCGAAACCTCGTTGCTCGAGGCTCCGGGACGTGTTAGTGCATGGCGCGGCTTGGGGGCGTGGAATCTGTATTTCATCATCAAGCTGGTGCTCTACTGGCGCGGAGCGATCGGATTCGACGTGCTGGCGAACCTGGTGTTTGCCGCTTTTCTGTTGATGCCACTGCCGCCGCTGTGGCTGCATCGATTGCGTCATGTCGTCGCTATTCCCATCAGCGTGGCGCTGTTCTATTACGATACCTGGCTGCCGCCCTTCGAGCGGCTGCTGGCGCAGTCCTCGCAGGTGGCGGCGCTAAGTACCGATTACCTACTGGACCTGGCCGAGCGAGTGATCGACTGGCAGTGGATTGGCGTGTTCTTCGTTCTCGCCGTGGGCTATGGCTTCATTGCCCCTTGGGTACGAGTCACGGTGCCGGTGGTGATCGCGCTGATCTGGTTGGCCGTGGCACCTTTGTTACCGTCCGTCGTCATCTCTTCGCCGCGGCCGGCGACGACCACGACGCCAAGCGTCGCCGAGAGCGGCGCGGCCAAGGTTGCCAGTAAGCCGGTAGCAACGCCGGCACCCATCGAGGAGAACAGCGACGAGGCGCTCGATAGCAAGCTCACTGCCTTCTATGACAGTGAGCGCAAGCGCCAGACTACCTTTTCGCCGCGCCCCGCAGGCGCAGCCCCCTTCGACCTGCTGGTCATCAATATCTGTTCGCTGTCCTGGGACGACATGACCGAAGTGGGGCTGACGGATCATCCCCTTTTCGACTACCTCGACGCGATCTTCGACAACTTCAACTCGGCAACCTCATATAGCGGCCCCGCAGGTATTCGGTTTCTCCAAGCCAGTTGTGGGCAACGCCCTCACAAGGCGATCTATGGCGAAGTGCCGGCCCAGTGTCACCTGTTCGAGAATCTCGCCAGACTTGGGTTCGGCGAAAAGCTGATGCTCAACCACGACGGCAGTTTCGACAATTACCTCGACGAGCTGCAGCAGGAAGGCAATCTCGACGTGCCCAAGATGTCTCAGGCCGGTTTACAGCCGGTGCTGAAGGCCTTCGACGATTCGCCAATCTATTCCGACAGCGACGTGCTCGCGCGATGGGCGGAGCGGGACGCCGCCGATACGCCGAGTGCGACCTTCTACAACACCATTACGCTGCATGACGGTAATCGCTACACCGGCCAGCGCAGTGCTGCCGATTACAAGCCGCGTTTAGAAGCGCTTTTCGACCAGGTGCTGACCTTCCTCAAGCAACTCGACCGGCAGGGCCGTCACGTTGCGGTGCTGGTTCAGGCGGCACATGGTGCGGCGTTGCGGGGCGACAAGATGCAGTTCTCCGGTATGCGTGAGATTCCCAGCCCATCCATCACCCATGTTCCGGTAGGGTTGAAACTGACCGGCATGGCTCAGTCCCACGAAGGTTCACCGCTGCATGTCAGCGAGCCGACCAGCTATCTTGCGGTCTCCGAACTGGTCTCACGATTGGTGGCAGACGATATTTTCAACGCCCGCGAGGTCGATTGGCAGGGGCTGTTCGACGACCTACCGACCACCCAGCCGATCTCCGAAAACGAGGGGGTGGTAGTGATGCCTTATCAGGACGTGCCCTATGTGCGTCTCAAGGGTGATGGTTGGATGCCCTACCCGCAATGAGTGGGGTGTGGGCCAGCCGACAATCTGGGTAAGCGGGCTCGAGCGCGCGTGCGCGAGCTGGTCGAACAGAATCACTCGGGACCTGACACGTATGCGAGGAAAACAACGTCGCGCAAAGGGGAGCGAGGGGCGCGGGGTTTGCTCGCTGGAGCCGCTGGGATACGCTTGTCGCCCACCACTAAATAATGACATGGACCTGGCGATACGTGATGCGAAGATGGCCAAATCGCACGAGACGATTATGCAAGGCATTGCTACCCAAAACACTGTTGGGGCGTTTGGTCCTCGGTATCGGCGTGGGCTGGAGTGTGTTGGTCATCGCCATCCTGTGGGTGTCGCTGCGTGGCGGTAGCGGTCTCGCCGAGGAGATCAATCGGGCGCACCTGAATTACGAAGCCTCGCTGATCGCGCGCGATATTCAGCAATCCATTTCGTTGCGACTCGATACGCTTAAAACCATTGCTTCCTCGCAAGCGGGGGCTTTGCAGGGCGATGTACCGCTGACCGAAGATAGCGACGACGACGTGCAGGCGCGCTTGAGCGACCACACGGCGCTGCTGGAGCTGTTCGATTCGGCATTCGTCGTCGATGCCGAGGGAGATGTCATGGGCTTCACGCCGTCGCTGCCGGGCGCCGTGGGCCTGAATGTGGCTGACCGTGAGTATTTTCGCTTCGTTCGCGAAGAAGGGCGCCCCTTCTTGGGTCGCCCGATCATCAGTAAACTTTATGATAGTCGACCGCTGGTGGTGATGGGGGTGCCGCTGACGGATGCGCAGGGCCGTTTCGAAGGCATGCTGGGCGGCGTGGTCAATCTGCGTGACGGGCGCTTCTTCCTCGATCTGCGCAGCCTGCGCATCGGAAAGCAGGGCTATGCGGTGTTGATGACCAGTGATGGCACGGTGCTCAGCCATCCCGATAGTTCCCTGATCATGCAGCATGTCCCTGCCACGCTGGAGAGTCCCGTACTCGATCAGGCACTGGATGGCTGGCAGGGCACCGGTACCGGTCGTCTCAATGACGGCGAACCGGCGTTGATGAGTTATCACCAGGTCTGGGAACCGGACTGGGTGGTGGGTGTCTTTCTGCCGCGAAGTCAAACACGCCAACCGATCATCGATTATGTGCGTCGCCAGTGGTGGGTGGCGGTGATCGTGGTGCTGTCGATGCTGCCCATGTTGTGGTGGCTGTTGCGCCTGGAGCTTTCACCGCTACGGCACCTGGCGCGTCAGATCGCGCAGGTGGGGCAAGGGGATATCCCGCGTATTTCCCTGGATACTTCGTTGGAAGAGTTGCAGCGCATCGCGCAGACCTTCAATAGCGTGGAGTATGAGCGCAATCGCGAGCGCGCGGAGCGACGCAGCCGCCAGGCCTATCTCGATGCGGTGTTGAGTTCGTCGCCATTGCCGATGTTCCTGGCCGATCTCGAGGGCCGAATCCGCTACGTCAACCCGGCTCTGGAAACCTTGACGGGGTTGTCAGCGGCGTCGTTCAAGCATCGCGCCTGGTTGCGTCGTCTGCATCCCGAGGATCGCCCAGTGCTGTTTGCGTTGTGGCGCGATGCAATAAACGGCGGCCATGGACTGTATCGTCAGTTGCGCTTTGAGTGTGGCGATGCGGGCATGATGTGGCTGGAGCTTTATACCAGCCAGGTGATGAACGGCGAGCAACCGCAAGGTGTGGTGGGCTTCGTCAAGGACATTACGCATCTTCGCGCACAGCAGAAACGCCAGCTCTGGGAAGCCGAGCACGATCCGCTGACCAGGCTTCTCAATCGGCGCGGTTTCGAGCGACGCCTCGAAGAGACTTTCCAGCATTTCCGCGAACATGGCGAAACGGCATCGTTGATTCTCTTCGATCTGGATAGCTTCAAACCGATCAACGACGAAGGCGGTCATGCCCTGGGCGATGAAATGCTGCGTGCGATTGCTCGCTGTCTGGAAGGGTGCGTGCGCCGCGACGACCACCTTGCGCGCCTGGGCGGCGATGAATTCGCCATCCTGTTACCCGGCTGCGGCAACCCACAAGCCATACGCATCGCCGAGGAGGTGCGGCATGCAGTGAGCGAGTTGTGGGTGCGGTGCAAGGACAAGCGTTACGGTGTCACCGCGAGTCTGGGGATTTCATGCCTGGGCGTCGATGACGCCGATGCGCAGGCGATGGTGAAACGCGCCGATGCCGCGAGTTATGACGCCAAGGCTCAGGGCAAGAACCGCATGATGAACGACGCGCGTTGTCTATGACGCCGCGCCTCATA
>NZ_JARANY010000055.1 GCF_029889885.1 Chromohalobacter sp. 296-RDG
GACCAGCGAATAGACCGGTGGGATATCGACTGCGACGGAAGGGACGGCGGCGGACGCGGCGGCCGGCGACATGACTGGCGACATGAGTAGTGCCGCCAGGTAGGGACTGAAACGCTGCATCGAACGGATCTCCAAGCATGTATGAACGTGTATTGAACACCATCATGTTATGGTATAACATAATTTAAAGCGCAAGGCGCAACCCTTTCTTTCATTCGTAGCGTCATCTCTTCGTGGCGCAACGACGTATGCATCCGGATACCCTATGAGTCTGCTATCGATAGCTGCACTGGATCTCGCCCTCGGCGGTCATCTCGTGTTGGAGAATGTTCACCTGACCCTCGAGCGGGGCGAAATCGTCACCATCGTGGGACCCAATGGCTCGGGTAAAACGACCTTGTTGAAAAGCATTATCGGCGCATTGGCGCCGCAACGAGGCTATATCGACAAGTCGCCGGGCATGGTCATTGGCTATGTGCCGCAACGTTTACACCTCGATGCGACCTTGCCGATGACGGTGTCTAGATTGATGCGACTGCCGCGCCGGCGACCAAGGCACGAGATCGAGACAGCGCTCGACCGTGCAGGCGTCACTCAGCAGGCCAGCAGCCAGATTAGCGACCTCTCGGGCGGCCAGTTTCAGCGCGTTCTGCTGGCGCGTGCGTTGCTTTCGTCTCCCGATTTATTGATTCTCGACGAGGCGACTCAGGGGCTCGATCAGCAGGGAATGGCTGACTTCTATCGCCAGATCGAGCGGGTACGCCATGAATTGGGATGCGCCGTCCTGATGGTCAGCCACGAACTGCATGTCGTGATGCGGGCCTCGGATCGCGTGGTGTGTCTAAACCGTTCCATCTGTTGTGCGGGTACGCCGGAACGGGTTGCCGCCTCACCTGAATATCGCGCCATGTTCGGCCTCGATGACGAAGATGCCTTGGCGCTATACCGCCACCACCATTCTCGTCCCTCTCTGGAGATGTCCCCGTGATATTCGATGACTTCCTGGTACGTGCGACCCTGGCCGGCGTGGGCGTTGCCTTGGCGGCCGCGCCGCTGGGGTGTCTGGTCGTGTGGCGGCGCATGGCCTTTTTCGGTGATGCGACCGCGCATGCCGCTATCCTGGGCGTGGCGCTCGCCCTGTTGCTGTCGACGTCGATCTTCGCTGGCGTGCTGGTGGTGTCGCTGCTCATGGCCACGATCGTATCGCTGCTGAGCGGCAAGGGGTATGCCATGGATACGCTCCTGGGCGTCATGGCGCATTCGTCGCTGGCATTGGGCCTGGTGGCGGTGTCCTTCGTTTCCGGCGTACGCATCGATCTGATGGCCTACCTGTTCGGCGATATCCTGGCCGTTGGCAAGGCCGACCTTGCCGTCATCTGGGGAGGCGCGGCCCTGGTCATGGCATTGATGGGATGGCGCTGGTCGCGCCTGCTGACCGCGACGCTCAATGCGGATCTGGCCCATGCCAGTGGCATCGACCCGCAACGCGAACAGCTCATTCTCACCTTGTCGCTGGCCATCGTGGTGGCCGTTGCCTTGAAGGTCGTCGGCGTATTGCTGATCGCTGCCTTGTTGATCATTCCCGCTGCGACGGCACGCACGTTCAGCCGCACGCCGGAGGCCATGGTGGTGGCCGCGGCCCTGGTCGGCATGACGGCCGCCGTCGGCGGGCTGCAGACGGCTTACTGGTTCGATACGCCGACGGGCCCCACCATCGTCAGTCTCGCGGCAGCCTTGTTTGCGCTGGCGGGCGTGATCGCGAATGCCCGACGCTTGCTATGGCGTGTCATGGCCTCCCGCGCCGGGCGCAGAGACGCTTCAGGTCGAGCCTGACATATCAGGTTGGGCCGGAGACTACGAGCCCTTCTGTTGGACGGGCTCGGAGCATAGGGGCTGCCACGCACCGCATCAGGGGTACGCGGGTGTCCAGTTCCATTCTGCATGCGCCACTGCATCATGAGCATGCAGGCTTTCGGCGTGCACGATGCGTACCTGGAAACCCTGTACCTCGTCGCGCGCTTGCAGGGCATGCCGTACACGGCGCGCCGCATCCTCGCAGAACATCAAGTTCTGACCATTGGCCAGGGCGAATGCTTGCTCATCGACACGTTTGACGGCCGTCTGCAAGGCCGTGCCCAGCGCGTCCTCGACCGTGTCGATCAGCGCCGTCACGGGCAGAGCCTCTAGATCGCCGGCCAGGCGCAGTGAGAGATGCGCCTGGCTGCGCTGGCTATGCGGCGTCGCCAGGATACCCTGCTCGCTGCCCAGCCACGCCCTGACGGCGTCGTGGCTGATCGGCATGTCGGTGAAGTCCTCGTCGAACGCTTGCTGGATCGATTGGCGTGCGAGGGCCGCCGAGCAGGGGCAGGTCGAGGAATAGCCGATCGTGATCTCGAGCGTCGCCTGCATGCCCCGTGCATCTTGGCGGCAGCGCAACGCACAGGGATATGCCTTCCAGCCCGCGCGTGGGCTGATCAATGCAGGGCGCTTGATCAGGACGTCACCGCTCAGATCGAGAAAGGCGGTATTGGACAAGTCGTCATGGCTATCCAGAAAACGCTGCAATACCGCGCCCAGGCGTGACAGCGTCACTTCCTCGTGTTCCAGGGCCTCTAGCGCCATATAGAGACGCGACATATGAATGCCTCGCGCCGAGGTGGCGTCCAGGGAAACACCGGCCGAGGCTCGACCGTTGACGGCACTGTTCGCCAGGCGAAACGGTAGCGCGATGTCCTCCATCCCGACCCAGGCAAGGGGGCCTTCCAAGTCGGACGCACCGTTGGCCACGTCGTGCAATGTATGTGGGTTCATGGGCTCTTGCATGCGTTTATCAGTCCCAGGCTGGAAAGGGGTCGGGCAGTGTCTGCCAGTGCGTATTGCCGGCGAGCATTTCCTCTTCGCTCAACAAGCAGGCGTCGAGCGCCTGGCGCATTTGTGCCTGATTCAGGCGTTGGCCGATGAAGACCAATTCCTGGCGCATGTCGCCGAACGGTTCCTGCCATTTTTCCATGATCGCCTGTCGATATTCGGGGTCGTCGGGCCAATGCGATTCGGGTACGGCTTTCCAGAACATCCCAGCGAAACCGTAATGGGCGATGCCACCGGCCTGGCTCCATTGCCCGACGTGTTGCGGCCGCGTAGCCAGCCAGAAAAAGCCCTTGGAACGCAGTAGCGTGGCGTCGAAGCCCTCGCCATGAATCAGCGCGTAGAATTTCTGCGGATGAAAAGGGCGTCGGGCATGATAGGTGAAGCTCGAGATACCGTATTCCTCGGTTTCCGGCACGTGTTCACCGCGCATTTCCTTCAGCCATCCCGGGGCCTGTTGGGCGCGCTCGAAACTGAAGCGCCCGGTATCCAGGACCTTGTCCAGCGTTACCTGGCCATGCGTCATGGGAATCAGCTCAGCCTCGGGGTTGAGTGAGCGCAGCACCGCCGTCAGCTCATTTAACTGCTGGGTTTCGAGCAGATCCGTCTTGCTGATCAGCAAGACATCGCAGAACTCGACCTGATCGACCAGCAGGTCGGCGACATTGCGTTCGTCGTCCTCGCCGAGGCTTTCCCCGGCTTCGGCCAACGACTGGGCCTCGTGATACTGGGAAAGGAAATTGACGCCGTCCACCACGGTGACCAGCGTATCCAGGCGGGCGACCTGCGAGAGGCTTTGCCCGCCTTCGTCCGTGAAGGTGAAGGTTTCAGCCACCGGCAGTGGTTCGGAGATGCCCGTGGACTCGATCACCAGATGATCGAAGCGCCCCTCAGCGGCCAGGCGCCGCACCTCGACCAGTAGATCTTCGCGCAGGGTGCAGCAGATACAGCCATTGCTCATCTCAACCAGGCGCTCATCGGCCCGGTTGAGCGTCACCGCGCCTTGATCCTCATGTGGCTCGGTGGGCGCCCCCCGGACCAGCGCGGCATCAATGTTGACCTCGCTCATGTCGTTGACGATCACCGCCACGCGGCGTCCTTCACGGTTGGCGAGAATATGGTTGAGCAGCGTGGTCTTGCCGGCACCTAGAAAGCCGGATAAGACGGTAACCGGGAGTGTTGTCTGCGATGACGGCACTCTGTTTCTCCTCTTGTCTGTTGATGATGCGTTTCCCGCGATGCCTCGGTCTTCGTGGCGGCATGTTTAATTATGTTATATCATAACATATATGCAACCCAGATATTCCAGCGTTGAGTTTTTTGCCGCATGATACTCGCCTAGGGATTTGGCTTATCGACGTGAGGCAGGAAGCGCAATGAAAGGATGGGTGCTGGGCGGGACACTGGTGCTGTTGAATGGGGCGAACGCGGCCCTGGCGCAGGGCGAAGCGCCGGAAAAGCAAGTCCGCGAGGTGCTCGATCCTATCGTCGACTCCTTGATGGAGGCGCAACATATCCCCGGTATGGCGGTCGCCCTCGTTGGCCCGCAGGGCACGACGATCGCCCATTACGGTGTCGCCGACCGCGAGACAAGCTCAGCGCTCGACAACGACACCTTGTTCGAGATCGGTTCGCTCAGCAAGACCTTGACCGCGACCCTGGCCTCGTTGGCCGCCGTCGAGGGCAAGCTCGATCTCGACGCCCCGGTGAGTCGCTATCTGCCCGAACTCGAGGGCAGCGCCTTCGATGAAATCAGCGGCCTTGATCTCGGTACCCACACCGGCGGCGGACTGCCGCTGTTCGTGCCGGATGAAGTCACCGATAACGCATCGCTGATGGCCTGGTATCGAGACTGGCAGCCAAACGAGCCCATCGGCGAGAGCCGCACCTACTCCAATCTCGGCATCGGGCTACTCGGCGTGGAAACGGCGGCGAGTCTGGATAGTGAGTTCGTGTCGGCGATGCGTTCGCATGTGCTAGAGCCGCTGGGATTGCAGCACACTTGGTACGACGTTCCCGACGATCATATGGCTGATTACGCTATGGGCGAGAACAAGGACGGCCAGCCGAGTCGCGTGGCCCCCGGCGTGCTCGACGATGAAGCCTATGGCATCAAGACCACGGTCGGCGATCTAGCCAAGCTGGTACGAGCCAACCTGCATCTCGCGGATATCGACGCTGAGCTTCAGCAGGCCATCGACGCCACCCGCCAGGGTTATTACCGAGTCGGCGACATGACGCAGGATCTGATTTGGGAGCAGTACCCACTCCCCGTCGCGCTCGACACGCTGCTTGCCGGCAACGGCTATGACATGATCCTCGAGCCCAACGCAGCCGAGGCCATCGCGCCGCCACAAGCGCCACGCGACGATGTCTGGATCAACAAGACCGGCTCCACCAACGGCTTCGGCGGCTATGTCGTGATGCTGCCAGGCGAACAGACGGGGTTGGTGATGCTGGCCAACAAGAATTACCCCAATGGCGCTCGCGTCGAGGCGGCTTATCGCATTCTCTCCGGCCTTGGCGTGATCGACGCACCGTAGTGGGTGGATTCGCCATAGTGGCTCGGTGTGCACCTTAGCTCGGCATCAACAGGCTCCACCACGCCACGCCCAGCAGCAGAAGGGCTAGCCCCCGGTTGAACCATCGCCACTGCCGTGTCGTACGGAACAGCCGGCCAACGCCGCTGCCCATCAGCGCCCAACTCGCCAGGCAGGGTACGGCAACGCCGCCGAAGATGAGCGCCAGCACGGCAACGTGCGCCATGCTGGAAGCGCCATCGGTGAACACACTGACCACCGAGAGCGCCATCATCCAGGTCTTGGGGTTGACCAGTTGCAAGCCGGCGGCCTGCAAGGCGCCAAAGTGCGGTGCCCGGTAGGAGGTGTCGTTTTCCAGCGTCGGCGGCTGGCTGCAATAGAGTTTCCAGGCCAGCCAGCTCAACCAGGCCACACCGACTAACGCCATGATTTGGCGAACGAGGGGATAGGCCAGCAGCGTATTCGCCAGGCCACCGCCGACGACCAGCACGATCATGGCCGCCGCCAAGCTGGCACCGAATACCGCTGGTAGTGCGCGCTTCCAGCCCTGGCGTGAGCCTTGCGTCAGGATCAGCAAGTTGGTCGGCCCCGGCGTGATCGAGGCCACGAAGGCGAAAAGTGTGAAGGGCAACCAGGACGACATGGGTAACTCCGTAAATAGTAGGGATTGCGCTACTATGCCGTCGGTGAGCATTCGCGTCTGGAAGGTTTGAGCAGCGACGCGATTCAGGCTCGCTGAGAAGCGCGACGGTGGGCTCAGTTCGGTGGCTGGCAACGGCGCCGGTAGTCGGCCGGCGTCAAACCGTAGGCGCGTCGAAACCAGCGGCCCAGATGACTCTGATCGGCGAAGCCCAGTTGGCTGGCCACTATGGCAGGCGATTCACCGGTGGCAAGGCGCTGGCGAGCGAGGCTCAAGCGTAGTTGCACCAGATAGGCATGGGGCGCCAGGCCGAAGGCGGCTTTGAAGGCGCGGGTCAAGCGAAAGCGGTCGACACCGCAATGCTCGGCGAGCGTCTGCAGGCCGATATCGTCCCCACTGTGGGCGTGTAGATATGCCTGGGCATGTCGCGCGACGCGGGGCAGACGCGGATCGTTGTCCCAGCGTCGCTGACGCCAGCCCAGATGCGGGACCATGCCTTGCAGTAGCGTATCGAGTGCGGCATCGCGCTGGAGCCGTGTGCTCGGTGCGCGCAGTGTAGTGAAGGCGTTGGCGACGGCAGCGATCAAGGGCGAGTCGTCGACCAGTGTCGAGGCGAACCCTGGCTCCCCCGAGACGACGCCCGGCGTCCCGAAATGGCGAAGCTCGCGTTGCAACCAGTCTGCGTCAAGATAGAGCATGGAGTATGTGAAGCCGCCACGCGCCGGCGCGTGGCCGTCGTGAATCTCGCCTGGTTCGACGAAGAAGAGACGTCCCGGCGTACTATCGTGTCGCCAGCGCCGACAGTGAAACTGCTGCACACCTTGCTCGGTGAAACCAACCAGATAACTGTCGTGCCAGTGCGGGTCGTAGGCATGGCCCTCGAAATGCGCGCGGATTGTCTCGATACCCGTATCGCCATCCTTTTGCAGGTCGATCCAGTTCGTCGATGTCATCCCAGCCTCCCGCTAAATCATCATGCTGAGCTGGTTCTAGCATGCCAGTGTGAGCGACGATTGTCTGGAACGTTTGTGCAACCTGGGCGTATCAGTCCGGCGCCGGCGTTTCGAAGGTATCGCGCCGGCGCACCGTCAGCGTGGTGCCGATCGAGGCGACGATGATCAGGCCGATGGCCAGCCATTGCAGGCCACTCAGGAGCTGGCTCAGGAACAGCAGGCCGGAGAGCGCACCGATCGCCGGTTCCAGGCTCATCAGAGTACCGAAGGTCTGGGTCGGCAGGCGCGGCAACGCCACCATTTCGAGCGTGTAGGGCAGGGCGGTGGAAAGCACGGCGACGGCGAGTGCCAGCGGGAGGACGTCCGGCGCGAAAATCGCCGGGCCGACGTCGATCAGCCCGACAGGGGCGATCACCACCGCGGCGATGGTGATGCCCAGCGTGGCGCTCTGGGCGCCGTTGACCGAGCCCGCCTTTTGCCCGAACAGGATATACAGTGCCCAGCAGACGCCTGCGCCCAGCGCGCAAGCCGCGCCGTAGGGATCGACCGGGCCGTTGCTGTCATCGCCCAGCAGTAGAAGGAACGCCAGGCCGAGCACGGCGAATGCCACCCATAGCAGGTCCAGCCAGCGTCGCGAGGAGAGTATCGCCACGGCGAGCGGCCCAGTGAACTCCAGCGCCACTGCGATCCCCAGCGGCACGGTCTGCAGCGCCTGGTAAAAAAGCAGGTTCATGACGCCCAGTGCTACGCCGTAGATCACGGTCGACTTCCAGGCGCGGCGGCTGAATCGCTGGCGCCAGGGGCGCATGACGATCAGCAGTATCAGCGCGGCGAGAATCAGGCGAATCGAGGTCGTGCCAGTGGCGCCGATGACCGGAAACAGGGTCTTGGCGATGGAGGCGCCGGTCTGGATCGAGCACATCGCCACGATCAGTATGGCCACCGGCCAGATCTTGGCGAGCAATTCACGCGCGACGGCTGACATGACACCTCCCTTGTGTGTGCGGCATGGTTCCTTCCCGACGTTGTCAGTGACAACATGACCGAGCGCTGGCAGGCGAGAGAGTCGCGGTAAATACCATGCAGCCAGCAGCAACTCGAGTAGCGTCGTCGCGACGCCATCAGGTACACGAATATCTAAAATAAGCCGCTCAGATTACGCTTTCTCGACGCGTACATCCAATGCCCTGTCATCGAATGCCAGTCGGTCGGCAATCGCCGCCATGTCCGCCAGCGGGTTGGCGTATTGCCAGGCGATGTCGGGGTGTGCCGTCACACTGAAGTAGATGGCGTCGCCCTTGAAGGGGCAGTGCGTCACGTTGGCGGAGTGGACGAGATGCGCCATGTGCACGTCGCTTTCGGGCAGGTACTGGCGCGGGGGATAACCGCGTTCGCGTAGTTCGACGGCGCGGGTACTGTCGGCGATCAATGTGTCGCCGTCCCACACCCGCACACGTCGAGCGTGCGGGTGCAGGCTGATGCGGTCTTGAGTAGTGTCTGCGGACATGGGGCCTCCCGAGCTATTGAGTGTCTGTTGACAAGGAGGATCCAGCGAGTGCGCGTGTCACGGCGGCCGCGGCATGCAGTGCCGTGGTGTCGTAGAGCGGCACATGGGTGTCGGTCGCCTTGATCAGCATGGCGATCTCGGTGCAGCCGAGGATCACTGCCTGCGCCTCTCCGGCCGCGTCCCAGCGCCCTTCGCGCTGCAGAGTCTCGATCTCGGCGAAGTCCACGCTCACCATCGCCACCTTCGCTGAGTGCAAGCCCCCTAGAGCTTGCTTCACGCCCTCATTCAGCGCGCGATAGTAGCTTTCGGTGGACTCCCAGCTCATACCGCCGAGTAAACCGATGGTGCGCATGATGAACTCTCCTTGGGTGAAAAATCGGAATAAAGCGCCGCGACGCGCGGTCGACCCACGAGGCGGATTGTCGCACCCTGCCTCGCGTCATAGCGCCGCAGGCCGCCTCTGGCCCGAGGTACAGGCGCATGGCATCGCGCGCCCTTTGGACCCGCGCGCTCGTCCGGCTGTGTTGGGGCGAGAGCCGCGATAGTATGGCACGCCTCTGAACAACCCACCGGTCGCGACCATGTTCTTTTTCTTGCGTACATCCACGCGTCGTTTCACCGCCTGGCTGAGCCTATTCGCCATGCTGCTGGTGGTATGCGGTCCGGTGGTCGGGCAGGCCAGCGCGTCTCTGCGGCATGACGCGATGCCCGCGCACATGACGATGCATGTCGAGGCTGGACAGGGTCCGCCATCGAGTGGCCACGTCGAGTCGGCCGGGCTCCATGATCAGTGCCCGTATTGCTCGCTATTCGGCCATTTTCCGGTTATCGAGGGTGTGTCCACCATCTCGATAGCGGCCAACGCTGCCGTCATTGCGCCACGTGTGCCGAGCGTGCTTGCTTCCCAGGCTGTGACGACCACCTTCCCCAACGCGCTGACCCGCGCGCCGCCGCCCGCACACCATCACGCATAAGCGGTCTCGACCCCGAGCCTAGCGCCTGCAAGCCGATGCTTGCTCAGGGTCGTCGACCAATGATGAATGCGGCTACCTGCTGGTAGTCAACGGCACGCTATATGGGGGCTTTATGTCTCGTCCTTCTTCTCGTTCTTCACGTGCCGCCGGCGACCTTTATCGGGCGGTCTGGCGTTGGCATTTCTACGCGGGTCTCATCGCGATTCCCTTTCTAATTTCGCTGGCGGTGACCGGTGGGCTCTACCTCTTCAAGGATGAGATCGGCCAGTGGCTCAATGCGGATATCGTGCGCGTCGAGGCGCAGTCGTCGCCGACGGTAGCGCCGCAGCAACAGCTCGATGCCGCCGTGGCGGCGTATCCCGGCGAGGCGTTCCGTTATGTGCCGCCGGCGGCACCGAATCTCGCCGCGGAGGTGGACATCGCCACGGGCGATAGCAGACAAGCGGTCTATGTCGATCCCTATACTGGCCAGATCACCGGCACGATTCCCTATCAGGGCAGCGTGATGTGGATCGTGCGGTCTATCCACAGCCTCTCTTACTTCGGCGAGACGGCGAGCATGGTCATCGAGATCGTCGGTGGCTGGTCGATTCTACTGGTGTTGACCGGTCTCTATCTGTGGTGGCCGCGCGGCCGGCGCGGGGGCGTGATGTCGGTACGCGCAACTCCGGCGAAGCGGGTCTTTTGGCGTGATCTGCACGCTGTCACTGGCGTCTTCGTGGGGGGCTTCATTCTCTTTCTCGCCGTGACCGGCATGCCCTGGACCACGGTGTGGGGTAGCAAGGTCAACGAACTCGCCAATGGCCACAATGTCGGTTATCCGGACGGGGTGCGCGTCAACGTGCCGGTCTCTGACGAACGGCTGGCGGAGCGGGAAACGACGCCCTGGTCGCTGGAACAGGCGCGCTTGCCGGAGTCGACACCCCAAGGCGAGAGCGCGCCGAACATCGGAATGAATGGCGCAGTGGCGGCATTCGACGATCTGGGACTGGCTCCCGGCTATGCCGTCAGCCTGCCAAGTAGCTCCAGCGGGGTCTATACCGGCTCGATCTACCCTGACGATCTCTCGCGACAGCGCGTTGTGCACCTGGATCAGTACAGCGGCGAGCCGCTTCTGGACATGAACTACGCCGACTACGGTCCGCTGGGCAAGTCGCTGGAGTGGGGCATCAACGTCCATATGGGGCAGCAGTACGGGGTCGCCAATCAGCTGATTTTAGCGCTGGCCTGCGCTGGGATCGTACTGCTGTGTGTTTCCTCGGGCGTGATGTGGTGGAAGCGTCGACCGAGCGGCAAGCTGGGGATTCCCCCCGAACCCAAGGACCCCCGCCGCTTGCGCGGCGTGCTGGCGTTGCTCGCCATCGGTGGCGTTATCTTCCCGCTGGTAGGCGCCTCGATGATCGTCATGGCGATGGTGGATGCGCTGGTGCGCCGCCGCGGCGCCAGGCGCGCCGCGACGACCGCTTAGCCAGGCAGTCGCCGATGACCGTTGCGCCCGCCCGTGTCACGCGAGGGCGGGCGCGATCGTCATTCATTTCATCTCGAAACCGCGCGAGACGAGGAAGTCACGCATGTGCGGGCGCACCTTGTGCTCGAACAGCGGCGTGAGGTTCTGCGACCAGGTAGTGTCTTTCTGAGCACTGCCACGCGCCTGGTAGTAGTCGCGCATGGTGGCGTCGAAGGTGGCGACGTGGGGCTGATCGTCGCGGTAGTAGTCTTCCTTGAGGATGGCGTCGACCGGCAGGCGGGGTTTGACCTCCGGGGACTGATCCGGATAACCCAGGCACAGGCCGAAAACCGGGTAGACGTGCTCGGGCAGGTGCAGCAGGTCGCTCACGGCTTGCGGATTGTTGCGAAGACCGCCGATGTAGCAAATACCCAGGCCTTCGGATTCGGCGGCGACCACGACGTTCTGCGCCATGAGCGCGGCGTCTACGCTGGCGACTAGCATTTGCTCGGTCATACCGCGGGTAGCGTCGGCACCGGCGCGTTCGGCGGCGTCGGCGGGGCGCTTCATATCGGCGCAGAAGACCAGGAAGTCGGAACAGGTGGCGATGTAGTCCTGTCCGCCAGCCAAGCCGGCGATGGTCTCGCGATTGGCCGGATCCTTCACGTGAATGACGCTGTAGGCCTGCACATGGCTCGAGGTCGCGGCGCTCTGGCCGGCCTGAAGGAGATCCCGCAGAAGGTCATCGGGAATCTTGCGGTCGGTGAAGCGGCGGATCGAGCGGTGTTGATTGAGCAATTCGATGACGGGATTCATGCAACCTCGCGTGGATGATTTTATTAGCTTACTAATAAGTATACCGCATATACCGGCTGTCTCTCACTAGGTGGCGCGTCAGTGCGCCATATCTCTCGCCAGGGCGGGGTATTATCCTGAAGGTAGTATGTTCTCTCACCGACCAGGGATCGACGCGATGAAGGCTGCGACCGCTCGTCCGACCACGTTGTCTGCCGCCTGGAGCCTGTGGACGCTCTTGCTCGGCGTAGGGCTTTTGATGATGGGCAATGGCCTGCAGGGCTCGCTGCTCGGGGTACGGGCGTCGGCAGCGGATTTCGGCAACACGGTCACGGGACTGGTGATGTCGTCCTACTTCGTGGGCTTTCTAGTGGGCTCGGTGCTGACGCCACGCAAGCTGCGCGAAGTCGGCCATGTGCGTGTCTTCGCGGCGCTGGCGTCGATCACCTCGGTGGCGATCCTGATTCACGCCTTGTTCGTCGAGCCATTGGTGTGGGCGGCCATGCGCTTCGTCACCGGTTTTACGTACGCGGGGCTCTACGTCGTCGCTGAAAGCTGGCTGAACGGTTATGCCTCCAACCGGCTTCGGGGACGCCTGCTGGCGATCTACATGGTGATCAGCTATCTCGGCATGGGCGGTGGGCAATTGCTGCTGGGCAGTGCCGATCCTTCGGGCATGGCGTTGTTTCTGCTGGTGTCGATTCTGGTCTCGCTTGCCTTGGTACCGATCTTGATCAGCTACACGCCGCAGCCCGAACTCAGTCAGCCCGAGGCGATGAGCCTGCGCGCGCTGTATCGGCTCTCGCCACTGGGTACGGTGGGCTGCTTCATGACCGGCATCACCAATGGTGCCGTCTTCGGTATGGGCGCGGTGTTCGCCACCAACAGCGGCTTGAGTGTCGCCCAGGTCTCGGTCTTCATGAGCGCCTTCATCTTCGGCGGTGCGATCCTGCAGTGGCCGCTGGGCAAGCTATCCGACAAGGCCGACCGGCAGTGGGTGATCGTCGGCGTCGCCTTCGTCGCGGTGATGCTGGCGCTGGTTGGTGCACTCGCCAGCGGCTGGTCGTCCCTGGCGCTGACCCTGCTTGGGGCACTGCTGGGTGCGACGACGCTTACGCTCTACTCGATCTTTCTGGCCTGCGCCAACGACTTCTTGACCGATCAGCAGACCGTGGCGGCCAGTGCGAGTCTCGTCCTGGCGTTGGGGATCGGCGCGATTCTGGGGCCGGCCAGCGCCGGGGTGCTGATGGAATGGTTGGGGCCGGATGGCTTCCTGTGGGATCTGGCCATCATGCATGTCGTCATGGTGTTGTTCGGGCTCTATTGCATTCGTCATTACCCGACCAGCGAATCGCCCGAACAGGGCCACTACGTGATGGTCGCCTCGGACACCACGCCGCTGGGCACGGCCTGGACGGAGGAAGCCGCGCAGGAAGAAGGGCAACTGGAACTGGCGCTGGAAATGGAGGCGGAACCGGAAGCCGAGACCGAGGATGAAACGTTGGCGGGGCGATGAGTGCGTTGCCCCGCTGACGAGATAAGCCCACGACTGGGGGGCGGAGTCAAATACTGACCAGCGATTCCCACCAGCGCGCGAGGCTGTGTTGCCAATCCGACGCTTTCCGGTGTTCGTCACGCGTGTCGTTGAGATAGACCGTGGCGGTGAGGCCGGCCGAAAGCTGGACGTCGTCGGGGACGTCGTCGAGGGCGATGCGCACGGGGATGCGCTGCGAGAGCCGGACCCAGTCGAAGGAGGTGCTGACGTTCGCCAGTCCGCTGCCCTGGCTGTCGAGGCTCTTGTCGGAGATGCCGCGTGCGATGCTGTCGACGTGTCCCCACAGCGGCGTGTCGCTGGCCAGGAGCTGGATGCGCACCGGAGCGCCGATGTCGATGGCGTCGAGCTTGGTTTCCTCGAAGTAGCCGAGCACGTGGAAACTGTCGGCGTCGACCAGGGTGATGGCGTCCTCGCCGGCCGAGACGTATTCGCCGGGGCGCAGCAGCAGGTTGGTGACATAGCCGTCGACCGGGGCGCGCACTGTGGCGCGTTCGAGATCAAGTTTGGCCTGTTTGACCGCGACTTCGGCCTGCTCGACCTGGGCCTGGGCGCTTGAATAGGCGAAGCGCGCATCGTCGCGGTCCTCCTGCGAGGCGTAGTCGCCGAGTTTTTGACGACGGGCATTGGCGGCCTTGGCTTCCGCGCGCTGCTGCTTGAGATTGTTGAGGTTGGCCTTTGCCTCGGCCAGCGCCAGTGCGTAGCGCTTCTTGTCGATAGTGAACAGCACGTCGCCAGCCTGCACGGTATCGTTGTCCTCGACCCGGAGGTTCTCGACCAGGCCCGAGACGTCGGTGCCGAGGTTGATGACATCGGCCCGGACACGGCCGTCGCGGGTCCAGGGGTCGTGCATGTAGTGGTTCCAGATCTGCGCGATGGCAACCACGGCGATGGCCAGTATCACCAGCGTCAGCAGCGGGCGCAGGAACTTGCGCGCACGCGGGGAGAGTGTCATGGCGTCATCCTTCTTGTGAGTGGGCGATCGGCAAGGCACCGGTCAGGGCGAGTACCGACCACAGCAATAGGGCGTAGAGGGCGATGTCCACGAGTACCGGTTGCCAGAACCAGTGATAGACGCCGAGGCGCATGAACACTCGCCTCAACAACAGATAAAGGCTTAGCGAGACGAGCACGGGGACGGCCAGCGGCGGCACTAGAAAACCGAGAAAGGCCCATTCAGCGAACATGCGGCGTCTCCTGTCGAGGCGGTGTTGCTTGCCGATCAAGCGATGCGGCCTGGGCATCGTTATCGGCGCGGTTCTCCAGCGTCACTCCGGGCGCCTCGCGCATGAGGTGCCCCAGCATGGCGATTTCCCCCGCCGTGGCGACGGAGAGCCGGGGCTCGTGATAAAAGCGATCGACCCATTCGCGGGCCTGATCGGAAAGCTGGCGCCAGACCTCGGGCGAATGATGGCGATGCGCGATCAAGCGTTGGCCGATATCATCCAACCAGGCCTCGAGTTCCTGGCGATGCGGGGCCAGCTCCTCGCGTAGCCGCCGAATACGCCATACGCACAACGCCAGGGCGTGCAGATCGAGCGCCTCGCGCAGCGTGTCATCCGTGCCGCCCAAGGCGACGATGCGCCCTAAACGGTCGTAAAGGCGACTCTCCAGACGCGCCCGGTTGGGCAAGGTCGGCTCGCGCATTAGGCGCGCCACGCCTTGCCAATAGGCACTGAGCAGCGTACGGATGCGCTCGGCGGGAGAGCGTTGCTGCATCAGCGAATAGGTAGTCATGGCGACGATCGTGCCGAGGACCGATGCCAGGCCGCCGTTGATGTAACGGGTCGGTGAGAAGTTGTAGGTTGATTGCAGGTTAAGCAGCGTCATCAGGGTGATGGCGCCGGCCAGACCGATCAGCGACCACCGAGGATGCGGTGTCATCAGCGTGCCGACCATGACCGGAATACCGATGGCAATGGCCAGCAGTGGAAAGCCGTTGATGACTGGCAGCACCAGGAAGAGCAGGACACCGCCGAGAAGCACGGCGGCGATACTCCCCCACATGAACTGGTAGACCACTGCGGCGGGATTGGGCGCCTTGGCGAACAGCATGGTGAACACGCCCAGCAGCATCATCGCCAGGTAGCCGGAATGCCAGCCGCTGTGCACCCAGAATAGACCCAGTAACTCGAAGGCGATGAACACGCGCAGGGCGTTGAAGCGGGCCACGAAGTGCTCGTTGTGCGTGGTGCGGGTGCGCTTTTCGCGCGGTAAGGTCTGAATCTTGGCCGCCGCCGGGTCGTTCAGTGCATGACGCAGGCGTCGACCATGCTGCAGCAGGCCGAGCACTTCTCCAAGGCGTTGACGTACCAGTTCGGCGCGCACGCGGCTGCGGGGGCTCACCTGGTCGACGTCCCACTCGAAGTCCGGCAGCGTCAGCTTTTCCAGCGGCTCGCCGGCCGGTTGTTCGGCGATCGCGGTGAGCAGCGGTGCGGAATGCGCGTTCAATTGCGCCAGCCAGCGATCCCCGTCTTCGCTGGCGCGCAGGTAGTCGATGGCGGTTTCCAGCTCGCGGATGGCGGTGATCAGCGCCAGGCTATCACTGGCGAAGCGGTCCAGCGCGGGGATGAAATGGCTCAGGCGCCGCGTTTCCAACCGCGTGAGGCCGCGCAGTTTTTCGAACTGCTGATAATAGCCAAGCAACGTCTTGAGGCGTGCGTCCTGGGTATCGCGGGGACGCGGTGTGTCCAGAGCCGCGTGGGTTTCTTCGGCAGCGCTTTGCAGAAATTGGGAAAGCGCCTCGGGTAATGCCCGGCTCCCGAAGCGCGGGGCGATGAGCAGGTGCATCAAGACACCGCAGCCGATGCCCAGTGCGGTTTCCGAGAAGCGCCCCAGCGCGACGGTCCAGATACCATCGACCCCCGTGCCGATAGCGGTCAGCGAGACCAGCGTGGCGGTATAGCCGCTGAGCATCATCACGTAGCCCAGGTATTCGTCCTGTTCGAGCATCACCCAATACATGCAGAACGCAAGCCACGCGCCCGCGAACAGCAGATACAGCATGGGCTGCTGGCCAAATAGCGCAATCAGTACCAGCCCGGCGATGGCGCCGAATAACGTGCCGAAGAAGCGTGCCACGCCGCGCCCGAGGATGATGCCGATGGGCGGCGTACCGCCGGTGAACATGACTGGCTGAAGGGTGACGATCATCACCGCGAGGATGGCCCAAGCGGGCTGGTATAAGTCGAGGCGCAACGCCAGGAAAAGAGCCAGCCAGACGGCCAGCACGGTGCGTAACGCCAATAGCCAATGATCGGTGGAAATGCGCAGCATAACGTCATCCGGCCCCGACCGAATGGCCGGCGCATCAGGGAAAAGCGAGATAAATATTAGTCTGCGAATTATCTCAGTTCGTGCGACGTATGTCTAACTTCACCGCCACTCTCCCATGCTGAGCGGCGAGGGCCCTGGAATTTGGCGGTGTCGCCCTCACGTTGGAGGGATACCTTGCAGTGATATGTGCAGTGACAGAAAAGGAGAGCGCACGATGAGTTTTCAGGGCGAGCAACATCCCGGTGTCGAAACGCCACCGACCGAAACGCAGGGCTTTCGTTTCAACCACACCATGCTGCGAGTGAAGGACCCCGAGCGTTCGCTGGCCTTCTATTCGCGGGTCTTCGGGATGCGTGTGCTGCGCAAGCTCGATTTTCCGGAGATGCAATTCACACTCTACTTCCTCGCCAACCTCGGTGATGACGACGCCGTGCCGGAGGATCCGGCCGAGCGCAACGCTTATACCTTCGCGCAGAAGGGCATTCTCGAACTGACCCACAACTGGGGCACCGAAGATCAGGAAGGCTTTGCCTATCATGACGGCAACGCCGAGCCACAGGGCTTCGGGCATATCTGCTTCTCGGTGCCGGACCTACATGCCGCCGTGGCTTGGTTCGACGCCAACC
>NZ_JARANY010000056.1 GCF_029889885.1 Chromohalobacter sp. 296-RDG
CTGATGGTCTCCGGCGCCACCGGCGTCGCCGATCCCATCGATGTCTTCGCCAATGCCGTCGACAACCCGCCGCTTCTGATCACCACCCTGCTGTTCATCGCCTTCGCCCAGGTCACTACCAACGTGCTCAACAACGTGGTGCCGCCGACCTATGTGCTGATGGATATGTTCAAGCTGAAGTTCCGTAGCGCCACGGTGATCGTCGGGTTGCTGGCCTTCGCCACTTTCCCCTGGGAGCTGGTCAAGGACGACTCCGCCGCCGGGCTGCAACTATTCGTGCAGACCTACTCGGCGTTCCTGGGCCCGATCTTCGCGATCATGGCGGTGGACTATTACCTCATCCGCCGGCGCACGCTGGATATCGACAAACTCTATGACACGCAGGGCCCCTATCGCGGCATCAATTACGCCGCCTTCATCGCCACGCTGATCGGGGCGCTGGTGGCGTTCAATGTCTCGGCGATCTCGTGGTACGCGAGTCTCGTGCCCGCCGGTCTGGCGTATTACCTGATGATGCGCTACTGGCCGGCCTGCCAACGCTTTTGCCAATGACATCGTCTTCCACGCATCTGCATCCCGACATAGAGCGCCACCATGAACGATAACGATCTGCGCCTCACGGCGCCCGACACGAGTCTCTACAACACCGACCTGGCGCCGCTGCCCTATCATCAGCGACGCTGGGGCGCCTTCGAAATCTTCAATGTCTGGGCCAACGACATCCAGAGCCTGTTCGGCTATACCCTGGCCGCCTCGCTGTTTCTGAGTTACGGCCTCAACGGATGGGCAGTGATGGCCGCCATCATTCTCGCCGGTCTGGTGGTCATGGTGCTGGTCAACCTGACCGGGCGGCCCAGCGTCAAATACGGCATTCCCTTTCCGGTGGTAGTACGCGCCAGCCTCGGCGTGCACGGCGCCAACCTGCCGGCGATGCTACGCGCGGTGATCGGCATATTCTGGTACGGCGTGCAGACCTACTTCGCCTCCACCGCTGTCACGCTCTTGCTGACCGCGCTGGGCGTACCGGAAAGCGGCCAGTTCCTGGGGCTATCGAGCGTGGCCTGGCTGGCCTTCGCCATCGTCTGGGTCTTTCAGCTGACGATGTTCTGGGCGGGGATCGAGCGCATCAAGCGCTTCCTGAATTGGGCAGGGCCACTGGTCTACGCGGTCATGGTGCTGTTGATGGGCGTGGTCTGGTGGCAGGCCGGCGCCTCGCTACTACCAGCCATTGGCAACATCTTCAGCGGCAGCAGCGACGCTGCCGGTAGCGCCGTCGGCGCCTTCTTCACCGTACTCGGCACCATGATCGCGTACTTCGCCGCTGTGGTGATCAACTTCGGCGACTTCGCACGCTTCGTGAAGAACGAGCGCGCCATGCGGCTCGGCAACTGGCTCGGGCTGCCGCTCAACGTGGCGGTCTTCTCGTTCATCGCGTTGATCATCACCGCCGGCACTTTGGCGCTGTTCGGCGAGGCGCTGACCAACCCCTCGGACATCGTCGGACGCGTCGATAGCCTGCCGCTGACGATCGTCGCCGCGCTGACTTTCTTCGCCGCGACGGTGGGCATCAACCTGGTGGCCAACTTCATTCCACCCGCCTATGACCTCGCCAATCTGTTCCCGCGGCGCATCAGTTTCCGTCTCGGCGGCCTGATCACGGCGATCATCGCCTTCTTCATCGGGGCCTTGTGGGTCAGCGTGATCAGCCAGATCGGCATTCCCGGCTTCGTCAACGCCATCGGTGCCGTCATCGCCCCGTTCTACGGCATCATCGTGATCGACTACTACGTCATCCGCCGTGGCCAACTGGACGTGCAAGCGTTGTTCTCGGCGGCACCCGACAGTCCCTATTACTATACCAACGGCTGGAACCGTCGCGGCCTGGTGGCCTTCGCCATCGGCGCGCTGTTCTCGCTAGCCTCGGTATGGGTGCCGGCCCTCGCTGCACTGGAAGGCTTCGCATGGCTACTCGGCGCCGGCCTGGGCGGCGCGTGCTACTACGTGCTGATGCGCGGACAGGTCTCGACGCCTACCGAGGCGACGCACTAAGCAAACGCCGCTACGAAGCCCCCGTCGAGACGACAGGGGCTTACGCCGGGGTGCCGCCGAAGATAGCGTACAGATCCGGCGTTTCTTCGGGGGCCTCGGCGATGGAGAGCGAGGCTTCGATGGCCTTGAGGTGGCGCTGCATGAAGGCGCGGGCGCGCTCGGCGTTGCCGCTTTCCAGGTGTCGGATCAGTTCATCGTGATCGTGGGACTCACAGCCGAGGTGGCCGGTGTTGCCGTAGACGGCGAGGATCAGCGACGAACGTGAACACAGGCGGCCAACGAACTCGCTGAGCGTGGCGTTACCCGCCAACTCGGCCAGTTGGTTATGAAAGGCTGCCGAAAGCTTGATCGCTTCGCTCTGCTTACCGGCCTTGAGTGCCTGGCGCTCGCGGTTGGCGCAGTCGCGCAGCGACTTGAGATCGTTTTCGGTGACGCGCGAAGCGATCTGTGCCATCAGTTCGCATTCCACCAGTTGGCGCGCGGCGAAGACATCGCGTGCCTCCTCGGCGGTGGGCCGGGAGACACTCGCGCCACGGCGTGGCGTCAGGGTGACGAGATGCTCCAGCGCCAGGCGTTGCAGGATCTTGCGAATACCGGTACGGCTCACGCCGAACACTTCCGACAAGGCATCCTCGCGCAGACGCGCACCGGGTTGCAGACGGTGTTCGATGATGGCGTCGCTGATCGCGCGGTAGATGGCATCATGACGCTGCGCACCGTCGCCGGCCTTGCCCTCGTTACGACGCGTTTTCCTGGCGGCATGCGCCTGACGTGACTCGCTCATTCACGGCTCCCGAATGCGTTTGCGCTGATCATCGCATTGCCCGCCACGGCTCAGCTACCACGGTAGGTGGAATAACCAAACGGCGATAACAAAAGCGGTACATGGTAGTGAGTGTCCGCGTCGTCGATGCCGAAACGTATCGGGATGCTATCCAGAAAACGCGGACCGGACGCGGCGGCATGCTCCTGGCGATCAAGATACGCGCCGGCCTGGAAGACCAGCTCGTATTCGCCGACGCGAAAGGCCTCGCCTTCGAGAAGCGGACCCTCGCAGCGGCCATCGTCGTTGGTCACGAACTCACCCAGCGTCTGGCGGACGTCAGCCTCGAGCCGGTAAAGCGTCAGGCGCAGGCCATTGGCGGGACAGCCCCGCGCGGTATCCAGAACGTGCGTGGTGAGATAACCCATGATGGCTCCTTGCAGATCGGCATGGCACGGAAGAGCGGGCAACATGGCGGGATGGACGCTTGCGTACTCACCCCTTACCCTGATTTTGTATACAACAACTTCGAATAACATAGCATCAGGAGTCGTGCATGCGCCAACCCTTGCTCTCGCCACGCCCCACGACGCTCGACCGCTCAACCTTCGTGGAAGCGTACGGCGGTATTTACGAACATTCACCATGGATTGCCGAAGCGGTATGGGACGCTGGCATCGAAGCCCACCACGACAGCCCCGCAGAGCTCGCCGGGGCGATGGCTACCGTGCTCGACGCAGCGTCGCCGGAGGATCAACTCAGAGTCATTCGTGCGCATCCCGACCTGGCCGGCAAGGTCGCGCTGGATGGTGGCCTGACCGATGCCTCGAGCCACGAACAGGCCGGCGCGGGGCTCGATCAGTGCTCGCCGGAGGAACTCGCGCGCTTCGAGCGTTTGAATGCCGCCTACAAGACGCGTTTCGGTTTTCCCTTCGTCATGGCCGTCAAAGGCTACCATCGCCGTGAGATTCTCGACGCCTTCGAGGTCCGTCTCACGCATACGCCCGACGAGGAACGCCACACTGCCATCGCGCAAATCCATCGTATCGCCCAGCTACGCTTGGACGCCCATACCGCCTGAGTTCAGGCGTGCGTCTGTGGTAAGTCAAGACGTGCACCTTTGGTGGGCTGGCGAGACTTCGAAATTCATGGAAGAATTTTCCATGAATGTTCCATGAGAGAGAGCCAGGCGTGACGGAAAGCAAACGCAAGTCGGTCGGACGCCCCGCTGGCAACGGCAAAGCTACCAGCGGCCACAGTCAATCGTTGGTGCGGGGCCTGAGTATTCTCGAGGGCCTCGCCGCCGCGCCCGGAGGACTGGCTCTTTCCGATATCGCCCAGGTCGTCGGCCTGGCGCCGTCGACCACGCACCGCTTGCTGCAAGCACTGCATCAGCAGGGCTTCATCGCCCAGGATGCGGAAATGGGCGTATGGCACATCGACGCCAAGACGTTCCGCGTGGGCAATGCCTTCCTTGAGGCGCGCGACTTCGTCGCCACCGCCCGGCCCTTCCTGCATCAATTAACGGCGGAGACCGAGGAAACCGCCAACCTGGGCATCCGGGATCAGGGCATGGCGGTGTTCCTTGCGCAGAGCGAGTCACCGCAGATGATGCGCATGATCACCCGGCTAGGGTCGCGCGCCCCGCTGCATGCCTCGGGCGTCGGCAAGGCCCTGCTCGCCTGGCTACCGCGCGACGAGGTCGAGCGCATCCTCCACACGCGCGGACTCGACAAGGTCACGCCCAACACCCTCGACACCCCGGCCCGCCTGCGCGACGCCCTCGGCGAGATCCGCCGTCAGGGCTATGCATGCGACCGCGAGGAACACGCCATCGGCCTCAACTGCGTGGCGGCGACGCTGCACGACGAAAACGGCCTGCCGCTCGCCGCCATCTCGGTCTCCGGCCCCGCCGCACGCATTCCCGAAGCACGCCTCGTCGAACTCGGCGGCCTGGTCAGCCGCGCCGCTCGCGAGATCACAGCGCAATTAGGTGGGCGGTTGCCACAGGAGTTCGTCTGAAAACTTAGATATTGAGGATCACACCGCCGTTGAGATGCAGTGCCTGGCCGTTCATGTAGAACGCCGCAGCCCAGGCGGAGAGGACTTGAAACCCCCACCGACTGGGCGACAGCATCATAAAGACACGCGGCGCCCTTCCTTGAAAACGGCCTTGAGTGTCTTTTCCGGATATTCGAGCACACCCAGGTTTTCATCGGGATTACCTTCCCACAGCGCCAGGTCTGCCAAGGCACCGGGACGTATCACGCCGACATCTCCTTCTCGCTCGAGCAAGCGGGCATTGACCGACGTGGCTTGCTTAAGCACCTCGACGGGAGAGAACGTTTCCCCGCGCAACATGAATTCCCGCATCTGGTAGCGTTGCATGTCACCAAGCAGGTCGCTGCCAAAGCCCACCTGGACACCGGTATCATGGAGCAGGTCCAGCGCATCTAAGCCTTGCTGACGAACATCTTCTACCTTCGCGCAGCTTACCGCCGGAAAGCCCATCGCCTTGCCATGTTTGGCCAACGCTTCATAAGTGCTGACAGTAGGCACGATGAACGCCTCACGCTGCTTAGCCAACTCACAAGCCGGTCGATCGATGAGATTGGCGTGCTCAATCGAGCGGACACCATACTCCAAGCAGCGAGAGACGGCTTCAGGAATATAGGCGTGTGCCAGGCAATACTTGCCCCATGCCTTGGCTTCCCAGACAATTGCCCGAATCTCATCTTCCGTGTATTGCAGTACGTCGATCGGATCGGAGGGCGAAGCAACACCGCCGCCAGCCATGATCTTGATATGGTTGGCCCCTCTGCGCAGTTCATCGCGAGCGGCATGCTGCACATTCTCGACGCCATCGGCAATGCGGGAAATGCTTGTTGAGGCACCGCAACCGCAGAGACATCCGCCCTCGAAAGGCGTCCAGTCGCCATGCCCACCGGTCTGGCTCAAGGCCTTGCCGCAGTAGAAGAGGCGAGGACCGTCGATCAGGCCTTCTTCAACAGCCTGAGCCAGCCCGTAGTCGGCTCCTGCGGCATCCCTGACGCTAGTAAAGCCCCGCCTTAGCATGGCGCGTAGCGAATGATGCGCGAACTGCGAGACATAAGAAGGTGCCATGAAGTCAACCTGCTTGAGACTCGCCGACGCGGCAAGTACGTGGACATGAGCATCGATCAATCCCGGGGTCAATGTCGCCCCAGCCGCATCGATGACCTCGGCGTGTTGTGACGTCTCCACACCGTCGACAATGTAGTGGATACGTCCGTCTTCGATCACAACGCTCTGGTTGTCCTTGACGGTATCGTTGAGGCCATCGAAAAGACGGCAATGCTTGATAATCAGCATGCAGGACTCCTTATTCTCGAGTCGTTTGTGCGTGGCTTGGTGCGGGGCGTGTTAGCAAACTGACGATAATGAGCATGATCGTAGCCAGTGGCATGGCGACCAATACGCTGTTCCATCCGAGGGGTTTATCCAGCCCAATTTCCCAGACCAGCGTAACAACACCACCAGTGATCATGCCGATCAATCCCCCCAGAGGCGTGGCGCGCTTCCAGAGTAATGCTGCAAGAAAAGCAGGCGTAATAGCCGCTCCGTACATCCCATACGAATACATCTGTATAGCGAGTACGCTAGGGAAAAACGCACCCAACACATAGGCGATGATCCCGAGAGAGGCGACGCTGATGCGGTTGAAGGCTAACCGTTTCGCCGTCGGAATGGAGACGTTGAATAGCCCAGTAACGATATCCTGAGTCAGATTGGCCGAGGAAGAAAGCAGGTACGAATTACCAGTCGTCAGGATGAGAGACACGACCGAGGACAGTAGTAGTGCCCCTAAAATTCCTGGAAGTCCTTTCTGAGCCATGACCAACATGGCGGTATCTGGGTTGATATCAGGAAACAATACGTGGGTGCTACTTACCAACAGCACAATCAACACAATGCTGATAAATCCCGTGATCATGAACCCCATTGCCGAGCGACGTGCCGTGGTCGAATCGGTAGCCGCAGCAAACCGCTGGAAAAGGTTCTGATCTCCTAAAAGCAGAAGAAAAAGAGGAAGAAAATAGCTAATAGCCTGACCAACGTTTAACCCACCAGTGAATGAACGCTGCTCACTAGGTAAAGCCGCCAGCATACCCGAGAATCCACCCAGTTCGCTCAAGATAATCGGTACGCCTATCAGCATGCTGACAAAAATGATGATCGCGCTGATGAAGTCAGTGTAGGCCACTGAAACCAGTCCACCCAGTGTGGCGAGCAGCGTAATGACCCCGGCCGAGATCAAGGTTCCCTGCCAGGTGGGCAGGCCGAAGGCGATATTAAGGGCGTAGCCACCGCCCAGGAACTGGTAGGAGACAATGCCGATATAGGCCAATAGGATGATCAATGAAGCGACCGTACGTGCCTTCGTGCCATAACGGCTTTCAATCAATTCAGGGATGGTAGTCGCTTCGGAATCACGGATACGTCTGGCAAGAAACCAGTACATGATAAAAGCGCCGATGGGTGTACCGGCGAAGAAGAAAATTGCGGCGCCCGGTCCGTTCTGAAAGACAAAGCTGGCACCGCCAATCACCGAGCCAGAGCCAACAAAAGTGGCAAGCAGCGTCCCCGTAACGACGAAGAAAGGCAAGGAACGCCCTGCCACAAGAAAATCTGCGTCATCGCGGACCTTACGTTTGGCAAAGTAAACGCCCACCAGAACCATTGAGATCAAGTAAACAATCAAAATTGTTGCATGCATGGGTTCGATTTCCTATTGAGATTGTTGTCGAGATGAATTAACACGCCCAAGCGATGTATTCCCACCGCGCTCAGGAAGCGACTTGCTGCTTTAAGATGGCCTTCCATTCGTTCAATAAATCGTTGAAATATTGTGCATCTTTGCGAAACACACTCTGTGTTCCCATACCACGAAGTAGGTTCATGGAGAGGTTCATTAAATGCGTGGCCCGTTCGGCAGGAAGACGGGGGAATAACTGTTGCCAGATGGCATCGATGCGTTCGTGAAAGTTTTGCACCTGAGGGGTCAACAACGTTTTGAAGCTCGGCTCGTGGCGTGCTTTCAAGGCAATTTCAAGCGTGACCATATAGAGCTGATCACTCATATGGAGCCACATGAGATCGAGAAAGCCATCCAAGGTGAGGCGACCGGCATGAACCTCATCAACACTGTGAGCAAGTACGCCGACGAATTCAGCCAGCACCTTCTCGATGGCATGAGCCAACAAGTCGTCCTTATTGGAAAAATGGTGCGTCAAAGCACCTTTCGAGACATTGGCCTCACTGGCGACGCGATCTAGCCGAAAGTTATGGAAACCGTCACGCTCAAGACACGCCAGTGCTGCACTCAGTAATTTCTGCTGGGTCTCCAGGCTTTTCTGTTGCTGCCATTTCATGGTGCCTATCGCTTACGCCGATACTTCTTAATTGTAAAGATGCATCCTGTTTTGGCATCTAAAAAACAAACCGTCAAGTCGGTTTTATTTTCTCAGCTATCGATTAATAGCTCACACTTAGAGTCATGACATCTAAATGACTGATTTTTAGGGGCATAGGGGTCTACATCGCTATAGAAATCGACACGATCCAAGCCAAGCGCACCGATCGACGCAAGCAGCGGATGAAGCCAACGGCGCGTATGCGTACACTACGCGCAGCGACCAACTGCGCCACTTGCGAGGCTTACCGATGAGTTCCCACCTGCTTTCCGTCGATTCCCTGTCCCGCGATTACGTCGAGCACCTGATGCAGCTCGCCGCCCGCATGGAGCCCTTCGCCCAGCGGCGCAAAGTGACCCGCGTGCTCGAGGGTGCAGTGCTCGGCAACCTATTCTTCGAAGCCAGTACGCGCACCCGCATCAGCTTTCACGCGGCGTTCTCGCGGCTCGGCGGCAGCGTCTGCGACACCACTGGTTTCACCTTCTCCTCGATGGCCAAGGGTGAGTCCCTCTATGACACTAGCCGCGTGATGGGCGGCTATGTCGATGCCGTCGTGCTGCGCCATCCTGACCAGGGCGCGGTGGCGAAATTCGCCGAGGCCACCCAGGTGCCGGTGATCAACGGCGGCGACGGCCCCGGCGAGCATCCCAGCCAGGCACTGCTCGATCTGTACACTATCGAGAAGGAATTCGCGCGCCTGGGCAAACGCCTCGAAGGCGCGCACTTCCTGCTCACCGGCGATCTCAAGCACGGCCGCACCGTGCATTCGCTGATCAAGCTGCTATCGCTGTTCGGACCGCTGCGCATCACGCTGGTCTCACCGCCGGGTCTGGAAATGCCGCGTCATTTGATCGACCTGGTCACCTCGCGCGGGCATCGCGTCGAGCAACGCGAAAGCCTGGCCAATGACTTCAGCGATCTCGACGTGATCTACACCACGCGCATCCAGAAGGAACGCTTCACCGAGGAGATGTCGGAAGTCTTCGCGGGGATGTCCCAGGATTTCATCGTCGACCGCGCCTTCCTCGATCAGCGCTGCTCACCGACCACTATCGTCATGCACCCTCTGCCGCGCGACAGCCGCCCCGGTGCCAACGACCTCAATGTCGATCTCAACGGCGATCCGCGCCTGGCCATCTTCCGCCAGGCCGACAACGGCATTCCCATGCGCATGGCGATCTTCGCCAATCTGCTGCAGGTCGAGGATTACATCGAGCGTGATGCCCAGGACGTCCGCTGGTTCGTACCGCCGGCCTATGGCGTGGACGACCACACGCTATAAAATGGGAGGGATGCTGGCACTACGTGCTGCATTCAAGGCATGCGTTGCAGGAAGGTGTCGTCGGCAAAGAAGCTTTGCAGGATCAACTGCGCGGCGATGCCATCCACACCGTCATCGCGGTAGTTGCCTCGATGCCCGGCGTCGCGGGCGATACGCTTGGCGGCGCGCGTCGAGCCACGTTCGTCGAACATCTCCACCAGCTTGCCGAAGCGCCCATGCAGGCGATTGCCGAACTTGCGCGCGCGCTGGCTCATGTCGGACTCGGTACCATCCATGTTGAGCGGCAGCCCTACGACCAAAAGATCCGGTTGCCATTCTTTGAGCAATTGGCCGATCTGCTGCCACTCGGGAATCCCATCGCGTGCGGGCAGCGGGGCAAGCGCCGTGGCACTGCCTAGCATTTCGTTGCCTACCGCCACGCCGATACGCCGCGTGCCATAATCGAAGGCCAGTATCAGCCGCTGCCCTGCCTCGGCCATCAGGAATGTCCCGCCTCGCGCGTCATCAGGTTCAGATCGACACCCAAGATACCCGCCGCCGCGTTCAGGCGCTGCTCCGAGTGGACATCGAAGAGGATCGAGGCGTCGCCTTCCACCGTCAGCCAGGTGTTTTGCTTGAGCTCGTCCTCGAGCTGACCTGCCTGCCAGGCGGTGCAGCCCAGGCAGACGATGAAGTCTTCTGGACCCCGGCCCTCGGCGATGGCCTTGAGCATATCCATGGAGGTCGTCAGGGCAAGGTCTTCAGCGACTTGTAGGCTGGAATCCCAAGGCAGGTTCGAACCACGATGCAGAATGAAGCCGCGATCCTTGTGGACCGGCCCGCCATAGTAAACCGGCAAGTCGCGCTGCGGGCACTCCGAGGCATCCAGCTCAAGCTGCTCGAGCAGGGCGTCGAGCGTCAACTCCATGGGGCGATTGACAACCACGCCCATGGTGCCGTTTTCATCGTGATCACAAATGTAGGTCAACGTCCCCTTGAAGTTAGGGTCGTCGAGGTGCGGCATCGCCAACAGAAAATGATGCTTCAAGCTTTGCATGAGCCTCCCAGGCGTCGAGGCGCGTCCCGCCTCTCGCTTACGCCGAAATTGGTGCTTTTCGCAGCGATTGTATCATTGCCCTTGCCAAACCTCGCCATCGTGGGATGACAAGCAGCGCTCAGAAGCGCCGGGCAATGGCGTCCATCAAGAGTCCACCGATGTCAGTGCCGCGCTGGGCGTCGATCTCGCGCACGCAGGTGGGACTGGTAACGTTAATTTCGGTGATGTAGTCGCCGATCACGTCGAGCCCGACGAAGATCAGGCCCTTGTCGAGAATCGCCGGTTTGACCTGCTCGATGAGCCAGTAATCGCGATCAGTGAGCTCGCGAGCCTCGCCGCGCCCGCCGGCCGCCAGGTTGCCACGCGTTTCGCCGGCGCTGGGAATGCGCGCCAGGCCATAGGGGACGGGCTCGCCGTCGATCAGCAGGATGCGCATATCGCCAGCCTTTATCTCAGGCAGATAACGCTGCGCCATGATTTGACGTGTGCCACGCTCGGTGAGCTGCTCGATGACCGAGCCCAGGTTGCGCCCCTCCGGCGTGATATGAAAGATGCCGCTACCGCCCATGCCATCCAGCGGCTTGAAGATCACATCGCCGTGCTGGGCATGAAAGTCGCGCAGGACAGCATCGTGGCACGAAACCACGGAGGGCGGAATGCAGTGCGGGAACTGCTGGGCGAAGAGTTTCTCGTTGCTGGTCAACAGCGCCTGAGTCGGGTTGACCACCAGCACGCCCTCGCGCTCGGCGAAGCCCAGCAGATGCACAGCGTTGAGGAAGTGGTCATCCACCGGCGGGTCCTGGCGCATCAGGATGACGTCGAGCTCCGCCAGCGGCGCGGCCTGCACCGCTTCGAGCCGATACCACGCCTCAGAGTCACGATACGCCTCCAGCGCGCGCATGCGGCCCATGGCGCGCCCGCCTTCCAGATACAGATCTTCCGGCTCGAGATAATAAAGCGACCAGCCGCGTTCCTGAGCGGCCCACAGCATGGCCAGGGTGGTGTCTTTCTTGTAGGCGATATCGGCGATGGGGTCCATCACCACGCCAAGCTTCAAGGCGCGCTCGCTCATGATCGGTCTTCCAGACTAGAGATGAATGCGCGCAGTATGCCGCAGCGACCAGCGGAAGACCAAGGCGCCAGCGGCGCGTCAGCTCGACTGATAGGCGTCTATCGCCTCGCGCGTCAGGCGGATGCCGTCTTCCTCGATGGTGATCAACCGCCTCTTGTAGAGCCGCCCCACCGCCTGCTTGAAAGCACTTTTGCTGACGCCCATGCGTGCCTTGATCTCAGCGGCAGGCGTCTTGTCGCCCAGCGCGACGTATCCGCCATGGCAGCGCAGCAGCTCCAGCACCTTGTCACCGACCACATCGAGCCCCGCCTCACCGGGCGGCAGCATGGCCAGATCGAGGCGCCCATCTTCGCGCACGCGCTTGATATAACCGGTCAACCGTTGGCCGCGCCGAGGCGGGTGAATGATGTCATCGGCATACAGCAAGCCCCAATAGCGGTGATCGACCACCGCCTTGAAACCCAGATCGGTACGCTCGGCGATCACCAGAGCGACACGATCGCCGGGCGTCATCCCAGGTGCCTCATCAGCCAGGAAACGATCCAGACGCATCGACGCCACCGGCCGGCCCTGAGCGTCTTCGTAGAGCATCACCAACACCCGCTTGCCGACCTCGGGACGAAAGTGCTGCTCGGCGAACGGCAGCAATACATCCTTGGGCTGGCCCCAATCGAGAAAGGCACCGGTCGTATTGACCGCCACGACCTTGAGATACGCCACCTCGCCAATGCGCGCCAGGGGCGATCGCGCTGTCCGCGACGAACGCTGCCCGGTGGCGAATGAACGTGGAGTCGGATCTTGGGGACGGGACATGATAGCGGCCACTAACGAGAGATATGTCCTCATTATGACGCCGCCAGGCGGCGCGAGCAAAGGACGTGGCGGGGTTTGGCGTATAAATCAGGGGATCGGAGGTAAGGCCTGTCGCATGAAAGAAGGCAAACTCTAGAGCGATATGAGCTCAGGCACCGGACCCAAGCTTGGCGCTACAAATATGCTGGCTAGGTAGCTAGCCTATGCCATATTATATTTTAATTAAATTAATAATTATTAAAGTAGGGTAAGGCCATGACACCCAATACACTCAACCACCCCATAGCGGTTTTCGATGCAGGGATCGGCAGCTATGCCATTGTTGCCGAGATACACAGGCAATTGCCGAACCAAGACATCATCTATTTAGCAGACCGTGCTAGTTTTCCTTATGGCGACAAATCTCCTGATGCACTTTCGCTGATCATGCATTAGACGCTACGTTTTCTTGAGGGATTTAATCCCTCCGCAACCGTCGTAGCGTCTAATGCACCTTCCATCACGGTGCTGGAAGCTATCCGCCCCATAACTCCAACCCCCTATTCGGTGTCTTCCCTCCGCTAAAAGAAGCGATTTCGCGCTCTCCAAGCGCTGAAGTGGGCATCATGGGCGTACGCGCGCTCGTCGAAAGTGAAATGCTGAGGCACTTCGTCAGTGATAACAGCACTCGTGTCGAGGATGTTGCGCTGATTGATGCCTTAAGCATGGTAGAGCTCGTCGAGAGTGGTACTTTTCTTTTCGACCCCGCGCATACCCAGGCGAAGGTACAAGCGTTCGTCGAGGACGTATTCCAAAAAGCACCTGCAATAGATGTGCTAACGCTCTCAAGCACACACCTACCCTGGCTGAAGCCTTTTTTTGAACGCGCACGCCCCCAATGCCATTTCCTGGACCCTGCCGAAAATATCGTTGCCAGCCTTGGTGAAGGCACTACTGGAAGCGGACTTTTAAAAACACTGGTAACCGAAGATGAACGTTACTCCGTTGACGATTTCCACCGAATGCCTGGCCAGTTGGACGTCGACCTCCCTCTAGAAGTCGTTGAATTCACTTGAGTGAACATGGTACCAACCTACTCGGTATCTTTTCAGGACAACCGGTTATTTCGCCTCACGACGTGATGTTCGAATACGTGTCTCGGGCGCTGCGGAAGTCTTCAGAATGTTCGAAGATCCAGAGCCACATCGGGATGATTTGGAGTAAGAATTCTTCACCCAGGGATGTCAGCTCATAATCGACACGCGGCGGCATTTCTTCATGGTCGTGACGTAGTATCAACCCATCCCGCTCAAGTTGTCGTAGCGTTCTTGTCAACATTCGCTGGGTGACGTCTCCAAGCCGCCGTCGAATCTCTGCGTGTCTCAGCCGTCCGCCTTCCTTGAGCGAGTGAACGACGCCAAAAGCCCAACGGTTACCCGCGTGAGCGAGCACCTCCCTCTTCAGCTAATCGTCTTCTTCTGCCATGGCGTCGCAGAGCGCCCGGGAGCGTCTGAGAAGTTCATCAGTGTCTTGCGGTATCACTTGTGTACCTACTTATGTCGCTAATTCATGCGTGACAACATCCGCTGCCTTAACCCAATCAGTCAATCATTGGAGGCAACATGAGACAGCGTGATAGAACAGAATCCATACTAGTATTAGGTGCTGGGGAGCTTGGTGCTGAGGTTCTCCGCTACTTGGCCGGGCAAGCCCAAACAACGCCAGATACGCGCATCAGTGTGCTGCTGAGACCCGCTACAGCAGGCTCATCGGATCCCGCCAAAAAACGAGCGACCAACAAGCTAAAGGAGATAGGCATTGAGGTCGCCGAAGGAGATGTTGTGGCCGCTGACGAGAACGCGCTTGCCGCACTTCTAGCCCCCTACGACACGGTCATTTCCTGCATCGGTTTCTCGGCTGGCCAAGGAACTCAGACCAAAATCACCCGAGCCGCGCTCCAAGCGGGGGTCAAACGGTATGTACCATGGCAGTTTGGGGTCGACTACGACACGATCGGGCGCGGCAGTGCACAAGACGTTTTCGATGAGCAGCTCGATGTTCGCGACCTGCTTCGCGCTCAACGCGACACCGAGTGGCTTATAGTGGCAACGGGAATGTTCACCAGCTTCCTGTTCGAACCAAATTTCGGAGTCGTCGATTTCGAGAGGGATGTCGTTCACGCCCTGGGGAACCTGGACAATCGGGTCACTGTCACCACACCGGAAGATATCGGCCGATTAACGGCGGCGATCCTGTTACACGAGCCTCGCGTCGTCAACGACACCGTATTCGTTGCCGGAGATACTATCAGTTATGGCGAGCTCGCCAATGAGCTTGAGCGCATACTCGGACGACCTTTCGAGCGAGATGAGTGGACGATCTCTCACCTCAGCAAGGCCCTGGAATCAGATCCCGATAACGGCTTGCTGAAATATCAGGCGGTGTTCGCTGCCGGCGTTGGCGTCGCCTGGCCCAAGGAGACGACGTTCAATCATCGACAAGGCATCGAGACAGTCGACGTTGCCACTTGGGTTCAGCGCCATCTGAAATGCTCATGAGTCAATAGCGCCGCCAGTAACACTGGCGGCGCACGCGTCAAACAACGGTGGGTTACACGGAGGTATAGCCGCCATCCGCCATCACGATGGAACCCGTCATGTAACTGGCCCTATCGCAGGCAGCAAAGGCGATGACCTCCGCGATCTCTTCAGGCTGGGCGGCGCGACCGATCGGTGAACTCTCACCATGCTCCGCCAGGAAATTACGCCCATCAGGCACAATACCGTCCAGAATGCCTGTCTCGATATCGCCGGGCGCTACCACATTGGCTCTAATACCATGCTCGGCGCCTTCCAGTGCCAACACACGTGTTAACTGAGCAATCGCCCCCTTAGCTGCGGCATAAGCGCCAATCGTCGGGAACGCGACATGACAGGCGTAAGAGCCCACATTCACGATGCTGCCATGCTTGGCGTCAGTCATGGCCTTCATCGCCTCGCGTGAATGGAGGAAGGTTCCTCGCAAGTTAACGTTGAGTATGGAGTCCCAGTCTTCGAGCGACATGTCTGCCACGCTCTTGAACATGATATGAGCCGCATTGTTAATCAAAATATCCAGACTGCCAAAATGCTTCAGCGCCAGATCAACGGCCCGAGTCGCGGTTGCCTCCTCTGCCAAGTCGCCGGTCAGCGTCACGATACGATCAGAATACGCTTCGAGTTCTTCGACTTCGGCTTTCACGTCTTCAGCCACCACACTGGCCCCGCGGTCCGCCAACAACTTGGCCACGGCACCACCGACACCACCTGCAGCGCCTGTCACGATCGCCACTCGACCTTCAAATTCTCGATTCAAATCACTCATGGTTTCCCTCTAGGTCATAGGCATTCGCCGTCGGCGACGGCACGAGGGAATAATAAGGACTCCAAAAAGCTAAATAATCGCGACTTAACTGAAAGGACTATTTAGTGGGAATAATCAATCAAGGCTGACGGACACCCTCTGCTTCAAAAAGTCGATGAAGGCTCGCATCACTGCCGAGTGTTGATGTTGCTTAGGAAAGCAGAGATAAAACCCTGCAAAGGGCGCACTCCAGTCAGTCAACAGCGGTACGAGCTCGCCACGATCGACATAGGGCTGGATCTGATCTTCCGCCCAAAAAGCGACGCCGGCACCCCTTACCGCCGCCTCCAAAGCGATGCGCTGGTCATTGAACGATAGGACGCCATCCAGCGACACCTTCTGCCACTGACCATCTTTGAAAAACTCCCACTGATAACTGCCGAGCTGGCCCGGCCACCGCCAGGTGATGCACCGATGCTTGCCCAGATCGGCAGGGACTTCCGGATAACCGAAGTTGTTCAGATAGGCCGGTGACGCCGCAGCGATCTGCCGAATGCACGGCCCCAACGGCAGCCCCACGAAATCCTGATCGAGCATTTCTCCAAGACGGATCGAGACATCGTAGCCCTGCTGGACGATATCCAGAGAGGCGTCATCAAGCGTGACGTCAACGCGAATGTCGGGGAACGCCTCGAGGAAGGCAGGCAGGTACGGCTCAAGATAGAGCCGTGACCCGAGTCGCATGGCGTGCACTTTAATCCGTCCACGGGGTCGAGTGGCGAGTTGTGACGTATCAGCCACTGCCGCCGACACTTCATCCAGCGCTGGTTGCAAACGAGCGGCTAAGTGCCCGCCAGCTTCCGTCAGGTGGACGCGTCGCGTCGTCCGGTGCAGGAGCTGAACACGCATGCGGGTTTCCAGCGCTTTCATGCTCTGGCTTAGCGCCGAAGCCGTCACATTCAAAGACTCTGCAGCCCGCACGAAACTGCCATGCTCCACGATCGCCATGAAGCTTTGCAGCTCAGCGAATTCAGATCCACGCATATCGGTAGCTCTCACACCGGGCAATGATACATAAAGGATAAGGGTCGTT
>NZ_JARANY010000057.1 GCF_029889885.1 Chromohalobacter sp. 296-RDG
CACTGTCGAGGTCGGCTAGAATGCTGCTAGCATTATGTGGGTTGCTTTTTTTATGGGAAATGTAGTCGTCATGATATTCTTTGCATTTCTCGTTTAGATATATTAACTTTGCGCTAAAGTAGTGAGGGTAATGTATTGTATCCTTGTTTTTGAGATGTTCTTTAGCTTTTGATTGATCATGCTCTGGACGAAGAAGCGTGGCGGCTGGTGAGAGTATTGTTGTAGATTCTTTTGTTGAGAGCTGCTCTTTTATCGTTTCTGTAATGGTTGCGGGTTTGACGGTAGAATTTTTTATTTCTGACATGCTTAGATTTGAAAAAAGCCTGTATGCAGCAATATTTAAAGCGTGAAGAAATTCGCTTTTCCATGGCTGTAGGTGGGGCTCTAGTTCAGGTGGGTGGGTGGTTTTTGAGTTGTTTTTTTGATCAATGATTCCAAGGAGCTCTGTGCGTGAAACGAGAAGCTCTTCTGCATTGCATTTCACATCTTTTAGTATTAGTGTTTTAGTAATTCCAGTAGGTATTTTTTCTTCTTCGAAATAGCATGCAAAGCGTGATCTTAGAGGGCCATAAAGGGGGCGGTAGCCATGGTCTAGCGTATTTTGAAATGCGGTTGTTAATTCATATCCTTCTTTGTCTTTTCGAGGAGCGGCTGCTTCCCTGAAGAATCTTATTGATAAGTTAGTATCAGCATGAAGTAGCTTTGAGTAGTCGGGCGCTTGTATGACCAAGTAGCTAAAATGATTGGCCTCAATTTCATGGGCATTTATAAAAGGTCGGTTCGTTGTGTTATGTAAACCCATGACTTCTGTGATAGAAATAATTTCTTTATATGTTCCAGACCATGTTGGTGTCACGCAATAGATGTGGGCATTACGTGGCTTCCGCAAAAATAATGGTGTTCCGTGTTCAACCAAACGGCTAAGCAAGTTTCCAAGTGGTTCACCAATCACTTCACTGGCTTTGCCGAGCTGCAGCATTGGTCTTGTATCATTGCGAAGATGTTCGATCGACTGCATTGCGTGACGTGGCCATCGTTTTGCGTAGAGAGAAGCTTATAGGGTACCAAAAAAGGTTAGTTATTGGCAGCGGCACCTTAGAACTGAGGTCCATCGCTATGCCGCGATGTGACCAATATCGGAGTTCTCTGCGTGACTCCTGCGCTAGTATATCTCGGCAGCTCGAGGATTAGCTGCTACTATGCCACCTATCACTATCTATTAGGTTGTGCCTGCTTGGATACAGTCGCCGCCAAGGAGGCCTGCGGGTGCCCAACGCAGCACACCAGACAAGCACGCTGGCATCGTTCTCCACACCGCAGCGAGAGCGTCTAGCCCATATCGACTTTACCCTAATGTTCAAGGGTGAGGCGGGGCGCGGCGATCTGATGGAGCGATTCGCCATCGCGCCGACTCAGGCCACCAAGGACTTCGCGCTCTATCACGAGTTGGCGCCGGCCAACATCGTTTACGATAAGTCCAAGCGGTTGCATGTGCGAGCTCGCTCTTTTACGCCGCTGTTCGACTACGGCACGACCCGCACTCTGGCTACCCTGTGCCAGGGGCATGGTGATGGCTTCCTCGGAACGCTGCCGACCTCGGTGCGCTGCGAGATGGCCGATCAGCTCAACCAGCCGGACCTGGCGCTGGTAGCGGCGGTCAGCGAGGCCATGCACAAAGATTGTGCTCTGTCGATTCGTTATGTGTCGCTCTCCAGTGGTGAGACTGAACGCGAGATCGTGCCATACACTCTGGTCGATAACGGCTTACGCTGGCACGTTTCGTCGAATTAGAATTGGCGCCTCATCCGAGTATTGGACATCCATTGGCCATTGATTGCGATTACGCCATGCAATCAAGGTCGCCTGGTGGTGGAACTTCGTGCGGCGCTAGCGGAGTATCTGCTACGTCGCTGGAACGTCGACTGCACGCCGGACCACTCGTTGACTGGTCCAGAGTATCAGCTTGTTTTATCCAACTGTGAAGCACTCTACGGAGTTAAAAATATCCGTCTTGCCCCGGGGTATAGGAAGGTCGAGCAAGATTCGTAACGTATCTGAATATGTGGGGATGGCATTTTGAAATTGGAAGAGGTCAAACCTGATGACCAGATACGTGGCATCAAGCCTGATACAGTGGTCCGAATCGTGGCGGTGGTGCCGGTAGGCACTGATGCCCTGACTGTCTACTACAAGGACAGTCAGGGCGCTATTCATGAGCAGATGCTGTTCCGTGGCAGTGAGCCCAACCTCGCGCTGGCCGAAGGCGGCCCCAGTGGTGGTTTATCTTCTCCGATGGGGTCTGGGGGAGCCGCGTATCCGGCCACGCCAAGCGTTGCTAAGAAGCACTTCTACGGCACTGTCGATCTGAACTCGGTCAAGGCCAAGATGGGCTTCGCGACCCTGGTCGATGAGATCGTCGAACAGTTCACTCAGCGCACTGGCGTTGAGGTGAAGGTTGCCGTGGAAATCGAAGCGTCGATAGCTTCGATGAAGCCTTGCAGCGTACCATAAAAGGAAATTTTAATGTTATAAAGTTTACCTCCTCTGAGTTCGAGGGCGAGTAGGCCAAATTTTTCGGGACGTTGTTGAGTCAGGTGAGGGTCGCATGTGTTCCTCTAGTACAGAATTTGATGCAGAGAGCGTCAAACAAGCCAGCAAGAACCTGGGCGGCCTGCTGGGATTCGCACAGGAGGTTTTGACAGCGCGTTCCAAAGTCCAGATGGAGATGTCATCTGGACTTGGTGTGTTTCGGGAGCACGATATCTCGGGGCTTCCCGGCACTCGCCTGGATGCTGAGGATGGGGTTTGGCTAAGGTTGGAGCGTCAGCGAGCCACGCGGCCTCCAGAGCCCGAGGAGCATGTGGTTGCATTCGTTGACGGTTTCGGTGATGACCCTGATAGGCGACCTGAGCTGCTGCCCGCAATTTCCCTGGAAGTAACGATCGAAGAGGCATCAGATCTAGTAGAAGCTGACCTGCTTCAGTCAGATAATATACGCGAAGTGACCGAGGATGGTAAGGCCCTCAAGGAGAGGGTCAAAGTGACATTGCATGTCGATAATTTTCTGGCTGTGCGGCAGGATTTCGAGACATATGTCACGGGTCCATGGGTAAAATGGTCGGAGGCAGAAAAGCCGGTTCGGAAGGCCATAAAACTCTACAATGCATTGTTTACGTTGCATTCTGCGATTCATTCAGCGGAAAGCACACCCCCTGAGCTTGTTTGGGGAATCGGCATTGCTCGGTGGGGGGTGGATGGCAATGTCGTTGATATGCCTATTCTTGAACAGCTCCTAGATGTCGAGGTTGAGGAAGGTGGTGAGATTGCGTTCCGGCCAAGGGGGCTTAAGCCCAAGCTGAGCTTGAAACCTTTCATCGAACTCGATGTGGAAGGATCTCCCAAGCTACAGCTTTCGCTACAAGACAGTCTTGCTAAAATTCTTGAAGATGAAGTTGAGTTTTCACCTTTTGATACGGCCTGGGAGCCTTTGCTTTCCACGGCGACGGCGCAGCTGACATCTAGCGCTGAGCATATTTCTAGAGAGGCGCTCGACAGCGGTGCGCAGATACCAAAGATAAGTGACCAACTTACCATTACATCTAGTTGGGCCATATTCGGCCGGCCACGCTCTTCCGAAGCGCGTGAGCAGGATCTTGAATCCCTACGTCAGAAGGTCGAAGAAACTTCAGAGAGGGTGCCGGCTTCACTACGAGGTTTTGCATCGACGCCGCCAGAAGAGCAAGCCGAGAGCTTCGGAGATTTCGAGCTGGACTCAAATGTCCTGCAGGCTGGAGGTGCGACGAATAGTTGGGAAGCGCCAATTGGTAGTACTTCCGGCGCTGATGCTTCCCAAAAGGAGCGAATGGAGGAAGAGCGTCGGCGTGTTCACTTCTTCCCTCTGCCTTTCAACCAAGAGCAGGGAAGAGTTATCGACATGCTGGAAACGGCAGACGTTGTCTCGGTAACTGGCCCCCCGGGAACCGGAAAGACACATTCTATTGCCAATATCATCAGCCACATGATGGCGACCGGTAAGCGGGTCCTCGTTACCGCCAGCACACCAGAGGCTATCGCCGCCGTTCGTGAGAAATTGCCCGAAAGTCTACGCCCGCTAGTGATCGCTTCGGTGGGGACTGACCGTGAGAGTGCAGAACAGCTCAAGTCAGCTGTATCAGAGCTATCCGACAAAGTTATTGGGATGGACAAGGAGGAGGCCAAACAAGAGATGCGGCGGTTGGAAGCAGCTATCGTCGAGTGTGACCGGAAGGCAGACGAAGCTGACCAAAAACTTGCCGCTATTGCTAAAGAGAACCTGACGCCCCTTATCTGGAAAGGGCAGGAGCTTGCCCCGATGGAATTACTGGGTGTCCTCTCGGAGGATGAGGAGAGGTTCGGGTGGTTCAGCGATCGTCCCGTAAATCAACCACCACCCCAGCTTAGAGAAGCACTACAACGGCTGTGCGATGAGCTCCCGAGCCTGGCTCCCGACCTCGTCTATGCCGGAGCTTATATTCCTTCTCTCGAGGAAATGCCCTCGACACAAGCTCTGATTGAAGCCCATGACGCTGAGCTGGAATATCACACGCAGGAGAGGCCGGATTACAGCGGTGCACCGACCATGGCCCGTGATTCTGCTGATATCGACGACGTTGGTGCGGAACTCCTAGCTGATCTGAAAAGCCTCCAGCAGCGATTGGTCAAGCTGGACAATTATAAGCGACGGATGGTTGTCGCTGCCTGCTCACAGGCGATGAGTGACGATGTCGGCCCCTTGATGTTGAGGAACACGGCAGCTTTCATCGATGAACATCAATATCTAGAGCTCGCCTCCAAGGTGACTTATGTGCTTGGGAAAAGCTCAGCAAGTGAGTTGACTGATGCAGCTCAGCGAGCGGCTGCAGGTCAGAAACCGGTATCTTTCGGGTTTTTCAACAAGCTATTAAAGGAAGCTGTGGCCTCTATCAAGCTGGGAGACCATCCGCCTGATGGTCGAGAAGATTGGATGGCGGTACATATGGCCAGCAGGCTGGAAGTTGATCGTGAGGAGCTTGTAACTGAGCTTTCACCACTTATCGCAGGAGGGTATGTCCCTGAAGTGCCGTTGCAGGGGCCTCAGATAGCGGATCACCTGGTCAGTTGTAGAATTAGCATTGAGACAGCCATGCAGCTTTCCACCTTGGTGGACAAGGTGATGAATAAGTTACGGATGCTTTTTCCTTACGGGTTGGACCTGGACTCCATGGTGGTTGATCTTGACTTGAGTGATGCGATTCTCGCACTTGAGGCTAATCTGCCGGATAGCTATCAGACTCCTGAAGCTATCCGGATGCTTGATAAATTGGAGCTGCATGAAGAAGTCCCTATCCATAAGGTGCTAATGGATCTGAGGTATGGTTTGGGGAGTCCTGATCTTGATAATGCCGCTATCGTTTCCTTGAGGGGGGAGCTGACCCAGGAACTGACGCGTGTTGGGGAACTGTCTTTACGTCTTCAGCAGCTCAAGCGCGATCTTGAAGCAATAGAGGAAGCCGGAGCTCCCGATTGGGCAGCTCGGTTAAGAAAGGATCCATTGGAAGCGGTCTCGCTGATTCCCAAGGAGTGGGAAGCCGCCTGGGGGTGGGCGATAATGCGTGCGCGCATTGACCGTATCATTGCCCTCGGGAATGGAGATGAAAGCCGCACCGCTAAGGCTGAACTCCTGGCACGACGTCGCAGTCTCTTCGAGCAGTTGATCAGTACTCGTACCCTTCTGGGATTGACCCAGCGGATGACTCCACCTGTCCAGAGTGCCATGTCGGCATTTACCCACGCTGTTTCCAGGATCGGTAAGGGGACCGGGAAAAATGCACCACGTTTTGTCAGAGCCGCTCAAGAGGCAGCCAAAGAAGCTTCGAAGGCGGCGCCAGTTTGGGTAATGCCGGAGTACAAGATACCCGAGCAGCTACCTCCTGAGTTGGGAGAATTCGACCTAGTTATTCTCGACGAGGCATCGCAATCTGATATCACAGCCTTGGCAGCGCTAGCACGAGGCAAGAAGTTATTAATCGTTGGTGATGAAGAACAGGTAAGCCCCAGCAATGTCGGTATTCCTTCTGAGCGTATTAACGCAATGCGGGCCGAACATTTGCATGGTTTGCCGAATCCCAAGTTGATTGATGAGAATACGTCAATCTTCGAGATTACCATGCGGATGTACCCGGCTAGTCATCTTATCCTCAGGGAGCATTTTCGTTGCGTAGCGCCTATTATTCAGTTCTCGACTCGGTTTTATTCCAATCGTCTCATCCCGCTTCGAGTGCCAAAAGCATCTGAAAGATTCGATCCACCATTGGTGGATGCCTACCTGCCTTATGCCAAGCGCTCTGGCAAGACCAATAGAGATGAGGCAAGCTATATTGTCGATGAGATTGCCAATATTGTTGCTGATAATGCGCATGAACAAAGGACGATTGGTGTCATTTCACTCTTGGGGAGTCAGCAAGCTGAGCTCATAGAAAGAATGCTGATCGAGGATAAACGGATAGGACCCGAGAAAATTGCTGAGCGTGAGATGATTGTGGGTGATGCACGTATTATGCAAGGTCAAGAGCGCTCTGTCGTATTTCTTTCCATGGTTGCTACTCCTTCTCAAGTGATGTCACAAAGCAAGAAAGCCGATCAACAGAGGATCAATGTGGCTATGAGTCGTGCAGCGGATCGACTTTACCTAGTACGCTCTGTTCAACTGGAAGACCTGAAAACACAAGATATTAAGGCAGATGTGATCAAACACTTTCACGACCCTATGCCTGAGGGTCGAAAGTATTCTGGTGCGGACCTCTTGGAGCGCTGTGATAGCGGGTTTGAGCGTGAAGTTCTTACTATGCTCCTTGATGCTAACTATCGAGTCAGGCCTCAGGTTGAGGTCGGAAGATTTAGAATAGACCTAGTTGTCGAAGGGGCTGAAGATAGGCGCCTTGCTATTGAGCTAGATGGTGATGCTTTCCATGGGCCTGACGTCTGGGAAAAGGATATGGCTAGACAAGCTGTGCTTGAGAGGGCAGGTTGGGTATTTTGGAGAATCTTCGGTAGTCAATGGCGTGCTCAGAAAAACTATTGGTGGAATCAGCTTCTTCAAATGCTTAGTCGAATGGGGATCGATCCTATCGGCGCTGAGGCTCTCGATGAAAGGTTTACTGATTTCAGGGTTATCCAGCCTTTCGGGCAGTTTAAGGAAAATGGACCTCCTGTTGATGAAATTGAGTCTTCGACTCCGGTTGGCTCAAATGGCAGAAGTGATGATGCTGTCGAAGAGGTGATTATAGATGAGCAAGAGGGCCAGGGGAAGCCTGGACCTAATGTTGACACTCATGTGGAGGAGGGGAATCTCCAGCTTAGTCTATCTGATATAGAAGGTGGCCAGGGAAGTGAAGCTTCTGCCGGTGAATCTAACGAAAATATCGGAGTCGTTCAGATTGGAAGCGAGGTAGTTGTTGAACAAATGTTCGGTGATCACAAGGTTATGAGATTTACCATTGTAGAAAACTACAATGCGCCACAGAAAGGCTTGCTTGGCAGTCATACACCTCTTGGGCAGGCACTGCTTGATTCTAGTGTTGGCGAGGAAGTGGAGTACCATCAAGGGAATGATCACAAGAAGGTTAGGCTAATAGAAATGTCATGAATAATAATTTAAATTGTATTGTTAAGTTTTTTACAGTTTGGGTGCATAGCCTTAAAGCCTTTTACGAGGAAAAGGCACGCTGGCGATAGCAATCCAGCAAGTCTATACACTAGGTTTATGGCTATGGCTCCCTCGTATTTGCCAGTTCTGCTGTGGTTGGCTGATGACCTGCTGCCGCGTATATCGCGGGTGTAATTTGACCAGTAGATACGTGCGTAGGGGAGTTAGTTGTCAATGTAGTTAGCCCACTCTTGCATCATTGCCCGCCGCTTCTCGAAAAGGTCGCCATGATCCGCTCCACTGATTCTGGACACCGCGTTAAGCGAGTACAATCCGCTTATGAGGTGATCCACGATGAGCAAGCAAACGCGCAACCGTTATTCCGATGAGTTCAAGGCCGAAGCGCTGAAACTCGCAGAAAGAACCAGCGTTGCCAACGCCGCCCGCGAACTGGGTATCCATGAATCGCAGATCTATGGCTGGCGTTCAGCAGCGAAGAAGCAAGCCAATGTCTCTGAGCGCGAGTCCGAACTGGCTTCAGAAAACGCCCGTCTGAAGCGCCAAATGGCCGAGCGTGACGAGGAGCTGGCCATCTTAAAAAAGGCGGCGACCTACTTCGCCAAGAACCAAAAGTGAAGCGCTACAATTTTATACGTGAGCACAGTGGCCGGTTTTCCGTCACCCGGATGGCGTCTGTGCTCGGGGTATCGCGAAGTGGGTATTACACCTGGCAGAAGACACGCTTGCAGTCCAGCCAATTGGAGCAGGCTCGGAAAAGGCTTGATCGCCGCGTGAAAGAGGCGTTTGGCCAGGGTAAGCAGCGCGACGGGGCTCGTCGTATCCAAGCCACGCTGGCCGCTGACGGATATCGGTATGATGTCAAAACGGTGGGGGCCAGCATGCGACGCCAGGCGCTGGTGCCCAAGGCCGCCCGCCAGTTTGTCGCCACCACAGACAGCGACCATAACTTGCCTGTGGCGCCCAACTTGCTGGAGCAGGACTCGCCCCAAACCAGAAGTGGGCTGGCGACATCACGTACCTGATGAGCTCCGAAGGCTGGCTGTATCTGGCCGTCATCATTGACCTGTATTCGCGCTCTGTCGTCGGCTGGTCCATGAACACCAGGATGACGGCAGATCTGGTCTGTGACGCGCTGGAGATGGCACTGTGGCGACGCAATTTCCCCGCCGGAGTGATCTGCCACAGCGACCGGGGAAGCCAATACTGTTCCCATGCCTATCAGGATCGGTTGCGAACCCACCAGCTGCGTCACAGTATGAGCCGTAAAGGCAATTGCTGGGATAATGCCTGCGTGGAAAGCTTCTTCCATTCAATGAAAATCGAAGCGATTCACTACGAGCCAATAATGAACCGGGAGCAGCTTCGCCAGCAGGTGTTCGAATACATCGAAGTTGATTACAACCGCCGGCGACGTCACAGTGCTTTAGGCTATGTGAGCCCCATGGACTACGAGCTCAAAACCAGTGCTTAACCGAGTGTCCGTTTTCAGCGGGGCAGATCACCACGACGGTAGGCCGCTTCTACCTTGTTCTCGATAGTATGGGCAAGCGCCCTTTCCGCGACGTCACGCGGATAGCTGGTAACCTCGCCCGTCCAGTCACGAAAGCTAGAGCGAAAGCCATGAGGGACGTAGTTGCCTGGCTTTCCTTCTGGACCATAGCCCATTCCTCGCATCAATTGCAGCATGGCCATGTTCGAGAGAGGGCGGGCATAGCGAGTCCCGGGAAAGACGTACGGATTGCCTTTGACCTGTGGAAGCAGTAACAGCAGCTTCATCGCTTGCTTGGATAACGGTACGCGGTGCTGACGACGCATTTTCATGCGGTCAGCTGGAATAGTCCAGGTCTCGTTCTCGAGGTCGAACTCTGACCACTCCGCGCGCAGTACTTCCGAAGTGCGTGTCGCCGTGAGGATTAGGAACTGCAGTGCCTTAGAGGAAATGCTGGTATATCCCTGGAGGGTAGCCATAAAGACTGCCACCTCATCATAAGGCATAGCTGGGTGGTGACTGACGTTTTTAACGCGCGATGGTTTGGCCAGCAGCATATCGAGGTGACCGCGCCAGCGGGCAGGATTTACTGGATCTCGGTAACTGTGCGCAGCAGCATAGTCGAGGACGTTCTCGATACGCCCCTGTACCCGCTTGGCCGTCTCGGTTTTGCTGGTCCAGATCGGCGATAGGATCTTCAGGACGTCCTGAGTGGTGACCTGGTCCACCGGCATGGAGCCGAGCACCGGTCGAGCGTAGGTCTTCAAGGTGCTGAACCTGCTGGTCACTTGCGGTGCACCAGAGAGGTAACGCTCATCGTGAAGTAGGTCTACTCAGCAATCTTGTTGGGGTCGCTGTTGGGGTCGGAAGCGATTTTGAAGGGGCCCTGAAGCTCGGGGTAGGTGATAAATTGTTGATTTTAATGGTGCCCCCATCAGGATTCGAACCTGAGGCCTTCCCCTTAGGAGGGGGACGCTCTATCCAGCTGAGCTATAGGGGCTTGGCGGGGCGAGTAGTATAAGCGTCCCGGGGCTCAGGATAAAGCCATGTCGCAGCCCATATGGCGCAGTACATCGAGCTGCTCGGGCATTTCGACGCCCTCGGCAAGTACGATGCGTTGCATGGCATGTGCCATGTCGATGATACCGCTGACGAAACGACGCTGTTGCGGACGCTTGACGAGATGGCGAATGGCTTCCGGGTCGATCTTGACGATATCGATGGGAAGCTGGCTTGCGTATGTCAGCGATGAGACGCCGGAGCCGAAGTCGTCGAAGGCGATCTGGGCGCCGAGTCGTCGTGCGTGCTGGATTTGGTTGTAGGCCAGGTCGATGTCATGGAATTGGGCTGTTTCCATGACCTCCACATTGAGGAACGGCGAGGGCATGGCGCTTGCGTGCCTGCACCATGTCCTCTGCGAGCTGACCGGATTCCACCTGATCGCGCGTGACGTTGATGCTTACGGTGACCGCCATGTGGCAGGCTTGAAAGCGTTGAGCGGTGCGCGCGGGCTGGTGGACGAGCCAGGTGCTATAGGCACGCTCCAGCGAGGAATGATTGACGAATATCAAGGGATAGCCGGGCTGCTCACCATCGGCAATCGTGAGTGCGATGCCTGATACTTCCAGCAACTCGGTCAGCGACGGAGGCAAGGTATGTGGGGCCAAGGTCTCGTGTCCTCTACGACGTCCACGCGAAGGCGTGGAAATGGCGCTATTTCACCGGCCACCGGCCGAAGCGCGATCAAGTGGCGTCATGCATATCGGGCCGACGCTATGCTTTATGCGTGAACGCCCCACGTGGTCTGGGCTGGAGGCATACGGACAGTAGCGCTAGACTACTCCTTTTTTACATTCCAGTGCCAGGCTTTGGACGGAGAAGTGTCTTCATTCGCCGATATTTTAAGCGGACTGGATGCGTAGGGGATGTCATTGGTCAACAGCGACCGGATTTTCGACGGCTTGGCCGACAAGTTTGAACGTAGCCTCTACGGGACGCCGCGAGGTGCAATTCGTCTAGCGGTGCTGGGGCATGTGTTACCGAGCGAATTGCCCACCGATGGCCGGCCCGCATTGGATGTGGGCGCCGGCCTGGGCCAAATGAGCATATGGCTGGCGCAGTGTGGCCATACGGTCACCATGGTCGAACCCTCGCGGGACATGCGCGAACGTGCCATCGCGGGCATGGGCGATCTGGCTGTCACGCCCGTCGATGCCACCTGGCAGACGCTGCCCGAACGTGCGCCGGGGTCGTGGGGGCTGATCGTGTGCCACGCGGTTCTGGAATGGTTGGCGGCGCCACAGGCCGCTTTCGCACAACTCGCCACGCTTCTGGCGCCGGGGGGATATCTGTCGCTGATGGTCTTCAACCGCGATGCATTGCGGTTCTCCAACGTGATCAAGGGCAACCTGGACAAGGTGCTCGATGATCGGCTGGAAGGGCTCGGGAAACGCCAGCGTCTGACGCCGATCTCGCCGCTCACCGATGCCCAGATACGCGCATGGAGTATGGCGGAAGGCTTGTCGATCGAGGCGGTGACGGGCGTGCGTATCTTTCACGACTACCTTCTGGAGCGCCACCCTGCGCCGGAGCAGATCGAGAAGGTGATCGAACTCGAACGTCGTTACTGCCGGCAGGAGCCGCACTGGCGTCTGGGACGTTATCTGCATTACACCCTGTACAAACCGGAGACCGAGTCATGAGTGCGGAGACGCCTCCTTGCCAGTTGCTTGACCGTCAGTCTCACGATTACCGCGACTGGCTGTGGGTTGCGCCGCCTCGCGATGCCTGGTTGGAAACGACCGGTGGTAGCGTGTGGAGTACGGATGTGGCGGTTTGTCAGGCCTGGCGGGTTCGAGGATACCGGGTTTACGACGGCCTCGCGCCGGTGCTGGAAGCGCCGGTCGCGGGCGCCGTATTGTTCTGGCCCAAGACGCATGCGTTAGGCGAGTGGTGGCTGCTGGCGCTGTGCGCGGTGTTGCCCGAAGGCACGTCGCTGCAGGTCGTCGGCGAACATCAAGGTGGCGTCAAGCGTGTGCTCAAATCGCTGGCCGCGCTGGGGCTTGGTTGCCGCAAGGTGGATAGCGCGCGGCGTTGCACATTGTATGCTACGCGCACCGCACCGCTGTCGTTGTCGCCGGAGGCAGCCTGGACCACGTTCGAAGCTGCGGGACTCAGCGTTGCGAGCCATCCCGGTGTGTTCGGCCACGGCAAACTCGACGACGGCACGCGCTTGTTGCTCGAGACACTGCCCGGTGCCCTCGGCGACACGGCGGGGCGTCACCTGCTCGATATGGGATCTGGTGACGGCATTCTCGCTGCCTGGCTCGGCGTACGCGGCGCAAGCGTCTCGGCGGTGGATCTCAACGCCTTCGCGGTGGCCGCGACGCGTCGCACGCTAGAGGCCAATCGCGTGGCGGGGGAGGCCTGGCAGAGCGATGTCTACAGCGAAGTGACGGGAAAATTCGACGCCATCGTCAGTAACCCGCCTTTTCATCAGGAGCGTGCCATCGATTATGGCCCGGCGGCACGTTTGATACGCGAGGCGCCTGACAAGTTGGTACGAGGTGGCAGCCTGATCCTGGTGGCCAACGCCTTCCTGCCATATCCCCGCTTGCTGGAAGAAGCCTTCGGTGACTTCACGGTCCTCGCCGATGATCGGCGGTTCAGGGTATACCGTGCCATCAAGCGCTAGGTGACTTTCAGAAAATGACCTAGCTCTCAGGATCGGCGTAGGCGATATCCGTGATCACGTAGGTGGTGTCGCCGGCGGGGGCGTTGACGGTGACGTCTTCGTCTAGCCCTTTGCCGAGCAAGGCCCGGGCGAGTGGAGCGTCGATACTGACCCAATGCTTGTCGGTGTCGGTTTCGTCGTGGCCAACGATGCGGATCGCCAGTTCCTCGCCGTGTTCATCCTCGAGCGTGACATAGGCACCGAAGTATACCCGCGAGGTATCGGCGGGCAGGCGGTCGACGACCTGTACCTCATCCAGGCGTTTGCCGAGATAGCGGATACGCGCGATGACACGATTGAGCTCTTTCTTATTATAGGTGTAGTCGGCATTCTCGCTGCGGTCCCCCTGGGCGGCGGCTTCGCCGACCTTGGTGGAAAGCGCGGGGCGTTTGACGCGAGACAGATGCTCATGGATGCCCTTGAGCCGGGCATAGCCCTGTGCCGTGATCAGCGGGCTCTTCTTTTCCTGGCGCGGGTCCTTGGCGGGATCGCGCCAGCGGGTCATGTTGCGGCCTTTCATGCCTACCTCCAGAGCGTGGAATGCTTACCCTACGCAAGCCTTGCCGGTACGCCAACCCCGATACCCGGTGCGAGATTCGTCGATACCATGACCCGAACTACGACGAATCGACTTAGCGATTAATTCAAACGTTCGTTACATTGCAGGTCGGTGAGCATACTTACTAACACAAGCGTGCAGTACGCCAGGAGGTCGCCATGCAGGTTCGTCATGTCGTGGGAATACGTCGACGTCGTCGTCTCGTACCGGCACGTCTTCATGTTGTCTTGTGCGCCGCATTGATTGGCGCGCTCAGTAGCGCTATGGCCTGGGCTGACGCCTCGCCGGATGGTGTGTATCCGTTGATGTCGCGCTGGGGAAACGTGGAATATGGCATGCAGGGCGCGGCACAGGAAAAGGCGCTGGCAAGCCTGGCGAAAGAGGCCGCTGCGCTCGCCGAGGCGCATCCCGACAATTCGCATGTGTTGACGGCCGAGGGCGTGATTCTTGCCTCGTACGCCAAGGCCAAGGGCGGTCTCGGGGCGCTGGATCTGGCAAAGCGCGCACGCAAGGCGCTGGAACGTGCCATCGAGCTCGACCCGCGTGGCGATGATGGGGCCGCCTATGTGACGCTGGGAGCGCTTTACGATCGTGCGCCGGGCTGGCCAGTGTCGTTCGGTGATGACGATAAGGCCGGTGAGTTGCTGGGTCGCGCGCTGGAAATTCGCGGCGATGGCATCGACACTCATTACTTCTATGCCACGTATCTCCGTGACGAGGGGCGCCGCGCCGAGGCACGTCGCCACGCGCAGCAGGCCGTCGACGGCCAGGCCCGTGAGGGGCGCGATTCTGACGAAGCGTTGCGAGAAAAAGCGCGGCGGCTATTGGACGAATTGTCATAGAAGAGCGCCGGCGCGGTTGGCATCACCATGCCGCGTCGGGATAATGAGGTGCATTGTGCCCGTGTTCGGGACGATGCGCCTTGCACCGTGTCGCCTCGTGCATGGCTTTACTGTCAGGAGGCGTCATGGCTGAACAGTCTCATCCCTACACGCCGCGTTACGCGCATGAGTCGGTCGAGGAGCGCTTCGATGAAACGCTGCAGTCGGGATTCTTCAGTCTCGAGCGGCGTCATTATCGGCATCGCCGTTTTGACGGCCAGTGGAGCGAGCGGGTCATCCGCGAAGTCCATGTGCGCCACGACGCGGTCGGCGTGCTGCTTTACGATCCGCAGCGTGATTGCGTGGTGCACGTCGAACAGATACGTGCCGGTGCGCTGGACGATCCGCTAAGCCCCTGGAAGCTGGAGCCCGTGGCAGGGTTGGTCGACGCGGGCGAAACCGGCGCCGAGGTTGCCCGCCGTGAATCCATGGAAGAAGCGGGCTGTAAGATCGACGAGTTGATCGAGTTGTATACGTACTATCCGAGCCCCGGCGCCTGCACCGAGCGGGTTACCTTGTTCTGCGGGCTGGTGGATAGCGATGGTGTAGGGGGCGTGCACGGTCTCGAGAGCGAAAACGAAGATATTCAGGTCCACGTACTGAGCTTTGCCCAGACCTGGGCACTTCTCGAGCAAGGTATCATCGATAATGCGATGTCCCTGATCGCGTTGAATTGGCTGGTACGCGAGCGCGCCTCGCTACGGGCAAGGAGGTAGAGGATGGCGAAAGCGGCATATGTTAACGACCTCAAGTTCCTGCAAGGCGAATGCACGGCCAACTACCTGCGATTGAGCCGACTGCTCGGTGATATGGGCGCTGGAGAAACACGCGAGATCGCCCTGGCCGGTGAGTATCGCAGCTTCGGCTCGTTGTGGCTGGAAGTGCTCGAATGTGCGCCTTACACCACCATTTGCCGTGTCTCTCAGAGTGGTGTGCTGGATGGCATCATCGAGTCGCCCCGCATGCGCGTGCACCTGTATCACGATGCACGCATGGCGGAAGTCACCGACTTTCAGCGCCAACGACATTTTCATGGCCGGTATCGCTACCCCAATGCGCGCATGCATCAGCCCGACGAAAAACTCCAGCTCAATCGTTTCTTGGGTGAGTGGTTGGAACATGGGCTGGCCCACGGGCTGACCGTGGACATGCCGGAGCTGCCGTGATGCGCCTGATTCAGATCAGCGATTGTCATATTTGCGCGAATCCCGAGGCACGCTCGCGTATTGGCTACCCGTTGCGCCAGTTGCGTGCTGTCGTCGCTCAGGCACGCCGATTGCGTCCTGACATCGTGCTGGTCAGCGGCGACATCGGGCATGATGAATCCCCGGCCGCATATCGCCATGCCTTCGAGGTTTTCGCTGAATTCGAATGTCCATGGTTCTGGATGACCGGTAATCATGACCACCCCGAATTCATGGAAGAGCTGCATCCTTTCCATGATGAACTCGACCTCGGCGAGTGGCGGTTATTGCTGCTGGATTCCCGCGTACCCGGGCAGGCGAGCGGAGAGCTGGGCCAAGCCGCCTTGCAGGACCTTGCCGTGCGTCTAGAGGAAGATGACCGTCCCACGTTGCTGGCCATGCACCACCCGCCGCTGGAAATCGGCTCGGCGTGGATGGATGCGCTGGGCCTGGCGGACCGCGAGGCGCTATGGCAGACGCTGGCCGCCTACGCTCAGGTTCGAGCGGTGCTGTGTGGGCATATTCACCAGGCCTTTGCGGCACGACATGGCGACATTGCCGTCTACGGCTGTCCCGCCACTGCCGATCAGTTTCTTCCTCGGCAAGACGATTTCACGCTCGACGAAGCGTCCCGCCCCGGCTTTCGGATCGTCGACCTGGATGGGCAGAGGCTGTCGACCTGGGTTGAGCGCGTCGATCCCTCTGGCTGAGTTCGATGGCGTCGCGTTCGAGTCCTTTTTATTCTTATTTGTGCTTAAAAGATAGTCCTTAATTCTTTGACGTTATCATATGTCTCTAGATACCGTGACCGCTATGATGCGTAGAGTAGCGGGCCAAAAGGAAATCTAAAGCCTGAAGAGCGCCGCTTCGCGGCTGGAAGCTAGAAGAGGGAAGACCCCGGCTTCGCCGGGAGATGGAAGAGCGCCGCTTCGCGGCTGGAAGTTAGAAGAGGAAAGAAGCCCCAAGATCAAGGCCAGCGTATCGAGGGGTGGCCGTTGGTTTCCCTTCCTTCTTATGTCTTACGCCTTCCGTCTTCCCTCTTATGTCTTACGTCTTACTTCTTCGATCTCTGGCTTTCAAATGGCCTCAACGCCCGTTCCTAACAACCAAGGTTTTTCAGATGTCTGAAATCTCACCCGAACGTCAGACCCACTTGAAGCAGCTCGAGGCGGAGTCGATCCGTATCATCCGCGAGGTGGCCGCTGAATTCGCCAATCCGGTGATGCTGTATTCCATCGGCAAGGATTCGTCGGTG
>NZ_JARANY010000058.1 GCF_029889885.1 Chromohalobacter sp. 296-RDG
CGCGACCACATACAACGTCGCGATGGTCATCACACCAGGATTGGCAAACCCCGCCAACGCCTCGCCGGGCGTAAGAATGCCGCTGATGACCAGAAATGCCAACGCCCCCATAAGAACGACATCGGGGGCGATACGGGTAGCCACGAGCGTGGCGAGCACCGACAGAACGGTGGCTAATGTAAGATAAGCTTCCAGTGGCATATCAGGTGCTGGCCAGCCCCATCACCTCACGCAGTACATCGCAGGTCTTATCGATCTCTACTGACGTCAGCGTTGGGTGGCAAAGAAACATCAAACTGGTCTCGCCCAACTCACGCGTGGCGGCCACCTGCATTTCCGTCATCCTCCAGCCCTCAATAAAATAAAGTAGATAGCCTATCAATACGGTCACACACGATCACCGGCGCCCTTACCCGTTGCCGTCATTATGATATAACGGAAGTAATGAGTAAGATTCTGTTCCTGGATCATCCGCTGATCGGTTTCTGCCAGTAATTGCGGCGTGGACATATCAATATCACTCACCTGTGCTAACCCCGTAACTCCAGGTCGCACATCAAACACCCCACGCTTGGCGCGCTCAGCCGTTAGCTCTTCTTGGTTGAAAAGCCCCGGCCTAGGCCCTACCAGGCTCATATCACCTTTCAGCACATTCCAGAGTTGAGGTAGTTCATCGAGCTTGGTGCGACGAAGAAAATGACCAAACCGGGTGATGGATGCACTATTAGCTAAATGGCTAGCGACCGAGATGGTATCGACCTTCATAGTTCGAAACTTAACCAATGTGAACGGTTTTTTATCACGTCCAACCCGTTCTTGGCGGAAAAGAGGGGATCCCGTGTCGAACAGGCCAATCAAGATGAGAACGAGTAGGACCGGAGAACCGATCACTAAGCCGAGAGTGGAGAAAAGTAGGTCGAAAAAGCGTATCACCGGGGGTTCCTTGCAAGTAGGTGGTGGAGCGTTGGTGGTTATCGGGCGCCAGGCGGGCCCTCTTGATAAGCCCGGGCGGTTTCCAGCAGGGCTTGGTCGACCGTGACTGGGGGCGCCCAGCCCAGGCGCTCTCGCGCCTTACTAATATCCACGCGTAAACTGCCACACAGGCGCTGCGCCACGGCCTTCTTGCCCAGCAGCGAGGCAGAGCCTACAAGCAGCCCCGCTGGCACTGGCAGCAATCTGGCCGGCCGGCCCAGCGCCTGGCCCAGCTGGCACAGCAGTTCGGTGGTGGAGAGATCCTCACCGTCGCTCGCGAGAAATACTTGGTTAGCTGCGGCTGGGTGATCAAGACAGGTCAAGATCAAGTCTACCAGGTTGGCCCGGGCCACCAGGCTGCGGCGGTTAGGAATCGACCCAAGCGGTAACGGCACGCCCTTGTCGAGCCAGCGCATCATGCTCGCAAAGTTGGCCTTCACTCCCGGACCGTAGACCAATGGCGGTCGAATTATCACCACTTCCAGGCCCGTTTCCTTGGCCAACGCCAGTAGCCCCTTTTCAGCCTCATGCTTGGAAAGACCATACGAATCGATGGGGTCGGGCTCGTCTTCAACTGTAAACGCGCGTTCGCTGGAGGTCTGCTCGCCATTAACCTTGATCGAGCTGAGGAAGACGAAACGCGCCACTCCCGCCTCTGCCGCCTGGCGCGCCAGATTCAGCGTGCCTTGTAAGTTAGTGCGGCGATACTCGGCTAAGGGGTCTGTGGCGTTATCATCCATTACATGTGCCCGAGCGGCGCAGTGTACAACTGCCTGACAGCCTTGCAACGCTTCGCGCCAATCGGTATCGGGTGCGAGACCGCCCACCACAGCGTGAGGCGGCCATGCAGGAGAACTCGTTGGTGATCTACGCAGCGCGAGCACGGGCTCGCGATCGTCGCGCTGGACCAACGCCTCGGCTACGGCTCCGCCGATGAAGCCGCTGGCGCCAGTGACCAGTACCCGTTTCTTCTCCTTCTCGCTCACGGCTGTCTCCATCTTGCTCACGCCTACGCCTCCAATTCCCGATAGATGGCCAGGTGCTGCCCCACGATCCGCTCAATATCGAATTCCCGCTCGGCTAACCCACGACCGGCCCGTCCCATGGCCTGACGCTTATCGGGGTCTTCAGCTAGCTGCTGGATAGCATCGGCCAAGGCCATGGCATTCCGAGGAGGCACCAGCAAACCGGTCACGCCTGGCTCGATGGCGTCGCGGCAACCCGGCATATCGGTGGTGATCACGGCACGCCCGCAGGCGGCTGCTTCCACCAGGCTCTTGGGAAGCCCTTCTCCATAGTAGGAAGGCAGGGCCACCATATGCGAGAAGGCATACTGCCTCGGCACGTCATCACGGTGACCGAGCAGTTCAACGAGCCCTTCTTCCCGCCAAGCGGCCAGTTGCGCCTCGGTCACACTGGTGGGGTTGCCCGTGTCTCGCGATCCGATCAGGCGAAAGCGCACCACTACCCCACGCTCGGCCAAAAGCCGTGCCGCCTCTATAAACTCTTCTACGCCTTTGTTGCGCAGCAGACGCGCCGCCATGGTTATCACAGGTGACCCTTCCGGTTCGGGTTCCCAGGGGCAGTCAGCTAAGGTGATGCCCGAGCCACGAATTATCCTTGCTTGCGGTGGTTTCACCGCCCCGATATTGGCCAGGGCTTGATGATCGTCTTGGTTTTGGAAAATCACCACCAAGTTGCGATGCCCCAGTGCGAGGCGATACAACACGCTGATAACACGCTTGAGCAGCCCCACCCTACCGCCTTCAGTCACAAATACCGTGCCCAAGCCGGAAACGGCCGCTACCACAGCTGGCACACGCACCAAACGTGCCGTCATGCCCCCGTACAGCACCGGCTTGATCGTGACCAGATGCACCAGATTCGGCTTGAGCCGGTGCATTAAACGATACAGAGAAACGGCAGTAGCCAGTTCCCTGATGGGATGTTGGCCGCTACGGCTTATAGGTATTTCGTGATGGAACAAGCCGTAGTCTCGGATCTGCCTGGAAGACTCTCCAGCGGCCGTGGCTACATGCACTTCATAGCCAGCTTGCTGAGCAGCCAAGGCAATGGGTAAACGGTGAGAAAGAAAGAAGTCCGAGGAATTAACGACAAACAAAAGCTTATGACTCAACTTCTTCTCCTGCCAACCAAGATCCGACAAATAGCTATATAAGAGCAAACTTCGGTATCGATTTTATTACTCACTCCCAATACAGCTCAAAATCCAGAGGATAACCAAGGCAGGGCATGATGATTTTTGTCATCCCTCTACTCCATAGGTATTCGGATCACGCCAATGTGGAAACTTACGTCCCAAGCGCGCTTCTAAGAATTGAATATCTCTCTCATGCTCGTTGAGCAAGTAGTCAAAAACGGGGCGTGTTATGGTCATACCATCCTTATCACCACCACTGTAAATACGTTTCAGGCCAAGCAATTTACCAGCTTCTACTATCTTGTGTAACCCCATTCCCCGCAACGTGGATACAGAGTGAGAGGCTGCTGTTGCCAGCCACCGATACCGTGGAACAGTTCCCGTTCCATACCGTTCGTAAAGCTCTTCTGGCAACGCAACATGCTCGACACCTAAAAAATCACAAATGGCATCTAACTCTTTTTGTGGGAACTCGACAATATTTTCTTGCACTACATAATGCACGTTCCCACAACCAAACATTGCTTCCCATTCAGGGGCCAATTTAGCGTAACAGCCAGCATTGACAATCCTTGGATGATCCTCAATAGCCTTAAAAAATTCGTCACTTGCCCTACCCTTGGTAGCTTCGTGCACAAATGATGAAAAAGTACGGGCAATAGGGCTACGAACAGTAATCAAAATGCGAGTATTTATATTATGCTCTTTAATACGCTTTCTTGCATCATAAGACTCAAAATAAGTGGGACCAACTTCTGCTTTCAAAATTTCTTCGAGGTGCGATTCAAAATGCGATAAATACCAATCTAACCCTCGACCATAGTGGCGATCAAAGAAAAAGGTTTCTTTAACGTTAGCGGGCAGTGCCAGCAGAGGATGGGCTCTTAGTGCTTGGTCCAACCAGGAGCTTGCTGTTCGTTGAGGCCCAACTGCTATTAATGAAATAGTACTGTCTCTCATGAATTTCCTCTTTGCGTCACCCGCTCAGAAGCCGCAGCTCTATGTTTCTGTTGGAATGTTCAAGTACTCGCGATAAAGATCTGTATAATTTTTAACCATTTCGTCAATCGAAAACTTCGAGGCTTGCTCTACGTTCTCTATGCTAATGTCTTCAAGTTCTCTATAATTGTAATAAATAAATTCGATACCCTTTCTAATGCAATCTGGGCAATCAATAGAAACTCGATAAACATTACTTCTGTCCGGACCCAAGACATCACTCAATCCAGGCACATTACTTGCAATTATTGGAATCCCAGTCGACATCGCCTCAACTGCACTTAGTCCAAAACCTTCCCACCTGGAGGGCATTACAAAAGCGTCTGAATTTAAAAGAACTTCTTCAACCTGATTTGTGGCGCCCATGTATTTTACAATATCATCGACTTTATATTCTTTCGATAACTTTTCAAGTTGAGCTCTTTCAGACCCATCTCCATAAATCCTATACTCGTAAACTTTATCCTTCGCTAAGGCGACGCCTTTTATTGCCGAGTCCAGACCTTTGTGCTTTACTAACCTCCCAATGCTAACAAGGCGAAGCCTTTTTTCTAAACTGTCATTTAAATAGCTTTTATGTTGAAAGTTTTTGGCGCCATTATTGATAATCTTAATATATTCATAGCCGTTTCTTCTTTCTTTTAACCAACTTTTTAAGCTTTTTTTCACGCCATTAGATATTGCCACAACAATATCTTGTTTTTTGTAAATGTACCTTTCGATAGGGTTAAGAAAAGGCATGCTTCTACGTCTATTAAAGGTGCTATGCTCAGTGTAAAAGCGCCTTACATTTAACCCTAGAGTAGCAATTGCTGTATAGTAAAGAGGCCATGTTAAGTGACTATGAACAATAGCTTTTCTATTTTGTTTTTCTTGAATATTTTTAATGATATTATGAAGAATTAAAATTAAGAACGGATTCCTTGGAGATCGTGAGCCACAAGAGTAAGTGTTTGGGATAGTATTTTGATCGGCATCACCATTTAATGCGATCCAATACGATTCAATTCCATTCCTCATTAAACCTTTATGGATTTCAGCTACCAAGCCCGGAGTAGAGCCCGGCCCGAATGTATGAGTGACATTGACAATCATAGTTCAAACCCTGACATCTAATGATGTAAAATCTGAAGACGGTAAAATTAGCAAAGTTATTAATGCGTGCATTGACATCGTGTTCTAGTATAGCGGATTGCTCCGACTACGCCGAGAATAAACCAAGTTGAACTCATTGAGTAAGGCAACCCGTGGAGAGGAAGTTGAGATAACAACATTAGCAAAAACAAAAAAACAGTTCTATTTAAAAGTGTTTCTGGAAGACCATTTTTATGGCTGGCTTTTTTATAACTTTTCCAAATTGTAGCTATAATTATCAGCAAGAACAATACTGCAGAAAAGATACCAACCTCAGAGGCTAGCCAAAGCAGTGTATTATGGGGGTCGGCGGACTTACCCCAATAGCCATATTGCGCTGATGCCTCTTTAAAAGTTCCGGGGCCCGAGCCAAAAATCGGAAAATTTTTAATAACATGATATGAGTCCGATATTAAGTGCCATCTTTGGCTTATTTGTTCTTGCGAAGTCAAAATCTTTTCGATAAAGGGGCGATGTAAATCAAATCTAAAAGATACAAGCAAGAAACAGGCAAACACAATCATTGAAAGAAAAGCTGATATTATTTTTTTCTGAGTATTATATAGGATAGGGCTTGTAATGTAGGAACCTAAAGCTATGACGAATAATCCAAGCCATGTACCTTTCGAGAATGTGAATAATCCGGTTACTCCGACAAAAAAAATAATAGGAACTTTAAACTTTAATCTTTGTACTACCCCTAGGGCTATCGCAAATGTAATCAAAACAAAGTATCCAGAGTAATTCCTATTGATTTCCCAGCCTTCCGGAACATCAAATATTACGTGATACATAGGGATACCTGTATCATAGAATCTAGGGGAAATAAACCACACAAACCATCCCCAGAAAAGCGTTATCATTAGCCCAAACAAAAGTCCGTAAAGCGCGCGTATAATATATTGATTGTTTTGAATAAGCGTTGGAATGGCAAGCATTAACCCCAAAAAGTAAAGCTGTCGAAACATGAACAAAGAAGCATTTATTTCGAGATCTCTCCTTAAACTAAAGAAAGCCCAGGAAAGGATTACCCAAAAATTCAATAAGAGGGCGAGACCTTCATGTAATTTTCTAGGGCTATGGACTTTGCGTTTTATTAAAATAATCGCACATACTATTATTGAAAGTATAGCCTCAAAATATGTAATCTTTCCACTGATTGAAACTGGTCCGATGTAAGGTGCGATCCCAAAAGGAATTCCAAGTAAAAACGGGCCAATGCTCTCGAAATTTGCGCGCATGCATGTACCTGCCTTAACTTTTACTTTTAGTAATTCTCAGTCTAATTGCTAGAAGCTTTATTCCTAGAAAAAGTATTCTAGGTTCAAATGGATTATGCTGAAATCCTTCAGCCCAACTTTTAGTGGCTTTGCGTCGTTCCCCAGCCTCTAACTGAAAAATGCTTTTTAAATACGCAGTAAGGGCGAGGTTTCTGCGTGAGGAGAAGTAACCATCCTGAGGTTTTCTTGTTCGGTAGTTTAAAGATTTTTCTGTTTTTCCAGCTATTCGAAGCTTAGAATTAAGCTTCGCTGTTTTAGAAAAAAAACGCTGTTCCTTTCGTTTAACCAAACGATTAGCATCAAGTCGGCGTGTGTATAAAATATCTTGGCATACGTAAAATCTTTCATGTGAACGGTCCTCAGCGGCCCTCAGCCACAGATCTAAATCCTGAGCTCTTCGGTAACGTGGGTCGTATCCACCGAGATCCTTAAACACTTGAGACCTCATAATAACAGAACCATGACAAAATGGAACACCGTTTTTTGCGAACGTCTTGTGATCATAGCAACCGCTGGCAGGGGGACAGATGCTTGTGACACAGAATCCTTGGTGGTCGATTAAACTAAAACCGCATGCGACAAAGTCGATTTCGGGTTGTGCTACCAGAATATCTAGTTGTTTTTCTAATCTTGAAGGAGCGCTCAACTCGTCTCCGTCCCACCGTGCTAAAAAAGAGCCTTGGGCTTTCTGTGCAGCGAAATTTAATGAGGTTGGAAGGCCTAAGCTTTTTTGGTTTGATATAATAATGAAGCGTTGATCATCGATCTTTTTTAATCGTTTCAAGGTGGAGTCTGTAGAAGCATCGTCAACAATTATGACTTCAAAATTGGAATAACTTTGCTTGGCGATAGAACCTATCGTTTCGGTAATGAATGATTCCTCATTTCTTACAGCCATTATTATAGAAATGAGTGGTTGGTTAAAAACGTTTTGGTTAGTCATATTTCAGAGCATGAGTGCTTGTTAAGAGGAATGGGCGGGACTTTTTTGAAATCTTGTAACCAAGGTTGACCGTGCGCGCAGGACATGCTAAAGGTAGTGATTCTTTATTTCTTTTCGCAAGTTCTTGTTCAGATATTGATTTATGTAATTTATGGTCTCATCGCCCAATTCTTGCTGCGATGCTCCGATTTCACCTTTTCTTGCATGAAATGCGTTTTCATTGTTGTGGTTGTCACTCTCGAGGGCTCTCATGCTGTCCAGTGAGCTGTTGTTCAACGCCGCTGAGAATGCGGTTTGATCATAAGCAACGTTAAGGAATTGTAAGAGATCTTTGAATTGCTCATCGGGATTTAACCTGAGTTCTTCGTATCTCAAAAATTTAACGGTGTGTGCAAAATTTAAGTTTTTGGAAAATGAATTTATCTTTTTTGTTGCAGATTGGATGTCAAAAATTTCGCGTGCGAACGTGTCGGGCGACACTTCATTTACATCGTTTCTAAAACTTCTTGATTTATGGTAATGGTAGTATGAAATAATGATATCTGTAAATTTTCGTGTTAGGAATACGACATCGTGGTTTTTAAAATATCGCTGAATTCGTCTCTCATGGGAAAATACTAATCTTGGTACTCCTTCGGGGTAATCTAAAAGTCCGGTTCGATGGTTGCATAGTGGCCCCGGAGCCAGCTCCACCATGGTCTTCCAGTCAACCTCATATCCAAGGTTGTATAGTTCGTTGATGTAGTTGGCCCAAAAAAAACGTACCCATGTTCTTCCAGATTTTGGGAATGATCCAAATATCCTCGACTCTAAACCTATCCAGCATTTGGGGCGAAAAGGACGAACTATGAAATCTTCCGTTGCTGTTCGAGCCTTGCTATATAATTTACCATTGAGGTTCATTGCGGCCTTCCTAACGTATTTTTAGTTTAAGTAATCATATTTTTTAGCGCGCGACTAGTGCGTCTAATAAATTTTTTAGTGTCGATTCTTTCACATTCACGCTCAAATAATGCTGGATGGACTAGGTTAGCCAATCTATGCTCGCCAGTGATTTTACAATCATTTAAAGATTCTATTTCGGTTCTAGAAAAAAGAAAAATGTTTTGCCTATACCAAAACGGGATGTCCTCGTTCGTCCAAATTATTTTCCTTAAATAGTCATAAGGGATATAACCATTTCTTCGAAAACAATCAATCCAATGGCTTTGCCATTGCTCGTTGATATGGCCTCTTCCACCTTGCCCAGGAATAGCGGCAGAAAAAAGAACGGTTTGAGATGAGTGCCTGAGCTTAGAAATAATATCGTCTGATGCTTCTTGGGTTAAGTGCTCTGCAACCTCTAGCCAGATTGTAAGGTCGATTTCTTGTTCGGAAAGGTCTAGCTCGAGATTCTCAAAATCTATAAGTGTTATCTTATTTTTATCAACATATGTTTCTTGATTTTTTACCCAAGGCCCCTCTAGTCCAGTGGCATTAAGAGCTCCCATTTTATTAGCTACATCTAGCCAAGTTCCTACGCCACAGCCTATATCAAGAACATTTTTTATATCAATATGGGGCCAAATTGTGCCCAGTATCTCCCCCGCAGACTTCCTAGTCTTGCGGTCTCGCTGTTCGTAAAACTGATCTTTGTATTGAGTGCTCATTGGGACTCCAGTTTCTAAAAATGTATTTTCGGAAAATCAGCCAAGCTTTAAAAAAACGATGCTTTTAATTTGAGCTTAGTTCTTGCAACGTACCATAGAGATAGATTCCATATGAAGAGCGATATAGTTGTAGCAGCGGCAGCACCTTGTATACCAAAAGAAGGAATAAGTAGAAAGTTGAGGGATAGATTGCAGAGTATCGCTAGCGAAAGTGCTTTCAAACTCTCCTTCTCGTAACCAGTCATGTTTAAAAGAGTGTCTATTGGACCAAAATACGCGTTAATTAATTGGCCAAAAACTAAAATGTATAGGGCTTCCGATCCAGTAGCAAAACCCGACCCAAAGACTGTTGTTATAATAGCTGGACCGTAAAAAAAGATAGCTAATACCGGTGGTGTGGCTAATAAAAATATGGTCCTTGAACTCAGCGTTAAAAGTCTTTGCAATTCTGCTTTTCTGTTTTCGTAATACAGCGTTGCTAAATAAGGTTTGATTATCTGATTTACGGCTTGCAGACCGAATATTACAAGAAACGCTATTTGAAAGACTGCTTTGTAGACTCCTACCTCATGGTCATCTCTGAGAAGTCCTAAAAGAATTAAATCTGTCTGTTTGTTTACCAACATAAAAGCACTGATAAAGGCAAGAGGTAGAGCCGCTTTGTTCCAGGAGTCTCTTGTTTTCCTGAGAAGGGGGGGGCTTGGGGAAAAATGCGATACTTTTACCTTTAAAATTAGGAAGATAAAGGTTAGGCTCGCAGCGGCAGCGAGCGTATGCGCTAACATAAGATATACAGGTGGGAAGGTGCGTCCGTACGAAGCTAGGAATGTGCCTCCTGTAAAAATCAAGAGGAGCGACAGGGGCCGGATGATGCTGTCTGGAAGTTGGGCTAGAACAACAGAACTCAACCCCCGCAATGCGGCCGCTTTTACGTTTATAAATGCTATTAAAGGGATAAGAGAAACCCCGAATAATAAAGTTGTAAATCGGGCAGGAGAAATTATATCCTTGAGGGCAATAATTGCTAAAGAAGTGAAAAAGATGGTAATTGTGGTAAACAAAAGAACGTTGCGGTTTGCCCACTTCCATACACTAGGTATTTCCCTGGGAATATCAGCCCTATTGGCTTTTGCGGTTTCGCGTACAACAACTTGCGGTGCTCCAGCTTGAGCCGGGATTGAGCAGATCGTGATTACTGCAAGACTGAATGAATATACACCGTATCCTGCCGTGCCAAGCATTCTGGCAAACATGGCAGCCGATAGAAGCATTAGTATTGCGTGTATTGCTTTCACAATGAGTGTACCGACACCGCCTGTAAAAAGTAATCTGAAATAAAAGTCAGATTTTGTTTTATTTTTTATGAGTGCAATTATTTTATTTAAAGCTTTTAAGGATAGCCAGGAAAAATTAAACAAAGTAAAAGTCTCAATAGTTTTTTAGTGGTTTCGATGTGGCCGATTGATTAGGGATTGCGTGACTGACTGGGATGATATTAATTGTTAGATGAAAAAACCATTTAGATTTGCTTTGTTGGTGCGCCAGGCATGGTGCGTAGCGCCTGACGGGCGCAGGGAAAACGAATAAAAAAACTATACTATGAGAATGTCTGCAAGGCACATCTCTTCCAGCGCGGCTTTTCTGTTTGCGCCGAATTCCTCCCTTGAAACGCTTCTCACCTTTCAGGTAACTCAGGGCAATATGGCGGACCCTGGCAAGGTTTTCTGCCGCCTGACCTCGGTGAATTTTGCAGGCATCTTCGCGAAGCACCACATCCAAAGACCAATGCAGCTTATTCTCCACATACCAATGCTGGCGGACCGCTTCGGCAAGCTTTTGGGCGCTCAGCTCGGCTGAGCTGATGGTGTAGCGAATCATTAGTGTCTCTGGCACTTCGTCACCTTCCTGACGGAAACTCATCACTACCCCCACCGTTTTCAAACCGGACAATTCGTAGCTAAAACTTCACTCACAATGTGATAGCGCGTCTCGTGCCGCCCTCGGTTCTTCTCATCTGTCACATAGCACCTTAGATATGGGACATACTGCTTCAAACGCGTCCGCCAAGGCGGGCTGATTTTCCTTCATCGAGAGAAGATAATCAGCCCCCTTCTGCAAGACCTGTGTGTGATCTTTTTCTGGAAGACCATGACATCAATTGTCACCAGACATCCTTGCAGATCCAGTAGCTTGAGTAGCTCTGGAATAGCGATGATCTCATTGGACTTTTCCGCTGTGATGTTGCACTTCCAAGTCTGACAGAAGTCGGAAACGACCGATAAATGGTGCATAAGAGGGTGTCAGCATGGAGCCATCCATGAGCAAAATACGCTAGATGACCACATTACCTCCTATTGGTAAAGCGCTACGAGTCGAATCGTAGAGCGGTTTTTCATGCGTTTTCCCTGCATAAACATGGCCACTAACATCGGGCCCTTTGGCACTATATTATTCAGCGTGGTCGCGGAGACTACGGCATACTATGCCAGAAAAATGCATCATAAACGCCCCCATAACTGCCAACATGCCGCCTAACACTATACCCAGTGCGACAATAAGCTTTTTATTCGAGCCTTTGGGCTCCAGGCTCTGTACCGCATGTTGGGTAATTTCCCCTTCACGAAGCTCATTGAGCTGGCCTTCCAGGTCGGAGACGCGACTATAGTAGTTGGCGATTAATTCTGCTGCGCTAGGGCTTGAAGATTGCTGGGCGCTTTCGAGCGCTTGCTTGGCTGAGTCGAGTTGCCGTTCGAGCGAGGCTTTGCGCTGTTCCACCAGTTCCGCCTGGTCTTCTTGCAGGCGGTCAATCACGTTTTGGTGAAGCGTCGCTACCAGCTTTCGATTGTCTTGCGTGGCCTCACTGCTCAATTGTAGTAGCAGTGTATCGCTGGGATTGGAGGTTTTGACCTCAAACGGCAATGACTCGAGATCGTTTTTTTCCAAGAGCTTGCGTGTTTCAGGCCCCAGGTACAGGTTTTGTATTTTCGCCACTACGGAAGCCGGCGATTCGATACCTACGCGTTGGCCATTGGTGTTGGTGTACTCAGCGACGCTGTAGAGTGAGGTGTATTGATAACGCGCCGTTTGCATCAGCGCGAAAGCCACCGCCAGAGCCACCACCACGACGAAGATGACGGCCATGGCCTTCCAGCGGCGGATTAGGATCACCGCGAGGTCCACAAGGGAGATTTCATCGTCTCGCCAGTCGGCATCCGGCCACTGGGGTTTCTGGTGTTGTTGCGCGGGGGGTTGTGTCATGACGCGTTGATTTCCCTATTCACTAAACGATCGATCGGGCACGCTACCGCCCTAGGATTGCACCGGGCGGTTTCCCAAGGCCCTGATCGAGTATGGGCGATACCGCCGAGCCGACCAAATTAGTGGCTGTATGCGAAGCGCGGAGAATGTGGGAGAACGCGCACCCTGGTGTAGACGGCGCGGCAGGCCTTCCCTGATTCATCCCCGCCCGCTGGCATGGCGGTGTCGTCGTTGTCGGTAACGATAGATTCGAGGAGACAGCAAAACGCAGCCTTCCTGGCCACGCCGCCTCATTCTAAGTGACCCCTTCGCCCGTCTCTACCGTTACAGCGTTGATTTTTGTGAGGGAAAGCCAAAAAGTTGTCGCGCCATGGCAACACTCGGGCGCTATGGGCGCGGCCACTCACCCAATTTCGCGAAGGCGCTGCCTTACTGCACTAATGAAGTGCATGATGAATACGGCCATGATGCTCAGGATGATGCCTACCATCGCCCCCACGGCCACGATGAGCACGGGGCTGATGCTACTTGGGCTGCCGCCTTGCGCTGCCAGCCTGCTGACCTCCCCTTTGCTCAGCCCTTCAAGACGAGCTTGGAGGCTCCCACGTTCGTTTTGGTAGGCGCTGATGACATCGCCCACGTCTTGATCAGATTGATTCAATCGCGCCAGGTTGTTTTCCAATGCATCGAGCTTGTTATTGAAGAATGCTGCTTTTCGGTCGTACTCCGCGTTTTGGTGTGCTGTCAACGACTGAAGAATTGTCTGGTGAAGGCGCTTAACCTCGCCCTGGTGGCCGGGCTCGGTTTTACTGGTAAGCACTACGAGTGATGTATCTTCAGGATGGCTGATGGATACGCCAAAGGGGAGGCTTGTTTTTTGCTCATCCTTGAGCACTGCCCTCATGGCATCGGGCTTGTAATTCAGCTTGGTCAGGTTGATCAGCGCATCGGCAGACTCGAGGTTCTTGTCGACGTCTGCATCGTCATCGGCAAGTTGAGGCTTGGCCGTATCGCCTGCCATCTGGTAAACGGAGGAGTACTCGTACTTGGTTGGCAACCACCATGCCACCAATAGGCTCGCGATGAACACGGTGAGGAAAACCGCTATCAAGGCTTTCCATCTCTGGACCAAGATCACCGTGAGGTCGACCAACGATACCTCATCCTGCATGCCTTCCCTCGAGGCCTGCATGCCTTCGTTATTCATGATGATTTCCTTGCGTACATGGTATCTATGGTTTTCACGCCTGACGGCGTCGAGAACCAGCACCGGAGATAGTCATGGAAGGATTTTCTGGCCGTTATAGAACGCCAAGCATCGATAGGTGGCTCGCCTTCTAAAAAGTAAGCGTGCTTATATTAATGCTGCCAATTTCTGGAACGACAGATATCCCTTGGTTTTAGTTTGGCTTTCTATAATTTTCGGCACGAGATAATACACTAATTAAACTTATGTTACTAATGTTAATAATTACTCACCATTCGCACCGCATAGTGACGCTAGAACTCAGTCGTTGTGCTTGCTTCCCCGGCCAGCAAAAAGCCCATTAACCGGCCCGGCGCTGACGCAGTACCGCCACCATGCCCGCGCGCAGGCAGACCGCCATGACACCCAGCATGCCACCAAGCAAAATCGCTAATGCCAGCACCAGCTTGGTACGCGGTTTGATAGGAGCGTCTTCGGGATAGGCACGCTCGATCACACTCACGACGCGCTCATCAGGGTAATTCGACACACCTTTTTCAAGAGGGTAGAAGCTGTCCTCATCAAGCATCGCGGCGATTTGTTTGCGCTCGTTGAGTTGTTCACGCGCATCGCGCAACGAGCCGTTGCTGAGCCCTTCACGCATCTGGTCCTTGAGGGTTTTGCGCTCGGCCTCGAGGGTTTGATACCCCATGAAATAGAGCGGGAGCGCCCCGTTGCCTGAAAGGCTGGCGTAGATGATTTCTTTCTCGGGATTGAGCTGGCCGAATTCCTGCGGCGTGGTGGGCGACTCGATCCCCAGGGCGTGAGCGGTATTGATGGCGTTGTTCAACGCAAACAGGCGGTGCTTACGCTTGGCGACCAACTTATCTTCACCGACATCGAGGCGCGTATTGAGGGATGCGATCTTAGCCTTATTGGCACGCGCGAAGCGGTTCTTGAGTTCGTCCCATACGTGCTCGGCCGTGGCATCGATATAACCGTTGAGGTTCTCGTCACCGGCTTCACCTTCAGGATAGCGATAGGTCAGGCTGAGTTCGCTGGAACCGTTGACGTCCGAGGTCAGCCCGGTGATGTCGAACCGGTCAGCGAAAACACGCGCCAGCGAGGCCTCATCGGATATCTCGAAGTCATCGCGATGGTTCTCGACGTAACGCTCGAAATTCTGAAAGCTGCTCAGGCGATTGCCCAGGGTAGTGTAGGCGTCTTGCGGGGAAACGGAGAACCCCGAGAGCAGGTTCATGCCCGAGAAATTAGATGCAGCCGCAGGCGAGGCTCGAAACGTCGCTTCATACTGCGGTGTGGTGAGTAGTAGATAGGCCCCCGCCAGCAACAAGGCGGCGACAATCGCGCCAATGATTAACTGCCAGCCGTCGATCAATAGATTGACCAACTGCGCCAAGTCGATTTCGTCATCGGCGCGTGCGTTTTCCATCGACATAGCGATTCGACCCTTGGTGGTTCCCTAGGGCGGTATTCACCTATTTCCGCGCCTCGCCCCATATGCGTGACTGGCGGGGAGGTGGTTGGCCACTGCGTATGGCCATTTCGCTTTGGCTTGACTGACATGCGCCTTTTCACGTAACCGAAACGCGATCACGCAGGCCCCTTCGCGCGTCAATGCCGAGCTAATTTTTCAGGTGCATGAATGTTACAGGAATTTTTCCTATAACCCAATATTAATAAGGACTTACGTTCGGTTGAGCGTATTTTGCAACATCTCATAATCGTCGTGCTTACACCATTATTTGTATTTTACTAATGCAATATACTGCCATATGTGCTTAACTTTACCTTTAGTTACTTTTTATTTGAAACTATTGGTTACGCCTGCATGGAGGGCGGTTGAGGATGGCGATGACGAACGCGGCAAATTCAATGCACAAATCCCAGCACGAACCTGCGCACGGCGCTAGCTCGGCGACGTGCGGCCAGGCGACCGGCTTGCCGCCGCAGGTGCTGCGGCAGGTGCGGGGGCATTTCTATTACGTCGACCACTGCCCCATCGATGGCAAGCGAATCCACTTGAACGGCGTCGGCGAGCCGCTGGCGCTGAAGGCGGCGATGCAGGTGGGC
>NZ_JARANY010000059.1 GCF_029889885.1 Chromohalobacter sp. 296-RDG
TGGCCCGCCGCGCCGCGCTGGGCAATGCGCTGGTCACCTTGACCGTGCAAGGCACCGCTGTGGCGATTCTCTGCCTGGCGCTGCTTGCGTTCGCCGCAGGCAAGATGTCGGCGCCAGTGGCAAGCATGTTGCCACTGGCGGTACTCGCCTTGAATGAAGGCCTCGCCATGCTGCCGGGCGCCTTCGTGCAATTTGGGGCGACATGTACGGCTGCCGCGCGGCTCAATGCCGAGGCGGCGGCACCTGCGAGTGACGACGGCGAGGCTTGCCTGGCGAGTGCCGAGGTGCCGTCGCTCACCTTCGAGGCAGTGACGCTGCGTTATCCGGGCATGGGCACCACGCCCGCGCTCGAAGACGTCAATCTACACGTGGCGGCCGGCGAACGTGTCGCCGTGCTGGGCCCCTCGGGCAGCGGTAAGTCGAGCCTTGCTCAGCTCGTCGTCCGCGCGTTCGATCCCGAGGCGGGCAGCGTGCAACTGGCGGGGCAGGATCTACGCGGCTTGGCGCCGCAAGCGTTGCGCACACGACTCGCCTACCTGACCCAGCACACCGAGCTTTTTCATGCCCCGTTGGCTGACAACCTGCGCCTGGGATTGCCGGTCGAGCACGACCTGGATGAAGCGGCCGTCGAACGTGCCCTGTGGCAGGCGCTATGGATCGTCGATCTGGACGGTTGGGCGCGCGAACTCCCACACGGGCTCGAGACCTGGGTCGGCGAAGCCGGGCGCCAGCTTTCCGGTGGGCAGGCACGCCGCGTGGCGCTGGCCCGGGTGATCCTGCGCGATGCGCCGCTGGTGTTGCTCGACGAACCGCTGGCGGGGCTGGACGCCGCCACGGCAACGACGGTCGCCGAGCGTCTCGACACCTGGTTCGACGGGCGCACCGCGCTGATGTTCGCCCATCGCCGCGACGCCCTACCGCGCTGCGATAGGGCGTACGTCTTATAACTATAAGCGTGGCAAGCGACGCTTACGAAGCCACATGAAAGCCCATGGTCGCTTGGACGGCGCACTTCCAGCCTTCATAGAGCTCGTCGCGCTTTTCCACGCGCATCTGGGGTGTGAAGTGGCGGTCCATGGCCCATTGCTTGGCAATTTGCTCGCGCGATTCCCAGAAGCCCAGCGCGAGACCGGCCAGGTAGGCGGCGCCTAGAGCGGTGGTTTCATTGACCGCGCAACGCAGCACATCCACGCCCAGGATGTCGGCCTGAAACTGGGCGAGAAAGTCGTTGGCGATAGCGCCACCGTCGGTACGCAGTTCGGTGAGCTGGAGGCCGGCATCGGCCTGCATGGCGTGGAGAACGTCCGCACTTTGGTAGGCCATGGATTCTACCGCCGCACGGATGAAATGTTCTTTGCTCGTGCCGCGCGACAGGCCGAACATCGCGCCGCGGACGTTGGAGTCCCAATAAGGTGCGCCCAGACCAGTGAACGCCGGTACGAGGTAGACGCCGTCGTTATCGCCGGCGCGCTCGGCATAGGCTTCTGAATCGGAAGACTTGCCCAGCATGCGTAGGCCGTCGCGCAGCCACTGGATCACCGAACCGGCCACGAACACGCTGCCCTCGAGGGCGTATTCGAGTTGGCCGTCTATCTCCCAGGCGACGGTCGTGAGCAGGCCGTTTTCAGAAGCCGTAGCTTCCGGACCCGTATTCATCAGCGTGAAGCAACCGGTGCCATAGGTGTTCTTGGCCATGCCGGGGTTGAAGCAGGCCTGACCGAACAGCGCGGCTTGCTGGTCACCGGCCATACCGGCGATCGGCAGCTCATTGCCGAAGAAATATTTCGGCAGCACCTTGCCATAGACTTCACTGCAGGACTTGACCTCGGGCAGCATCGATTCGGGCACGCCGAACAACTCGAGCAGTTCCGGGTCCCATTGACGATTGCGAATGTTGAACATCATCGTCCGCGAAGCGTTGGTAACGTCGGTGACATGCACCTCGCCGCCGGTCAGATTCCACACCAGCCAGGAATCGATGGTGCCAAACAGGAGCTCGCCGTTGTCGGCTTTTTCCTTTACACCTTCGACATTATCGAAGATCCACTTGAGCTTGGTGCCCGAGAAATAGGCATCGATGACCAGCCCGGTCTTGTCGCGGACCATCTCCGCATGCCCGGCGTCACGCAGCTCATCACAGATCTCGGCCGAATGACGTGATTGCCAGACGATGGCGTTATACACCGGCTGACCGGTGTTCTTGTCCCAGACGACGGTGGTTTCGCGCTGATTGGTGATGCCGATGCCGGCAATTTCCGAGACATCGACCTGCGTGTTGTTGATCACCTCGGTAAGCGTCGTCAGCACGCTGGTCATGATGTCGCGTGGATTGTGTTCCACCCAGCCCGGCTGCGGGAATATCTGCTCGAACTCGCGCTGGGCGATGCCGGCGATCTGGCCGTCGTGGTCGAACAGCATGGCGCGGGAACTGGTCGTACCCTGGTCGATCGCGAGTACGTATTTCTTTGCATTGCTCATGGAAGGTCGCTCCTCGTGTTCGTTACAAAAAATCGATCAATCTGAATGGGTTAGTAGATGTAAGCAACAAGTGCCGCCAACGTGCTGCCGATGACAGGGCCGACGACCGGCACCCAGGCATAGTGCCAGTCATTCGACCCCTTGTTCTTGATAGGCAGTAAGGCGTGGGCAATGCGCGGGCCGAGATCGCGCGCTGGATTGATGGCATAGCCGGTAGGGCCACCCAACGAAGCCCCGATAGAGACCACCAAAAGCGCGACCGCCAAGGGCCCGAGGCCGGACGGCGTATTGCCGAACATGAGAATGACGAAGATCAGCACGAAGGTGCCGATGATTTCGCTGATCAGGTTCCAGCCATAGGATCGGATGGTCGGTGCGGTGGAAAACGTGGCGAGTCTGAGCGCGTTGTCTTCGGTGTCATCGTACTGTTTCTTGTAGGCCAGATAGCAAACCACGGCCCCTAGAAAACCACCGATGAGTTCGGCCACAAAATAGGTGAGGGTGGTGACGAAATTGATCGGGATACCCTCCGCATACTCTTTGGCCGGGCCGATCAACAGGGCCAGCGTCACTGCTGGATTGATATGTGCACCGGTATCGTAGGCGACGTAAACACCGCAGAACACGGCAAGCCCCCAGCCGAAGAAGATCACGATGCCATCGCTGCCGTTACCGTTCGTCTTGTTCAAAAGGACATTGGCCACCACGCCGCAACCCAGCAGCGTCAGGAACGCCGTGCCGGCGATTTCGTGGACCAGTATCGTTTCTACAATGCCCATGAGTATGCCTTGTGGTAATGAGTGTCATGGTTGGATAAGCCGGGATGCGCACGTCCAGCAATGTCGACAGGCATGTCAGCAATGAGTCGGCGAGTCATGGTTTTCCTCCTCTTTGTGGCGCCACCTGCATCGATGGCAGTTGGGTTTGTGTCGTTATTCACGACGGCTGGGTTCTCCAGGTTCGTTTTAAGCCTCTGAATCGGCTTGGGTCGACTCAGCGAAGGAGCGGGTGAGGTAATCGGCAAGTCGGAAATGTTCATCATCACTGAGACGTAGCCCGAGCTTGGATCGCCGCCAGAGGATGTCCTCGGCTGTGCGCGCCCATTCGTGATCGCGCAGGTAATCGACTTCGGCGGCGTACAGGTCGGCGCCAAAATGCTCACCGAGGTCGTCCAGACTTTTTGCATCGCCGACGATGTTCGTGACCCGTGTGCCGTAGTTGAAGACCATACGATTGGCCATGCCCAGTGGAATGAAGGGATGACTTGCTTGTAGCGATTCGAAAAGGTGCTGTGGTTTCGCTTCTTCGCCGCCGGGCAGTGGATGGCCTTTGCCGGTCCAGGCTTTTTGCTGGCATCCGAGTTCGGGTGCCAGTTGATCGACAGCGTCCTCCGCCAGCCGTCGATAGGTCGTCAGCTTGCCGCCGAAGACATTGAGCAGTGGAGCGCCGTCGGAAGTATCGAGTTGGATACGGTAATCGCGGGTGATTTCGCTGGCGTTGTCCTCACGGTCATCGAGGAGAGGACGCACGCCCGAGTAGCTCCAGACGATATCGTCGGGTTCGATAGGTCGTTCGAAATAGCGATTGGCCGACTCGCATAGATAGCCGATCTCGTCTTCCTCGATGGCGATATCGCCGGGAGCGCCCTCATGCTCGATATCGGTCGTACCGATGAGCGTGAAATCGCGCTCGTAGGGAATGGCGAATACGATGCGGCCATCGGGTTGCTGGAAGATATAGGAGTAGTCGTGGTCGAACAGCTTGTTCACTACGATATGGCTACCCTTGATCAGGCGCAGCGAATACTTGTGATCCAGCGACGCGACCTCGTCGAGAAAACGCACGGCCCAGGGCCCGGCCGCGTTGACCATTCCGCGAGCGGCGACCTTGCAAGTATCGCCTTCGGCGGTACGCAGGGTGACGGTCCATCCGTTGGTATCGCGTATGGCGGTCTCGGCACGCGTGCGCGTCATGATGCAGGCGCCACGGTTAGCTGCATCCATGCAGTTGAGCACCACCAGCCGGGCATCCTGAACCCAGGCGTCCGAGTAGACGAAGCCCTTGGTGAACTCGGGCTTCAGTGGTGCTCCGGCCGAATGGCCGGCGAACTTGATGCCGTGCGAGCCCGCTAGCGACTGTTTTCCACCCAGATGGTCGTACATGAAGAGCCCGGCTCGGATCATCCAGGCCGGACGCAGGTGCTTCTGATGAGGCAGGATGAAACGCATTGGCCAGATGATGTGCGGCGCCGTCTTGAGGAGTATTTCGCGCTCGGAGAGAGCTTTGGCCACGAGCTTGAATTCGTACTGCTCCAGATAGCGCAAGCCACCGTGGATCAGCTTGGTCGAGGCCGATGACGTATGGCTGGCGAGATCGTCCGCCTCGACGACGAGCACCGAAAGTCCACGGCCTGCAGCATCACGCGCGATGCCTGCACCGTTGATGCCGCCGCCGATGACAACCAGATCGTAGGTTTCGTTTTGCATGTTCGTATTCGCCCACTGGTGTTCGGTTTGGATCATTGTGGCGCGAAATCGAACATTTTCAATTAGGCAAAAAGTAGTAGACGCTATTCCGGCTTATGGTCGGTGTTAGAAGAATGGGCCATGGGGACGGTCTTGTGGAGGAGAAGGGCAGTGCGTGGATGCGGGTTCGTCAGTGAAAAAGCGAGTCGATGTGAAAATTCAAAATTCGGATCAGAACATGGCGGCCAGATTCGAGGAATTATCTTGCGGCCAGATGCGAACGACGACCGCACGCTGACCGATCGTGGTCGACTCCAGGATTTATACGAGCCCCTGTTCACGTAACACCTCTTTGATGATCGGTACCGGCGTCATCAGGTGCTCGCGCATCATGGCGCAGGCTGTCGCCGCGTCACGGGCGAGGATGGCGTCGGTCAGCGCTGCATGCTCGCGCCGCTTGGCGTCAAGCGCCTCTGCCGAGAACACGGTTTGGCAAAGCCATAGATGGCGGTAGCGCTCGGCCTGGTCTAAGAGCCAGGTCCGTGTCTGCAGTAGGTGTGGTGAATCGCAACCCGCCGCGATCGCGCTATGAAAAGCCTGGTGACGGACATCCCAGACATCCAGCATGTCGTCGGCACTGTTCACCGTTGCCACCTTGGCGAGGGCATGCGCCTTGGCCAGAATCTCCGCTTCCCAGTCGTCGCCACCCCGGGCGATGGCCAGTTCCAGTACCAAGCCTTCCAGTTGCGCGCGTGCATCGTAGAGGTCCTCGAGCTCCTTGATCGACATCTCTGCGACGCGATAGCCGCGTTGGCTCACGGCCGTCACCAGGCGTTCGCTGACCAATTGCGACAGGGCCTCACGCATGGGCCCCACGCCCAGATCGTAACGTGTCTTTAGATCGCTCATGCGCAACTTTTCGCCCGGCGTGTAGGCACCGCGAATGATGTCGCGCTTGAGCTGGCGGTAGGCACCGATGGCGAGATTAGGGCGCGGAGTGGCGCTGGTCATGGGGCGATTCCACCAAATATGTGAGCGCCATGATACCGGAGGCCACCGGAAGCGGGGAACGGTCTTGCGTCGATGTGCAAGTATAATTTTGACGTTTTATAAAAATATAGATATTTTTAAGCCGACATCTAGAACACCGTGGAGGCTAGCCATGACCGCCCTCGATACCCCTGCCGACCGTGCCTCTCAAGGCTTCAGCGTCGCACCGTCCGCTCAATCATCGCGGTTGTTGCAACTGACCCTGGACGCCGCGACCGTGCGCTCCTTTCTCGATGCCACCGCTGAATGGCCGATTCAGGCGCTGGAATACAAATCGATGCTGCGTTTTCGCGTCGCTCGAATCCTCGACGACCTATGCGCCAATACCCTCAAACCGTGGCTGGCGGATACACTGGTGGATCGTGCCACCGGTGGCCTGTTGGTAACGCCGGAAGGGCTCGATGAAGTGGCGCAGGCCGACGATATGGTGAAGGTGGCCACGGCGGTGGCGCATTGCATCGGACGCTCCAACTTCGATGCCATGAGTGGGCAGTACTACGCGCGCTTCGTGGTCAAGAATGTTGATGAATCCGACAGCTACCTGCGTCAGCCGCATCGCGTCATGGAGCTGCACAACGACGGCACCTTCGTCGAGCAGGACACCGACTACGTGCTGATGATGAAAATCGACGAGCAGCACATGCAGGGTGGTAATTCGCTGTTGCTGCATCTCGATGACTGGGCAGATCTCGAGCGTTTCCACGCGCACCCCATGGCGCGTCGCAAGATGCGCTGGGCGGCGCCGCCCAGCAAGAATGTCGGCCAGGACGTCTATCATCCGGTGTTCGATGTCGATGCGCAGGGGCGTCCGGTGATGTCCTACATCGATCAGTTCGTGCAGCCGCGCGATTTCGAGGAGGGCAACTGGTTGTGCGATCTTTCCGAGTCGCTGGAAAGTAGCGAAGCGCGACTGTCCGTGCCAATCCCCATCGGCAGCTTCCTGCTGCTCAACAATCACTTCTGGCTGCATGGGCGTGATCGCTTCACGCCGCATCCCGATTTGCGCCGTGAGTTGATGCGCCAGCGCGGTTACTTCACCCAGAAGCAGACGCTTGCCAATCCCAAGCACGCTTGAGTGGGCAGTTGATGCGCGATGAGTGAGGGATGTCTTGAACGCCAACCCGGCGTTGCGCAGGCTGTAACGGTTCAATTCTGACAAGCGAGAACGCGGTGTACGATTTCATCATCATCGGCGGCGGCATCCTGGGGATGTCCACCGCTATGCAACTGATCGAGGCCTATCCCGACAAGCGCATACTGCTCGTCGAGAAGGAACGCGGCCCGGCGCATCATCAGACCGGCCATAACAGTGGTGTGATCCACGCCGGGGTCTACTACACGCCGGGCAGCCTCAAGGCGCGCTTTTGCCTGGAAGGCAACCGCGCTACCAAGGCGTTTTGCGATACTCACGGCATCAATTACGAAAGCTGCGGCAAGCTGCTCGTCGCCACCAACGCGGTGGAAATGCAGCGTATGCAGGCGTTGTGGGAACGCACCGCCGCCAATGGCCTGGAGCGCGAATGGCTCGACGCCGACCAACTGCGTGAGCGTGAGCCCAACATTACCGGGCAGGGCGGTATCTTCGTGCCCGCCAGTGGCATCGTCGACTATCGGCAGGTCACCGCGAAGATGGCCGAGGTATTCCAGAATGCCGGCGGCGAAGTGCGTTACGCGGCGCCGGTCACGGCACTCGAAGAGCGCAGCGAAGAGGTCGTGGTGACCACCGACCAGGGCATTTTTACCACGCGCCATCTGGTGTCATGCTCGGGACTGATGGCGGACCGCGTAGTCCGCATGTTGGGCGTAACGCCCGAGTTCACGATCTGCCCTTTCCGGGGCGAGTACTATCGACTGCCGCCCGAGCACAATCGCATCGTCAATCACCTGATCTATCCGATTCCCGACCCAGCGATGCCGTTTCTCGGCGTGCATCTGACGCGCATGATCGATGGCAGCGTCACCGTAGGGCCGAATGCCGTGCTGGCATTCAAGCGCGAGGGGTATCGCAAACGCGATGTGTCGTTTAGCGATCTGGCTTCCATGGCCGGCGATCCAGGGATTCGCAAGGTACTGCGGGCCAATCTCAAGCCGGGGCTTCATGAGATGAAGAATTCGTTTTTCAAGGGCGGCTATCTGGAAGAAGTGCGCAAGTACTGTCCGCGCCTGACCCGCGATGACCTGCGCCCCTATCCCGCCGGCGTGCGCGCCCAGGCGGTGGCCAAAGACGGCAAGATGATCGACGACTTCCTGTTCGTCAACACGCGGCGCAGCGTTAACGTGTGCAACGCGCCATCGCCCGCCGCTACCTCGGCAATCCCCATCGGCGCGCATATCGTCGACAAGGTGAAGGCGCTGGTGGAAGAATAAGCGTCTCCCTTGAGAGAGATATTTAACCGGCAACACGGCGGGTGGGGCTGGGCTCCTTGAAGGTATCAGTCGCGATGCCAAAGCGCTCCGATAGCTCGCAGACTTGGCGCCAGTTGAGTTTACGGCGTCCGGCGAGAATGGCTGATACCACCGATTGAGCGCCTATTTCAGGTAACTCGCTTTGTGAAATCTGATGCTCCTGCATCAAATAACGCAGTACGTCGACACCCGAAACGTCGGGCATGGGCCGGCGTTCTTCATCGTAGGCTTCGATGACATCCCCCAAGCGACTCGCCAAGCTGGCGAGGAGGTGGGACTCATCCTCGCCAATCAGGTCGAGAAGTTCATCCAAGGCCTCGACACGCGCGTCATATTCGATGTCGTCGGTGGGCATGGTGAGCAGTGGTGCCAGATAGCTCCAATGCTGAGTGGCTTGTTCGACGAGCGTGTGCATAGTCACTCCTGTTTCCACTTGCCCTGATCGTATTCCGTTTGTGATAAATAGCAATATGCTATATAGGTCTCTCCAATTCTCATATCGTTTGGCCATCGTGAGACACAGCTTAGCGAGGGGAGTCGCTAGGCTGAGGTTTCACGGCGGTTTTCTCGTCGTGTAGCGCTTCCCAGGCGTAATAGGTGCTCAGGAAGACCTCGCCGGTAAGATGGTCGAGGAAGTCGCTTTGCTTGAGCTGGTCCATCACCGGGCCTTTGACTTCGGCGAGATGCAGCTTGACCTGTGAATCGTCGAGGCGGGCATTGATGGCTTCCAGACTTTCCAGTGCCGAGGCGTCGATCAAGTTGATGGCCGAGCTGATCAACACCACATGCTTGAGCGCCGGGCGTTCGGCGACCATGGCGTAAACGGTGTCTTCCAGGTAACGCGCGTTGGCGAAGTAGAGGCTTTCGTCGACGCGCAGTAGGGCCACGTTGGGGTCGTGCTCGGTGGTGTGGCGCTCGACGTTGCGGAAATGCTCGGTACCGGGGACGCGACCTACCAGAGCGCTGTGGGGGCGACTGGTACGGTACAAGAACAATGCCAGTGAGAGCCCTACGCCGGTGATGACACCGACTTCGACACCGCTGACGAAGGTCAGCACGATGGTCGCGAGCATGGCGGCGAAATCGCGCTTCGAATAACGCCAGGTGCGCTTCAGGCCGCGTGCATCAAGCAGCGTGAAGGTCGAGACGATGATGCTGGCGGCGAGCGTGGCGATGGGCAGAAAGTGAATCAGCGGCGTGAGGTAGAGCGTCACCAGCGCCACGCCCAGCGCGGCGAAGCTGCCTGCGGCCGGCGTGCGCGCGCCGGCATCGAAATTGATCACCGTGCGCGACAGGCTGCCCGTTACCGGCATGCTGCTGCTCAAGGCGGCGGCGATGTTGCTGCCGCCCAGCGCGAAAAGCTCCTGGTCGGGCGAAATGCGCTGACGACGTTTGGCGGCCAGCATCTGCGCCAGCGATACCGACTCGATGAAGCCGACCAGGCTGATCAGAAACGCCGGCATGAGCAGCGTACTGATCAAGCTCGGGTCGAGCGAGGGCAGTGCCAGCGGTGGTAGATGGCGCGGAATTTCGCCGACCACGGCCACGCCCTGCGCCTCCAGGTTGAACGCCCACACCAGCAGGGTCGAGATCATGACGGCAATGATCGGCCCAGCCTTGGTGATGAAGCCACTCAGCGTGGCGGTCATGCCCATGCGGCGCAGCGTGGGACCGGCGCGGCGCATCACCATCAGAAACGCCAGCGAGACGAGGCCGATCAACGCCGTCAGACCGTTGAAATCCTGCCAATGTGTGACCAGCCCGGCGAGCTGTTCGATCAGCGTGAACCCGGACATCGAGATGCCCAATAAGTTGCCCAGCTGGCTGGTGGCGATCAACACGCCCGAGGCGCTGAGCAACCCGGAAACGACCGGATGACTCAGAAAGTTGGCGAAGAAGCCCAGCCGGAAGACCCCCATCAGCATCAGCATGACGCCGGAGAGGAACGCTAGTGTTGCGGCGGCTTCACTGTAGGCGACGGTCCCCGTGGCGACGATGTTTGATAACGCCGCGGCGGTCATCAGGGCGACGATCGCCATTGGCCCCACCGCCAGCGTGCGGCTGGTACCGAAGACGGTATATGCGATCAGCGGCAGTATGCTGGCGTAGAGGCCCGTCACCGCCGGAAGCCCAGCGAGCAGGGCATAGGCCAGCGCTTGCGGAATGACCATCAAAGTGACGATGACGGCGGCGAAGAGATCCTGGGATAGCGTGTAGCGATCGTAGCCTGGCAGCCACTCGACGATGGGAAAGTAACGCTTGAGCATCCGGGTCTCGTTGATGTGCAAGGAAGTCAGGTTTCTGAGCGAAAAGGTATAACGCTAGAAGTGTTTCTAATAGGCACTAATGGTGCGGCGTGAGGGCCGTGTGTGCAAGTGCGAGGGGTGGGGGCTGACGCAAGGCGGCCTTCTGAATCACGCTTCCCAATCGACCAGTCGGCCCTGGCGTTGCTCCAGGGTTTCGGCAATGCGCAGCGTCTCTTCGCTGGGGATCTGGCGGATCAGTTCCTGGCTGTCGCGGTCGACGATGCGTGTCACGATCCGGCCCTCGTATTCCGACAGTTCGAACTGGACATTGTAGGCGCGCATCACATCGTTGACGCGGTCGATGGGCTCAGCGAGCTCGCTCATGGTCAAGGCCGATGGCGCCGATATTCCTTGCGCGTCACTGTCAGGCTGGATGTGGGCCAGGGCCATATCCAGTCGCTGGCGGCCGCTCAGCGGGTTGGGTGTGATGTTGGCGGTGGCAGGACCGCTGTTGACGGGAAATTCAGGAATGTTCGACGACATATACGTCCCCTTGCGTTGTTATCGATCTTGTATATCGAGTGCAGCCTCATTCAAGAAGCAGGCTCTTCTCAGAGAGCCTAAGAGCACCCGGTGGCAACCGGATCACGTCATCATATCGATGTGCGTGCGTCCGGCATCGTCGCCGACGCCGATGTCGACGAAGAAGGCATGCCGAAAGCTGCTATCGCGCTTGTAAGCGTGGATCTTCTTGACGTCCTGATGCTTACCGAAGCTATTGGTACTTTTTTGCACCTCGATAGTGGCAAGGTTCTCGTGGGTTCCGCGGTGATGAATGATGATGTCGGGGTAGGCGGTACGCGCATCGGTATCGGCGGTATTGGTCACGCTCGTCATGTGGCGGGTGCGTTTGCAGGGGCCCGGCCAGCGATTGTATTCGCAATCGATATCCCAGTCGGGAAACGCCTGTTGCAGGTACATGGCCAAGCGGAAGGAGAGAGAACGTTCCGTCGCCGACGCCTTGAGCAAGGAGGCATCGCGCTCGAGAAGTATTTCAAGGGCGTGGTTCAGCTTCTCGTGAATACTGGTGTCGGATTCGGTGATGAATGTACCGATATGAGTCATCGGGTGCCTCGCTTTTTTAGTTCTTTGCTTTGGCTAGCGTAATAAAGACCGGTAACGTCCCTGCTTATCCGTTATCGGCCATGACAGATCAGACTTTAATGTCTTTTTTAACGGCGAAGGCTTTTTTCATGACATAACATCAAACGGGGCGAAACTCGGCGTGCAGCTTGCTATCGCGGACCATGACATAGGCCATGTTGCGTTTACCGTTATCGTCTAGCCAGTCGAGTTCATTGACTCCCGGTTTGAGGACCGATTCCGCCGCTGCGAGCGATGTTGCGGAGGTGCCATTGACTGATACCACCACCGCGCCGAGCGGTAAACGGCTTTGCAAGGGACTTTCCGCGCCGATTTCGACGAGCTTAAGACCGGTGGCGGCGGACTCCACGGGCGCTTCTGCTTTTTTGGGACGTGGCGAGCGCGCTCCGGATTGAGGGGCAGGCGACGGCGGTGATGACGATGCTTCATGCCGGCTGCGCGAACGGTCCTGACGCAACTGCGAATGAGCGGAGGTGACTAGCAGCAATGTGCCAACCAGGAGTACGATCATGGCAATATTGGCAAAGAGCAACGCGGGCAAGTGGGCGCCGAGTAGTGACGGTGCCTGGCGTTGGAAGAGCAATATCTTGTACGTCGTGTAGGGTAGGGTCGTCATGACCACGCCCCATAGCACGATTAAAAAGGTCTGACTGCGCAATAAAGTCCGCATGGTGTACTAGCCATATTCAAAGAAGTTCAGCAGATTTAACCCATTACAAGAAAAAATCAAGTATCCCCCGCCTAAAGTACGAACGACCGTTTCTCTACGAGCCCACAAATCAGACGATTAATACGCGCAGCCGCACTACTGACGCGCATGCGCCTTGACCATCTTGCGTTATCCAGGGCGATAGCTTCGTTTTCATCCAGCTGCAGGAGAGAACCGCCAGTGCGATCATCGTCCTGGGTAGCACGGATCACCGCCGCATGGCGGCGCGATACACTGGCGACATTCATGCGGATGGATAGCAGCATCAGCTCGAAACGGCGTTTTTGATCCTCGCGACGGGCGCGTTCTTCGCCGGATTCGGTCGTCTCGACGAGCGACGCCAGGGTCGTATTGATCAGCTTCTCGACCAGATCGAGGCGCGGCACGATCTCGTCATTCAGTTCATTAACGGTGATGTGGGTACGGGGAGAAGACATGGTATCGCCTATAAGAGAAAACGCGCTCAAACGAGAAGGAGCAACAACAAGATTGCTCATGGTTTTTCGAATATCGGCCTTGAGGCGATTCACTTGAGCGTCATGGGCCAGATAGGTGGCAGTTGGCGGGGGGGGCTGGCCCTGAATTCAACTAATAAGTGCAGCACTGACGCCGGCTCAGGCGTACCGCTGCTACTGCGTCATCGGCCGGTGCGCTACCTTGGTATGACAGTCAGCGAATAGCAATGCAAAGTATGTATATCTACTTATACAGTTTTTATCCATAATAAAACATACTCCATTGATCGTTGGAGAGAAGGGATTTATTCAAGTTTATCCATGCCCAGCCGATACCCTTTCTACCTAAGAAAAGATGGTGCGTGAACATTAAGAGGAGGGGTATGTTGAGTAATTTACATCAAAGCAATCTCAATAAAATTAGCGTCAAGTATGCTGTCGCTTTTATTACGGTAGCGCTTTCGATGTTGGCGATCATGGTGGTGGATGAGCGATTGGTCAATGCCGTCAAGGAGCGGATGACCAACTTTAGTGGTGAGTTCAATGTGGCGATTTCAAATGTCCTGAATGCGGATCGGGACCTGTATCAAGGGCAAATGGCGTTGCTGGAGCTCCTTGATGAAGAACCGGATAGCGACGGAGGCCAGCAATTCATTGCGGATTACAAGGAAAATGCCGAGCAGGCCTATGACCGCATGCATACGTTCGAAGAGCACATGTCGAACTATCCGAGTGTGGTGGCGGAGCTGGAGCAATTCGAAACGCGCTACGAGGCGTGGGCTAATGTGTCCGATAACATCGTCGAGTTGCACCGAAATGGCGAAATAGAGAAAGCCCAAGCCTTATTCGATGAAGAGAGTATGCCACGCTTCCATGAGTTGCGTGAGGTTTATGACCTGGTTGGTCAGGCCTTGAATGCCAAAGTGGCCGATCTGGAAACATCGATGCTCGACCGGATCGATACTCAGCAGCTTTGGGTCATTACCATTTCGTCGATTATCTTCCTGGCTGCCATCGCTCTCGCATTGATCGGTCCTCGCAGAATGTCGAAATCGATTCGCGCTGTCAGTGAGCGAATCCGTGAGATTACCGAGGAGGATGGCGACCTGACCCAACGCATCGACTCACGCCGTAGCGACGAAATCGGCGAGTTGGGCGAACGCTTCAATGATTTCATCGACCGGATCGACAGGACGTTGCAAGCGGTGCGTTCCAGTACCCAAAGCGTCAATTCGGCCTCGAATGAAATAGCCAAGAGCAGCCAGGACCTGGCGTCGCGTACCGAGCAGACGGCGTCCAACCTGCAGGAAACGTCGTCATCCATGGAAGAGATTACCTCCACGGTTCGCCATACGGCCGAGACTGCAACACAAGCCGATGAACTGGCGCGCAGTAGTGTCGATGTCACTCGTGGCGGTCAGACGGCGATGCAGGATGTCGAAACGACCATGAACGATATCAGCGAGTCGGCATCACGCATTAACGAGATCATCGGCATGATCGATTCGATTGCCTTTCAGACCAATATCCTGGCACTTAATGCCTCCGTCGAGGCGGCGCGCGCCGGTGAGCATGGCAAAGGTTTCGCCGTCGTTGCCGAAGAAGTCCGCACGCTGGCCGGGCGCTCGAGCGATGCTTCACGCGAGATCCGCGGATTGGTGGAAACCTCTGTCTCCAACGCCGAGTCAGGTTCGGAAAAAGTGCGCAAAGCCGGTCAGACGATGGAAGAGATTGCCGGCAGTATCGAGCGGGTCACGCAAATGATCGGCGAGATCAGCACAGGCTCTCAGGAGCAGAGCAGCGGTATCAGCCAAGTCAACACCGCCGTGACCGAACTGGATACCATGACGCAGCAGAATGCGGCGATGGTCGAGCAAAGTAGCGCTGCCGCCGACGAAATGAGTCATCAGGTGGAACGCCTCATGGCTCTGATCAGTTCTTTCAAATTGAGTAATACCGAAGAGGATGACTCACGCATGAACCAAGTCCTCACACATCAACAGAGTTAATCTCCGTCTCGAGGGAATAGCCGCTGCCATCGTTCGTAGACACCTTTTGGCCTTATACTGAAGGCACCAGGAGGTTCCATGAGTCGTCAACGATACACCGAAGCATTCAAGATCGAAGATGTTAAGCAGGTGGCGGAGTGGGGCCATCCCGTCGCCGAGGTCGCCGCCCGGTTGGGCGTTTCCGGCTACAGCCTGTATCCATGGATGAAACGCTAATATGGTATGTGCCGCTGTGATACTTGAAGATAGGCTGGTCGTCAAAACCGTCAAGCATCATTTTCAGTGGGCGGAATGACCATGCGCACCACGTACGATGAAACTGACGATATCCTAGTTGTGCATCTTGCGGAAGACAGCATAAGCGTCGTGCTTGCTGCGCAAAGGCGCTGGTGGTGGCGGGACGAATGTTTTCCGGATGCGCCTGTA
>NZ_JARANY010000006.1 GCF_029889885.1 Chromohalobacter sp. 296-RDG
AGGTTTTTCGAACCATGCTGGTACTCATTTGGTACTCGCAGTGCTTTCGATTCGGTACCTGGGAGGTTTACTTTGGCGACGATCAGGAAGCGCCGACGAAGGGAGAGCAGCGTCTCATATCTTGCTCAGGTCCGCATCGCTTGGGTCCGGATCGCCGACCTGACCAGCGAATAGCACATGGGTCCCGACATCTAATTGCCTTATTGACGTTTGCCTGCCTGCATGTCCGTTTTAATATCCATGGGGCCGCCGATTTCAGCTTGCTGAGTCTGCTTATCGTAGGCGCATAATATTTGTAAGCGCTTCTTGGTGCCGCGCTCATGTCCGGTCAGGCGGGCAAGGCCGAAGTGTTTGGAGCCAAAGGGATCCACTGCAATCGTTTCGACATTGAAGCTGTCAGCTGCGGCGGCACGACATGTTTTTTCGACGTTGGCACGGAAGTCGCTCCAAGCTTCTTCGCTGGAGGCTGAGGCCATTGTCGACAAAAGGGGAATACCCACAGTTATGATCGCTAAAGCTACACGGCCATATTTTGCATACTGCATGATGTTCTCCAATATATAGGGTGCTTATGATTTCATAGTCTCTACTGTCAGGCTAGGGCTTAGACTGTCGAGGATAGCGATGCGCTGCATGGGGGATCGACGGCGAGAGTCAAGGCGATGCCTGTTCTAGCCTTACTGGCGTATTGATACTTGAAGAGCAGGAGATCTTGTATTGATACTCTCTTACTTTCCGAGACATAACATTAAATTGGGGTTGTTTAATTCAGGTTATTTTGACTACTGAAATTCTTCTGCCATGGTGATTGTGTACGCCACGGAAGGGCGGAAAGCAAGGAAGCTAGGTAAAAAGGACACCTAGGTAAGCACGGAGGCACGGACAGGAAGTCCGTCATGACTGCAAGGAAATGCAGATTTGTACGGAAGCCCGGCCGGGATTGGTCGGGCTTTTTTGTATCAGGGCGATTGGTTGCGCTGATCTCTAAGCTCGCGTTGCGAGTCTTCCAAACGGCGCTGAGAGCGCTTGAGTTGACGCTCTTGCTGCTGGCGCTCGTCGAAACGCTCATCGCGGTGTTCGCTGCGGTTCAGCGACTGGCGACGTTCGATCGTGGTGGCGCGGTCGCTGCTGACGTCACGTTGCAGTTGATTGCGCTGTCGACTGTCGTTGAGCGAGTCGTGCTGGCCAGGGTCATCGGCCAGTACCGACCATGCCAGGGCGAACAGTGTCACCAGCAGAATGGCTTTTATCATGCGGCCTCCCGTTGATGAGGTATGCATTTAGTATGGACCAAGATGTGATCCATTAAATCTCTGAGACGGTCAGAAAAGTCTGCCGGGTGGCGTCAATCGCTGTCGTCACGTTGTTTCCAGCGAGCCTGAAGGCGCCCCGCGATATGAAAGGGGAAGGGCTGGTTTGGATCGACGGTAGTGTGGTGCGCAGGATCGGCGATGCGCAACGTCTCGGGTTCAGGCTGGCTCAGATGCTGGATCGTGAGTGCATGCCGCCAGTCGAGCAGGTAAAGCCCTTCCTGCCGGAATTGCGAGGTGGGAAGAATGGCAGCGATATCGCCTTCCTCGAGATAGGCGAATGTCTCGCCTGCGCCCGGCGTCACTAGGTAACATCCCCGAACGAGGGTATCGATGGCGGTGCCCGAGGTCGGGAGAGGGACCGCGAGCGTGTGAGCTTTCCACGGCACTGGAGGCATGGCATGTAGTGCCAATAGGGGGGCACTGCTGAGTGCGTCCTCGGTGATACGTTGAGAGGCCGTGGGTGTGGCGACGGCATTGCCATCTTCGAGTAGTCGTTCGAGTGAGCAATGCAGCGAGTTGGCCAGCGCGATGAGTCGCTCATGTCCGACCTGCTTGATGGTGCCGGATTCCCAATAGGAAATCGTGACGTCCGATACGCCGACACGTCTGGCCAAGGCGGCCTTGCTCAAGCCGGCGTATATCCTTAGCTGCTTGATTCGGGGTCCCAGTGCGTCCATGTAGACATCTCGCCATGAGGTTAACGCTTTAGCATATCCAGCCAATACCAAAGTATGTTTCGGGTTGGGGGTTATGACCAGAATGCAGTGCGCATGCCGGAGCCGTGTTGCAGCATGGGGAAGGATAGAATGAGGAAGAAAAGAGCGCCGGCCGTTCCGGAGAACAGCCTGGTGGCGCAAAGAAAAGCTCGTTTCACTGAAGATGCCACACGGCACAGGACAGCCGAAGCTGCCTGACGCCGTTAGCGTGCGCGTGGCACTTTCGCTGAGAAAAGACCACGCGTGTCGGGAGCGAAACATCGCCTGCCCGAGCGCTGCCATTATAGGCAGTCGGCCTTTGCGTAATAAGAGGGTACAATCGAAAACTAGTGTTTCTAAATTGGAAACTGGTAGTCGGGGTATCTTCAACATGACGACACTGGATGCATTGCGTGTCTTCGTCGAGGTCGTTCGTGCGGGCAGTTTTACCGCCGCGGCGCGGCGTCTGAGCATCTCCAAGTCGTTGGCTTCCAAGCGTGTGGCTGCACTCGAGGATGAGTTAAGCGTCAGTCTACTCAATCGCTCGACGCGTTCGCTGCGCCTTACGGAAGCTGGACAGATCTATTACGAGCATGGGTTGCGGGTCATCGAGGAGTTGCAGACGGCGGAGGCGCAGGTCCAGTCGGTGACGTCGCAACCTCGGGGGCAACTCAAGGTCAGTGCCCAGGTGAGCTTCGGCTTTATGTACCTGGCAGAGCCGACCACCGCCTTCATGCGCCGCTATCCCGAGATGTCGGTGGAAATCCTGCTCGAGGATCAGCGATTCGAGCCCATCGACGACTCGGTGGACCTGGCCATTCGCATGGGACCGATGCCGCCATCGAGCCTGGTGTCGCGCCCGCTGTGCAAAGTGGTCTATGGTCTGTACGCAGCGCCGGATTATCTGGCCCGTGTCGGACGTCCGCTGCATCCCAAGGACATCGCCGAGTTCGATACAGTGTTCTACGGCAATTACGACCTAGGTGCTCACTGGCGCTTTTCGCTCAATGGACAGCCGCTGGATATAGAGCCTAATTCGCGTCTGGTAATCAATAATCTGCTGGGGGTGGTCGAAGCGGCAAAGGCGGGGTTTGGCTTGGCCTATCTGCCTACATTCGCGGCGCGCGCGGCAGTGGAGGAGGGGCAGCTGACCCCACTCTTGCAGCCGTATTGGAATGAGCACGGCAGCATGTTGGTGTTGTTTCGTTCGCGCAAATACCTGCCTGACAAGACTCGCGCCTACCTGGATTTCATTACGGAGTGGTTTCGCGAGCACCTGGCCTTGTGAAGAAGACGTCGACGGTGCTGATGCCGGGGAGGTGCATGCGTATAATGTCCCCCATCGTCAGTCACCAATGATCGGGAACTTCATGACCGTACGTACACGTATTGCGCCGTCGCCGACCGGCGATCCCCATGTCGGCACGGCCTATATCGCGCTGTTCAACCTATGTTTCGCGCGTCAGCACGGCGGGCAGTTCATCCTCCGTATCGAGGATACGGACCGGATGCGTTCGACGGCCGAGTCGGAGCAGATGATCCTCGACTCTCTGCGCTGGCTGGGGCTCGAATGGGATGAAGGTCCGGATATCGGTGGCCCTCATGGCCCGTATCGGCAGAGCGAGCGTGTCGACATCTATACGCAATATGCGCAGCAGTTGCTCGACACCGGGCATGCGTTCAAGTGCTATCGGACCAGCGAGGAACTCGATGAGCTGCGTGAGACACGCAAGGCGGCGGGGCTGCACCTGGCGCTCAAGCCCGCCGACCTGGCGCTTAGCGATGGAGAAGTCGCGCGTCGCGAGCGCGAACAGTGGCCTTACGTGGTGCGCATGAAGGTACCCAGCGAGGGCAGTTGCATCGTCAGCGACATGCTGCGGGGTGAGATCGAAGTCGATTGGGCGCAGGTCGATGCCCAGATCCTGCTCAAGTCTGATGGCATGCCAACGTATCACCTTGCCAATGTCGTCGACGACCATCTGATGGGCATCACGCATGTCATGCGCGGTGAGGAGTGGATCAACTCGGCACCCAAGCACAAGCTGCTGTATGAGTACTTCGGTTGGTCGATGCCGACGCTGTGCCATATGCCATTGCTGCGCAACCCGGACAAGTCGAAGCTGTCCAAGCGCAAGAACCCGACCTCGATCAATTATTATCGGCACATGGGCTTTTTGCCGCAGGCGGTGACCAACTATTTGGGCCGCATGGGGTGGTCCATGCCCAACGACCGCGAGAAATTCACCCTCGAAGAGATGATGGCAAACTTCGATATCCAGCGCGTGTCGCTGGGGGGGCCGGTGTTCGATCTAGAGAAGCTCACTTGGCTTAATGGCGTCTATATCCGCGAGGATCTGGACGATGCTGCCTTGCTGCAGGCCCTGAGAGAGTGGGCCTTCAATGAAGAGTACGTCAGTCAAATTCTGCCGCAGGTACGTCCGCGAATCTCGACACTCTCCGATGTCATGCCGTTGGCCGGGCATTTCTTTTCGGGGGTGCCGCCGCTCGAGGCGTCCAGTTTCGAGGGCATTAAGCTCGAGAATGAGGACTTGCTCAAGTTACTGCAGTTTTTGACCTGGCGACTGGAAGGCGTTTCCAGTTGGCACAAGGAAGCCTTGCTCGACGAGGTCAAGTTCCTGGCCGAGGCGTTCAATATGAAGATGAAAGCGTTTCTGGCACCGGTCTTCATCGCCGTTACGGGGAGCGCGACTTCTACCTCGGTGCTGGATGCCATGGCGATTCTCGGTTCGGACATGACACGGGCACGCTTGCGCCATGCCATCGAGGTGCTGGGGGGTATCTCCAAGAAGCAGACCAAACGCTTCGAGAAGGAATATCGGGAGCTGTAAGCTCCCGGGCTTCGCCCTGAGCTGGAAGAGCGGCGCTGCGCGCCTGGAAGAAGGAAGGACGCTGCTATGCAGCTTGAAGAGGGAAGAAAACTCCAGATACTGTCTTCCTTCTTCCTTCTCAACAGCTATTGACGAATCTCGGCGTTATCAGTATTCTACGCACCGTCTTGAAGCGCGGGGCCTTAGCTCAGATGGGAGAGCGCAACACTGGCAGTGTTGAGGTCAGCGGTTCGATCCCGCTAGGCTCCACCAAGCATCAAGACAATGCGTCCCATTCGTCTAGTGGTCCAGGACACCGCCCTTTCACGGCGGTAACAGGGGTTCAAACCCCCTATGGGACGCCACCCTTGCCCACAGTAGTGGCGATATCAGAGACGCTGAAGCGTCTTTTTTTGTGTCTGCTTCTCGTTCGCCATTAGACGTTTTTATACGTTTTTCCCCTTGACACCTCCGGAATTTTGTCCACTGCCGTGTCGTAACCCTTTTCGTGTTGTGTATAACGCCGGATGAGGCCCCTCATGCTGCGCGCTATTGAAAAATATTCGATTTTTCAATCACTTATAGAAGGTTAAAAATTAACCGATTTGAGCGTAACCGCCTTGTCATGGTGTTCCTGGCGAACTACCGAAAGGTTTTGAACAGGTTTATCCACAGAAAGTGTGGAAAACGCCCAGCGGCGTCAGGGGCAGAAGAACAAGGCTGTGGGAGCGGGAGGTTTTAGGGGCGGGAAGACGCGGAGTCAAACGCAACGGACCGCCCTGAAGGCGGTCCGTGATGCTTGCGTGCAGTAACCTGTCCGGGAGTATTTCGGTTGGGTTGTGGCTAGCAAGTTACTTGGTTGGATAGTCCCGCTGGGAATGACCTATATAGAGCTGACGCGGGCGGCTGATGCGATAGCTGCCGCTGATCATCTCGTTCCAGTGAGACGTCCAGCCAATCGTACGGGCCATGGCGAAGATGACGGTAAACATGTTGGTCGGAATGCCGATCGCCTTGAGGATGATGCCCGAATAGAAGTCGACGTTTGGATAGAGCTTACGTTCGATGAAATAGCCGTCTTCCAATGCGATCTGCTCGAGCCGCTTGGCGATCTTGAGCTGCGGGTCGTCAGCCATGCCGAGTTCGCCCAGCACCTCGTCGCAGGTTTCCTTCATGACTTTGGCGCGCGGGTCGAAATTGCGATAGACGCGGTGGCCAAAGCCCATCAGCTTGAACGGATCATCCTTGTCCTTGGCGCGGTCGATGAAACGCTGGATGTTCTCCTCGGACTCATCACCGATCTCATCGAGCATGTTGAGCACGGCTTCGTTGGCACCACCGTGAGCCGGACCCCATAGTGCGGCGATGCCGGCACTGATGCAGGCGAAGGGGTTGGCGCCGGTCGAACCTGCTAGACGAACCGTCGAGGTGGAGGCGTTCTGTTCATGGTCGGCATGCAGCATGAAGATCCGGTCCATGGCCTTGGCGAAAACCGGGTTGACCACGTAGCTTTCACACGGGTTGCCGAACATCATGTAGAGGAAGTTCTCCGCGTAATCCAGGTCATTGCGCGGATAATTGAATGGCTGGCCTATGTTGTATTTGTGGCACATCGCGGCCAGGGTCGGCATCTTGGCGATCAGGCGAATCGCGCTGACGCGGCGCTCTTCTTCTTTGGTGATGTCCAGATTGTCGTGGTAGAAGGCGGCCAGGCCACCGACGACGCCGCACAGGATCGCCATCGGATGAGCGTCGCGACGGAAGCCCTTGAAGAAGTTGACGAGTTGTTCGTGGACCATGGTGTGATTTCTCACGGTGGCCGCGAAGTCGTCGTATTGTGCCTTGCTGGGGAGCTCTCCGAACAACAGTAGATAACAGAGTTCGACGTAATTGGAGTGCTCGGCGAGTTGGCCGATGGGGTAGCCGCGATGGAGAAGAACGCCTGCAGCACCATCGATGTAGGTGATGCCTGATTCGCAGGAGGCGGTGGCGACGAAGCCCGGGTCGTATGTGAACAGACCTTCACTGGTCAGGCCGCGGACGTCGATCACATCAGGCCCGACGGTGCCGGAGTAGACAGGGAACTCGATCGTCTTGTCCAACCCTTCTACCGTCAACTGCGCTTTCCTGTCAGCCATTATGGCCTCCTCTTTATACCTAAGTCTTTGTCTTGCTTGCCATGCCAGCGAAAATAATGCGCCTACTATAGAACCACGCGGTGGATTGTCAATTGGGCCTAGGGCGCCTGTGACCATGGCGCCGCCGCGCATGGTGTGTCCTGACGTGGCGATAGAAAGGGGGCGAGCAAGGTTTTCACCCGGAAGTGTTACCCTATTTGACGCGTCCATGCGGATGGCTGCAAGGGCTATCTCATTTGTCATGACATCCCCCGGTCCTTATAATCTTAACCCGCGCGACTGGCAGGAGCATGGCTTGGTCATGTAAGCCCTCGACCAAGGCCTCCCCCTCAAACCACCGCCCGCACCGGGTACAGCCCTAGCCGCTGGCGGGCCAAGAGAGTGTGATGAGCCGTGAATAGCAAAAGACCCGTAAACTTAGACCTGACGACTATAAAATTTCCACTTCCCGCATTGACCTCCATTGCCCACCGCATTACCGGTGTCATCCTCTTCGTGGGATTGATCTTCGGTTTCTGGGCCCTCGACGCGTCACTGTCGTCTCCCGAAGGATTCGAAGCAGTGCGTGACACCCTCGCCAACAACGTACTCGCCAAACTGATTGCTTGGGGATTGCTCTCGGCGCTGGGCTTCCACTTCGTGGCCGGCATCAAGCACCTGCTGATGGATGCAGGTATTGGCGTGGATCTCGAGGGCGGATATCGCAAGGCGCAGATCACGGTCGTGATCAGTGCCATCTTGGTGGTTCTGGCAGGAGTCTGGGTATGGTAACCAATATCACGAACCTCGGTCGTAGCGGCCTGTCCGATTGGCTGATCCAGCGAGTCTCGGCCATCATTCTGGCAGTCTATGCCGTATTCATGGTCCTGTATCTACTGTTCCATCCGGGGCTTGATTACGCCACGTGGAGCGGTCTCTTCTCGCAGACCTGGATGCGCATCTTTTCCCTGCTGGCCTTTATTTCCATCGCGGCGCACGCATGGGTCGGCTTGTGGACGGTGTCCACCGACTATCTCAAGCAGGCGGGTGCACGCTTTGCATTTCAAGCGGTCGTCATGCTGGCCATCTTTGTTTTTCTGGTGTGGGGCGTTCAAGTCCTTTGGGGAGCCTAATCCATGTCCAATATGCGTAGCCTGACATTCGACGCAATCATCATCGGTGGCGGTGGCTCTGGCCTGCGTACCGCGCTCGAGCTGGCCAAGTCCGGCAAGAAGACCGCGGTGCTTTCCAAGGTCTTTCCGACGCGCTCGCACACCGTCTCCGCCCAAGGCGGCATCACCTGCGCCATCGCCAGCGCCGATCCCAATGACGATTGGCGCTGGCACATGTACGACACCGTCAAGGGCGGTGACTATATCGCCGACCAGGATGCCACTGAGTACTTGTGTTCCGAAGGCCCCAAGGCGGTTTTCGAGCTAGAACACATGGGGTTGCCGTTCTCGCGTTTCGATAACGGCCGCATCTATCAGCGCCCCTTCGGCGGTCAGTCCAAAGACTTCGGCAAGGGCGGCCAGGCCGCGCGTACATGTGCCGCTGCCGACCGTACCGGCCATGCGCTGCTACATACGCTGTATCAGAACAACCTGAAAAATAACACCGTGTTTCTGAATGAATGGTATGCGGTGGACCTGGTGAAAAATGCCGATGGCGATGTAGTGGGCTGTATCGCCATGTGCATCGAAACCGGTGAACTCGTGCATATCAAGTCCAAGGCCACGGTGCTGGCGACCGGTGGCTCGGGCCGCATCTACGCGTCAACGACCAATGCGCTGACCAATACCGGCGATGGTATCGGCATGGCGCTTCGCGCTGGCTTCTCCATGCAGGATATGGAGATGTGGCAGTTCCACCCCACCGGTATTTACGGGGCCGGAGTCCTGGTCACCGAAGGCTGTCGTGGCGAGGGCGGCTATCTGATCAACAAGGATGGCGAGCGCTTCATGGAGCGCTACGCGCCGAACGCCAAGGATCTGGCCGGCCGCGATGTCGTGGCTCGCGCTATGGTCATGGAAATCCTTGAAGGGCGTGGTTGTGGCGAAAACGGTGACCACGTCATGCTCAAGCTCGATCACTTGGGTGAGGAGGTTCTGGGGAAGCGTCTGCCGGGTATCGTCGAGCTATCCAAGACCTTCGCCCATGTCGATCCCGCCACAGACCCGATTCCGGTCGTGCCGACGTGCCATTACATGATGGGTGGCGTGCCGACCAACGTCCACGGCCAGGCGATCATGCAGGACGCCGATGGCAACGATCAGATCGTCAACGGGCTGTTCGCCTGTGGCGAGGCGGCATGTGTGTCCGTGCACGGTGCCAACCGTCTGGGCGGCAATTCACTGCTAGACTTGGTGGTCTTCGGACGTGCCGCCGGCATGTTCATCGAAGAAGCGCTCAATGAAGGGGTCGATTACCTCGAGGCGGCTCAGTCCGATATCGACAGTGCCATGGCCCGCCTCAACCGTTGGGATGAATCGAGCGGTGGCGAGGCAATTCCTGAGCTGCGTGCAGAACTTCAGGAGGTCATGCAGAACGATTTCGGTGTTTTTCGCCAGGAAGACACCATGCAGGAGGGCGTCAAGAAACTGGCCGATCTCCGCGAGCGTATCGGTAATGCGCATCTGGCCGATAAATCCAATGCCTTCAACACCGCGCGTGTCGAAGCATTGGAGCTCGACAATCTGCTCGAGGTGGCGGAAGCCACGGCAATCTCCGCTTTGGACCGCAAGGAAAGCCGCGGCGCGCATTCGCGCTACGACTATCCGGATCGCGACGACGCCAATTGGCTCAAGCACTCCATGTACTTCCCGGTCGAGAAGCGGCTTGGGCAGCGTGACGTGAACTTTGCGCCGAAGACCGTCGAGACCTTCGAGCCGAAAATTCGCACCTACTAAGGGGTTGTCCAAGATGTCTATGCTTCAGATATCCATTTATCGCTACAACCCGGAAACCGACTCCGTGCCCTATATGCAGGAGTTCGAGCTGGACACGCAGGGCCGCGACATCATGGTTCTCAATGCACTTGAAATGATCAAGCAGCAGGATAGTTCCATGGCGTACCGGCGTAGCTGCCGCGAAGGGGTTTGCGGTTCCGATGGCATGAACATGAACGGCAAGAATGGCTTGGCTTGCGTCACGCCGTTGTCCGAGGTGATCAAGGACAACAAGCTGGTGCTGCGTCCACTGCCCGGTTTGCCGGTTATCCGTGATCTGGTGGTCGATATGGGGATGTTCTACAAGCAGTACGAGAGCATCCAGCCTTATCTGCAAAACGATACCGCTGCGCCGGCCACCGAGCGCTTGCAGTCACCGGAAGAGCGCGAAAAACTCGATGGGCTTTATGAGTGCATCCTGTGCGCCTGCTGCTCTACGGCTTGCCCCTCTTTCTGGTGGAATCCGGACAAGTTCGTGGGTCCAGCGGGCTTGCTACAGGCTTATCGCTTCCTTGCCGATTCGCGTGATACCGCAACGAGCGAGCGCCTGGCGCGGCTTGAGGATCCGTTTAGCCTGTTCCGGTGCCGTGGCATCATGAATTGCGTGGCGGTGTGTCCTAAAGGGCTCAATCCGACGCGTGCGATTGGCAAGATTCGTGAGATGTTACTGTCTAATGCCACTTAAATCGCGCCGCGTGGCTTGTTATCATTGGCAACAAGCTTCTTCCTGCGACATGCCGTCGCAGGAGGCCGGTCCAACGATCGCCGTTAGCCGGTGCCCTGCGCACCGGCTTTTGACGATAAGTGGACCCTAGCATCGCGTGTGACGCCAACCTGTTCCCGCAGGTCCCAAGTGACGCCGGCACGTCCGGGCGTGCCAGCGCCAAGAACACCCATCAGTGCATAGGGTGATTAAGAAATGCAAGAAGGCATAATGGAGTTGATGTGGCGCACTTCCCATGTCAGCGGCGGCAACGCCCACTACGTGGAAGCGCTCTACGAGCAATATCTCGTCGAGCCCTCTGAGGTTCCCGACGAATGGCGTAACTATTTCGATCAGTTACCTCGTCCGGAAGGCGCCCCCTCTCACGACGTTCCTCTCAGTCCGATTCGTGATCAGTTCTATCAGTTGGCGCAAAACCAGCGTGGCAAACCCGCCGCCGGTGTCGCCGACAGCAGCGAGAACAAGAAGCAGGTCAAGGTTCTCCAGCTGATCAACGCATACCGCTTTCGCGGCCATCAGCGTGCCGATATCGACCCGCTGGGGCTGCGCAGCCCGACGCCAATTCCTGATCTGGATCTTTCCTTCCATCAGCTGACCGACGCTGACATGGAGACGTCCTTCCAGACCGGCTCGCTGTTCCTGGGCAAGGATCAAGCCTCGCTCAAGGAAATCGTCGACGTCCTGGAGAAGACGTACTGCCGCAGCATTGGCTGCGAGTTCATGCATATCGTTGACACCGACGAAAAGCGTTGGCTGCAGCAACGCTTCGAATCGGTGCGTTCCAAGCCGGACTACAGCATCGATGTGCGCAAGCACATCCTCGAGCGTTTGACGGCTGCCGAGGGATTGGAAACTTATCTCGCGTCCAAGTACCCAGGCACCAAACGCTTCGGGCTGGAAGGCGGCGAGACGTTTATCCCGATGGTTGACGAAATCATCCAGCGCACTGGTAACTATGGCACCAAGGAAGTCGTTATCGGCATGGCGCACCGGGGTCGCCTCAACCTGCTGGTCAACTTGCTGGGCAAGAGTCCGTCGGAACTGATCGACGAGTTCGACGGCAAGAAAGTCATCCAGCAAGGCTCGGGGGATGTGAAGTACCACCAGGGCTTCAGTTCCAACGTCATGACCGAGGGTGGCGAGGTCCACTTGGCCTTGGCGTTCAACCCCTCGCATCTCGAGATCGTCACGCCGGTGGTCGAAGGGTCCGTGCGTGCCCGCCAGGACCGCCGCGAAGACGGCGAGGGTGCCAAGGTACTGCCGATCGTCGTTCATGGTGATGCCGCTCTCGCCGGCCAAGGCGTGGTCATGGAGACATTCCAGATGTCCCAGCTCCGTGGCTACAAGACCGGCGGTACCGTGCATATCGTCATTAACAACCAGGTCGGCTTCACCACATCACGAGCCGATGACGCACGTTCCACGGAATACTGCACCGATATCGCCAAGATGGTCCAGGCACCGATCTTCCACGTGAACGGCGACGATCCCGAGGCGGTGGTGCATGCCACCCAGGTGGCCGTCGATTATCGTTACCAGTTCAACAAGGACGTGGTGATCGATCTCGTCTGCTATCGCAAGCGCGGCCACAACGAAGCTGACGAGCCTTCCGGCACCCAGCCGCTGATGTACCAGAAGATCAAGTCGCACAAGAGTTCGCGTGAGCTTTATGTGGCGCGCTTGGTGCAAGAGGGCATGATCAGCGACGACGAAGCGGCCGCCATGGTTGAGAAGTATCGCGATGATCTTGTGGCAGGCAACCACGTTGCCAACGCGCTGGTCAAGGAGCCCAATACCGAGCTATTCGTCGACTGGACGCCTTATCTAGGGCACACGTGGACTGGTGATGCCGATACGTCGATCGACATGACGCGTATGCAGGCGCTTGCCGACAAAATGTGCGCAGTCCCCGAGGAAGTCGAGGTACAGCGCCAGGTGGCCAAGATCTACGAGGATCGCCGCAAGATGGCCGCTGGTGATCTGGCTATCAACTGGGGCTTCGGCGAGACGCTGGCGTATGCCACCTTGCTGGATGAAGGCCATCCGATACGTCTGACGGGCCAAGATACAGGACGCGGCACTTTCTCTCATCGTCATGCCGTCGTGCATAACCAGAAAGACGGTTCGACTTATGTGCCGCTGGAGTACATCAAGGAAGACCAGCCAAATTTCACCATCCGCGATTCTTTCCTTTCCGAGGAAGCGGCACTCGCGTTTGAGTACGGGTATTCCACGACCACACCCAAGGCCTTGATCATTTGGGAAGCCCAGTTCGGTGACTTCACCAATGGGGCACAGGTGGTGATCGACCAGTTCATTTCCTCCGGTGAGACCAAGTGGGGACGGCTTTGCGGGCTTACCATGCTGCTGCCGCACGGCTATGAAGGGCAGGGACCCGAGCACTCCTCGGCGCGTCTCGAGCGCTTCCTGCAACTGTGCGCCGAGCACAACATGCAGGTCTGCATGCCGACCACGCCGGCCCAGATATTCCACCTTCTGCGCCGACAGGTGATTCGTCCGCTGCGCAAGCCGCTGGTGATCATGTCACCGAAGAGCCTGCTGCGTCACAAGGAAGCAACCTCGACGCTGGAAGATCTGGCCAATGGCCGCTTCGAAATGGTGCTGCCGGATCAAGGCAAGCTCGACACGGAGAGTGTCAAGCGCGTGGTGTTGTGCTCGGGCAAGGTCTACTACGATCTGGTGAGCTATCGTGCCGAGAATGGCAACGACGATGTTGCGATCGTGCGTTTGGAACAGGTCTATCCTTTCCCCAAGGAAGAGCTGTACGAGGTCTTCAAGACCTATTCGAACCTCGAACAGGTCGTTTGGTGTCAGGAAGAACCGCTCAACCAGGGCGCCTGGTATCAAAGCCAGCATCATATGCGTCTGGTGGCCGATATGGTTCAAGAAGGCTTGGGGCGCGATCTGAAATTCGCAGGGCGTCCGGCATCCGCCGCACCGGCATCCGGCTACATGTCCGTCCATGTTGAACAGCAGCGTCAGCTGGTGGAAGACGCCATTACTGGCTGAGGCGTTCCATCGGGATCGAGAGAAAACACTAAGGAAACGACATGGCTACTGAGATCAAAGCGCCGAATTTCCCGGAATCCGTTGCCGAGGGCACCATCGCCACTTGGCACAAGAAGGTCGGTGATAGCGTTGAACGTGATGAGCTGATTGTCGAGATCGAGACGGACAAGGTCGTTCTCGAAGTCGTGGCACCGGACGCCGGTACCGTGACCGAAATCAAGGTAGAAGAAGGCGATACGTGCGATTCTGAGCAGGTGCTCGGAATGCTGGGCGCCGCGAGTGAAAGTGGCGGCGAAAAGCCTGCCGAGGACTCGAAAAAAGAGAAAAAAGAAGAGACCAGCGAGAAGCAGGACGCGGCAGCAGCCAAGTCCGATGATGCCAAGTCGACGGCGTCTGGCAACCAGTATGACGTCAAGGCGCCGAGCTTCCCGGAGTCCGTCCAGGAAGGGACCGTGGCCACCTGGCACAAGCAGGTCGGTGAAGCGGTGAAGCGTGACGATATCCTTGCGGACATCGAGACCGACAAGGTAGTGCTCGAAGTCGTCGCCCCGGCCAATGGCGCCCTCAGCGAGATCAAGGTGCAAGAAGGCGAGCAGGTCGAGTCCGAAGCGGTGCTCGCATTGTTCGCCGAAGGCGCCGGCGGTGATGCCGCGGGCGGTGAGGCTTCCGCATCTGGCGATACGGCGAGCGAGTCGAAAGACACCGGCAGTGATGAGAAGGTCGGTGACAAGATCCTTGCGCCGGCAGCACGCAAACTGGTCGCCGAGCATGACCTGGATGCCAGCAAGATCGAAGGCACCGGCAAGGGCGGTCGCATCCTCAAGGAAGATGTCCAGAAGGCCGTCAAGGACAGTTCCGCCAAGAAGAGCGCCAAACCCGAGGGCGGCAAACCCGAGGGCGGCGACGTCAAGGCTGCCGCAGCGCCGGCACCCGCCGTCGAGGGTGATCGTCCAGAGCAACGCGTGCCGATGAGCCGTTTGCGCCAGACCATCGCCAAGCGTCTGGTGCAGGCACAGCAGACCGCCGCCATGCTGACCACCTATAACGAGGTGGACATGAGTGCGGTGATGAATCTGCGCAGTCAGTACAAGGAAACCTTCCTCAAGGCGCACGATACCAAGCTCGGTTTCATGGGCTTCTTCGTCAAGGCGTGTACCGAGGCGCTCAAGCGTTTCCCCGACGTGAACGCGTCGATCGATGGCAGCGATATCGTCTATCACGGCTATCAGGACATCGGTGTCGCCGTGTCCACGCCGCGTGGCCTGGTCGTACCGGTGCTGCGTGATACCGACAGCATGAAACTTGCCGATGTCGAGAAGAGCATCGTCGACTTCGGCGAGCGCGGTCGTGACGGCAAGATCGGCATCGAAGACATGCAGGGTGGCACCTTTACCATCACCAACGGCGGTATCTTCGGGTCGCTGCTGTCGACACCGATCATCAATCCGCCGCAGACAGCGATTCTGGGTATGCACAAGATCCAGGAGCGTCCGATGGCCGTCGACGGCAAGGTCGAGATTCGTCCGATGATGTATCTCGCTATCTCCTATGACCACCGCATGATTGACGGCAAGGACGCGGTGCAATTCCTGGTCACGATCAAGGAACTGCTCGAAGATCCCGCACGTTTCTTGCTCGACGTGTGATGGCTGTCGCCGAACAATGCGTTGCGACTAATTAACTGAATTCGAACAGGATGATTTCATGGCCGATAAATTCGATGTGATCGTTATTGGTGCCGGGCCTGGCGGGTACGTGGCGGCCATTCGCGCTGCTCAAATGGGCTTGAAGACCGCGTGCGTCGAGAAGTGGGTCAACAAGGAAGGCAAGACCGTTCACGGCGGCACTTGCCTGAACGTGGGCTGCATTCCTTCCAAGGCTTTGCTGGAAACCTCTCACAAGTTTGTCGAAGCCCGCGATCATTACGCGGAGATCGGCATCGAGGTGGGCGAGCCGACCCCCAACATTGCCAAGATGCAGGAGTTCAAGGAAAGCGTCATCGCCAAGAACGTGGGCGGCATCAGCGCGCTGTTCAAGGCCAACGGCGTCACGGCGCTGGAAGGCGCCGGTAAGGTCGTCTCCGACAAGCAGGTCGAAGTCACCGGTCAAGATGGCGAGACGGCCACCTATGATGCCGAGAACATCGTGATTGCTTCCGGCTCTGTGCCGGTCGATATCCCGCCGACGCCTTTGACCGAGGGCTTGATCGTCGATTCCAGCGGTGCGCTCGAGTTCGACGAGGTGCCCAAGCGTCTCGGTGTGATCGGTGCCGGTGTCATCGGCCTCGAATTGGGCAGTGTCTGGAATCGCCTGGGCAGTGAAGTCACGGTCCTCGAGGCGATGGACGCCTTCCTGCCGATGGTCGACCAGGACATTGCCAAGGAAGGCCAGAAGCTGTTCAAGAAGCAGGGCATGGACATCAAGATGGGGGCTCGCGTGACGGGCTCCGAGATCAAGGACAAGGAAGTCGTGGTCAAGTATTCCGACGCTAACGGCGAGCAGGAGCAGACCTTCGACAAGCTGATCGTGTGTGTGGGACGTCGTCCCTACACCGAGGGCATTCTCAGCGATGATGTCGGTATCAAGCTCGACGAGCATGGTTTCGTGTTCGTCGATGATCAGTGCCGCACCAACGTACCGGGTGTCTACGCCGTCGGTGACGTGGTACGTGGTCCAATGCTGGCGCACAAGGGGTCCGAAGAGGGGGTGATGGTCGCCGATATCATCGCCGGGCACAAAGCCGAGATGAATTACGACGCTATCCCCAGCGTGATCTATACCGCCCCGGAAATCGCCTGGGTTGGCATGAGCGAGCAGGACGCGAAAGACGCCGGCATCGAGGTCAAGACGGGCTCCTTCCCGTTCTCGGCCAACGGACGCGCGCTGGCCAACAATGCGTCGGAAGGCATGGCCAAGGTCATTGCCGATGCCGAAACCGACCGCGTTCTGGGATTGCATATCATCAGTCAACATGCCGGGGAGCTCATCGCGCAAGGCGTCATCGCCATGGAATTCGGCTCCAGCGCTGAAGACCTGGCATTGACTTGCTACGCGCATCCGAGCACCTCGGAAGCCGTGCACGAAGCGGCGTTGGCGGTGGATGGCCACGCCATTCATATGGCCAACCGCAAGAAGCGCAAATAAGCGTTTCGACGAGCGTTTCAGTGTAGAGACGCGTCGCTCCCGCTTAGGCGGGAGCGAACAGGGGTAGCGGTGGCCTGAGGCTGTAAAAGCTCGAGGCCATCGCTACCATTCGAGTCACATGCAACCAATGGCATGACACGATGAACCTTCACGAGTATCAGAGCAAACAGTTGTTTGCCGATTATGGTCTACCGGTGTCCAAGGGTTTCGCCGTGGATACCCCCGAAGAAGCTGCCGATGCGTGCAAGAAGATTGGCGGTGATAAGTGGGTCGTCAAGGCCCAGGTTCACGCAGGTGGCCGTGGCAAGGCGGGCGGCGTCAAGCTGGTCGAAAGCGTCGAGGATGCCAAGGCGTTCGCTGAAAAATGGCTGGGCGAGAACCTGGTGACCTTCCAGACCGATGAGAAGGGCCAACCGGTCACCAAGATCCTGGTCGAAGACTGCACCGATATCGCCAACGAGCTTTATCTGGGCGCCGTCGTCGATCGCGGCACGCGGCGTATCGTTTTCATGGCCTCCACCGAAGGCGGCGTGGAAATCGAGAAGGTCGCCGAAGAAACGCCCGAGAAGATTCTCAAGGCCGAAGTCGATCCGCTGGTCGGTGCTCAGCCGTACCAGGCGCGTGAACTGGCGTTCGACCTGGGTCTGGAAGGCGCACAGATCAAGCAGTTCACCAAGATCTTCCTGGGCCTGGCCAAGCTGTTCGAAGAAAAAGACCTCGCGCTGCTCGAGATCAACCCGCTGGTGATCAACAACAGCGGCGACCTGCACTGCCTGGATGCCAAGATCGGCCTCGATGGCAATGCGCTGTATCGTCATCCCGATCTGCAAGCCATGCGCGACCCGTCTCAGGAAGACGAACGTGAGGCGCACGCTCAGGCGTGGGAACTCAACTACGTCGCTCTGGAAGGCAATATCGGTTGCATGGTCAATGGCGCCGGCCTGGCCATGGGGACCATGGACATTATCAAGCTCAACGGCGGGCAGCCGGCCAACTTCCTGGACGTTGGCGGTGGTGCCACCGAAGAGCGCGTGGGCGAAGCCTTCAAGATCATCCTCTCCGACGATTCCGTGAAAGCCGTTCTGGTCAATATCTTCGGCGGCATCGTGCGTTGCGACATGATCGCCGAGGGCATCATCGGTGCCGTCGAGCAGGTCGGTGTCAACGTGCCGGTCGTGGTGCGTCTCGAAGGCAACAACGCCGAGCTGGGTGCCGAGAAATTGGCCTCCAGCGGACTGAACATCATCGCTGCTACCAGCTTGACCGACGCGGCCCAGCAGGTCGTCAAAGCAGCGGAGGGCAAGTAATGAGTATCCTGATCGACAAAAGCACCAAGGTCATCTGCCAAGGCTTCACCGGTGGCCAGGGGACCTTCCACTCCGAGCAGGCGATTGCCTACGGCACTCAGATGGTGGGTGGCGTGACGCCAGGCAAGGGTGGCCAGACGCACCTCGGCCTGCCGGTGTTCAACACTGTCAAGGAAGCCGTCGACACGACCGGTGCCGAAGCCTCCGTGATCTACGTGCCCGCGCCGTTCTGCAAGGATTCCATCCTTGAGGCCGCCAATGCCGGCATCAAGCTGATCGTGTGCATCACCGAGGGAATTCCGACCCTCGATATGCTCGACGTCAAGGCCAAGTGCGACGAGTTGGGCGTGTGCCTGATCGGGCCGAACTGCCCGGGGGTGATCACGCCGGGCGAGACCAAGATCGGCATCATGCCGGGGCATATCCACAAGTCCGGCAAGGTCGGCATCGTATCGCGCTCCGGCACCTTGACCTACGAAGCCGTCAAGCAGACCACCGATCATGGATTCGGCCAGTCCACTTGCGTGGGCATCGGCGGCGACCCGATCCCGGGATCCACCTTCATCGACATGCTCGAGATGTTCGAGAAGGACCCGCAGACCGAAGCCATCGTGATGATCGGCGAGATCGGCGGCACGGCGGAAGAAGAAGCCGCAGCATACGTCAAGGAGCATGTCTCAAAGCCGGTGGTCTCCTATATCGCCGGTGTAACGGCGCCTCCGGGCAAGCGCATGGGCCACGCCGGTGCCATCATCGCTGGTGGCAAGGGTACGGCGGACGAGAAGTTCACCGCGCTCGAGTCTGCAGGCGTCAAGACCGTGCGTTCGCTCGCCGAGATCGGCGATGCGCTGAAGGCAGCGACGGGTTGGTAAGTCGCCTCTAGGCCCGGCGGGTCATGGGTCGCCGGCCAGTGAGCATGACGAAGGGCATCCCTACGGGGATGCCCTTCGTCGTTTCAAGTGCTTTATGCAAACGGCCTGCGCTCGCTGCCTTTCTTGAAAACGCGACCGTTCGTAAAAACGTGCAAGTGACTACCGACGCCGGGATAGCAGTTTGACGAAAGCACGTCCCGCCAACGCCAAGAAGACCGGCGCGCCAGCGATGAGGTAGAAGTAGTAGGTCACGAAGCGCCAGATGAGCACCGCTGCAGCGGCGCTTTGCTTGCCGATTAACGGCGCCAGCAAGGCAGTGGAGGTCAGTTCGGCACCGCCTGCGCCCCCAGGCAGAAAACTCAACTGTCCTGCCGCCATGGAGAGCATTTGTACCAGGAAGGTCCAAGCCCAATCGACATGGGCATCCAGGCCCTGCACGGCCAGATACAGGACGCTGTAACGCAGCATCCAGTGGGTGCAGCACAGGGCGAAGACCGACAACAAGGTCAGACGAGGCAGGCGTAGCGTCTCGATCAAGGCGTTACGGAAATGCAGCAGGCGGCGAGCGAACCCGAAGCGTGCCTTGCGGCGCACCTTGAACCGCTCGAGCCAGTTGCCGGTGACCTGGAGCAGGCGTCCATAGTGGCGTATGACCAGCCACAGCAGGATGAAGCCGCACACCAGCAGCAACGATGGCAAGCCCACCAGCCAGCCGAGGTTGAGATCGATGGCCTCGATGAGGACATAGAGCGCGACGCCTATCAGCGCGGAAAGAAAGAAGAGCAGGTCAGTCAACTGATCGACGGCGAAGATCGCCGAAGCCTGCGCGGGCCGAACGCCGCGTCGTGCCAGCAAGCCTAGGAGCGTCAGTAAGCCCCCGGTGCCGCCGGGGGTGGCGCAGATGGCAAACTCGGTAGACATCACGATGCCCACTGCGCGCGTCTGACCGAGGTGTCCGGCGCGTCCCGCCAGCAGCAAGCGAAGCCGCAAGGCATTGACGTTCCAGCAGATGACGATCAGCAGCAGCATAAACGCCAGTTGCTGCAAGGGAAATGAGGCGAGTTCACCGAAAAGTGCGCGCCCGCCGAATAACAGTGGGATACTGATGGCCGCCACCAACCCGATAAAAAGCAATATCACCAGGCGCTTCATGCGGCGTGCTGCTCCCTCCGGCGTTGCCCCGTCACCCAATCGTACTTGGTGATAGGGCGACGTCCTTCGTGGATCAGGCGCTCCAGAACCGCGAGCCAGTATGCCTGAACGCTGGCGTGGCGCATGTCCACGGGATGTAGTCCCAGGCGCAGCAGCGGTGCCTGGCGGCTACGCCAGCGCTGCGTTTCGCTGGCCAGGCGTGATAGGCCACGACGCCAGGCGCTACGGGCACTCCATACCAGCCCCGGCGCCTCGAGGCGCATGAAGCTGGGCAGCGTATACAGATGTTGCGGGTCGCTAGTGTAGCAAAAGTCGCGCTGGGCCAGTGCTCGCCGCGCCCCTTGGCTCATGAGCCAGGCTGGCGCCACGAAGCCGGTGAGTGGCCAGCCCTGTGATCGAAAGAGGTCGATGCCTTTGTCCAGGCGCTGTGCCGCCTCATCTTCGTCGAGAGCGTAGAACTCGCCTTCCCAGGTGTAAAAGCGCCGCATGAACCAGTCGCGAGGCGTGCGCGGCGCGGGCGCGTCGTCGCAATGATAATAACCGTGCAAGGCCAATTCATCGCCCATGGCTCGGCGGCGTTGCAAGTGCTCGAGGAAGACGCCGTCGCGGCGGCAGTCGCTGCGATGGTGAAAATCGGGCACCACCAGCCAGGTGATCGGGATCGGACCGTGTCGATGTGCCAGGGCGTCGACCTTGGCCAAGAAGTTGGTGTAGTCGGGCCAGGTTTCCGGCGCGACATCGTGCAGGACGAGGGAAAGGTGACGATCAGCCATGCTGAAGGCCCTCCGTGTTGACGCGTTGTCCGGTCAATTCACGATAATGCTTCATCAGGCTGGAGACCACGATATCCCAATCGTGATGGCGTTCGACATGCAGGCGGGCACGACGCCCTTGTTCCTCGGGCGCATTGGCGCAGAGTTCGCGCACGGCGCGTGCCATATCGTCCGCCGAGTGGGGTTCACAAAGCAGTCCGCAGCCCAGGGGCACATTCTCGGCTAGGGCGCCGGCGCGTGCCGCGACGACTGGAATGCCACTTGCCATGGCTTCCAGGGCGATCAGACCGAACGTTTCTTGAGTACCGGCATGCAGCAGCATGTCGCTGCTGGCCAACCACTCGGCGACATCGGCGGTGGCCGTGTAGCGGCCGATGACGCTGACGTTGTCAGGAACGCGTTGCGGCATCTGCGGCCCGATCAACAGCAGGTGGTAGCCTTTTCCGAGGCGCCGTGCGGTTTCCAACAGAACCGGCAGGTTCTTCTCGCGCGAACCGCGCCCTACGAAGATCAGCAGGCGCGTATTGTCGTCGAGGCCCAAGCGCTGGCGACAGGTATCTTGGCGGTGCTGGGGCGAGAAGGTCTGCAAGTCGACCCCCAACGATTGCAGGGCGACATTGTCGAGGCCAAGGCCATTAAGTCTATCGGCGATGACGCGACTCGGCGCGAGGACACGGTTGCAATGCCGGTAGAGGTTTTCGACATAGCGTTTGAGGGCAATGCGCGTCCAGTTCCCGAGACGGTTGCCGATCAGGCGAGGTAGGTCGGAGTGGTAAAATCCCACTATGGGGACGTCCAAGGTCCGGCCGGCATCAAGCGCGGCCCAAGCGGTGACGTAAGGATCGCCGGCCTCGATGAGGTCCGGCGCCATCTGAATCAGTTCGCGCCGCCAGCCTTCTCGCCTCAGGGGAAAGCGATACCCTTGGCTGAAGGGGAGCGGTGGCGCGGGAATTTCATGGATGGACTCACTGACTACATGGCGGGTACCGGGAATCACTAGGCTGGACGTCACGCCAGGCAGTGTCGCCAAGCGGTTGCGTTTGGCCTCGAGGTAGGTTCGCACTCCACCGCTGGCAGGTGCGTAAAACATCGTGATATCGGTGATATGCAAAGCGTGACTCCTTGAAACCTTCCCGGTTGGTTACGGAGTGACCGCTCGGGCCCTGACGGGCTTGTCGTAGGAATGTCACCGCGCTGTCATGAGATTACGCTGGCACATGCCATGCCTTGCGTCCACTTCTGGTGACGCAAGACATGGCCAGCTTCATGCGGCGGGACGTGCGACCAACGAGCGTGTCGCCTCGACGGCTTCGGCCAGTGCGACCTGAACGCTGTCGCCGAGCTTGTAGCGCGGCTGGCCCTCGATCTGGATACGGCCTTCCTTGTCGTCGATGGCGACCTTGTCGCGTTCACTGTGCATGAATGGTGCCGGAACGAACGCCGTGGCACCATTGGCGGAGAGCCGAACCCGCATGCCGCCACGGTTGATGGCGATGATCTCGGCGTCGAAAACTTCGCCTTTTTCGGCGGAGGGGCCGAGATAGCGCACGTAGAGCCAATCCTTGACGTCACGTTCCGCCATGCGATTCAGGCGCCGCCGCTCGGTGAGCTGCTCGGTCAATGCCTGGCTGGCCTCGGCGGGTGCGCTTTCGCCCTTGAGCACGCGCTTGATCAGGCGGTGATTGACCATGTCACCGTACTTGCGGATGGGCGATGTCCAGGTGGCGTATGCCGGCAGTCCCAACCCGAAGTGCGGGCCAGGCTGGGCGGACATGTTGGTATAGCCCTGGAAACGGCGCAGGCGTGCGTCGAGCCAGGCGTCCTCGCGTGCTTCCAGGGCGCGGCGCAGCTCGCGGTAGCGCGAGAGTTCCAGCAACTGTTCGCGTTCCACGTTGATGTCCTGGGTGGCCAGGAACTCGATCGCCTGATCGGCCTTTTCAGGTTCGAACGCCTGATGCACGTTGAAGATGCCATGGCCCACGTGCGAAGCCAGCAGATCGGCGCAGCAGGCGTTGGCTGCGATCATCGACTCCTCGATCATGCGCTGAGCGGTGCGACGTTCCTCGATACGCACCGCCAGCACGTTGCCCGCGTCATCGACGTCGAAGGCATAATCGGGACGGTCCTTGAACACCAGCGTGTGTTCCTCGCGCCATGCGTTGCGGGCCTCGGTCATCGCGGCCAAGGCCTTGAGCTGCGTGGCCATGGCCTCGTCGGCAGGGGCCCAATCGCCTTGGCCTTCCAGCCAGTCGGAGATCTGGTCATACACTAGACGCGCATGCGAACGGACATTGGCGGCAAAGAAGCGATAGTCGCCGAGAGTGCCGTCGCGCTGGATATCCAATGTGCAGACCAGGGTCGGGCGCTCCTCGCCTTCCTTCAGCGAACACAGCTCGTTGGCCAGTGTTTCCGGCAACATGGTGACGTTCTGGCCCGGCAGATACACCGTGAAGGCGCGGGTTTGCGCTTCCATGTCGACCGGGTCGCCCTCGCGGACGTATGCCGTGGGATCGGCGATCGCCACGCTGAGACGCCAGCCATCTTCGCGTGTCTCGATATGCAGAGCGTCGTCCATGTCGCGGGTCTTTTCACCGTCGATGGTGAAAAAGGGCGTCGCGGTCCAGTCCTCGCGCTCGAGACCTTCATCGTGCAGCGGCCACTGCTCGCCGAATTGCGGCGATGCTTGTTCCAGCGCGTGGCGCGCCAGGGTCACGCGCCACGGCACGGCGGGATTGTCGGCCTTGACCACGAGCTCGTCGACTTGGGCGAAGAACCCGCGGTCGTCGGGCTTGAGCGGGTGGCGCACCAAGTGTGCCACGACCCAGTCGCCGTCACCGAGCGTACTTTCGTCGAGCGAGTTCTTGAGGCGTGCGCGCAACTGGTTGCTGATCAACGGATGGTCGGGAACGACACTGAGGCGCCCATCGCGCTTGACCAGTCGCGCCACGAAACGCTCGAGTCCCGCTTCGAGGAGCGTATCGGGCTCGGCGGAGGTCTTGTCTCCCTCCTGCTTGACCAGCGCATCGACGCGGTCGCCATGCAGTACCTGCTTCATGGCGGGGGGCGGAACGAAATAGGAGGTGCCGTCCTCGGTTTCGATAAAGCCGAAACCGCGATCAGTGGCCTTGATCACCCCTTGAACACGCGGGGTGGTTTCACGAATCTGTTGCTTGAGCTGGGCAAGCGCGGAGTTGTTCTGCAGCATCGAGACACATTCGGTTGGGGGGAGTAAGTCGATACTATACGGGTTCGTGTATCCCTCGCCAACCAACGCCTGGCGGGGAAAAGCGGGGGATAAGCGCGATGTCCTGCCGAGCGCTGGATCAGCACAGCGCCTCATCAATCGCCGTATTGCCATCGAGCAGGGAAAACTCATGTTGGCGCAATTCTCGGTTGCGCATTACCTCGAGCAACGCATGCGCGACATTGGCACGTGAAATACGGTTGTCGTCGGCGTTGGCGATGTCGGTGGTGACGCGTTGCGTTGCGGTCTCATTGGTCAGTCGGCCCGGCTTGAGGATCACGTAAGGCACGCGCGACGCACGTAGATGCGCATCGGCGGCATGCTTGGCAGCCATGTAAGGGCGCAGCTTGGCCGGGGCCTCGAGCACCTTGTCGGCACGCATGGCGCTGAGCATGATGAAACGCCCGATCCCCAGCGATGCAGCCAGGTCGACCGCGCTCAGCGCGCCATTTAGATCGATCATCAGCGTCTTGTCGGGGCCGGTATGGGGTCCCGATCCCGCCGCGAACACCACCTGATCGCAGCCATAGAAAGCATGGCGGAAATTGCTTTCCAGATCGGCAAGCACCGTTTCGATGCCTCGCGCCTGGAACCACGCCTGCTGCGACGTATCGCGAATCATCGCTCGAATCGGCACGTCGGCCTCATGCGCGAGTTCACAGAACTGGCGGCCGATCTGGCCGTTGGCACCGATCACTAGCGTCTTCATGGGGCTCTCCTCAGTATTGTCGATGACTATTGTATGCGGCTCTCGGTGCCGGTAATCAAGCCCGAGCGATGCTGTCGTCGACCAGCCTTGCCCTCTATTGCTCCATTCTTTTCCCTCTCTTCTCTCTTCCTTCTTATCTCTTCCGCCTCCCTCTTCATATTCTTCTTAGGCATAGATACCACTATAAGACCAATTGGTATTTGACTGGTATTAAAGAGGCTCTATATTGGTTACTCAGAATCCGAAATGAGAGACCGTTTTCATGGACCCACGCTTTGTTGAGATGACGCTGGATCCCGACTTGGCGACGCCGCTTTATCATCAGCTGGCGCGGCAATTGGGCGATGCCATCGAGGCGGGGGCCTGGCAGGCCGGTGAGGCTTTACCCTCAGAGCGCGCATTGGCCGAAATGCTGGAGGTTTCGCGTATCACCGCGCGCAAGGCCTTGGAACGACTCGCCGAGCAGGGGCTGATTCGGCGCACGCACGGTTCAGGTACGTTCATCGCGCCACGCTTCAATCAGCCACTGACGCGTCTGACGAGTTTTTCCGAGTTGCTGACGCAGCGTGGCTTTACGCCCCGCTCGCGATGGCTATCCCGCCAGTTGGGTATGCCGAGTACCGAAGAGGCCTTGCGTCTCGGGCTGCATGGTGGCACTCAGGTGGCGCGCCTCAAGCGTCTGCGCCTGGCCGACGACGTGGTGATGGCGGTCGAGGAAAGCTGCTTGCCCGAATCGATACTGTCCGATCCGGAAGGCGTCGGGCAGTCGCTCTACGCGACGCTGGAAGCGCGCGGCAAGACGGTGGAGCGCGCCCTGCAACATTTGACGGCCGTCAATGCCGACGCCGAACTCGCCACCTTGGCCGAAGTGCCCGAAGGCCATGCACTGCTCAAGGTCACTCGCCTTGGCTACCTCACCGACGGCACACCGGCGGAACTCACCATCACTTACTGCCGCACCGACTATTACGACTTCATGGTCGAGCTTCATCGGGCTCGATAATGCGAACGCGCGGCTGCGGGCGCGTTAAATAAATAAGGTAAGCCAATGCATTACGGTAACATTCTGACCCCAGAGGGCTGGCGCCTCGGCGAGATCCACTGGCGCGACGGACGTATCGCACGCATTGACGGTGCGCCGGTCGATCCGGCCGACAACGATGCGCCCTATATAGTGCCCGGCTTTATCGACCTGCACGTGCATGGCGGTGGCGGCGCCGACACCATGGAAGGTAGCGAGGCCGTGGCCATCCTGGCACGTACGCATGCGCGCTTCGGCACCACTAGCCTGCTGGCGACGACCATGACCGATATCGATGCCACGGTGCGCAGAGTGCTCGGCGAGATCGGTACTTTGATGGAACAGTCACTCGGTGAGGGTGCTCGGGTACTCGGCGTGCATCTTGAAGGTCCGTATCTCAATCCTGGCAAGCTCGGTGCCCAGCCGCCTTACGCACGGCCGGGTGATATCGCCGAGGTTGACGCGCTGTGCGCGTTGGCGCCGATTCGGCTGGTGACCCTGGCACCGGAACTCTCCGGGCATTACGCCTTGATTCGGCATTTGAGCGAGCGCGGCGTGCGCGTGCAACTCGGTCATACCCTGGGCACCTACGAACAGGGCGTGGCAGCGATGGAGCATGGCGCCTGCGGGTTTACGCATCTCTACAATGCCATGACCGGCCTGCATCACCGCCACCCTGGCATGGCGGGCGCCGCCTTGGCGCATGCCGATTTCGCTGAGCTGATCCCCGACTTGTTGCACGTCCATCCCGGGGCGATTCGCGTCGCGCTGAGAAGCATTCCTCGCCTCTATGCGGTTACCGACTCGACCGCTGCCGCCGGCATGCCCGACGGTGAGTACCGGCTCGGCGAGCAGGCCGTGACTAAGTGTCTGGGCGGGGTGCGCCTCGCCGACGGCACGCTTGCCGGCAGCACCCTGACCATGGATCAGGCGCTGCGCAACTTGGTTGATATCGGCCTGTCGCTTGCCGAGGCCAGCGAACGCGTATCGCGCCATCCTGCCGATTTTCTTGGCCTGCATGATCGCGGCCGGCTGGCCGATGGTTGTCATGCCGACCTGGTCGTGCTCGACCGCGACCTGGGCGTCGACTGTGTCTATGTCGAGGGCCAGCACGTGGCCGGCGAGGATCCCGAAGACGCCCCAACGACGCGCCCAGGAGTTGAAACATGAGTTCGATGATGCTCAGCGAATCGCGCGATGCCCCTGAGCGTGTCGCCGCTCAATTGACCCACAACGCCCATCCGCTGATCGAACTCGGCGAGTGGCTGCGGCAATGCGATCCGCACGGTGTAGTCACCGTGGCGCGGGGTAGCTCCGACCATGCCGCCAGTTACTTCGCCTATCTATGCATGCAGAGCCGAGGGGTTCCGGTGGCTTCGTTGCCGCCATCGCTCACCACCTTGGCGCGGGCGCCGTGGAAGCTCGATGGCCAACTGGCGCTGGCGATCTCGCAGTCCGGCCAGAGCCCCGATTTGATCGAGACCCAAAAAGCGCTGGCCGCTGGCGGGGCGCAGACGCTGGCGCTGGTCAATACGCCGCGTTCGCCGCTGGGCGAAGTCAGCGATCGTGAGATTGCGCTGCATGCTGGTGAGGAGCGCAGCGTCGCCGCGACCAAGAGCTACCTGGCGACGCTATCCGCGTGTGCGCAATTGCTGGGTCACTGGCGTCAGGACCGCGCATTGCTCGCTGCTCTTGAAACGCTTCCCGAACGGTTGCGTGCCGCAGCAGCGCAAGATTGGTCACCAGCCATCGAGGCGCTGCGCGATGTCGACCAGTTGATGGTGGTCGGGCGCGGCGCCGGGTTGGCCGTCGCTCAGGAAGCGGCGCTCAAGTTCAAGGAAACCTGCGCCCTTCAGGCCGAACCGTTCAGCGGTGCCGAGGTCAAGCATGGCCCGATGGCGTTGATTGGCCCTGGTTATCCAGTGCTGGTGTTCGCCCCGCCAGGACCCGAGCAGGCTGGTCTGCTCGAACTCGCCGAATGGCTTGAAAGCGTCGGCGCACGAGTGCTGCTGGCCGCCGACGAAGGCGTCGCCCAGCGTGAACTGACACTCGTCGATGCCGGTCATGCGGCGCTGCAGCCGCTGTCGGTCATCCAGAGTTTCTACGTCATGGCCGCCCAACTGGCGGTGGCGCGTGGCAGCGACCCCGATCAACCACGTCATCTCAAGAAGGTGACCCGTACCCGCTGAGCGCTTTGCGATTCCTTTTCCATTAACAGCTTTCTCGACAACAGCTTTCTCCACAAAAACAACGCCGGAGGCAACATGGCTTCATCCTTAGACATCCAGGCACCGGTGGACGGCGTCCTCGTCACCCTCGATACGGTGCCCGACCCGGTCTTCGCCGAAGGCACACTCGGCGACGGCCTGGCCATCGATCCGCTGGGCGATACCTTGTGCGCGCCCTGCGACGGCGAGATCGTACACTGCGCACGTACCGCCCACGCGGTCACGCTGCGCAGTGCGGGCGGCGTCGAACTGCTCATTCATCTGGGGCTCGATACCGTCAATCTCGACGGCGCGGGGCTCGAACTGCTGGTCGAGGTAGGCCAGCGAGTCGAGGCCGGCGCGCCGTTGCTGCGTTTCGATGCTGACCGGATCGCCCAGCAGGCGATGAGCCTGATCACACCATTGATTATCGCCGAGCCGGCCGGTTGGCACCTGACACCTCCCGGCGCACAGCACAGCGACGAAGCGGTGCGCCAGGGCGAGGCGATCATGCGTCTTGAGGTGCCGACAGAGACGACCGGCGTGAATACACCCGCGGCATCGGGTCCTCAGGCCACCCGCGAGGTGACCATAGGCCTGGCGGCCGGTTTGCACGCGCGGCCTGCGGCCCGGTTGCGCGCTATCGCCCACGAACAGAATGTCGATCTCGAACTCGTCCACGACGAGACGCACGTCGATGCGCGGAGCCTGAGCCGGTTGATGAACATGGAATTGATGGATGGCGACCGTGTGACGCTGATCGCGCGTGGCGAACGCACCACGGCGGCGCTGGATGCCGCGGAACGTCTGCTGAGCGAAGCCGAGGCCGATGATCCCGCGCCCCGTGCTGCCGACGAGCCTGTTGCCGAGGTCGGAGCAGGGCAGTTGGCCGGGCTCGTCGCCAGCCAAGGGCTCGCGGTTGGGCCGCTGCATCATTATGTGGCGGCATTACCCACGGTACCGCAAGCCAGCGATGATCCGGCGCAAGAGCGAGCGGCGTTGGACGAGGCATTACAGAATGTCGGTCATTCGCTCAAGGCGGCGCTGGAGCAAGCCAAGCGCAGCGTACGACGCAGCGAGGCCGAGATCCTCGAGGCGCATCTGGCCTGGCTCGACGATCCGGCGCTGTATGATGCCGCCGAAGGCTACATCGACAACGGGCGCAGCGCCGGGCAGGCCTGGAGGGAGGCTCTCGATGACGAAGCGGCGCGCCTGCAGGCGACCGGCAATAAACTGCTGGCGGCGCGAGTTGCCGATCTGCGCGATCTACAGCGCCAAGTAATGGCGTGCTTGGGTTCGGCGCCGAGCGTCCCACAGGTGCCGGCCGACGCCATCGTCATCGCCGACGATCTGACGCCTTCGGAATTGACGGCCTTGGCCGCTCAGCGACCGGCGAGTATCTGTCTGGTGGCGGGTGGTACTACGTCGCACGTGGCGATTCTCGCCCGTGCCCGGGGCCTGCCGTGCCTGGTGGCGATGGGCACTGCTCTGGAATCGGCTGAAGGGGCAATGGCGATTCTCGATGCCGAACGCGGCCTGCTCGAACCGCAGCCAGATAGCGCGAGCCTGGAGGCCATGCGCGAGCGTATCTCTGAGCGCGAGCAAGCCCAAGACGTCGCCCGCGAGGCGGCAAAAGAGGCGGCGACGACCCGCGATGGTCGCACTATCGAGGTCTGCGCCAACGTCGCCAGTGGTGCCGAGGCGCTTATCGCCGCTGAGGAGGGCGCCGACGGTATCGGCCTGCTGCGCAGTGAATTCCTGTTCCTCGATCGTGATAGCGCGCCGAGCGTCGACGAACAGCGTGATGAATATCAGGCCGCGCTCGATGCGCTGGGCGGCAAGCCAGTGATCGTACGTACGCTGGATATCGGCGCCGACAAGCAACTCAGCTACCTACCGCTGCCCAGCGTGGCTAATCCGGCGCTAGGCGTGCGCGGCATTCGTTTGTGGGTTAGTCAGGCCGACCTGTTGGACAGCCAACTGCGTGCCTTGCTGGCGCTCGAACCACTCGAGTCGCTGCGCATCATGCTGCCGATGGTCAGCGGCGTCGGAGAGTTGCGGGCGTTGCGCCAACGGCTTGAAACGCTGGCCGAGGAACTGGGCGTGAGTCGACTGCCGCAGCTCGGAGTGATGATCGAGGTGCCGTCAGCCGCATTATGTGCGGCCAGCCTCGCCGCCGAAGCCGATTTCCTATCGATCGGCACCAACGACCTGACGCAATACACGCTGGCCATGGATCGCGAGGACCCGGACCTGGCGGCGCAGCTCGACGTGCTTCATCCGGCGGTACTGCGACTGATCAAGACGACTATCGAAGGCGCTGCCGGACGCTGTCCGGTGGGAGTGTGCGGCGCTGCTGCCGGCGATCCTATGGCATTGGCCGTGCTGGTGGCGCTGGGAATCGATGAACTCTCGGTGGAGCCAAGCCGCGTGCCGGCGGTCAAGGTTGCATTGCGCGACATCGACGCTGGTGCGCTCAACGAACAATTACTGGCATGGCTGGAACTGGACGATGGCACTGCGCTACGCGAGCGCGTCGAGGCGTGGCTGAATGCGCCGGTCGTGGCCTGACACCGCCGCCATTCATGTAACGACATTCTGAACAACGACGTTCTGGCCAACAACAAGAGTGGGAGAAACGATCATGCGACTCGATATCATGGGCGGCCTGCAGAAGCTGGGGCGCTCGCTCATGCTGCCCATCGCGGTACTACCGGTTGCCGGTCTCTTACTGCGCCTGGGGCAGCCGGATCTGCTCGACATCGCCTTTCTCGCCAATGCCGGGGATGCGATCTTCGCCAATCTGGCGTTGATCTTCGCCATCGGCCTGGCGGTGGGCTTCGCCAACGACAGCAATGGCGCTGCCGGGTTGGCGGGCGTCGTCGGTTACCTGGTGCTCGATGCGGTCCTGCATACGCTCAACGAAGACATCAACATGGGCGTGTTGTCGGGCATCATCATCGGTACCGTGGCAGGCCTGCTTTATAACCGTTTCAAGGACATCAAGCTTCCCGACTACTTGGCATTCTTCGGCGGGCGGCGCTTCATTCCGATCGTCACCGGGCTTGCTGCGGTCATCCTGGGGATGATTTTCGGGGTGATCTGGCCGACGGTGCAGACCGGCATCGATACCCTCGGCCAGTGGCTGATCGAGGCCGGCGACCTGGGCCTGTTCGTCTACGGTGTGCTCAACCGCTTGCTGATCGTCACTGGACTGCACCATGTCCTCAACAGCTTCGTGTGGTTCGTGTTCGGCAGCTTCGATGGCGCGACCGGCGACCTCAACCGCTTCTTCGCCGGCGACCCCAGCGCGGGCAGTTTCATGGCGGGCTTTTTCCCGGTGATGATGTTCGGTCTACCGGCGGCGGCGCTGGCGATGTATCACGCGGCGCCCAAAGGGCGGCGTGCCCAGGTCGGCGGTTTGTTGCTGTCGCTGGCGTTGACCGCGTTTCTGACCGGGGTGACCGAGCCGATCGAGTTTACCTTCATGTTCCTGGCGCCGTTTTTGTACGTGCTGCATGCGATGCTCACCGGGCTTTCGATGGTGCTCATGGAGTTGCTCAACGTTAAGCTGGGTTTCACCTTTTCGGCCGGTGCTTTCGACTATGCGCTTTCCTATGGGCTTTCGACCAACGGCTGGCTGATGGTCCCCGTAGGGCTTTGCTACTTCGCGTTGTATTACGGGGTTTTCCGCTGGGCGATTGCACGCTTCGATCTACCAACGCCGGGGCGCGAGTCGGAAACCGCAGGTGCCACCAGCGCCCCGGCCGATCTCGGGGAGCGAGGCCCAGCGTTCGTGCATGCACTAGGCGGAGCCGCCAACCTGACCAGCGTGGGTGCGTGCACCACCCGTTTGCGACTGGTGCTTGACGATGACAACGCCATCGACGAACCGGCACTCAAGCAGCTCGGCGCACGCGGCGTGCTGCACCTCCGTGGTGGCGGCTTGCAAGTGATCCTGGGGCCGATAGCCGATGGCGTCGCCGATGAGATTCGCGCTGCCATGGTTGCCGAAGGCGCCGCGCCCAGTGAAGCGCCAGTGGCCGGCGAGGGCAATGGCTCGGATGCAACCAGTGTGGCGCGGCTGAGTGCCGAACAGCTCGACCACTGGCTGGCCGCGCTCGGCGGACATGGCAACGTACAGGAAGCCACCGCCGTGGCCATGACCCGACTACGACTACGCCTCGCCGATGCTGCGAATCTCGACGAAGCCGCGCTCAAGACACTCGGCGCGCAAGGCATTCAACGCATCGACGGCGGCCTGGTTCACGTACTGCTCGGCGAACGCGCCCCCGGCGTCGCCGCCAGCCTCGGGGATCGCTGAATCACTACGACGCGAACGTTTATCATGCTTGGTTGGGCAGTATGGTCCGTAGTAAAAGAATTAAGGTTCCAGAGAATTGGCGTTTCAAGCCGCGACGCAGACAAGAGATGCCCAACGAAATGCTGTAGTTGACCGTCCCAAGCGGGGCGGCAACTAAGTTGTAGCACTAAGCCACAGGAGTAAGACATGCCGCAGGCGTTGATTCTTTCCATGGCAGCACACGTCGCCCTTTCTGCCTTCCTGTATGTGCTGCTGACGGCTGCACGGGCTCCCGCCGTTTGGGGGATTGGGCGCAGGTCAGACGGCACTAATCCATGGGCGGCTGTCGAGCCACGCATCAGTGCCAACTTGTCCAATCAATTCGAGTGGCCACTGGCGTTCCATGCCGCTTGCCTCATCTTGCTATATCTTCAGGTTAGCCCGGCCGCGTTTGCGCTTGCCTGGGTCTTCGTCGCGGGTCGTCTGCTGCATAGTGCAGTTCAAATTCTTACCCACAACGTCCGTCTCAGGGGAATCGTCTTCACCATCAACTTTCTGGCTGTGCTCGGCTTGTGGATCTTGGTGGTCATGGCCGCTGGCCGCTCGCCAGTGGCCTAATTTAGACGTCACAGCGTTTCTTCCAGAAGAGTGGTTAGTCGCTTGTGATGCAGGTCATCGGCGGCGGCATCGTAGGAGGGGGCGTCCTTGGCGGTGAAGCCGTGGGCGGCGTCTTTGTAGAGTTCGGTGGTGAAGTGCACGCCGGCGGCGGCTAACGCTTCGTCCATGCAGGCGATCTGCTCGGGGGGTAGCAGTTCATCCTTGTCGGCGTGACCGAAATAGACGCGCCCTTGGATATTGCCGACCACATGCCTGGGGCTGTTCGGGTCGTCTGCCTCCGCGAGCCGGGCTGAGTGGAATCCGGCTGCAGCCGCGACACGACCGGCGTGTTCGGCCGCCATGCGCAGTGCGAAGGCGCCGGTCATGCAATAGCCGATCACGCCTATCTTGCCGTCCGCGAACTCGGCCTCGTTGTCGATGCAGTCCAGTAGGGCGATGAAGTCGCGGGATTGTGCCTCGGGCGTGAGGTGGCCGGCATACTCGACCAGGGTTGGGCGTACATCCGGATCGCGGAAGGACTTGCCCTCCGGCACGAGAGACCCGCTCGCATCGCGGTAGTACACGTTGGGCATCAACACGGCATAGCCGTGATCGGCGATTCGCTGGGCTTTCTCGTGATAGCAGGGGCGCAGGCCACCGATATCGGTGAACAGCACCACGGCCGGTAGAGGGCCGTCGGCGTTCCCGGGTGTGAAGATATGCGCGTCGATGGTGCCGTCGGCGGCGGGGACTTCGATAGTACGAGACATGAATAAGCTCCGGGTTGTCGATGGAGAATGTATGCCACCAGAGGCGAGTGTGATGATCAATTGGGCGACTGTAACGAAATTCGGTATCCAAGGTGGAGAGGATACGCTGTTCTTCACCAAGTCTAATCCAGACGGGGAGTCATCATGACGCTACGCGCTGTTTTAAGCGGTTTTGCCGGAGGAGTGGGGCTGGCAATGGCGGTCGGTTGGAGCGGTGGCGCGGCGCTCGCCGCGTCGTTTCCGGATGAGAAGTCACTGGACGGGAGTGAGGTCGTCTTGCAAGGGGCAGGCACCGCCAGTTATATGCTCTGGGATGTATATGACGCGGCGCTTTACGCACCGGCGGACGCTAGCCAGGATGCCATCATCAACGCCGAGATGCCGATGAGTCTGCTCCTCGAGTATCGGCGTGATGTGGACGTTGCGGATATCCGTAAGGCGACCTGGGCCACTCTGGAGGAGCAGTTTCAGGATAGTGCCCTCGAGGCGCTTCGTCCCAAGGTCGAGGCGATCCAGAATGCCATGATCAGTGTCACTGACGGTGATCGCTATAGGCTTGACTGGAACCCGGACGTGCCACGACTGAGTCTGAGCCTGAACGGTGATACGCTCTTCGAGTCGGACGACGGCGAGCTGGCTCGGGCTTATTTCGGCATCTGGCTGGCCGAACCACCGCTTTCGGACGAGCTGCGCGCCGCGTTGCTTTCGCGAACGGACTGACGAATCGGGGGCCTGGAGCCTACCGGACACGTAGGCGCCCACGCCCATGACGCCGCAGCGCCGCGCAGAGCATCGTTATGTTTGGCTTCAGTTAGTGGCCTGAAATCTGCCAGACTAGTCTTCTATAGACACTGACTTCACAAAGAGTGAGCGCAATGAGCGAGAAGAAGCAACCCTGGAACCGGCCAATGCAGGAACAGCAGTTCAAGCTAATGCGCGAGATCCTCGATGCACCCAGCCCGGTGGGGCTGGAGGGCGCAATGACCTATGGCGTGCTCAAGCCGCAGTTCGAGTCGTTCGCGCCCAGCGATTGGCATCTGCACCAGTATCAGGGCCATGCCGGCGTGGTGCTGGATACCCATCCTGGTCGCGACGACATGTTCAAGGTGATGCTGATTGGGCATGCCGACAAGATTCGCATGCAGGTGCGCTCGATCGGCGACGACGGCAAGATCTGGATCAATAGCGATTCCTTCCTGCCCACCGTGCTGATCGGCCACGAGGTCAAGCTGTTCAGCGAGGATCCGGAAAGTCCCGGCAACTACCGGGTGATCCAGGGCGGTACGGTGGAGGCGCTGGGCGCCATCCATTTCGCCGACCCGGCGGTGCGCTCGGGCGAACGGGGCATCAAGAAGGAGCAGCTCTATCTGGATCTGCAGATCCACGGCGAGAACAAGAAGCAGCAGGTCTTGAATCTCGGCGTGCGCCCCGGCGACTCGATCATCATGGATCGCCCCATCCGTCCCGGCTTCAGCCCCGACACCTTCTATGGCGCCTACCTGGACAACGGCCTGGGCTGCTTTGTCACCAGCGAGGTCGCACGGCTGATCGCCGAGGCGGGCGGCACTCGGCAGGTGCGTGTGCTGTTCGCCATCGCCAGCTACGAGGAGATCGGCCGCTTAGGTAGCCGGGTGCTGGCCGGGGAGCTCGAGCCGGACGTGCTGATCGGCGTCGACGTCAATCACGACTATGTGGCGGCGCCCGGCATCGGCGACCGACGCATGCAGCCGTTGGAAATGGGCAAGGGCTTCACCATGGCGGTGGGCGCGATCGCCAGCGAGCAGCTCAATCGGATCATCGAGAGCACCGCCAAGCAGCACGACATTCCCATGCAGCGAGACATGGTCGGCGCCGACACCGGCACCGACGGTATGGCCGGGGTGCTGGCGGCGGTGGATTGCGCTGCCACCTCGATCGGTTTTCCGATCCGCAACATGCACACCATCTCCGAGACCGGCAATACTCAGGACGTGCTCGCGGCGATCCATGCGCTGACCTACACCATTCAAGCGCTAGATGCCCTCGACGATCCGCATCAGGAGTTCCGTAATAACCATCCGCGTCTCGACCGAGCCACGCCGCTGGAACACCAGGGCTCGGCGAAGCCTGATGAAGATGACGAGAATAGCGCTCTCTAGGCATGGAACTGTTCAGCATCTATCCGCCATGCGCAGCACGACGAAAATGTTGAACAGTTGGGCGACTCAAGGAAAAAGTACGTAATGATCGATCACACTGGCGTTGGAGTCGTCGATATCGCTCGTTCTGCTATGGGTCTGTCCTGCTGTGAGATGCACCTTGACCAACAGACATGGCGCTAACGCCAGTCCCCAACTCTAGACTGATATGCGGTAACCTTGGGAGGTCGCGAACCAACCGGGAAGCCGCATGCAGCCTCATCTGATTGTTACGGATCTGGATAACACCCTGCTCAATGCCGAGCACGATCTCGATGAGATGACCATCGAGACCTTTCAGGCACTGGCCGCCGAGGGCCATCATCTGGCACTAGCCTCGGGGCGTCACTTTCACGATATCACCGCGTTTCGCCGTCGATTGGGCGTGCCCGCCTATATTTTGAGTACCAACGGCGCGCATCTTTATGCACCCGACGATCGCCTGATCGCTGAGCAGTGGGTGCCGGCCGAATTGGTACGGACGTTGATAGCGATGCCGCGCGATGCCGATATCCGGCTCAATCTTTATACCGGCGACGAGTGGTTGATCGATGCGTCGGCCCCCGAGTTGAAGGCCTTGCATGCGCATACGGGTTTTCATTATCGAGTCGCCAATCTCGAGGCCCATGATGGCAATGGGGTGGGCAAGGTGTTGTGCATCGGCGACCCTACGGCGCTGGCGTCGTTGGAGCAGAGCATCAACGAAGCGCTAGGGACGCGGCTGCACATAACCTATTCGATGTCCCATTCACTAGAGATCATGGCGGAAGGCGTCAACAAGGGCGCCACGCTGGAGCGTCTTTTGACGCATCTCGAGCTACCTGCAGCGCGCTGCCTGGCGTTCGGCGATAACCTCAATGACGCCGAGATGCTGGCATTGGCTGGCCATGGCTTCATCGTGGAAAACGCTCACCCCGAATTGGTGCGGCGCGTGCCTGACGCCGCACGCATCGGCCACCACCATCCTTATGGCGTTGCCTGTCAGTTGCGAGAGTTCTTCGCGCTAACGTGATGCGTCGTCCTTTGTTTCCAACTGACGCAGGCGTTGCCAGAGTTCGCGGCGCAGATCGGCGAGATGTGGGGCTTCGCCCTCGTCGAAGGGGATCGGGCGTGTCATGCGCAGCGTGCGCAGACCGAGCCGCGCGGTGAGAAGACCAGCGCCGAGCCCTTGGCCGGCGCGGGTGGAAAGCTTGCCGGCCACGTTCATCGAGAGCAGGTCCATCCCGGCATCCGTGGCGATCTCGCTGGCGCCGGCGAAGGCCATGTTGTAGAGCACCGCGCGGAACAGGCGCAGGCGGCTGGCGTAGCCCAGTTCCAGACCGTAGAGCGCGGCAAGACGGTCGATCAGGCCGATATTACGCCACGCCATCAAGGCCATGTCGATAAAGGTGACCGGGCTGACGGCGACCATGACGGCCGTTTCGCCGGACATGCGCGCGATCAGTCGGCGTGCTTGACGGTCGCGCGGGGCTAGAAGGTGGTGCGCTAGCAGGGTACGTGTTTCCTGGGCGTCGTGGTGCGACTGATGCGCCGCTTGAAAAGCGCGCCAGTTGGGATCGTCGTCGCCTAGCTTCATCTGGCGTCGCAAGCGCTCGGCGAGTGTCTGCATGTCCTGGGGCGTGGCCTCTTCGGGGGCGTCGAGTTGGTCACGCAATTGGGTGTGCCGCTTCAGACGCCGCAGACGCCATAGCTCGCGCAAGAGCGCCACGCCACCCAAGCCCAGCGCCAATAGCCCCAGCGCGCTCCAGGCGCCTGCCAGCCAGTCTCCGCCCAGGGTGGCGGTATATAGATGACGCGCCACCTCCACACTGCCTAGCGCTATGGAACCGCCGAGCAGCGTCATCAGCCCCCAGCGGCGCTTGCGGGGTTTGCCCAGGCTGGCTTCGAGTGGTATGTCCGGCGCGCTGTCCTGGACTGCGAGCGGTTGAGAAACGCTGTCCGGGTGAAAGCGCTCCCCCGGTTCGGGGGCGGCGGTAAAGTGGGGTGGCGGCTCAGGGTCGACGCGAAAACGTTGTCCGGGGCGCGGCTCGCTCATTTCAATTTATCTCCAATCAGCCAGTCGAGCGCTGCATCCATGCGCACATGCGGCAATTCGGGTGTGTCGCGATGTGGGGGCCGAAACGCCGTGAAATCGAATCCCTGGCGGGCCCAGAAGTCGCGCTCAGGCAAGCGGGGCGGCACGTCGCCGGGGAACAGCAGTACGTCTTCGCCTTCCAGGGTGGTACCACGTAGAGCGGCGCGGCGTTGACCGTCATTATCCACTTCGCGTGGCTTGGTGGCACGCACCGCCGCCAAGGACAGCGCTTTCACCGGTACGTCGGCATAGCGCAGGTCCTTGAGCGGCTCGGCGAGCAGTGCTTCGAGCAGCGCGACGACGTTGGGATGCTGTTCGGGCGTCACGTGGTCGGCCTTGGTCGCGGCGATGGCAAGACGATCGATGCGCGGCGAGAACAGTCGGCTCATCAGGGTGCGCTTGCCGTAGTCGAAGCTCCGCATCAGGGTGCTCAGCGCCCGGGAGAGATCCTCGAAGCGCTCTGGGCCGGCGTTGAGCGCGCCCAGCACATCGACCAGCACGATCTGACGGTCGAAGTGTCGGAAATGCTCGCGGTAGAACGGTTTGACCACGTGACGGCGGTAATGGTCGAAGCGCCGCGCCAGCGTCTTGTAGACGCTCGTCTCGGGCAAAGCCTCAAGCTCGGCACGATTGGCTTCGCTCACGCCGGGAAGCGGGAAAAACTGCAGTACCGGCGCATCTTCCAGGTCGCCCGGGAGCAGAAAGCGGCCCGGCTGCAGGTCGGCGAAACCGGCCTCGCGAGAGGCGCGCAACGCGTCGGCGTAATGCGCGGCGATCTCGGCGAGTTGGCTTTCGTCGGCGTCGTCGTCCGGGGCCAGAGCCTCGACAGCACGCAGCCAGGTCGCGGCGAGGCGTTGGCGCTCACTGCCCATGGCGGCTTGCTGCGCCTCGCTCCAACTCAGGAAGTCGTGCTCGAGCAGGGGCAGGTCGAGCAGCCATTCACCGGGGTAGTCGATCAAGTCGAGGGTGAGCGTCGCCGTATCACCCAGCAGCCCCCGAGCGCGGCGCGTGCGATGCTTGATGGTCAGACGTAGTTCACTGATACCTCGGGTGGGCGCCGGCCAGTGCGGTGGTGTGCCGTCGAGGGAGGTCATGGCGGCGTCGTAAGGAAAGCGGGGCACGCCGAGATCAGGCTGAGCGACTCGCTGGGCGCCCAAGAGGCGCCCCTCGCGGGCGGCGCGCAGCAAATCGAGACGTGCTTCCAGTCCCGCATGGCGCAACTGATGCACCAGCGAAGTCAGAAAGGCGGTCTTGCCGGCTTGGGAAAGTCCGGTGACGGCGAGACGCAATTGGCGGTCGCGGCCCCGCTCGATGAAATTGTGCAGTTCCTGGCTCAGGTGACGTCGCATGACGGTATCCGACTGAAGTTCTGTCTCGAATGTGCGGGTGAATCGTGCCCAAGGCAAGAGGCGATAGTCTTCTCAAATGCTAACAATTGTCATTATTGATGCGAATGGTCGTTATCGTGACGCCAAGATGGCGCTCGAAGGCGCGAAGTGATTGGTTCCCTTCACATCGAATCGATAGGGGACTAAAATGGTCCTCAATAGATGAATCGTGGAGTGAAGGCATGTTGAAGCTTTCCAGGCTAACCGACTACGCCGCCGTGGTGATGGCGCAGATCGCGCGTTATCCGGAACAGGCACATGCCGCTACCGAATTGGCGGATGCGGTGCAGTTGCCACACCCCACCGTCAGTAAGACGTTGAAAATGTTGGTGAGAGCCGGGCTTTTGGAATCGCGGCGTGGTTCGTTGGGCGGTTATCGGTTGGCGCGACCGGCGACCTCGATCACCACTTCCGACATCATCGGCGCCATTGAAGGGCCGGTGGCGATGACTGAGTGCAGCCACGCCGATGGTGACTGCGATCTAGTCGATACCTGTGGCGTCGCCGATAACTGGCAGCGTGTCTCGCTGGCGATTCGTACCTTGCTCGACAGCGTGACTCTGGCGCATCTGGCCCAGGAATCGCCGCTGAAACTGCCCGTCCAATTGCCCATACAGAGCGTGACCTTGGCGAGTCGCGCCGAGGTTTGATCACACGATATCGGGGCCGTGGCGCTGGCCACGAGCCGAGAGCATACCGCTCGGGAGGAGAGACACCATGGCAAGTCAGGAAATGGAAGAGCTTGTCAGTCGCGAATATACTCAAGGATTCGTGACCGACATCGAAAGCGATACCGTACCGCCGGGGTTGGATGAAAACACCATCGCCTTCATCTCGAACAAGAAGGGCGAGCCCGAGTGGATGCTCGAATGGCGCCTGGAGGCTTATCGTCAATGGTTGCAAATGACTACGCCTTCCTGGGCGCATCTTGACTATCCGCCTATCGATTATCAGGCGATCTCCTATTACAGCGCGCCCAAAAAGCAGGAAGACAAGCCGCAGAGCCTCGACGAGGTCGATCCCAAGCTCCTGGAAACCTACGAGAAGTTGGGGATTCCGCTGCACGAGCGTGCGGCGCTGGCCGGGGTCGCGGTGGATGCGGTGTTCGACTCCGTTTCCGTGACGACCACCTTCAAGGAGAAGCTGGCGGAAGCGGGTGTCATCTTCTGCTCGATTTCCGAGGCGATTCGTGAATATCCCGAGCTGGTGCGCCAGTACCTGGGAAGCGTCGTGCCTCAGGGTGATAACTACTTCGCCGCGCTCAACTCGGCGGTGTTTACCGACGGTTCCTTCGTCTATGTGCCCGAAGGCGTCGAGTGCCCCATGGAGCTGTCCACCTATTTCCGCATCAACGCGGCGAATACCGGCCAGTTCGAGCGCACGCTGATCGTCTGCGACAAGCGCGCCCAGGTCTCCTATCTGGAAGGCTGCACGGCGCCGCAGCGTGACGAGAACCAGCTGCATGCGGCGGTGGTCGAGCTAGTGGCGCTGGAAGATGCCAACATCAAGTACTCGACGGTCCAGAACTGGTATCCCGGCGACGAGGACGGCAAGGGCGGCATCTACAACTTTGTCACCAAGCGCGGCGATTGCCGGGGCGACCGCTCCAAGATCAGTTGGACGCAGGTCGAGACCGGCTCGGCGATCACCTGGAAGTATCCGTCCTGCATGCTGCGTGGCAAGGATAGTGTTGGCGAGTTCTATTCCGTGGCGGTGACCAACGGCCGTCAGCAGGCCGATACCGGCACCAAGATGATTCATATCGGCGAAGGCACGCGCTCGACCATTATCTCCAAGGGTATCGCCGCCGGACGCAGCGATCAGGCGTATCGTGGCCTGGTCAAGGTCGGTCCGCGCGCCAAGAACGCGCGCAACTTCACGCAGTGCGATTCACTGTTGATCGGTGACCGCTGCGGCGCGCATACCTTCCCGTATCAAGAAATCGGCAACAACTCGGCGACCGTGGAGCATGAGGCGACCACCTCGAAGATCGGCGAGGATCAGTTGTTCTATTGCCAGGCGCGCGGCATTTCCGAAGAAGATGCCGTCAACATGATCGTCAACGGCTTCTGCAAGGACGTCTTCCAGGAGCTGCCGATGGAATTCGCAGTGGAAGCCGAGGCGCTTCTCAATGTGACGCTGGAAGGGGCAGTCGGGTAACGCGCCCGATATACCGTCAGACGCACAGACAAGGTCTCAACCCATGTATCGGAGTCGCCGGGCGACTCGAACGCAAGCAAGGTATCAAGATGCTCGAAGTCAAAGATCTGCACGTCACGGTGGAAGGTTCGGAAATCCTCAAGGGGCTGAACTTGACCGTCAATCCCGGCGAGGTTCATGCCTTGATGGGCCCCAACGGGGCGGGCAAGTCGACGCTGTCGGCAGTGGTCGCGGGCAAGGACGGTTACGAGGTGACCAGCGGCGAGGTGCTGTTCGAAGGCAAGAACCTGCTGGAAATGGAAATCGAAGAGCGTGCGCTGGCCGGCATTCTGCTGGGCTTCCAGTACCCCGTGGAAATTCCGGGCGTCAAGAATATCTACCTGCTCAAGGCGGCGCTCAACGCGCAGCGTGTCGCGCGTGGTGAAGAGGAAATTCCGGCGCCGGAATTCATGAAACTGGTTCGCGAGCAGTTGAGTTTCATGAAGATGGACGGCAGCTTCTTGCAGCGTGCAGTCAACGAGGGGTTCTCAGGCGGTGAGAAGAAGCGCAACGAGATCCTGCAGATGCTGGTATTGCAACCCAAGCTGGCGATGCTCGACGAGATCGACTCCGGGCTTGATATCGACGCCATGAAGGTGGTCGCCGAGGGTGTCAATTCGCTGCGCAGCGCGGACCGCGCGATCCTTATGGTGACGCATTATCAGCGTTTGCTCGAGCACATCGTGCCGGATCATGTCCATGTTCTGGTGGACGGCCGTATCGTCAAGTCCGGTGATAAGGATCTTGCTAACGAGCTTGAAGCACGCGGGTATGAATGGGTGCTGGAGGAGTCTGCAGCATGAGTGCAGCACACGCTTTTCTACAGCGGCTCGGCGAGCGAGTCGATGACGAGCCCACTTGGGTGGCGGCACGCCGCCAGGCCGGGGCAGAACGCTTCGAAGCCTTGGGATTTCCCACCAAGCGTGACGAGGCCTGGAAATATACCGATGTCAGACGCATCGCCGAGGGCGAATTTACGCTGGCCGATGACGCCGAACTCGACGAGGCGCGTTTCGCGGCACTCGACATGCCATTGGATGCCCATCGTCTGGTGTTTGTCGATGGCGTCTTTTCGGCGGCCTTATCCGACCTGACGGAGCTGCCCGAAGGTGTTTCCATCGAGCCCTTGACCACGGCGATGCGTACCAATCACGAGGCGATCGGCGGTGCCATCGGGCGCCTGGCGGGGGTCGACTTCTCGCCGTTCACCGCGCTCAACGTGGCGCTTTCCGAAGAAGGTGCGGTCGTGCGCATCGGTCAGGGCGTCGTCGTCGACAAACCGATCTATGTGGTCTTTGCCTCGCGCGCCAATGAATCGGCGCGGATGAGCCATCCTCGCGTGTTGGTAATGGCCGGAGCGCGTAGTCAGTCCACGGTGGTCGAGCATTACGCCGGCGAGGCGGGTGCGGCCAACTTCACCAACGTGGTCAGCGAAGTCATGCTCGAACGCGGCGCCATCGTCGATCACTACAAGTTGCAGGAAGCCTCGACCGAGGACCTGCACGTGGCGAGCATCCACGTCGAGCAGAGTCGCGATTCGCGCTTTACGTCGTTCAACTTGAACCTGGGCGGCGCGCTGGTGCGCACTGATTTGGTCACGGATCTCAACGCGCAAGGTGCAGAGACCAATTACAATGGCCTGTTCTTCGTTCAGGGCCGTCAACACGTCGACAATCACACCCTGGTCAGGCATAACGCGCCGAACACCTTCTCCGACGAGAACTACAAGGGCATTCTCAACGACCGTGCCCGGGGCGTGTTCAATGGCAAAGTGGTCGTCAAGCGTGATAGTCAACAGATCGAGGCGAATCAGAATAACGCCAACCTGCTTTTGTCCGATCGCGCCGAAATCGATACCAAGCCCGAACTGGAAATCTACGCCGACGACGTCAAGTGCTCGCACGGCGCGACGACCGGCCAGCTCGACGAGGAGGCCGTTTTTGCATTGCGTACGCGCGGCATCGACGAACAGATGGCGCGCGGTCTTCTGACGTTGGCGTTCGCTGGCGAGGTGATGGATCGGGTGCGCCTGCCGGTCATCGCCGAGCGTGTCGAGCGTGCGGTGGCAGGCAAATTGCCCGAGCGCTTCAATCTTGCGGATCTGGTAGAGGTTTCCGACGCGCTTGAGGAGGCCTGAGTCCATGAATGCCTTTGCCGAGACGATGCTGGATGTGGCGCGTGTGCGTAACGACTTCCCGGTCCTCGAACGGGAAGTCCACGGCAAGCCGTTGATCTATCTGGATAACGCGGCGACCAGTCAGACGCCGACGGCGGTCATCGATACGCTGGACGATTACTATCGGCGCTATAACGCCAACATCCATCGCGGGCTGCATACCCTGGCTGACGAGGCCACGGCAGCTTACGAGGGCACGCGCGAGAAAGTACGTGCCTGGCTGGGGGCGGCGTCGCATCGCGAGATCGTCTTCACGCGTGGCACCACCGAGGCGATTAATCTAGTCGCCAATAGCTGGGGGCGGGCCAACCTGCGCCCGGGTGACGAGATCATCGTCTCGTTGATGGAGCACCATTCGAATATCGTGCCTTGGCAAATGCTGGCCGAGGCGCTGGATGTCACGCTTCAGGTGATTCCGGTCGATGAGCGCGGTGTGCTCGACCAAGCGGCTTACCGAGACATGTTGGGCGAGCGTACGCGCCTGGTGTGCGTCAATCACGTCTCGAATGCGCTGGGCACCGTCAATCCGGTGGCGGAAATGGCGCGCGCAGCGCATGAGCATGGCGCATTGGTCCTGGTCGACGGTGCCCAGGCGGTGCCGCATCAGCGCGTGGATGTCCAGGCACTGGACGTCGATTTCTATGCGTTTTCGGGGCATAAGGCTTATGGTCCCACCGGCGTTGGCGCACTCTATGGCCGTGAGGCCTTGCTCGAGTCGATGCCGCCTTGGCAGGGCGGTGGCGAGATGATCAGTCGCGTGTCCTTCGAGAAGGGTACGGTGTACAGCGAAATTCCGCACAAGTTCGAAGCCGGCACACCGGCTATCGCGGAAGTGATCGCTCTGGGAGCGGCATTCGACTGGATAGCGGAGACCGGCATTGACCGGATGGCGGCGTGGGAGCATCACCTGCTCGAGCGTGCCACCGACAAGCTGAAGGAGGTCGATGGTCTGCGTATGATCGGCACGGCCCCGGACAAGGTGAGTGTGCTGTCGTTCGTGGTCGACGGAGCACATTCTCAAGATATCGGCCTGCTGATTGATCAACTTGGCGTGGCGATCCGTACCGGGCATCATTGCTCCCAGCCCGTACTCGCCAGCATGGGCCTCGACGCAACGTGTCGCGCCTCTGTGGCAGCTTACAATACGCCGGAAGAGGTCGATGCGTTCGTCGAAGCCTTACAGAAAGTCATCGCCATGGTGCGCTAACGGAGACGGCATGGATCAACTGCAAAGCCTCTACAAGGGGCAGGAAATGCCCTTGCAGCGCGATGTCGAGGCAATCTCGATTCCCTTTGGCAAAAGCGAGACCTTGACCGAGGACAGCATCGTCTCGGTGATGCAGGCCAAGGGCGGAACGGTCAGTGTCGGCTTCGAGGGACGCATGTTTCTGCTCGAGGGACATGACCTCGATGCCCTGGGGCTCGAGGCAGTATCGCGTGTGTCCCTGTCCGAGGGGGCCAGCGACGAGGAGCTCGAGGCCTTTATCTGGGCGCAGCTGCGGACCTGTTTCGACCCGGAGATTCCGGTCAATATCGTCGACCTGGGCCTGGTCTACGGATGCCGTATCGAGCATCTACTGAGTGGCGAGACCATGGTGACCATTCGCATGACCTTGACCGCGCCGGGATGTGGCATGGGCGAGGTGATCGCCGAAGATGCTCGACGCAAACTCCAGGGCGCGGTGCAAGTGTCCAAAGTGCATGTCGAGATCGTTTTCGATCCGCCCTGGAGCCGTGAGATGATGACAGAGGAGGCGAGGCTGGAACTGGGCATGTTCTAGGATGCGGCCTTCGTCGCTCTCTTTCTCATGGTGGGGCGTGACTGACGCCCCCTTATTCGTTGGAGATCCGCATGCCGCTAGAAAACGGTCGCCGGGGACTCATTCGGTGGGGATGGCGACTGCTCAAGTGGTGTCTTGTCGGCATGATCTTCATGTTCGCCGTGGTGGTGGCGCTCAACATCTGGGTGTTCGCCAAGACGGCTGGTCGTATTCATCACGATACGCTGGTGTGCGACGCCGAGCCGGTCGGGTTGGTCTTCGGTACCGCCGAGGGACTTCGTGGTGGCGGTCATAACCCCTATTTCGCCGCACGCATGGAAGCCGCAGCGCAATTGCTGCGCCTGGGGCGCGTCCAGCATCTTTTGCTGTCTGGTGACAATCGTACGCGCTATTACAACGAGCCCGTGTCGATGTGGCGCTCATTGCGTGCTCGTAACGTCGATAGTGACGATATGACGCTCGATTATGCCGGTTTCAGCACCTTCGACAGCGTGGTGCGGGCTCGTCGTGTCTTCGGGGCCGAGCACGTGCTGATGATCTCGCAGGCATGGCACTTGCCGCGTGCCTTGTTTATCGCTGATGCGGTCGGCTTGAAAGCGGAAGGGTGTGCCGTGCCGGATGGTCGAGTCGGGGGCGAGTGGCAGCTTTGGCTGCGCGAATGGCTAGCACGTGCAGCGACCGTCGGTGATATCTATCTGTGGGGAAGGGTACCTTACTTTCTCGGGCCGCCTGAAACGTTGCCTATCCGCAATAAAGAGAAGTGATAGTGCCCGAGATCGGCATCAGCGCTTGTGCTGTGCGTTGAGCTCGCGGATCAACGCCCGACAATTCTTCCAGCAGCGTTCCAGCACCGGTTCCAGCGGGTCCGGTAGCGGATGGGTGAACGCCGTGCCCAGGGCCTGCATCAAGACGCGCTCCTGCTCGAGAAGCTCGCCGATAAGCACTTGGCTGTCGTTACCCACGAAACTCTTGATACGGCTCCACAGCCAGAGGTAGTCATCGCGCTCCACGTCGGCATCACGCGGTAAAATATCGAGATGTTCCTTGGCAAGTTTCTGCAGCTCGCGCATGGCCTGGCCACGCTCTTCGTAATGCGGTTTCAGCCGATCACGCAGCGCGGGGCGCAGGCGCTCGAAATTGTCCTGGAAATAATCGAGACTGTCGGCCAGCGCTTCCAGCACGCTGTCCATCGCCACTTGGCGATTATCGAGAAACATGGGCGGTCACCTCCTCCGGTGACGCAAATTGTGCGGGTGGAAACAGCGTTTTGCTACCCCGGCGGCAAGAAAATTTCCCCGTGTGGCACCGCGCACGGGGCATGTCTCGCTCAGCCCTTGGGTTTGGGAGGGGCCTTGCGTGGGGTGACACCATTTTTCGCGATGTAGTCGATGATCTGCCCGGCAATATCCTTGCCTGTGGCGGTTTCGATACCTTGCAAGCCCGGCGAAGAATTGACCTCCATGATCACGGGGCCGTGGTTGGAGCGTAGTAGGTCCACACCGGCGACGCGCAGGCCCATCGCCTTGGCAGCGCGGATGGCGGTGGAACGCTCTTCCGGGGTAATGCGTATGACGCTGGCGGTGCCGCCACGGTGAAGGTTGGAACGAAACTCACCTTCGAGCGCCTGACGCTTCATGGCGGCAACCACCTTGTCGCCGATCACCAGGCAGCGCACATCGGCGCCCTTGGCCTCCTTGATATACTCCTGGACCATGATATTAGCTTTCATGCCCATGAAGGCCTGGATGACCGATTCGGCGGCCTGGTTGGTTTCCGCCAGGACCACGCCGATGCCCTGGGTACCCTCGAGCAACTTGATGACCAGTGGCGCGCCCTTGACCATGGTGATCAGATCCGGAATATCGTCCGGTGAATGGGCGAATCCGGTGACCGGCAGTCCTAGCCCCTTGCGTGACAGCAATTGCAGAGAGCGCAGCTTGTCGCGCGAGCGCGTGATCGATACTGAGTCGTTGAGCACATAGGTGCTCATCATCTCGAACTGGCGCAACACGGCGCAGCCGTAGAAGGTGACTGAAGCACCGATGCGCGGCACGATGGCGTCGAACGGCTCGATTTCCTCGCCCTTGTAGTGAATCGACGGCCGGTGTGAGGCGATGTTCATGTAGCAGCGCAGCGTGTCGACCACCCGGGCGGTGTGTCCGCGCGCCTCGGCAGCTTCGATCAGACGCCGCGTCGAGTACAGTCTGCGATTGCGTGAAAGAATGCCGATATGCATGGTCGTCTCCACTCGATAGCGATGCCGGCGGAATCAGGGCTCGCCGTGCAGGAAGGCCGCGCCGGACGCGACCAGAAGGCGGCGCAGCGCGCGCCGTCCAAGCAGCATGGGGTGGCGCATGCTACGCCGGTCGGTCAAGGTCAGTTCGATAGGATATTCGAGCCCCCCGAGTTGCATCTGCGTTCGGATGACATGGCGCCATTGCTCGAACCCGTTGGAATTCCTGATCTTGCGGCGGTCGTACAGGGGGAGTTCCAGCGTATGCGATGGAGCGTCGGGACCGCCGCCGCGCGTAATGAAACGCACCCAAAGATGCCCTTGCCGCTCGAACGTCTCGATGTCTTCGGCGTGCAGTGCCGAGGTGCGCGCCCCCGTATCGATTTTAGCGCACAGCGTCAGGCCCAGCTCCGGCAGGGTGACCATTTCGCGCCGGCCGATGACTGCCTTGGCTTGGTAGGGCAGTGCTTTCATGCATCAACGATCCAGTTCGGCCAGGCGTAGGCCGATAGGGGAATCGGCATTCGCTTGGCGCAGCGTCATTAATACCGGTAGGCGCAAACGTGGCACAAGCGCCAGGTCACGTACCAGTGCGGTGAAGTTCGCTTGTGGCGTTTCCGCTAGTCGTGTGAGAAACCGCGGCAAGCGTTGCTCATCCTCAAGATGCATCCAGCCACGCGCGGCCATGGCGGCGAGTATATCGGGCCCGCAGGCTGCTGGATCATCGAGCAGCGTATCGTACCAGGTACCGACTCGTGAATCGCGACTGCCGCCCAGGGCACGAATCACCGCGCACACGGTTTCGAGATCCCCTGAGTGCGCCGCTTGTTCGGCGCGCTCGCGAAGCGGCTCTACGCATGCCGAGCCCAAGTCTCGATGCTCCATACAGTAGCAAAGCGGTTGCAGGACCTCGACGGGTAGCGTGGGGATGCGTTCGGCCAGGCGAACTTCTTCCTCACGGTCGAGGCGGGCCACGAGATCGGCAATTCCTTGCAGGCCGAGCATTTGCCAGTCGACGCTGGTGTCGGCCTCGATCAGATAGGCGCGGACCAGGGCATGGTGCATGCTGGCCGGTAGGGCAAAGTCGCGGGCAGCTTGGGCATGCAACATGGCCTGTTGTATGAGCTCGGGAGTAAAGACCAAGGGATTGTCGCGCATCAAGTTGTCGATGTGCGGTGCGTCGTCGCGCCCGACACTTTCCACCGTACGCCCGAGGGTTTCGATGAGGCGTTCGAGGAAGGCGTCGCGTGGTCCGGGGACCAGCATGCCTTGTTCATCCAGGGGCAGGGCCAAGAACCAGATCAGGGGTTCGCTTGTGGCATCGCTGCCCAGGCGGAACGCGCATGCCAGGCGTGCTTGGCCGTTCCAGGGCAAGGGCCAGGGGGCGGCTCCGGCTTCGAACTCGGTGAGCCGTGAGAATTCGAAAGGTGCGATGCGGCGCCCCATGTCGAAAAGGCGTACGTCCGCACCGGTACGTTGGAAAAATTCACTGAGCGTGGTGATCGACTGCATGCTGCCTCCGGGATCGAGGCCAGCACTGTAGCGTTCAAGGATGGCGCTGACCAGCCCCAAGTTGGTCAAAAAATAAACGCTTGCTGCCAAGCGGCGTCATCCATGGCCCAACGAAGATTGTCCCGCGTTTATCCACAATCTCGTCCCAATGAACTGTGGGTAAACGGCCTTTTGGGGAGAAACCGTCTGCGCGGTGGTCAATTGCCTAGGGTGAGCGCGATAATGGGGTAGTGTTCCACCCTTTTCAGGAGACGAGATGACGGCTCATGACGCCTTGATGAAGGCATTGGAAAACTTGGTCGCGTCATTACGCAGTGTCGACATGTGGCGAGTGGAAGAGCCAACTGCCGCGGCTTTCGCCAGCCAGCAGCCATTTTGCATCGATACCATGGCGATGCCGCAGTGGTTGCGCTACGTCTTCGTGGCGCGTCTCGAAACGCTGGCCGAGACTGGGTCACCGTTGCCGGCGTCCTGCGATGTGGCACCTGCCGTGGATACTTGGCTCAAGGAGGCATCGCCCAGCGTGCGTCGCGTGATCACTGAAGCTGTGGCCGAGGTCGACCGGATCGTCACCGAGGCGTGAGGTGCATGGTCAGACATGAAAACGCCGGGCAAAGAGCCCGGCGTCTTATCAACGTATTGACGTGTACTGCTTAGAAGCGATAGCTAAGACCGCCACCCACTGTGACCGGATCCAGGTCGACAGAGCCTGCCGAGTTGCCATCGATATCGACGTCTGAATCCACATCGGTGTAGCTTGCGAAGCCATTGAAGGCCAGGTTCTCGGTCACGAACAGGTCGACACCCAGTTCACCGACGGCACCCCAGGAGTGGTCCATATCGGCGCTCTGGCCGTTGGCAAGGTTTTCGCTGGAAAACTTGGTGTAGTTGACGCCGGCACCGGCATAGGGCTGAACGCGCGAGTTAGTGCCACCCAGCGGATAGTATTGCAGCGTCAGATTGATCGGACGCTGCTCGAAGTCGCCATTGACCCCATTGGTCGAGAAATCGTGCTCGAACTTTTCGCTGGAGCTCAGAGCGACGCCCAGCTTGTCGTGGAAGAGGTAACCGACGCTACCCATGAAGCCATTTTCATCGTCGACATGGCTATCATCGATATCGCTTTTGGCGATATCGCCGCGCACGAAGAAGTCGCCTGCGTCATAGGCGAGAGCGGCTTGGGTACCGAAAGCGCAGGTGCTGGCCAGTACTACGGCAGAGAACAGTTTAGTCTTGGTCATGATCTAACTCCTTGGGTTCATCGCCATATCGAACGGCGTTTCCGAATCAACGCTTGTAGAATAGGAAACAGTGTTTCTTAAGTCAAGGAAAATTTTAAAACACTGTTTTTTTACGTCGAGAGAGTGTGATCTATCATGATGAGTGAGTTGAAGGGATGGATCTGACGACTGGTAGAGCACCGTCTCGTGTCGAGGGATGGCGACATTGAGTCTACGGTGGATCGTGGTGAGTTCAAAGTGGAGGTAACAATGAAACTATTATCGTCGACGGGAAAGGGAGTACAGGATGAAAGCCTCGGGGCTGATTGGCTGTTGTCCATCGTAGTGCCGGTCATGAACGAAGAGGACGCCATCCCGGGGTTTCTGCAAGCGGTTCGTGACGCTCTCGATGGCCATATTGCGCGCTGGGAAGTGCTTTTCATCGATGACGGATCGCAGGATGCGACCCTGAGCAGCTTGCGCCATGCGCATGAGCGAGACGCTCGCGTGCGCTATCTCTCGTTGACCCGTAACTTCGGCAAGGAGGCGGCGCTATCAGCGGGGCTCGCGCATGCTCGTGGCGATGCCATCGTGCCCATGGATGTCGACCTCCAGGATCCGCCAGAGGTGATCATCGAGTTCGTGCGCCTGTGGCGTGAGGAAGGTTATGACATGGTCTACGGTGTGCGCGGTACCCGTGAAGAGGACACTCATACCAAGCGTGCCACCGCCGGCTTGTTCTATCGTTTCTTCAACCGCATGGCGAACACGCCGATTCCGCATAATGCGGGGGATTTTCGGCTCATGGATCGGTGTGTAGTCGACGCCATCAACCGCTTGCCGGAACGCAGCCGGTTCATGAAGGGGTTATTCTCGTGGCCGGGGTATCGCACCACCGGGGTTTACTACGCACGCCCTTCCCGCGGGACGGGGCAGAGTAAATTCAACTACTGGAAACTGTGGAACTTCGCCCTGGACGGCGTGGTGAGTTTTTCCACCTGGCCGTTGCGGATCTGGTCCTACTTTGGGGCGGTGATCGCCTTGATTGCGTTTTTGTACATCGTGTTTCTGGTGGGGCGTGTGGTGCTATTTGGCAGTGATGTGCCCGGCTATGCGTCACTGATGACAGCAATCTTGTTTTTCGGCGGCATGCAATTGTTGTCGATAGGCGTGCTGGGGGAGTACGTGGGAAGGCTCTTCATCGAGGCCAAGCATCGACCGCTTTATCTAGTTGCCGAAGATAGTGAGACGCCGTACGCATCACGTCCTCGAAGTGGTCGCGAGTCATGAGTCGGCTCGTAGGGGAAGCGGGTACCGCTGCACGTTTCGGACTTGTTGGAGTAATGGCGACTGGCGCTCATCTTCTGGTGGCGGGGGTGCTGCTTGGCCTATGGCCGAATATGTCCGAATTCGTAGCGAATATCGTGGCGTTTCTAGTGGCTTTTCAGATATCGCTGATCGGGCATAGGCGTTTGACTTTCCGCCGTCGTGGCCGGGCAAGACGTTTCTTTCTGGTGGCGGCGTCGGGATTCATCCTCAACAATGGCGTGTTGGCCACCTTGTTGGCGGTGACCCCGCTACATGGCTTTATCGCGGTGGCGATTGCGACATTGACGGTGCCAGTGTTGACGTATTTGGCGTCACGCTTCTGGGCGTTCGGCGCGTCACGCTGATATCGCTACGCTAACGCCGATTATCGCATCTTTCTCGGCGCTCAGTACCACTGCGACTGGTCATGAAAAAGGCTCCCGCAGGAGCCCTTTGATTACTCTGAGTGGATTAGCGTGCTCTGTCAGCGGGAGACTTGCTTATATTCCCCGGCATCTTTAGTCACATTGCTCGCTACCAGAATCGCAATGAAGGAAGCGATGAAGCCTGGAATGATCTCGTATACACCGGGACCTCCCATGAACGCTGCGTTCCAGCCCAGTTCAATCCAGATCATGACGGTGACGGCACCCACGACCATGCCTGCGATGGCGCCAGCGCCGTTCGTGCGCGACCACATCAGCGACAGGATGATCAATGGGCCGAACGCTGCACCGAAGCCTGCCCAGGCATTACTGACCAGCCCCAGGACCTGAGAGTTCGGATCGGATGCAATGAAGGCTGCCACCAGGCCAACCAATACGACACTGATCCGGCCGATGCCGACGCTTTCCTTCTCCGTTGCCTCTTTACGCAGGAACAAGCGGTAGAAGTCTTCAGTCAGTGATGAAGACGCCACCAGAAGCTGGCTGGAAACGGTGCTCATGATCGCTGCAAGCAGTGCGGCATAGAGGAAGCCGGTGATCAGCGGATGGAACAGCAGGTCCGCCAGGATGATGAAGATCGTTTCCGGATCCTCGACCTCCATACCATTGCGGATTGCATAGGCTCGGCCGAATACACCCAGAGAGACCGCACCGATCAGGGAGATAAGCATCCAGCTCATACCGATGTTACGCGCAATAGGGACATCCTTCAGAGATCGAATGGCCATGAAGCGCACGATGATGTGTGGTTGCCCAAAGTAACCCAGTCCCCAGGCCACCGCAGACAGCCAACCGATAAAGGTCAGTCCATCCGTCCACGATAGGAGTGTGGGGTCGACGTCATTCAGGGTCTGAGTAGCTTGGGCGAAACCGCCGCCACCTTCGCCAAAGAGTACAACCATCGGCATGATCACCAGTGCCAGCATCATGATGCAGCCCTGCACGAAGTCCGTCATGCTCACGGCCAAAAAGCCGCCGACCACTGTATAAGCAAGTACCACGCCCAGTGTGATGATGACCCCCACCGCGTAATCGCTCATGCCTCCGATGTTGATAACGCCGGAAAACGCGCTTTCGAACAGTTTGCCGCCTGCCACCAGGCCTGAGGCCGTATACACCGCGAAGAAGACGACGATGACGATAGCGGATACCGTTCTCAGCGACATGGCTCGCGTCGGGAACCGATTGGCCAGGAAAGCGGGAATGGTGATCGCATTGCCATAGTGCACCGTCTGTTCACGAAGGCGAGGTGCGACCAGAAGCCAGTTGAAGAAGGCGCCCGCGAACAGGCCGATTCCAATCCAGGCAGAGCCCAGGCCGGAGGCAAACATTGCCCCGGGCAATCCCAGCAGCAACCAGCCACTCATATCCGAAGCGCCGGCCGACAGGGCCGCCACTTTGGGACTAAGCGTTCGCCCTCCCAACATGTAATCTTCGGATGTGGACGTCGATTTGCGCATGGCATAAAGACCGATACCGACCATGAGCGCAAAGTAAGCAAAGAGGCTTATCCAGACACCAATAGCCATAAAAACGTCTCCTGTTTTTAATTGTCTTAGTTATTGGGCCGGAGGTTGCTCCGGCAGGTTGTGGGTACGCATACGGGCCAGAACGCTGATGGCGAGCATCGTGAACAGGCAGAGCGCGAAGGTGGCGCCGATCGCGACGTTATTTCGATCATAAGGGAGTTCCCTTCGTTTATTGTTTGATGACGAGTAATGATCACTCGTCTCCCAGCGCGAGTAGCGACGCGTTACCGCCCAAGGCGGCGGTATTGATGGTACGGGTCTTCTCTGTGGCGAATCGCTGCAGATAATGCGGTCCACCTGCTTTGGGACCAGTGCCTGACAGGCCCTGGCCACCGAAAGGCTGAACGCCTACCACGGCGCCGATGATATTACGATTGACGTACACATTGCCCACTCGAATTTTCCGCGCTATTTCAGCGGCGAAGGATTCGTTGCGACTGTGAATGCCGAACGTCAGTCCATACCCTTTGGCGTTGATGGTATCGATGACCTGGTCGATCTCAGCGCTACGGTATCGGGCTATGTGTAATATCGGCCCGAATTGCTCGCTCTCCAGTGTGTCGATGCCTTCGATCTCGAACGCGGTCGGCGCAATGAAGTGGCCGTGTGCCGTGGTGTCTGCATCGGGAGTCGCCTCGGCCAACAGACGGCCTTCCTCCTTGAGGCGCACGATGTAATCGCTGAGCTGACGATGGGCGTCCTCGTCGATGACCGGGCCGACATCGGTACCCAGGTCGCGTGGATCGCCGATGTGCAACTCCGCCATGGCGCCCTTGAGTAGCGCGATGACGTGGTCGGCGACGTCTTCCTGGATATAGAGCACACGCAAGGCGCTGCAACGCTGGCCAGCGCTCTGGAAGGCCGAGGCCACCACGTCGGCGACGACCTGCTCGGGAAGCGCGGTGGAATCGACGATCATGGCGTTCAAGCCACCGGTTTCGGCGACCAGGGTCGGCAGCGCGGCACCTTCGCGGTCGGCGAGGGCACGGTTGATGGTTCGTGCGGTGTCCGTGCCACCGGTGAAGACGACGCCGGTGATGCGGGCGTCACCGGTCAGTACGCTGCCCACGGTGGGGCCGTCGCCGGGCAGCAATTGCACCACGTCGCGCGGCATGCCCGCCTCGTGGAGCAGTTCCACGACGCGGTGCGCGATCAGAGAGGTCTGCTCGGCCGGCTTGGCGAGCACCGGGTTGCCAGCGACGGCGGCGGCAACCATCTGGCCGCAGAAAATTGCCACCGGGAAATTCCACGGGCTGATGGCGGCGAATACGCCCTTGCCGGACAAGATCAGCTCGTTGGATTCACCGGTCGGGCCGGGCAGCGGGATCGGCGCGTCAAACATTTCGCGGGCCCGCATCGCATAGTAGCGGCAGAAGTCCACCGCTTCGCGAATCTCGTCGACGCCATCGGTGAGCAGCTTGCCGCCTTCGCGGGAGCACAGTGTCATCAGTTCGGCCAGATGCTCTTCCATCAAGTCGGCGAAGCGCTCGAGAGTCTGCGCACGCTCCTCGACCGGTGTATCGCACCAGCGAGGGAAGGCCGCCCAGGCGGCATCCACGGCGCGCTGGGCCTGTTCGCTCGTAGTCCATTGCACGCTGCCCACGCGCTGGCGGGTATCGTAAGGGCTGAGAACGTCATGCTGCTGCGCGGCCTCGTCTTCCACGTCGAAAGCCAGCAGCGGTTTGACGTGGTGTTCGCGCTCCATGAATGTCGCCATGCTGTCGATCAGCGGTTGGTATTGGCTGTTGATGTTCAAGTTGACGCCCTTGGAGTTCTTGCGTTTTTCCCCATAGATATCGCGTGGCAGCGGAATCCGTGGATTGGCATAAGTATCGTATTGCGCCAAGGTTTCTACCGGGTGCTCGCAGAGGCTTTCCACGGGCACGCCAGGATCGACCAACTGGTGCACGAAAGACGAATTGGCACCGTTTTCCAATAAGCGCCGCACGAGGTAGGGCAACAGGTCCTTATGCGCGCCTACCGGTGCGTAGATACGGCAGTAGGTGCCCTGTGGTGCGCGTTTGAGTGCGGCGTCATAGAGCGCTTCACCCATGCCATGCAGGCGCTGGAACTCGAAATGACGATCCCCCGCATTGGCGAGTTCCAGTATGGTGCTGATGGTGTGGGCGTTGTGTGTGGCGAACTGCGGGAAGATGCGTCCCCGAGTATTCTCGGAGAGCAGGAAATGCACGCAGGCCAGGTAGGTGACGTCGGTGCACGCCTTGCGCGTGAAGACAGGGTAGCCGTCGAGCCCTTGCTGTTGAGCCTCTTTGATTTCGGTATCCCAGTAGGCGCCCTTGACCAGACGTAGCGGAATTTCGTCGCCACACTGATCGGCGAGGCGATTGATGTAGTGCAGAACCGGCAAGACACGCTTGGAATAGGCCTGTACCACTAGCCCGAAGTGCCCCCAGCCGCGGCAGACATCGCTTTCGAACACGGCGCGGAAGACCTCCAGCGACAATTCCAGGCGGTCGGCTTCCTCGGCATCGATGGTGATGGCGACGTTGTTCTCGCGGGCTAGCGAGGCGAGCCGGCGGACACTGTCGGTAAGCTCTTCGAGGATCTGACGACGACGCCCGAATTCGTAACGCGGATGCAAGGCCGATAGCTTGATCGATACCGAGGGTGCTGGCGTCTTGGCGTCCAGCTTGCGGCTGGTAGCACCGACTCGTTCGATAGCCTGGGCGTAATCGTCGAAATAACGAACGGCGTCTGGCCGCGTGCGTGCGGCCTCGCCAAGCATGTCATATGAGTAGGTATAGCCCTTGTCGAACAGTGGCTGCGAGCGTTTCAGGGCCTCGTCGATGGTCCGCCCCAGCACGAACTGTTTGCCCATGATCTTCATCGCTTGATACATGGCGCGGCGAATTACCGGCTCGCCCATGCGGTTGACCATCTTGTTGATGAAGGTGGCGGGCTTGCCTTCGTGGGACTGGTCAAGCTGCAGAACGCGGCCGGTCATCAGCAATCCCCAGGTGGACGCGTTGACGAACCATGACTCGCTCTGGCCGACGTGCGCCTTCCAGTCGGCAGGCCCCAGCTTGTCTTCGATCAGGGCGTCGGCGGTGGCCTTGTCGGGAATTCGCAGCATGGCCTCGGCCAGACACATCAACATCAGGCCTTCATGGGTATCGAGACTGTATTCCTGCAGCAGTTCGTCGATGGAGTCGACCGCCGTATCCATCTCGCGGACTTCGCGCACCAGCTCGGCGGTTTGCGTGGCAATGCGCTTGAAGTCTTGCTCTTCGGTACGCAAGAACGCGACCAATTCGGCGACATAGGCATCTTCCTCGACGCTATAATAATCGCTGACGCGCGCGAACAGCGTGTCGAGATCGTCGTTCCAGGTGGCGGTTTCCAGCATGGTATTGGCATCTTGCATGTCATGACTCCGTGATGATCGGCGACGTAATAATGAAGGTGGGCGTGCGGAGTCGGCGCCGGTATCGGCGTCCTGATTATGTTGTATAGCGTCGACTTTAGAATGGGGCAGCGTGCTCGGTCTTGCCAATTTCCCGGATATTTGTGTCAAAAAACACGGCAGAAGAAGAAGTGGGCTTGAATTTTAGACCTTAGTCTATAATGGATGACGTGGTCATGACGGAGGCGTTGGCACTTCGGCGCCATTGCGAGGGAGACTGGCCATGATGGCGTCGAAAGGCATGCGACAAGGCGCTTTGATTGGCGAATCCCGTGCGTGCCGCGATTTCGCTGAGCGGTGCGCCGGCGGTTCGCAGTAAGGTGCTCGCGCGTTCGAGGCGGCGACGCAACAAGTATTGGTAAGGCGTCAGCCCCGTATGGCGCCGAAAGCGCTCGCCGAAGTGTGTCTCGCTCAGGCAGGCCAGGCGCGCCAGATCCTTGACCGTCACGCGCTCGGCGAGGTGGAGGTCGATGTAGCGATCGATGGTATCGAGATCCAGCGCGCGCCCATTATCGAGCATCGTCGGTGCGGCCAGGCGGGCATGCAGACAGCTCAAGAAGGTGGTAGCAAGCAATTCGCCGTCGGCATGGCGCGGCTGCGACATTTCCTGCACCACGAAGTTGAGATAATTGCGCAGGGGATCGTCGAGCGTGAAATAGCGTGGCGCATCGAACAGGCTGGCCAGTTCGCGATGGCTTCCGGTCAGCGAGGGCGAGTCATCCGGGAGGTCGAGGATCAACTGGCGGTTGTCACCGATACCTTCGTAATAGTGCACATGATTGATCGGGACGATGCAGCCCGACAAGGGGGCGATGGAACCGCCCAGTCCTTCGATCTCGAATTCGGCATGGCCGGCCAGGCCGATAACGATCTGATGGAAGGCATGGCCGTGATGTTTGACGGTGTTGTCGAGCGGCGTCAGACGAATGCTGCTGCTCATGGCGACTCTCCTGAGCTTCGCAGTGAGCTTACCATACACGCCCATGGCGCGTGAGGCGCAATTCTCAGGCCTCTAGTTCAGGCTTCTGCAGTGCCAGGCGCGCGCGCAAATGGTCGCGTATTGCCTCGAGTTCGTCGCGCCCGGCACGCGATAGCAGGCAGCCTCCCCGTGCGACTTGCCAGGGTCTACCGTGCTCCTCCATCACATGCTGCGCGCGGCGGCGAATGCTTTCGAGATAGGCATCGTGGCGAATCGGGTAATCGACCAGTGTATGCCACTCGGCCACACTGACGCGTTTGTCCAGCGTTTTGTCGAACAGCGTCAGCAGGTGCGCGGGCTCGGTCCGATAGCGGGGCGTACGGCTGAGCATCAGCATCGCCACGGTACCGACCAGGATCGTCAGGCAGACGGCGAAAACCAGTAAAAAAAGTAGCATGATGCGTTGAGGGGCCGAAACAAATGCGAAACCTTGATTCTAGCATGTGATCGCGGCACGACGCAGTGACGCGGCGACGGATGGCGTGTTCTGTCGTGCCATCCGTCGGTTGGTTACTTAACCAGGCCTAGTGTCTCCGATAGTTCACGGATGTCGTTGACCTGTTGCTCGACGAAACGCTGCATCTCTTCTCCGGACTTGTGAAAAGGCAACAGACCGTTGGCCTCCATGATGTCCTTCCACTGCGATGAGCCATAAAGTGTATCAAGCGTGTCCGTCCAGTCTGCATAGGCCTTGTCGGAGGCTCCACCGGGAATGTAGAACCCCCGCCAGTTGGGTGCGACAACATCGATGCCTTGCTCGCGCGCGGTGGGGACATCGCTTAACTCACCGGGGAGGCGTTCTTCCGAGAAGACGGCTAGCAACCGCAGGTCGCCGTTTTCGACGAAGCTCATGGCCTCGGAAACATCACCGGTGAAGGCGTCGATGTGGCCACCCAGCAATTGTGTGATAGCGACAGAGCCGGAATCGAAAGCCAGATACTTGATCTCGCGAAGGTTGCTGACGCCGGCTTTGCGTGCAGCCATTAACACCTTGAGATGGTCGAACCCACCCGTGATATCACCTCCCGAGAAGCTGACGCTATGTGGATCTTCTTCAAGTGCCTCGAGCAGATCGGTCAAGTCGTCATAGGGCGAATCGCTGGGGACAGCGATGATGCCGTAGTCAGCGCCAAGCGCGCTGACCCATCGCACTTGGTCGAGAGTGCCACCCGAATAGCGGTTCTGAGCCAGACGCGTGGTGGTGGCGGTGGAGGCTGCGACGATGAGGTTATCGTCGTTATTGCGCTTGGCACGCACATGGCTGAAACCCACACCGCCGCTGGCGCCGGGGATATTGATGGTTTGCATGCCGGTGGGAATCAAGTCGAGTTCTTGCAAGGCACGCGCCGTCGTACGGCAGGTAAAGTCCCAGCCACCGCCGGGCTTGGCGGGGGCAATACAATCGGTCTTGCCTTGAGGCGCGGCGTGAGTATCGAATGAGGCCAGCGCCAGGCTGCAAAGCATTGCCCCCAGCCATAAACGTGTTTCGCGTGAAAAAGTCGTCATGGTGTTTTCTTCTAAGTCGTGAGTGTCCAGCAGCGTGATTCTGCCTAAAAGTGCGCACACTCGCGAGTCGACCATCGGTGGGGGAAACAATGACACGAAAAAGGAAAGCGGGCTGGAATGAAATCGCAGAAAGGAGTGGAGCGGGCAACGAGGCGCGACCGGGTGGCGTTCCACCGGGCTGGCGCACCAGCTCGCGACCCTGAGGTCTGCCTGAACTTACGAAGAAGGAGTGGAGCGGGCAACGAGGCGCGACCGGGCTGGCGCACCAGCTCGCGACCCTGAGGCCTGCCTGAACTTACGAAGAAGGAGTGGAGCGGGCAACGAGGCTCGAACTCGCGACCCTCAGCGTGGGAAGCTGATGCTCTACCAACTGAGCTATGCCCGCTCGACGCAGGGATGTTAATCAAGCGAGCCAGGCTTGGCAAGCCTGACCATGGCAGCGCTCGATAAAAAAATGCGCGAGGCGAGGGAACTTTTGCTCGCAATATGGTCTGAGTTAAAGCAAGAAACGTGATTCCAGGCAGTCGCTAGGAAATGCGTTTTGAGCTTACTGTTCTCGATTGACCGCCGTGCCCTTTGTACGGCGGTTTTTTATGCGTTGGCGTCGGCCTTAGCAGCGGTTGCGCATTACCAACAGGGCGCCTAAAACCTCGCGACGGGTTACCAGGCCGATGACGTGTCCGTCATCGACGACGGGATATACCTTGGGGCGTTCGCCGCGCATGGACTCGGCCAGGTCGACGATGCTCTTGTCAGGCGTTACGGTCAGCACGACTTCGCGCATCAGTTCGCCGACCAAGGATGGCTGGCCGCAGTGATAGGCGCTATCGAGCAACTGGCCCAGCACATCCTGTTCCGAGATGAAGCCGATCAGGTGGTCTTGCGCATCGACGACTGGCGCACCGGGCAATCGGTGGCGAGCCAGACCGTCAGCGAGGACCGAGATCGAAGTGTTGGCGGTGACTCGGTAGCCATCGCCGATCATGATATCGCCGACTACGGTGGGGGATGAGCGCGTCATGGAAGGCCTCCTTAGCGTCGACGGGCAGGACCGGATAATAGCCCTGAGCCCTGTAGTCGAGAATAGCTCATTCTCACGGTGTCATTGCAGCGCGTGGAGATTGTGTAAACGATAAAGTGGCGGCGACTTGAAAGTCGGCCTCATGCCTTCAGTAAGATAGATAAGCTATAGTGACATCGTGAGAAAGTGACGCTGCGCGGAAGTAGCGCAAACCATTGGTACGAGACGTGATAGACAGGTTTCGGCTCTTCGGGAGGCAACATGAACGCACGCGATTACTTGGCCAAGCAGGGAATCGGCCTCGACAAGGAAGAGGACAAGCCCACCACCCTCGAGGAACAGGCTTGGGCAAGAGCCCGGGGCGCGGCAAGCCACCGCCCGCGCAGTGGTACTCCGCATGATTGGGAAGACTGGGAGCGTCACCATGACACGCTGGCCTCCGGCGCCGATGAGGTGCGCCAGAAAATCGATCCCGATGCACATTCGCATGCGCCGGGTGTCGAATATTGTGATCCTCGCGGAAAGCAATAGCCAGGCTATCTAGGCATCATGCCCTTGCGTATCATGCTAGGCGGTGAATACCACCAGTGTGGCGACCCACGCTACCTTGAAAGACTCTGAAAGGACGCATTCACAAGGAGAGGATGTATGGACATTATCCGCATAATTCTGGCTATTTTGCTGCCGCCCCTGGGGGTTTTCCTACAGGTCGGCTTCGGCCTGCATTTCTGGCTCAATATTCTGCTGACGTTGTTGGGGTATATTCCCGGCATCGTCCACGCTGTCTGGATCATCGCCACGCGCTGACAGGTGTGGCGCCGTCGAGATGGCGCCCATGCCTTATGGTCATCCTGAGCAACGAGCCCGCCTAGGCGGGCTCGTCTCGTTTGGGTAGTGCCTAGTATGAGGTGGCTGGTTAAAAGATATGGTAAAACTCAAACTATCGTTGACGTCGTTCTTGAGGATTCCATGCTGCGCAAGATTGCTCTGGCATTGTGCCTGGTCGTGATAAGCCCCGTGGCACTAGGGGTAAGCGTGGGCGCGCCGCAGGTCACCTCGTATCTCAATCAGCCCTTGCGCGCCGAACTGGCGCTGTCCGGTGTCGGCGATATCGATCCCCAGCGACTCAAGGTGCGTCTGGCGGATGACGGTGCCTTCGAAGCGGCGGGGATGGACGAGAGGGCACTAGAAATGCCGCTGAATGTCGCGCTATCGCGCGATACCACGCCGCCACGCATCACGATCAGCAGTCAGGCGTCGGTGGGGCGCGCCTATCTCGAATTATTGCTGGAGGTGTCATGGCCGCAAGGGCGTATCCAGCAGCCGGTGACATTGTTGCTCGATCCGCCTGGCTACGCCTTGTCGAGTTCTCCCGGTGCGTCGCAGACAACGCAGGATGATGCCTCGACATGGCAAGCCAATGCTTCGATGTCTTCTCGTGCGAACTCTCAGCCCCAGTCCGAGGCGCCACAGGGCGTTGTCGGGACGGGTCCCGAGGGGGCCGAGGCTTCACGTCCTGCATCGTCGGGCGCCACTTCATCGAGTCAGCGTACAGGAGAAGCCGATTCGCGGCGTGCGGCCGAGCTGGAGGCGGCACTGCAAGCGCTGCGCGTACGCGTAGCCTACGTCGAGCGGGAGCGTGATGCGCTGGCCGAGCGCCTTGAAGCACTCTCGATGCTACCGCCGGTCGATGTCACCGGCGTGGCAGCGTTGCTGGCACAGACGGCGTTCGATACCTCATCGGCGCCGTCCGTCGAGCAGGCAGCATCCATCAGCGACGAAACGCCTCCGAATGCTGCCCAGCGTGATGAAGCGTCGTCATCCTGGTTGGGGCCATTGCAGGCGGGGCTACTGATCGTACTGGCGGCATTGCTGGCGCTCTGGGGATGGCAGCGTTGGCGTACCGGCCGCGAAGCGACCTACCAGGATATGACGGCGCGGTTGGGGACGACGCAGTCCGCCGCCAAGACGCGCCCGATCTTGAGCGACGATGATGTACCCGAGACGGCCACCATCGACGAGGCCGACATTTATATCGCCTATGGTCGTTATACCCAGGCGCGCGAATGGCTGCAGGCGCGTCTGGCGGTACAGGAAAATGCCGAGTTACGTCTCAAATTGCTGTCGGTGTTGGGCGAGCTGGGTGAGCTCAATGTATTGGAGCGGGAGGCTGAGTGCTTTGCGTCGTCGGTCAGTGATGAAACGCATCGCGAGGTCGAGGCCTTGGTGACGCATTATCGTCAAGTCGTCGCCACGCAAGCCGCGAGTGTGTCGCATGAGTCGGTGGCGTCTTCCCCCGAGATGGATCCACTATTCGCAGGCGCCTCGGTGCCTGCCGACAGCGCCAAGTCCGAGACGCCCCATGATGAAACGGATGAGGAGGCGGTAACGCCTGCCGTACGCCCCGACGAGGAGGCCGCGCCGCTCGACTTCAACCCGCCCGAGGTTCCCGACGCGCCTGCACGACTGGATTATCAGTTGCCCGAGGTAGAGCCCTCCGCGGGGGCCGAGTCGCACGATGATTCAAGCGAGTCACCACATGATGTTGCGCATTGGGAGGTCGAGGAAGTGGCGTTCGAACCCTCGCATCTGGATAATGGGCGCGTCGATGGGGCGCCAAGACGCTGAAGTCAAGCTTCATGCCCAGCCTCCACTTGACATGCCCAAGACTCAACGTGACGGATATCGATGGCCTTCTTCGAATTCCAGGATGACTGCCAGCCGCTGGAAGGACGCATTGCACTCGGTGTCGAGTACGATGGCAGTGCGTACTGTGGCTGGCAGCGCCTCACACAAGCGCCTTCGGTGCAGGCAGCGCTGGAAGCGGCGCTTTCGAAGATTGCCAATACGCCGGTGCAAGCGCTGTGTAGCGGGCGCACCGATACTGGTGTGCATGCCACGCGCCAGGTGGTGCACTTCGATGCACCGGTGGCTCGTACGCAAAAAGCCTGGCTGTTCGGCACCAATGCCAAATTGCCGCGGGATATTGCGGTGCGCTGGGTGGTGCCGGTCGCCGATGATTTTCATGCGCGACTCTCGGCCTTGGCGCGGCGCTATCGTTACGTGATCTTCAATCAGCCATCGCGGCCGGTGCTCGAACGCGCCAATGTGACCTGGTGCCGTGAGCCGCTGGACGCCGAGCGCATGCATGCCGCCGCCCAAGCGTTGATCGGCGAGCACGATTTTTCGAGTTTCCGCGCCGCGGGTTGCCAGTCGAAAAGCGCCCATCGCCATGTGCATTTCATCGAGGTACGACGCTATGGACAGATGGTCGTCCTCGACATTCAGGCCAACGCGTTCTTGCATCACATGATCCGCAATATCGCCGGCGCGCTGATGGCCGTCGGACGCGGCGATCATCCGACGAACTATCCTGGCGAGCTGTTGGCGCTGCGTGATCGAACGCAGGGCAATGTCACGGCGCCGGGCTGCGGACTGCACTTCGTCGATGTGTACTACGATGAGCGCTTCGAATTGCCACAAGAGCCACTTGGCCCGAACATGCTGGCGTTCGTCGGGGAGTGGAGTGGCGAGCGCACGCTGCCGGATAGTGAGTGGGCGCGTGCGCGTCGCCAGCGCCGCGTCTATCCACCGCGTCGGGAGATGTCGTCATGAAGGCGCCGATGCAACGAACGCGTGTCAAGATCTGCGGCCTGACGCGTGAGGACGATATCCAGGCGGCAGTGGCGGCGGGTGCCGATGCGCTGGGCTTCGTGATGTGGCCTGGCAGTGCGCGGGCTATCGACGAAGCGCGCCTGGCGCAGCTATCGGCGTGCGTGCCGCCCTTCGTGACACGCGTAGGGTTGTTCGTCGACCAGCCGCCGGACGAGATTCGGCGTTGCGCGCGGCATCTTGATTTGGTGCAGTTGCATGGTGACGAGACCGCCGAGGCGTGTGCGCATCTGGATATCCCTTGGATCAAGGCCTTGCGCATGCGCGACGGACTCGACTTGCACGCCGAGGCGGCGCGCTATGCCGGCGCGCGCGGCCTGCTGCTGGATGCTTACCGTCCCGGCATGCCGGGAGGAACGGGCGAGACCTTTGACTGGTCGCGAATCCCCGCAAACCTGGCAAAACCTGTTATTCTCGCAGGAGGCTTGACGGCAACCAATGTTGCCGAAGCCATTCAGCGAGTGTGGCCCTACGCCGTCGATGTCTCGGGAGGCGTCGAGGCGGTCAAGGGCATCAAGGACTCCGCGCGCATCCGGGCATTTCTGTCCCAAGTGTCCCATACCCAAGCCCCATAGAGGTGTCATTCGTGACCAAGTTCAGCGACCTGACCCGACTGCCGGACGCCCAAGGCCATTTTGGCCCTTACGGTGGCCGGTTCGTCTCGGAGACTCTGAGCTTCGCCCTGGAAGAGTTGGAGAAGGTTTACATGAGCCTTCGTGACGATGCCGATTTCCAGGCCGATTTCGACCGTGATCTGGCCCATTACGTGGGCCGCCCGTCTCCGCTGTACCACGCTGAACGATGGTCCGAAAAGCTTGGTGGTGCGCAGATCTGGCTCAAGCGCGAAGATCTCAATCACACCGGCGCCCATAAGGTGAACAACACCATTGGCCAGGCGCTGCTCGCCAAGAAAAGCGGCAAGCCGCGTGTCATCGCCGAGACCGGTGCTGGTCAGCATGGCGTGGCCACCGCCACCGTGGCGGCACGACTAGGCCTCAAGTGCGAGATCTACATGGGGGCCGAGGACGTCGAGCGTCAGAAGCTCAACGTTTATCGCATGCGCCTTCTGGGGGCCGAGGTGCACCCGGTCGAGTCCGGGTCGCGAACCCTCAAGGACGCCATGAACGAGGCGCTGCGCGACTGGGTGACCAATGTCGACGATACCTTCTATATCATCGGCACCGTGGCGGGGCCGCATCCCTATCCCGCTATGGTGCGCGATTTCACCGCAGTGATCGGTCGCGAGGCGCGCAAGCAGAGCTTGGCACAAATTGGTCGCCTGCCCGATGCCCTGGTGGCCTGCGTAGGGGGCGGCTCCAATGCCATCGGCCTTTTCTATCCGTTCCTCGAGGACGAAGAAGTGGCCATGGTGGGCGTCGAGGCCGGTGGCGACGGTGTCGAAACTGGGCGTCACGCCGCACCGTTGACTGGCAATGCCCCCAGCGGTGTGCTGCATGGCAATCGGACCTATCTGATGTCCGACGCGAGTGGCCAAGTATCGGAGACGCACTCGATTTCCGCCGGTCTCGACTATCCTGGAGTCGGCCCCGAGCACGCACTGTGGAAGGATGTGGGGCGCGTCAGCTACGTGGCCGCCAACGACGATGCAGTGCTCGAGGCGTTTCGCGAGTTGACCTGCATCGAGGGCATCATGCCCGCGTTGGAATCGGCTCATGCGCTGGCCCATGCCAAGGTGATGGCGGCCTCCATGCGCCCCGATCAGCACATCGTCGTCAATCTTTCCGGGCGTGGTGACAAGGATATTCACACGGTGGCCAAGCTCGACGGTCTGGAATTTTGAGCATGACTATGAATCGTATCGATCAACGTTTTGCGGCGCTCAAGACTCAGTCGCGCCGCGCCTTGATTCCGTATATCACCGCCGGTGACCCCGCGCCGCAGTATACCGTTGGCTTCATGCACGCCTGCGTCGAGGCGGGCGCCGATGTGCTGGAATTGGGCGTGCCATTTTCCGATCCCATGGCCGATGGCCCGGTGATCCAGAAAGCTTGCGCGCGCGCGCTCAAGCATGGGACGCGTCTGGCCGATGTGCTCGACATGGTTGCGTCGTTTCGCGAGACCGACCAGGTGACCCCGGTAGTGTTGATGGGATATCTCAATCCCATCGAGCGCATGGGCTACGAGGCGTTCGTACAGCGTGCGCGTGAGGTGGGCGTCGACGGCGTGCTGATGGTCGACATGCCGCCTGAGGAAGCCACGGCGATAGCGCCGCTGTTCACCGAGCACGGTTTGCAGTCGATCTTCCTGCTGGCCCCTACCACTTCGTCCTCCCGGGCCGCTACAATATGTGCGCACGGCGAAGGTTATTTGTACTATGTATCACTCAAGGGTGTGACTGGCGCCGCATCGCTGGATGTCGAGGCCGTGGCGCGACAGTTGGCGCCACTACGCGAGATGACCGATTTGCCGTTATGTGTCGGCTTCGGCATTCGCGATGGCGAGACCGCTGCGGCGGTCGGCCAGGTAGCCGATGGTGTCATCGTCGGTAGTGCACTGGTGTCGCGTATCGCCGAAAATGCGGAACGTCCCGAGGTCATACCGGCGGCGCTCAAGGCTGTGCTTGGCGACATGCGTGATGCGCTGGATCGCTGAGATGGTCATGCGGGCCCCTATTATTCGCTGTATTGGGCCACGGATGTGGCTCGATGCGTCAGACAAGCAACACGGAAGCGTCTCGGAACCATGAGCTGGCTAGACAAAATTGTGCCGTCGATGAGCCGTACCCAGCGAACCGATCGCCGGAAAAGCGTGCCGGATGGCCTGTGGCGTAAGTGCCCCAATTGCGAGGCGGTGCTCTATCTTCCCGAGTTGGAGCGCCATCAAAGCGTGTGCCCCAAGTGCGATCACCATCTGCGCCTGACGGCACGCAAACGACTCAACTGGTTTCTGGATACGGAAGGTCGCGAGGAGATCGCCACCGACCTGCAACCCAGCGATCGACTCAAGTTCCGCGACTCCAAAAAGTACAAGGATCGTTTGGCGGCGGCCCAGAAAGCTACCGACGAAAACGATGCCTTGATTGCCATGCGCGGTAAGCTCGATGGCTTACCGGTGGTTGCGGTGGCGTTTGAATTCAGCTTCATGGGTGGTTCCATGGGGGCCGTGGTAGGCGAGAAGTTCGTGCGTGCCGCGACCCAGGCGCTGGAAGAAGGCGTACCGCTGGTCTGCTTCGCCGCATCTGGCGGTGCCCGCATGCAGGAGGCGCTTTTCTCGTTGATGCAGATGGCCAAGACATCTGCAGTCTTGGAAAAGCTCAAGCAGGCGGGCGTGCCCTACATGTCGGTGTTGACCGACCCTGTCTTCGGCGGAGTGTCCGCGTCACTGGCGATGCTGGGTGATCTCAATATCGCCGAGCCCAATGCCTTGATCGGGTTCGCTGGGCCGCGTGTCATTGAGCAGACCGTGCGCGAGCAATTGCCGGAAGGCTTCCAGCGCAGCGAATTCCTGCTCGAGCACGGCACCGTGGACATGATCGTGCATCGTCATGATATGCGTGAGCAGTTGGGCGGCGTCATGCGTAAGCTGACGCATCAGCCGCGTCTCGGCCAGGATAATCAGGCCGACGAAACGCCGACCCAGAGCACATTGGACGAGTTCTCCCAGGCCGATCACTGAATGTCTGACACGACCACTCTGGAGGCTTGGCTGGTGCATCTAGAGCGCCAGCACCCCGTGTCCATTGATCTAGGGCTCGAGCGGGTCAACACGGTCGCCGTTCGCCTGGGGCTTACGACCACCGCATTGGCGGGGCGCGTCATTACCGTGGCCGGCACCAACGGCAAGGGCTCGACTGTTGCCATGCTTGATGCGCTGGCACGTGAAAATGGCTGGCGCTGCGCCGCTTATACATCACCGCATCTAAAGCGCTACAACGAACGCCTGTGCTTCGATGGCCAAGAGGTCGATGATGTCATCTTGGTCGAGGCCTTCGAGGCCGTCGAAGCGGCGCGCTTTGTGAGTGAAGAGATCAGCCTCACCTACTTCGAAGTCAGCACTTTGGCCGCCTTGTGGTTGATTATGCACCAGCAACCCGATGTCGCGTTGCTCGAAGTGGGACTGGGTGGTCGGTTGGACGCGGTCAACGTCATCGATCCGGACGTGGCTGTGGTGACCACCGTGGCTCAAGATCACGCCGCCTTTCTTGGCACTCATCTCGAAACCATCGGCCAGGAAAAAGCCGGCATCATGCGTCCGGGTCGCCCGGCGGTACTGGGTAGTACCGCCCTGCCGGCGAGTGTGCGCCAGCATGCCGAGAGCCTGGCGGCGCCGGTATTCGCGCTGGGCGAGCGATTCGACTGGCAAGCCACAACCGATGGCTGGCAGTGGCAGGGTGAAACCGCCACCGGTGAGGCCCTGGCTCTGCGTGCGCTCCCCGATCCGAACCTGCCGTTGGACAATGCCGCGACGGCATTGCAGGCACTGACGCTGGCCGGCATTTCCCTCGAGAGATCGGCATGCCAGCGAGCTTTTGGCCGAGCCGTACTGCCTGGGCGGCTGCAATGGCAGGGCCCCTGGTGTCTGGATGTCGGCCATAATCCGCATGCCGCTGCCTATGTCGCTACTTCCTTGGCGCAGCGTCCGCTGCGCGGGCGGCGCTTTTGTCTGCTGGGAATGTTGGCCGACAAGGATGCCAAGGGTGTGATCGAGGCGCTGGCGCCTCAGATCGATGCCTGGGTGCCGGTATCGTTGAGTGGTGATCGCGCGCGCGAAGCCGAGCAGCTGGCCGCCTGCCTGGAGACGTGCGGCGCTCAGGTATTGCATTGTGCCGCGTCACCGGATGCTGGCGTACGTTGGTTGCACACCAATATGAATAATGGCGACGAAGTGCTTGTTTGCGGCTCGTTCTGGACCGTCGCCGAGGCTTTGACCACCCTTGAATCACTCGGGGTCGTGGCGAGCCCAAGGAGTGTGTCATGAAATATGGAATGCGTGAGCGCATCAGTGGCGCGATCATCCTCGTCGCGTTGGCAGTGATTTTCCTGCCTATGCTGCTCGATGAGCCGACTCCGCGAAGCGAGCGTCCCGAACCGGTACTAACCATCGAGCAGCCGATTCCCGTGGATCAGCGCGATGTCGACTCTCCTGAGCCGCCCGTCAATCTCGAGGAAGACGCGGACAGTGACAGGGTCGTCGAGCCGGCGACCGGGTCCCAGCTCGGTCAATCCGACGCCGATGCTTCTTCGCCAACCGCGTCTTCGCCGTCAGCGGCGTCCAATGACGGCGCAGCATCCGGTGAGACGGGGTCTGGGAGCGATGACCCCATTGCCGCCATTGCCGAACAGTCTGCATCGTCGCAAGCGCAAGGGGATACCGGTGGGTCGCCATCGACGTCCGAGGTGCAAGAAGGCTGGGCGGTCCAGGTCGGTAGCTTCGGGGAACCGGACAATGCCACACGGCTCGTCGAAAAGCTCACGTCACAAGGGTTCGATGCCTATCAACGTCCGCGGGACAATGATTTGACGACGGTCTACGTCGGTCCGTTTGGAACCTCTGATGCAGGTGAGCGCGTACGCACCGAACTCAAGGAAGACGCCAATATCCAAGGGCTCTTGATTCGCGTGCGGGAGGAGTAATGACGCTGACCTGGCTCGACTGGGCCTTTCTGGCGGTATTGACCGTCTCCATGCTGGCCGGTTTCATGCGCGGCCTGGTGCGCGAAGCATTGGGGCTAGCGGCTTGGGTGGCAGCATTACTGGGCGCGCGGATGTTCGCCCCGGCAGTAGCCGAGATGATGGCGCCCTATATCGATCATCCCGAGATTCGCCTGGTGCTGGGCTTCGTGCTGGTCATTTTCGTTATCGTCATGCTGTGCGGATTCTTGATCCGTATGATCAACGCCGCTATCGAATGGGTCGGCATGGGGTTTTTCAACCGTGTCGCCGGTGCGACGTTCGGTGCTGCGCGAGGCGCCTTGATCCTGGTGCTGGCGACGGTCATCTTGACGTTGACGCCCTTGTCGGGGATCGCCGCATGGCAGGATGCGCAACTGCGTCCTGCCTTCGAGCAATTGCGCGACTGGTCGGTGGACCGTCTGGAGGCGTGGGAAATCGACACCTCGGGTGCCGAACGTGCCTTGCGTGACACGGGGCGCGAGGCGGCCGGCCAAGTATTGGAAACGTCGCCCGAGGCACCTGCATCGAACGCGTCATCTGAAACGCAGGCGCCCTGAAGGCGCCTTGATACATGACAGGCTTCAACCGCGAACGGCGTTCTTACATGCCGTTCGCTACTCTCATGGCAAGCGAGGAAAGGCACAATGTGCGGTATCGTGGGCCTCATGGCCAATCAGGCGGTCAATCAGTCGCTGTATGACGCGCTGACAGTGCTCCAACACCGTGGCCAGGATGCCGCCGGGATGATGACATGGCATGAGGGGCGCTTTCTGCTGCGCAAGAGCAATGGCCTGGTGCGTGATGTGTTCCATACGCGCCACATGACGCGCCTGCGCGGTAATATGGGCATTGGGCATATTCGTTACCCGACTGCCGGCTCGTCGAGCGAAGCGGAGTCGCAGCCATTTTATGTCAACTCGCCCTATGGCATTTCGCTGGCGCATAATGGCAATCTGACCAATTCCGAACAGCTCAAACGTGAGCTTTTCTTTTCCGATCTGCGCCACATCAATACCAGCTCCGACTCTGAAGTCCTGCTCAACGTGTTCGCGCACGAGCTGGGCAAGCAAGGGCACGATCTCTCCCCAGATGACATTTTCGATGCCGTACGTCGCGTTCATCGTCGCTGTCAGGGCGCTTATGCGGCGGTTGCGTTCATCAATGGCTTTGGCATGGTGGCGTTTCGTGATCCTCACGGGATTCGGCCGGTGGTCTACGGTACCCGCGACACGGAAGAAGGGCAGGAGGTGATGATTGCCTCTGAGTCGGTGGCGCTGGATGTCGGTGGCTTCGAGCTGTGTCGCGATCTGGCACCGGGCGAGGCGATCTTCATCGAAACCGAGGGCAATCGAGTGCACACCCAGCAGTGTGCTGACCGCCCACAGCTGACGCCGTGTATCTTTGAACATGTCTATCTGGCGCGCCCCGACTCGATCCTCGATGGCGCCTATGTCTATGGCACGCGCATGGAAATGGGGCGCAAGCTGGGCGATCGCATCCAGCGTGACTGGCCGGAACATGACATCGACGTAGTGATTCCGATCCCCGATACCTCGCGAACCTCGGCGCTGGAAATGGCGCAGCATCTGGGCGTGACGTACCGCGAAGGCTTCATGAAGAATCGCTATATCGGGCGGACCTTTATCATGCCGGGGCAGACGCAGCGCAAGAAATCGGTGCGTCAGAAGCTCAATGCCATCGACGTCGAGTTCGCCGGCAAGAACGTGCTACTGGTCGACGATTCCATCGTGCGCGGTACCACGTGTAAACAGATCATCCAGATGGCCCGTGAGGCAGGAGCGCGCAAGGTCTATTTCGCCTCCGCCGCGCCGCCGGTGCGTTATCCCAATGTTTACGGCATCGACATGCCGGTGGCATCGGAATTGATCGCACATGGCCGCAGTGAAGAGGAAGTCGGGGAGCTGATTGGCGCCGATCGTATCGTCTATCAGAAACTCGAGGACCTCAAGGCGGCATGTCGCGACGTCAATCCTTCGCTCGAGGAGTTCGATTGCTCGGTGTTCGATGGCGAGTACGTGACCGGCGATATCGATGCCGCCTATCTGGCCGATCTCGAGGCCGCGCGTAGCGACATGGCCAAACATCAGGACAATACGGTGCATGCCGTGGTCGACCTGCATAACGATGTCGAAGAAGACTGAGGAGGTGGGACATGCATGAGGATCATGACGACGCCTTCGCGCTCGACACGCTGGCGATCCGTGCCGGCCACGACCGCACGCACGAGCAGGAACATGGCGAGCCGATCTTCCCCACGTCGAGCTTCGTCTACGGCAGCGCCGCCGAGGCGGCGCGCAAGTTCTCCGGCGAAGAACCGGGCAACATCTATTCGCGTTTCACCAACCCCACGGTGCACACCTTCGAGAAACGCCTGGCGGCGCTTGAAGGCGGTGAGCGTTGCGTGGCGACCAGTTCCGGCATGGCGGCGATTCTCGCCACGGCGCTGGCGTTCTTGCAGGCCGGTGATGAAATCGTCGCCTCGCGTTCATTGTTTGGTTCCACGGTCAGCCTGTTCGACAAGTATCTCGGCAAGCTGGGGATCGTGACCCGCTACGTGGAACTGGGCGACCTGGATGCCTGGCAGGCCGCGATTACGCCGCAGACGCGCTTATTGTTCGCCGAGACGCCTTCCAATCCGCTGTCCGAGGTGGTGGATATCGCCGCATTGGCTGACTTGGCGCATCGCCATGACGCCTGGCTCGCCATCGACAACTGCTTTTTGACCCCGGTGTTGCAGCGTCCGCTCGACCTGGGTGCCGATCTGGTGATCCACTCGGCGACCAAGTACCTGGATGGTCAAGGGCGGGCCATCGGTGGTGCCGTGGTGGGGCCCGAGGAAATGCTCAAGGAATTGGTGGGCGTCGTGCGCACCTGTGGCCCGTGCATGAGTCCTTTCAATGCGTGGATCTTCCTCAAGGGGCTGGAAACGCTGGGGCTGCGCATGAAGGCGCATTGTGAGAATACTCTGGCCCTGGCGGAGTGGCTGGAGGTGCAGCCGGAAATTGCCCGCGTGCATTACAGCGGTCTGGAAAGTCACCCGCAGCATGCGCTGGCCAAGCAGCAGCAACGCGGCTTCGGCGCCGTGCTGGGCGTTGAGGTGAAAGGCGGTCGCGACGGTGCCTGGGCACTCATCGATCATTCTCGCCTGATGTCGATCACCGGCAACCTGGGTGATGTGAAAACGACCGTCACGCATCCGGCGACGACGACCCACGCACGCTTGGGCGATGAGCAGAAGGTCGCTGCGGGGATTAGTGAAGGTTTGGTGCGCATCGCCGTGGGCCTGGAAGCGCTGGATGATCTCAAGCGCGATATCCGCCGCGGACTCGATACGCTTGGCTGAGCTGCATCCAGGTTTGTCGATTCACTAGGTAACGTCGTATGCATGACGCCTCGCCCCTTTTGGGGGCGAGGCGTTCTTCATGAGGCGTTCTTCATGGAGAGCGGTCGAGTTCCAGGCTATCGACGATGTGTCGGTAGCTATCGAACCGTGAAGCGAGAATATCGCCGCGTTCCACGGCTTCACGCAAGGCACATCCCGGCTCCTGGCGATGATGACAATCGCGGAAACGGCAGTGGCCCAGGTAGGGCTGAAATTCGATGAACCCGCGTTCCACGTCGCGCTCGTCAAGATGGCTGAGTCCGAATTCGCGAATGCCCGGCGAGTCGATCAGTTCGCCGCCCGCCGGTAGATGATAGAGCGTGGCCGTGGTCGTGGTGTGTGTGCCCTTGCGTGAATCTACCGAGAGTGCACCGACGCGCAGTTGCCTATCGGGCAGCAGGCGGTCGATCAAGGATGACTTGCCAACCCCGCTCTGGCCCACGAACACTGAGGTACGTTCGGTGAGACAGGCATGCAGGGTCTCGAGACCGTCCTCGCACTGCGTGGAGGCGCTGACCACGCGATATCCTAGCCCGCGATAGCGTGCCAGCAACGTGCGCAATTCACCGCCCTCGTCGGGCAGCAGATCGGTCTTGTTGAGCACCAGCACCGGGGCAATACTAGTGGCCTCGGCGGCGACGAGATAGCGATCGATGAGATTGGGGTGGGGAGCGGGCTCCACGGCGAAGACGATCAGGATCTGCGCGATATTGGCGGCCACGGGCTTGAGCTGGCCACGCGCGTCGGGACGCTCGAGCACGCTATGACGCGGCTGGCGCGCCACGACCACGCCACTGCCGTCGCTCGCTGTACGCCATACCACGTTATCGCCGGTGACCAGGCCCTCGAGGTTGGCGCGCAGATGGCAACGGTGACGCTGAAGACCGCCGTGTTCGTCCTCGGCCTCCACTTCCAGCGTGCGTCCGAAATGTGCGGTGACACGTCCCAAGAGCTCAGGGCCATAATCGCCGGCCTCGAGTGCGGTGTCGTCGCGCTGGGTTCGGCGTTGGGCACGCTCGGCGCGCTGGGCTTGAATCTTTTCGACCCGCCAACGTTGCTGGCGGCTGAGTTTGCGTTTGCTCATGCGCTCTCGGGACAGGGTACAATGGCAGTCATTATAGCGTTCATAGCGCCATGCTGTCCCTAGGCCTGGGCTTAGGCAATGGCGCCCCGATGGAGACCCCTATGGCAAGTGACACACCGCAAGCTCCGCGTAACGACCTGCTGATCTGGATCGACCTGGAAATGACCGGGCTCGACCCTGCTCGTGAGCGCATCATCGAGGTGGCAACTTTGATCACCGATAGCGATCTGAACCTGATTGCCGAAGGGCCGGTGCTCGCGGTGCATCAGCCGGACAATCTGCTCGACGCGATGGACGAGTGGAATACACGCACGCATGGCGACTCGGGGCTGACGCAACGCGTCCGCGAGAGTCGCATCGATACCGCCGAGGCCGAGCGCCAGACGCTGGCGTTTCTCAAGGCGTATGTGACGCCCAACAGCTCACCCATGTGCGGTAACAGCGTGCACCAGGATCGTCGTTTCATGCGGCGGGAAATGCCCGAACTGGCCGAGTTCTTCCACTACCGCAATCTCGATGTGTCGACGCTCAAGGAACTGGCCAAACGCTGGAACCCGCAGGCCCTGGCAGGCTTCGAGAAGCGCAATACGCACCAGGCGCTGGATGACATCCGCGAATCGCTGGCCGAGCTGGCGCATTATCGCAAGACATTTCTGCGCGTCTGAGCAGGCTGCTAGCTAGACCTCGACCTGACTGACGATCAATTGCTCGCGCTTTTGGCGCTGCTGCTCGAGTCCCCAGCGCACGTGTTCGCGGACCAGATCGGAAGGGTAGGCCAGGCGCGCACGCAAGGCGCCCTCGACGCGCTCGCTCCAGGGTGCGTTGCCCAGACCGACGGCCAGATTGCGCAGCCAGCGCTCATAGCCGATGCGACGAATCGCGCTACCTTCGGTGCGCATCAGGAACTCTTCCTCGCTCCAGGCGAAGAGTCGGATCAGTGAGGCGCGGTCGAGGTCATGGCGTGGCGCGAAGTCTTCTTCCTGCGAGGCGCGCGTGAAACTTGTAAAGGGACACACCAGTTGGCAGTCGTCGCAGCCGTAGACTCGGTTGCCCATCGCTTTGCGGTATTCTTCGGGAATCGAACCGGCGAGCTCGATGGTTAGATACGAGATGCAGCGCCGCGAGTCGATGACCTTGTCGTCGACAATGGCGCCTGTCGGACAAGCCGTCTGACAGCGTGAGCACTTCCCGCAATGCTCGCTCTCGAAGGGAGCGTCCATCGGTAGCGGCAGGTCGGTGTATAGCTCGCCGAGAAAGAACAGTGAACCGGCCTGGGGGTTGAGCAGCATGGCATTCTTGCCGAACCAGCCGAGGCCGGCTTTCTGCGCCAGGGCACGTTCCATGACCGGGGCCGAATCGACGAAGGCCCGGTAGCCGTACGCGCCGGCTTCGTCCTCTATGTATTTGGCCAGGGTGGCTAGACGCTTACGAATCAGCTTGTGGTAATCGCGTCCCAGCGCATAGCGTGAAACATAGGCGCGCTCGGGTTGTCCGAGCACCTTGGTGGTTTCCACCTCGGGGGGCAGGTAGTCCATGCGCACGCTGATGACGCGCATGGTGCCGGGTATGAGTTCTTCAGGCCGCGTGCGCTTGTGGCCGTGTTTGGCCATGAAGTGCATTTCGCCGTGGTAGCCGGCCGCGAGCCAACGCTCGAGATAGCGCTCATGCGCCTCGAGGTCGGTGTCGGTGATGCCGACCTGCTGGAAGCCGAGTTCGCGTCCCCACGTATGGATGCGGTCGGCCAGCGCGGCGTAATCGATGGGCGAAGATGAGGACATGACGAGACCCTCGTGAAGCGAGGGCGCCACCCTAGCGCAATCGTTACGTGGAATAAATGCTTGTCGTCGGCGAGCAGGAGACAGGAGAGAGTCATGATAACGACATGCAGAGCGCCGCATCCCTTGTATGGTGCCGATCAGGTTCAGGCGCTGGATCGGCGCCTCATGGCCGAGGGGGTGGCTGGGTTCGAATTGATGCAGTGCGCCGCGCAGGCAGCCTATGCTGCCCTGCGCTCGCGCTGGCCGGAAGCGCATCGTTTGAGCATCTTGTGTGGCAGTGGCAATAACGCCGGCGATGGCTATGTGATGGCGGCGCTGGCGGCGGGCGACGGCCTCGACGTGCAGCTCATCGCCTTGCGCGATTCCGCGACGCTGAGCGGCGACGCGGCGCGTGCTTACGAAATGGCCTGGCAGGCGGGGCTGGATGTCATCGAATGGCGGCCCGAGACGGTGATCAACGGCGATGTTGTGATCGACGCGCTATTGGGAACCGGCGCGACCGGTGAGGTACGCGAACCGCTGCGTAGTGCCATCGAGACGCTCAATGCATCGCCACGTCCGGTACTAGCGGTGGATGTGCCTTCGGGGCTATCGGCACAGACCGGGAGTATCGGTGGTGTGGCGGTAAAAGCCAGTCTGACCGTCACCTTCATCGCCGATAAATTTGGCTTGCATACTGGCGCTAGCGCGGATCATGTCGGCGAGCTGCATGTCGAGACGCTTGGAATAACGCCTCAAGGACATGATGATCTCGTGCCACTGGGCGAGCTACAGGCGGCCGACATGCTGCAACAGGCTTTCCCGCCTCGGCCACGAGGTAGCCACAAGGGCGACTTGGGGCATGTGCTGATGATCGGCGGTAGCGCCGGTTTTGGGGGCGCGGCGTTGATGGCCAGCGAGGCCGCGCTGCGTAGCGGGGCGGGAAAGGTCAGTTTGGCGACCGATACCTCGCATGTTGCGGCAAGCCTGGTGCGCAGCCCGGAGGTCATGGCGCGTGGCGTGGAAAAGGCCGAAGATATCCGCGAGCTGCTCGACCAAGCCAATGCCTTGGTGGTCGGACCGGGTCTCGGGCGTCAGGCTTGGGGGCACGCACTGTGGCAAGCGGCGCTCGCCGCAGGCGTACCCAGCGTGCTCGACGCTGATGCACTCAACTGGTTGGCCGAAGAAGCGACCAAACGCCGAGATGACTGGGTACTGACCCCGCATCCCGGTGAAGCCGCACGTTTGCTGGGAGTGTCCGGCGCCGAGATTCAGGCCGACCGGCGTGCGGCGGCATTGGCGTTGCATGAGCGCTATGGCGGGAGTGTGGTGCTCAAGGGGGCGGGTACCCTGGTCGCCGACGCGAACGGCATCGCCGTGTGTCCGTACGGTAATCCCGGGATGGCGAGTGGCGGAATGGGCGATGTGCTCGCCGGGATCGTCGGGGCGTTGTTGGCACAGGGCCATACATCGGGCGAAGCGGCGCGGCATGGTGTTCTGCTGCATGCCCTGGCCGCTGATGCGGCGGCGCAAGATGGGGGCGAGCGTGGTCTGGTTGCCACGGATCTGGCATCCTATGTGCGCGCGATTGCCAATCCACGCCCCTTTGATGCCCAGCGATAACGCGAGATACCACGATAGATGCAACGCTTTCTGCCCAACGAAACAGCTCATGTCGCTTTCGGTGAAGCGCTAGGGCATGCCCTGAATGGTCACGGCCAAGTACACCTCGAGGGTGAGCTGGGTGCCGGCAAGACGACGCTGACGCGCGGCATCTTGCGTGCTTATGGCCACGAGGGGGCCGTCAAGAGCCCCACTTATACATTGGTAGAGCCATACATGCTGGACGGGCGTTGTCTCTATCATTTCGATCTCTACCGATTGGGCGATCCCGAAGAGCTCGAATTCATGGGCGCACGCGATATGCTTGGTGAGGACGGCTTGAGCCTCATCGAATGGCCTTCCCGAGGCGCTGGATGGCTGCCTCGGGCCGATCTCGTGGTACGCCTGGCCCTGGAAGGCGAAGGCCGCCACGTCACGCTCGAAGGGCTTACCTCGCATGGCCAGGCCGTCACCGCCGCACTAAACGCCACTCGTCAGGACAAGGAAGACGACGCTTGATGCCGTTTTATGAAAAGCCCTGGCAGACGCGATGCCATGTGAATGCCGCCCGGCATCTCATCAGCCTTGTCGTGCTGATGATGCTCGCGATATGGCATGTGGTGCCTGCGCAGGCCGCCGACGTCGACAATATCCGTCTCTGGGCGGCGCCCGATCATGTGCGCGTGGTCTTCGATTTGTCTGACGAAGTGGAAAGCTCCGTGTTCAAGCTCGACGGTCCACGCCGACTGGTCGTTGATTTGAAAGATACGCAACTGGCCTTCGACCCGGACGATGTCGATCCGGGAGACAGTGCGATAGATGCGTTGCGCACCGGGAGGCGCAATGGCGATGACCTGCGTGTGGTCTTCGATCTCAATCGGAAGATAGAGCCCCACCACTTCTTGTTGCCGCCCACCGATCAGTATGGCTATCGCCTCGTGGTCGATCTCGACTACCCGGGCGAGGGCGCGCTGGACGAGCCCGTCGATCCCATTGCGGCCATGATCCGCGACCAGGAGATGGATGCCGAGCGAGAGCTGAGGCAGGCCGAGGCCGAAGGGAGGTCGCCGAGCGCGGCGTTGGCCAAGCGCGACAGCCAGGCGAAACCTCATCCCAAGCGCGATATCATCGTGGCCGTTGATCCCGGTCACGGGGGCGAAGACCCGGGCGCGACCGGGCCGAGCGGCACACGCGAGAAGGATGTCGTATTGGCCATTGCACGCAAGGTCAAGGCACACTTTGATGCCACGCCAGGCTTCAAGGCCTTCTTGACACGCGACAGCGATTACTATGTGGGCCTTCGCAAGAGGACGTTGCTGGCACGCGAGCAGAAAGCCGATTTCTTCGTCTCGGTGCACGCTGATGCCGTCAAGAGCCGAGGGCCCACTGGCAGCTCCGTCTATGCGTTGTCCAAGAATGGGGCTACCTCGGAGAGTGCGCGGTGGCTGGCCGAGACAGAAAACCGTTCCGACCTGATTGGCGGTGTCGATGGTAATCTCGATCTATCTGACAAGGACGAGGTGCTGCGCGGTGTATTGCTCGACTTGACCATGACCGCGACGATGAATGACTCACTAAGTGTCGGCGGACAGGTGCTCGATAAACTGGGGCGTATCAATCATCTGCATCGCTCGCAAGTCGAGCAGGCGGGCTTCGTGGTGCTAAAATCACCTGATATCCCGTCATTGCTGGTCGAAACCGGGTTTATCTCCAATCCAAGCGAAGAAAAGAAGCTGCGCTCGTCGGCGTTTCAAGAGCAGGTTGCGGATGCCATCGGCGATGGCATCATCGCGCATTTTCGCCACCATCCACCGCCCAGCAGCCTGTTGGCCTGGCAGCGTGACCAAGGGCGTGGCGGTGGGCCCGGCGAATATCGCGTGCAAAAGGGCGATACCTTGTCTCAGGTGGCGGCACGTCATGATGTGACGATGTTGGCTCTCAAGCGGGCCAATGATCTTAGCGGCGATATCCTGCGCGTGGGTCAAGTGTTGAAGATACCTCATTCGTGAGCGTGGACATGACGTGCCTCCTATGCGCGAGGCATAATGGTGATTATGACTGAATCCCGACGCATTCATATCCTTGACCCCCGGCTCTCCAACCAGATTGCGGCCGGCGAGGTCGTCGAGCGACCGGCTTCGGTATTGAAAGAGCTGGCCGAGAACGCCATCGATGCCGGCAGCCAGCGCATCGAAATTGATCTCGAGGCCGGCGGCGCTCGCTTGATTCGGGTGCGTGACGATGGGCGGGGCATCGCCGAGGAAGATCTACCGCTGGCGCTGTCGCGGCATGCCACCAGCAAAATCGCCTCACTGGACGATCTCGAAGGCGTGGATAGCCTCGGCTTTCGCGGCGAGGCACTGGCCTCGATCAGCTCGGTCTCGCGGCTCGAGTTGGTGTCCAATACGCAGGATGAGACGAGCGAGGGTTGGCGCGTGGTCGCCGAAGGTCGCCAGATGGAGCCCCGGGTAAGTCCTGCGCCACATCCGCGTGGTAGCTCGGTCGTGGTGCGCGACCTGTTCTTCAACACCCCTGCGCGCCGCAAGTTTCTGCGTACCGAGAAGACAGAGTTCGGCCATGTCGAAGAGACGTTTCGGCGGCTGGTGCTATCACGCTACGATATCGCCTGGGTGCTGCGCCACAATCAGAAGGTCGTGCATCAGTTGCGAGCGGGCGATGAGCCGGCGGCGATGGAGAAGCGCGTCGGGGCGTTACTGGGTCGCAATTTCCTCGAGAATGCTTTGCATGTGGATATCGAGGCGACTGGTTTGCGCCTGTGGGGCTGGGTCGGGCTGCCGACGCATTCCCGGGCGCAGGCGGACCAGCAGTACTTCTTCGTCAATGGCCGCGTGGTGCGTGATCGTCTGGTCGCTCATGCCGTGCGTCAGGCCTATCGCGATGTGCTGTTTCACGGTCGTCACCCGGTTTTCGTGCTCTATCTGGAGCTCGATCCGCACGTGGTCGATGTCAACGTGCATCCCACCAAGCATGAAGTCCGCTTTCGTGATGGGCGCTTGGTGCACGATTTCCTGTTTTCGAGCCTGCACCGTGCGCTGGCCGATGTTCGTCCCAACGAGGCCGCCTCGCCAGACGCGACTACTTCGCCAGGCGCGGTCACCGCGAGCGCTGGAGCCGAAGCGCCGGCATCGGGAGCATCGGCGGCTGCGGTCGACGAGCAGCCGCGCTGGCAACAGCAGGGCATGGCGCTCGGCGCCGATCAGGAACGTCCCGCGGCCCATCGCGTGCGCGAGTTCATGGCCGGTTACCAGGCACTGCATCCCGAGCATGAAGAACAGCTGCTGACGCCGCAGTCGCAGCGCACCGAGCCCGAGGTGCCGGCGACACATGAGCCCGACGTCCAGGCGCGGGTGATGCCCGAGGCCGATGCGACCCAAGCACCGCCATTGGGGTATGCGGTGGCGCAGTTGCATGGTGTCTATATCCTCTCGCAGACTGCACGTGGACTGGTCGTGGTCGACATGCATGCCGCGCACGAGCGCATTACCTACGAGCGCATGAAGCAACAAGTGCATGGTGATGGGCAGGCCCTGGGGCAGTTGCAGACACAGCCGCTGCTGGTGCCGATATCGCTGGCGGTCAGCACGCGCGAGGTGGAAACCGCCGAGCGCGAGCATGAGACGTTCGAGCGCCTGGGCGTGGAGCTGGACGTCGCCGGCCCGGAAACACTCCTCGTGCGCCGGGTGCCTGTGCTGCTCGACGATGCCGATGTCGAATCGCTGATTCATGGCATGCTGGGTGATCTTGAGCGTTTCGGGCAGTCGGACAGAGTCGAAGCGCATATCAATGAATTGCTTGCTAGCATGTCTTGCCATGGCAGCGTGCGGGCCAATCGCCGGCTGACAGTGCCCGAGATGAATGCCTTGCTACGCGACATGGAACGTACTGAGCGTAGCGGGCAGTGCAATCATGGGCGACCGACCTGGACCGAGATGTCGATGCACGAGCTCGATAAGCTCTTCCTTCGTGGCCAGTAAGTGGTCATTGACCGTTTTCAGGATTTTCGATGAACGATACGCGGCCACTGGCCATCCTCTTGATGGGCCCGACGGCGGCCGGCAAGACCGATTCGGCCATCGCCTTGCGCGAGCGCCTGGGTGGCGAACTGATCAGTGTCGACTCGGCGATGATCTATCGCGGCATGGACATCGGTACCGCGAAACCTTCGGCGGAGGAGTTGGAGCGTGCACCGCATCGTCTGATCGACATTCGCGATCCCGCCGACACGTACTCCGCCGCTGAATTCCGCGAGGACGCCTTGGCTGAAATGCGCGACATCTCGTCGCAGGGGCGTATACCCATCCTCGTGGGTGGCACCATGATGTACATCAAGCGTTTGATCGATGGCGTAGCGGAACTGCCTGCTCGCGACGTTGCGTTGCGTGATGAGCTGGCCCTGCGTGCCGAGCGCGAAGGGCTGGAGGTGCTGCATGCAGAGCTCGCGCAGGTCGACCCGATTGCCGCAAGCGCTATCCACCCGCACAACCGGCAGCGCCTGTTGCGGGCGCTAGAGGTATATCGCCTCACCGGTCGGGCACTAGGCGAACTCTGGGCCGAGCAGCCCCGTGAAACCTTTCCCTGGCGTCTCGTGTCCATAGCGCTGGCGCCTACCGAACGCCGGGTGCTGCATGAACGTATCGCGCAGCGCTTCGAAGGCATGTTGGCGGGAGGTTTCCGCGAGGAAGTCGCCGCTCTCAGGGCGCGTGGCGATTTGCATCGCGGGTTCCCCGCAATTCGCTGTGTCGGCTACCGTCAGATGTGGGAGCATCTGGATGGTGAGACCGATGAGATCACGATGCGCGAACGAGGCATGGCAGCGACGCGGCAACTCGCCAAGCGCCAGTTGACCTGGCTGCGCAATTGGCAGGGCGTGCGGTGGGTCGATAGCGAGTCAAGCGATATTCACGAGCAGGTATTGAAAATCGTGCGCGGAAGCGGCACTTAGCGTAAGATGACCGGTCACGACAACGCCTGGCGAGTAGCGCCGCGAACGGCGGTGGCAACGCGAATGGCGGCTGTGACCCTTCGAAAACGACCATAAACCACAGCGAGAAGTTAGGGAGAGCAAAATGTCCAAAGGACAGTCCCTTCAAGATCCGTACTTGAACATTCTGCGCAAGGAGCGCATTCCGGTCTCCATCTTTTTGGTGAACGGTATTAAATTGCAGGGGCAGGTCGAGTCTTTCGATCAATTCGTCATCCTGCTGCGCAATACCGTCAGCCAGATGGTGTACAAGCACGCCATTTCCACTGTCGTGCCATCCCGCAGCGTGCGTCTTCCCGTCCAGGATCCGAATGCTCCGGCGGAAGAAGACGTTTGATCGAGAGGCGCTGATTGTTTTTCGAACGTCCCGACGCCGGTGAAACGGCGGTTCTCGTCCATGTGGATTTCCACGACGAACAGGAGCGTGAAGACCCGGGAGAATTCCTGGAGCTGGTGCGTTCCTCGGGTGTGACACCGGCGACCCTCATCGAGGGTAGCCGGCGTCGCCCCGATCCCAAGACATTTATCGGCAGCGGCAAGCTGGAGGAGATTCGCGAGATACGCGAACTGCACGGCGCCGAAGTCGTCATGTTCAACCATGCCTTGTCGCCTTCGCAGGAGCGCAATCTGGAGCGCGCCCTGAAAAGTCGCGTGCTGGATCGCATAGGTTTGATTCTGGATATATTCGCGCAACGCGCGCGTACGCATGAAGGTAAGCTTCAGGTCGAGTTGGCACAGCTGGAGTACATGTCGACGCGCCTGGTGCGTGGCTGGACCCACCTGGAGCGCCAGAGGGGCGGGATCGGATTGCGCGGCCCGGGGGAAACGCAGCTCGAGACCGACCGCCGCTTGTTGGGTGGGCGTATCAAGGCGATTCACAAGCGGTTGGAGAAAGTTCGCACACAGCGCGATCAGAATCGCCGTGCGCGGGCGCGTGCTGAGATCCCCAGCGTTTCCCTGGTGGGTTATACCAATGCCGGCAAGTCGACGCTTTTCAATGGCTTGACCCAGTCAGATGTGTACGCCGCCGACCAGCTTTTCGCCACGCTCGACCCGACGCTGCGTCGTATCGATGTAGAAGATGTCGGGCCGGTGGTCATGGCTGATACCGTGGGTTTCATCCGCCATCTGCCGCACAAGCTTGTGGAGGCATTCCGTGCCACCTTGCAAGAAGCGACAGAAGCCTCGTTGTTGGTACATATCATCGATGCGGCTGATCCGGATCGCGATTTCAACGCGGCGCAGGTCGATGAAGTGCTCGAAGAAATCGGGGCCTCCGAGGTGCCGCAGCTGCTGGTCATGAACAAGATCGACATATTGGACAGCGCCCCACGTCTTGAGCGTGACGGACACGGGCGTCCGCAGATCGTGTGGCTATCGGCGCGTGATGCACGTGGCTTTGAGTTGCTGCATCAAGCACTCGGCGAGCTGCTGGCTGGAGAGCTACTCGAGACGAGTCTGACGCTGGAGCCCGATCAGGGAAGATTGCGGGCATCGCTGCATGCGTTGAATGCCGTGCAGCAAGAACAATTTGACGAGCAGGGCCGAATCCTGCTGGATATCCGTCTGCCCAGACGCGATTTCTTTCAGTTGATGGCCCGTCTCGGCGAGAAGGCAGCACATTATTTGCCGCCGGGAGTCCTCGATCGCCCGGAATGGGAGCGCCATTGACAGTGCCCGTCACTGGTGTCCCTGGCGAGATGCATCGCAATCAATGCAGTGGAGAAAACGTATGGCTTGGAACGAGCCTGGTGGTGGAAATCAGCAGGACCCGTGGAGCGGCGGCGGTGGCCGTCGCGGCAGCGGTAACGGTGGGGGCAATGGTGGTAACAACCAAGGTCCACCGGATCTCGACGAGGTGCTGAAGAAGTTTCAGGACAAGCTTAGGCGCTTGATGGGTAAGCGCGGCAAGCGTGGCAGCGATGGCAACAACGGTGGATCGGGCGGCAAGGGGAATCCCTTCATACTGCCGGGTGTGCTGGTGATCATCGTATTGGTCATCTGGGCCGGGTCCGGCTTCTATGTGATCGATCAGTCTGAACGCGGTGTGGTGCTGCGCTTCGGCAAGTATCACGATACGGTGAATCCCGGTCTGCACTGGAGCCCGACTTTCGTCGATCAAGTGACGAGGGTGAACGTTACTGAGGTGCGTTCGTTCCGGCAGGATGCCTCGATGCTGACGAGCGACACCAATATCGTGACGGTGCGTCTCTCCGCTCAGTATCAGGTCGCCAATCCTCGCGATTATGTTCTGAACGTGCGTGATCCCGAACAGAGTCTGCACAACGCGCTCGACTCTACGTTGCGTCATGTCGTGGGTGCGAGTGGCATGCAGAACGTATTGACCAGTACCACTGAGGTCAAAGAAGTCAAACAGATTGATGAAGACGGTCAGGTGCCGGATATGCCGGAAACCGTGGAGGATCCCAGCGAATTGCCGGTGGTCACCATGACGCCGCCGGTCCCGGATTCGTTGCTCAGTGGTCGTGAGGAGCTTGGTCCCGAGGTTGCCAAGCGGCTTCAGGAATCGCTGGATGCCTATGGGCTAGGGTTACGTTTGCAGACCGTCAACTTGGAAAGCACTCAGGCACCGGAGCAGGTTCAAGATGCCGTGGATGACGTGATTCGCTCACGAGAAGATCGCCAGCGCTTGATCAACGAAGCTCGGGCCTACGAGAACGCTCTGCAGCCCCGCACCGAAGGGGAAGCGCAGCGCTTTATCGAGGAAGCCACTGGTTATCGTAATACCGTGGTATCGGATGCCGAAGGTGAGACCAGCCGCTTCCTGGCCGTATTGGGCGAATACCAGCAGGCGCCGGACGTGACACGTCAACGTCTCTACCTGGATACGGTGAGCGAGGTGTTGGGTAACAACCGCAAGGCATTGATCGATGTTGGTTCTCAGAACAACTCGATGATTTATCTACCGCTCGATCAGCTGGGTAAGCCTCGCGCCGACGGTAGTGGTAGCGGTAGCGACGCTGACTCGCCAGATATACGTGAACTTGAGTCGGTCTCCCAGCAGGTTCAAAACGAACCACTTTCTGGTAGCGACAATAGCAGTGGTCAGCGCCAGTCGAGCGGAATTTCGCGGGAGGGTCGTTAATCATGGTCAACAATCGTGCCTTGGGTATCGTCGCATTGCTGGCCGTAGGAGCCTGGATCGCCAGTTCCAGCCTGTATGTGGTGACGGAGAAACAGCGTGCCATCAAGTTACGCTTCGGTGAGGTAGTACAGGCCGATATCGAACCTGGCCTGCATGTGAAGTGGCCGGTGCTCAACACCGTGCGCTTCTTCGATGCGCGCGTGCAGATGCTGGAAAGCACCGAAAGTCGCTTCCTGACAGCACGTCGCAATGCCTTGATCGTCGACTCCTACGTCAAGTGGCAGGTCGTCGATCCCAGCCTGTATTATCAGTCCACACGAGGTGAGGTATCGCGTGCCGAGGACCTCATTGCACCGCGCGTCGATGAAAGCTTGCGCAATGCCTTCGGTAGCCGCGAAGTGGACAAGATCATCAGCGAAGAACGCAACGAGATGCTCGAAGAGCCTCAGCAGAAGTTGGATAAACGACTGCGCGAGGAAGTGGGTATCTCGATATTGGATGTTCGCCTCAAGCGTGTCGAATTGCCTCAGGAAGTGCAGCAGGCAGTTTTCCAACGCATGCGCACCGAGCGTAATGCCGAAGCGCGTCAGTATCGTGCCCAGGGGCAGGAGCAGGCTGAGCGTATTCGCGCCCGCGCCGATCGTGAGCGTAAGGTGACGCTAGCTAACGCTCGCCAGAAGGCCGAGACACTGCGTGGTGAAGGCGATGCCAAGGCGGCAGAGATCTACGCCAATGCTTATCAGCAGGATGAAGACTTCTTTGAATTCTATCGTTCCCTGCAGGCGTATCGGAACAGCTTCGACAAGGGCGACGATATGTTGTTGTTGAGTCCGGATAGCGAGTTCTTCCGTTATTTCCGGTCGCCGAACGGCGAGGCGAGTAGCAACGGCGAATAAGTCACGATCTGGCCTCCGGGGGAACTGCTGTTCGGGGTACATCCGTCCGGGGTACATCCGTCCGGGGTACATCCGGAGGCCAAACGTGATAGACTCTTGACACCGGGCGTTGCCCGGTTTTTTTGTGGCCTGTCAGCGGATATGGATGCCTCTACGGCAATTCGCGACGGGTTCGGTATGCGACTCCGACATGACGTGTCAGCGTTCGTGTCGTCTCGCCCTCAGCCGACGATGCCAATACGCCACTCATTTCTGGCAGGACCGAAAAATGACCATCGCTGACCGCTGGCTGCTTCCCGACGGCATGGATGAAGTACTTCCGCCTCAGGCGACGCGCATGGAACAACTGCGTCGTGCGTTGCTCGATCTCTATGATCGCTGGGGCTATGACCTGGTGATTCCTCCGACGGTCGAGTTTCTCGATTCGCTTTTGACTGGCACGGGGACCGATCTCGATCTGCAGACGTTCAAGCTGACCGACCAGCTCTCCGGACGGATGATGGGCGCCAGCGCGGATGTGACGCCGCAGGTGGCGCGTATGGATGCGCATTCATTGAAGCGCAATGGGCCGGCACGACTTTGCTATTGCTCGACCGTGTTGCGTGCCAAGGCCGATCAACACCAGGGAGGGCGCAGCCCGACTCAGGTGGGGGTGGAGCTTTTCGGCCATGCGGGGTTGGATGCAGATATTGAGGTCTTGCGGCTGGCGCTCACGGGGCTGGAAGTCGCTGGGGCGGGCGAGACTCACCTGGCGCTCAGCCATATCGGTATCTATCGTGCCTTGGTGCACGCGTCGGCATTGAATGCGGAAAGCGAGTATGCGCTTTTCGAAGCCATCGAGCGCAAGGCCTTCAACGACGTCGATGCCTTGGTCGCGCGGGATGTGCGTGACCCCGCGCTGGCCGAGATGCTGCAAACATTGCCGCGTCTTTACGGGGGCCAGGAAATGCTTGACCAGGCCCGCGAGGTCTTTGCGGGGGCACCTCCTGCAGTCGCGGCGGCACTGGATGAGCTTCAGGCGTTGTGCCGTGCTGTCACGGACAATCATCTACAGGCCGAGGTGTATATCGACCTGGCCGAGTTACGCGGGTATCAATACCACACGGGGATGGTGTTTGCGGCTTATGTGCCGGGTTACGGTCAGGCCTTGGCCAAGGGTGGTCGCTACGACGACACAGGACGCGCCTTCGGTCGGGCGCGCCCGGCGACGGGGTTTTCCATGGATCTCAAGCTGTTGGCCTCGCTCACCGAGAGCGGCCCGCGCGGTGATGCCATCTGGGCGCCTGCCGATGATCGTGCCACGCTCACCCAGGCTGTTGCGCATCTGCGTGCCGCTGGTGAGCGCGTCATTCAGGCATTGCCAGGGCAGCGTGTGGGGCCTCGTGAACAGCGTTGTGATCGGCAGCTAGTGGAAACCAACGGCGAATGGCGGGTCGAACCGCTCGCGTAAATCGGCGGATCCTTTGATCGAGAGACGAAAGCAATGGGCAAGAACGTAGTCGTATTGGGCACCCAGTGGGGTGACGAAGGCAAGGGCAAGGTTGTCGACCTGTTGACGGAATCCGCCGCCACGGTGGTCCGCTTTCAGGGAGGACACAATGCCGGCCATACGCTTGTGATCGATGGCGAGAAAACCGTCCTGCACCTGATCCCCTCCGGGGTGTTGCGTGCCGATAAAACCTGTGTGATCGGCAATGGGGTAGTGCTTTCGCCGGAAGCGCTGATGGAAGAAATCCGCGAGCTGGAAGCCAAGGGCGTTCCGGCGCGTGAGCGCCTGCGTCTGTCGCCAGCCTGCCCGCTGATTCTGCCGTATCACGTGCGTCTCGATCAGGCGCGCGAAAAAGCGCGTGGTGTTGCCAAGATCGGCACGACCGGCCGAGGAATCGGGCCGGCCTACGAGGACAAGGTCGCGCGGCGTGGGCTGCGTCTCGGCGATATCCTGCACCGCGAGCGTTTCGCGTCGAAGCTGGGTGAGGTGCTCGACTACCACAATTTTGTGTTGACGCAGTATCACAACGAGCCACCGGTGGACTTTCAGCAGGTACTCGACCAGGCAATGGCAATGGCCGAGGAACTGCGCCCGATGGTCTGCGATACCGTGTCGCTGGTACATCGGATGCGTAAGGACGGCGACAATATCCTGTTCGAAGGGGCACAGGGGTCGTTGCTGGATATCGACCACGGCACTTACCCGTATGTGACCAGCTCCAATACCACGGCAGGCGGTACGGCGACGGGCTCGGGCGTAGGACCGCTATATCTTGATTACGTGCTGGGGATTACCAAGGCCTACACCACGCGTGTCGGGTCGGGGCCGTTTCCCACCGAGATCTTCGACGAATTCGGCCGCCACTTGGCGGAGAAAGGTCATGAGTTCGGTGCCACGACGGGCCGCGCGCGACGCTGTGGCTGGTTCGATGCCGTAGCGCTACGCCACGCGGTACAGATCAATTCGGTCTCCGGGCTCTGTCTGACCAAGCTAGATGTGCTCGATGGCCTGGAAAACATTCGGGTTTGCGTGGGGTATCGCAGCAAGGATGGCGCCACTATCGATAACCCCGTCGACTCCGAAGGCTATGAGGTCATCGAACCGCTTTATCAGGACCTACCCGGCTGGAGTGAGTCGACGTTGGGGATCAAGCGCATCGAGGACCTGCCCAATAATGCACGCGCTTATATCAGCTTTCTCGAGGAACAGACGGGAGTGCCGATCGATATCATTTCGACGGGGCCTGATCGCAACGAGACCATCGTGCTGCGCAACCCGTTCTCTGACTAGACCTGGGGCGTTGGTCAGCCTCATGTGAGTGGCGCTCGATCGGCTTCAATACCGATCGGGCGTTTTCATGACGGCGCTACGTTTTGGAGGATGCTGTTGTCCCTCGGCCATGAAAAGGCCCGCGCTCATCAACGGCGCGGGCCTTTTGCGTCATGCGTGATGCCGGATCGTCTAGCCGGCAAATGCAGCATAGATGGCAATGACGCACAGGACGAGCACCAAGCCGACGGGCCAGGCGCCTTTCCAGGGCGTCAGATCGACTTCACCCGCATCCTGGTGCACCCACTTGGTTTCGCGTGGGCAGACCTTGCCGATGATCAGCATGATGGCGATCAGCAGCACGAAGACGCCTGCGACGAAATGGTACTGACTCGTGACGTCGAGAATCTTGTTGAAGGGCGGTATGAAATACCCTGCGGCTATCAACAAGCAGCCTGCGACCAAGACTATCTTGGCGGCAATCGCGGGAACGCGCTTGGTGAGCAGCCCCACTAGGACCACGGCCAGGATGGGAATGAAGTAAATGGCGTTCATCGTCTGCAAGTAGCCGAACAGGCTTTCCTGACCCGCGAGAAGCGGCGCGATGACCATGGCGGCAATGGCCATGATCCAGCCGAAGATCTTACCTGATTTAACCACCTGCGCTTCCGTTGCATCTTTCTTGATGACGCCTTTGTAGATGCCCAGGCTAAACAGCGTCGTGGTGCTGTTGAGCGCCGAGTTGAACGACGACAAGATGGCGCCGACCATCACGGCAGCGAAAAAGCCGGTCAGGTAAGGAGGCAGGACGTCGAATACCAGGTGGCCGTAGGCTTCATCGGCCTTGACGCCCTGGTCGGCATACATGTGGTACGCGATGATGCCCGGAAGTACGAGGTACAGAGGTCCGAGGAGCTTGAAGAAACCGGTCAACAGAACGCCTTTCTGGCCTTCGGCAAGGGTCTTGGCACCGAAGGTGCGCTGAATGATCTGCTGGTTGGTGGTCCAGTAGAACAGGTTGATCAGGAAGACGCCGGTGAAAAGCGTGGCGAACGGTACGGCCTGATCCTCGCGCCCCATCGAATTGAACATTTCGGGGTGTTGTTCGTTGAGGATATCCCAGCCGGCCAGGATGCCTCCGCCATCGCTGACGGCATTGAGCGCGAAGAACACGATCAAGAGGCCGCCGATGAGAAGCCCGACCCCATTGAGTGTATCGGAGACGGCCACCGTCCGCAGCCCCCCGAAGAGCGCATACACGGCGCCGATCAGGCCCACGATCCATACGGTCGCCCACAGCAGGAAGCTGCTCGATTCGATGCCTGTCAGGCCCGGGAGGTCGAGCATACCTTGCAAGCCGATCGCCCCTGAGTACAGCACGATAGGAAGCAGGATCACCGCATAGGCGATCAGGAAGATGATGTTACAGATCAACTGCGTGCCGTGATCGAAGCGGATCTCCAGCAATTGCGGCACCGTTGCGATCCCGCTACGCAGGAAGCGGGGCAGAAAGAAGAGTGCCAGCAGCACCAGGGCAACGACCGCAACGACCTCCCATGCCATGACACTCAGGCCATCGGTGAAGGCGGAGCCGTTGAGCCCCACCATTTGTTCGGTGGAGAGGTTGGTCATCAACAGTGAGCCGGCGATCAGCGGAAAGGTCAGGCTACGGCCGGCCAAGAAATAGCCGCGGGTGCTGCGTAGGTCGTCTCGGCGCGTGATCAGCCAGGTGATCAGTGCGACGAGTCCCGTGAAGAACAAAAACGAGATCAGCGTCAGGGCATGCATGGAATGGGCATCCTTGGACTTTCATGGATCATGGCCGTGTCGATTGAAGGCCGTCGACATGCACTTGGCATATCGTCAGTCTTCACGCGCACGGGCGCGTCGATAACATTACATCGTGAGGACGAATTTTAGCCGGCGAACAGTAAACTACCATCCTCCATTTGTCTGACATTGCTCAAGCAATGTCTGTGTAATTCGACTCATGAGTCGCGAGTCTCCTGGCGACAGGCTCCGTCCAGGGACACGAAGATTGCGTCTTGCCATTGGTACAGCGTGTACCAGCCACGTTCGAGAAGAGGCTCGAGGGCGGTGCAGTGGTTGGCGAAAGCGTCGCGCAGCGCCTGATCGCCATTGAACTCGTAACGTTGGGGTAAGCCCAGGCGGTAGAGGTTTTGATACCCCCACCAGTAGTCATTGTCGAGATAGCTCCCCATGAGCTTCTTGAGTACGGGGAATGCATGCACGGTGTTGTCGGCGCTGTTACTGAGCGGGAGAGTGCCGAAGACGACGAGGGGACCTTTCGCCTCGAGTCGTCGCAGGTCGTCGACCAGCTGGCGCGACACGCTTTCCTCGAACGCTTGCTGGCTGCCCTGAGCATTGCCATAGGCATAGGCGATTACCGTGGCGCCTCCCAGCACGAGAATGAGGATTGACACGCCTAAGCGGCGCCATCCGTAGTGCTCACAAGTAGCCACTGCACAGAACAGTGAGCCGGCGCACAAGGCGCCGAACCCGATGAAGGTGCGCGGACGCCAGAGAGGGTCTTCCAGCGCCGCCATGATACCCAGCGCGCCAAGCGGTAGCAGCAGCAAGATGACCAACATAAGCAAGAGCCGCCATGGACATGCAAGGGGGCGCTTGGCCTGTGCAGGACGGAGGGTGCCCAGGATCAGACCGGTCAGTGCGATCAGGGCCGTGGCTGATAGGCCCCATCCAGGCGCGCCAGCGAGTGTCCTGGCCGCATAGCGCCAGAAGGTCAGGGTGTTGTCCAAGATATGCATGGGCAATGTCGCTGGAGCGGCTATCTGGCTATGTGACAGGCTATAACCGCCAGCCAGCCACCAACCCGAGATTATCTTGTACCCTAGGAGCGTGACAGCGCCAGCGGCTAGTACGCCGGCATGGCGTCGCCATTGCAGCGTGCCATGAGTGGCCAGGTGGAGCAGCATATGAAACGCGAGTAATACGAAGTAAACGCTCACGGCCGCCTGGTAGAAGCATAGACTGGTGAATAAGCCGATGACTGATAGCATGATGCCCTTGCCTGGTGACGCTTTTAGGCCGACAGCGAGGGCTAGACCGGCGCAACTGACGGCAAGCGCCATGGGCAAAGCATCGAACTGATAGGAAAGGTTCTGCAAGAAGAAGGGTTGCAGCACCAACAGCATCATCGCAAGCCAGGCATGGCCGTCGCTAAATTCTACAAAGGCCTGACGTAGCGCAACGAGCATGGTCGCGACGCTGGCCAATCCCAGCCATAAAGGAAGTGGAGCCAGCTCGACGACACGCGAGCCCTGATTGAGCGCGAGCATGACGACATCGGCAAGAGGGCGCGCATTCGAGGTCCAGCCAGGTTCGCCATGCATGCTGCGCCAGATATCGTCGCGATAGAGGCGATCGGCGGCCACGATCGGATAAGTGGCCAGCACAAGACCAATGAAGGCTCCCATCCATTGCCAGCAATCGGGTCTCGACGTGCGTGAGGGAGTCGGAATTGACGGTAACGGCATCAGGTTCCCTTCGTTGGTGTGGAGAAAGCGTGGATGAACGCAATGTGACGACAACGCGGCTGGTGGGCTCCCTTCATGCCCTGCGTGATGCTAAGCTCTTGTATCGGGAGCATGGAGGTCTTCTCGTCTCATCAATCTGCGTCGCCTCTGAAACTTTCATCTGTGTTGGGTGTATTGCATACACTCTAGTGTGTTCAGCCGAAGAATGTGACGTAAAGGGGTGACTTGCCCCTGAAATGCCGCAAGGGAGTAGTAATGTGAGTGTACCGAATCGACATTTTTTGACGGCAATGTCCTCGCGTCGTTGTAAGCGCCCTCTCGCGGGCATGCTGGGCGTATGGTTAGCCTTCGCGGCGCAGGCGTGTTTTGCCTTTGGCTTCGAGGATGTGGTCAAGAAGGCCGAGCAACTTTCCGAGCAAGGGTACCAGTCACCGGGAACAAGCTTGCCGGAATCGCTGAGCAACCTGGAGTACTCGGACTACGCCAAGATTCACACCAAAGATGGTCACGCGCTGTGGGAAGACGACGACCTCCCCTTCAATCTTGCTTTCTTTCATGAGGGGATGCACTACGACACTTCCGTAAAGATACATACCGTGGTGGATGGTGAAGTGGAAGATATTTCCTTCAATCCTGACGACTTCGCTTACGGTGATCTGGATATTCCCGAGGAAGATCTCGAGGACCTCGGGTTTGCGGGATTCAAGGTTAACAATGCGCTCAATGACGCCGATCGCATGAATGAAGTCATGGCGTTTCAGGGGGCGAGTTATTTCCGAACCTTGGGGCGTGATCAGACCTATGGTGCTTCCGGTCGTGGTCTGGCGATCGACACGGCGTTACCCAGTGGTGAGGAATTTCCGGCGTTTCGTGAGTTCTGGGTCGTCAAGCCAAGCAACGATAGCCAGTATCTGACGATATTCGCATTGCTTGATTCGCCGAGCCTTGCCGGCGCTTATCGTTTCGTACTCCGCCCCGGGGAAGACACCGTCGTCGATGTGACATCGCAGCTTTTCATGCGTAACGCCGTGGAAAAACTGGGGGTCGCGCCTCTGACGAGTATGTACTTGTATGGCCCGGGACAGCCCACCGATTCACTCAATTATCGGCCGGCGATTCACGATTCCAATGGCCTGCTGGTGCATGATTCGGGTGGTGGCACCGACGCGAGCAAGGAAGAGTGGACCTGGCGCCCGCTCGCCAATCCCGACAAGTTGATGGTCGATGAGCAAGATGTCGATTCCCTCAAGGGTTTTGGACTGCTGCAGCGCAGTCACGACTTTCATGATTATGAAGATCTCAAAGATCGCTATGATCGTCGTCCAAGTGTGTGGATCGAGCCTCAAGGCGACTGGGGCAAGGGCCAGATCGAATTGATCCAGATACCCACGCCAGACGAGACCAACGATAATATCGTCACCTTGTGGAAGCCTGACGAAGCGCCGCAAGCGGGCGATGAACTCGACTTCAATTATCGCATGTACTGGACGACGCACGAGGCCAAGTTCCATAGCCCCGACTTATCTTGGGCTGACCAGACGCGTCGCTCGCAAGGCGAAGTACGTAAAGACAATTTGGTGCGTGAGACCGATGGTTCGCTAGCGTTCATCGTCGATTTCAAGGGGCCGGGGCTGGAATCGATCAAGGACGGTGCCAGCATGCAAGTCGATGCCTCCGTCGGAGACAACGGCGAACTGATCGAAAGCCGTGTCGTTCCCAATGAGGCCGAAAGTGGTTGGCGGATGTTCGTGCGCGTCAAGCGTAGCGATGACAGTCAACCCCTGGATATTCGTGCCTACCTGAAGGATGGGGATAAGCGGCTTTCGGAAACCTGGTATTACCGGCTCCCTGCTAATGGTTGATACACAAGTTGATACAGTGACTGGCGATTATCTCGAGTGCTTGGCACAGGAAACGGACTCCCGAGGCGCGCGCCGTGAGCTACTCGCTAGTCGCCTCGATGAACAAGGTCTGGAAGCCTTGCACTCGAGCCTCGGGGAACGCGAGGTCTCGGAGTATGACCCGGCGGCGATCTCGGTGGGCGCGCGCTTATCGCTGGCGTATAGCGCCCGTCCGCTGGCGCCGCCCACCGTGCTGACGACTGACGCGCAAGGCATCACGCGGCTTTGTACCACGCCGCCGATAACGCGCACGCCCCTTGCGCCGGAGTCATGGGCGACCAATCCATTCGTTCGCTATGCGCAACGCCTGCGGAAGTGGATCGATCGTGGCTTTCGGCGCCGGCATAAGGCCAAATCGGACGCTGCCTCGACACCGCGTTGGCAGAAAGTCGGCATGCTGCGACGCAGGATCTTGTTGATCCTGGTCGTGGGGCAAAGCCTGGTGGCGGCGGAATACATGCGCTCGGTGTTGCCCTATCAAGGCAAGCAGGCACTTGAAGTCGCCATTTTGGCGCTTTTCGTGCTGTTGTTTTGTTGGGTCTCGGCGGGATTCTGGACGGCCCTCATGGGGTTCTTCCAGCTTTTGCGCGGCCGCGATCGCTACGCGATCGATGCCCGTGACGTGCAGGAAGATGCGCCGATCGACGAAACGGCGCGCACGGCGCTGGTGGTGCCCATCTGCAATGAGGATGTGGCGCGGGTTTTTGCCGGTGTGCGGGCCACGCTCGAGTCGCTGCGCGATAGCGGCCAGGAACGCCACTTTGACCTGTTTATTCTGAGCGATACCTTCGATCCCGAACTGGCGATCGCAGAGACGCATGCCTGGCTGGCGTTGTGTCGTGAGCTGGATGCCTTCGACCGAGTCTTCTATCGACGCCGCCAGCGCCGCATGAAGCGCAAGAGCGGCAATATCGACGACTTCTGCCGCCGTTGGGGTGCCAATTACCGCTACATGGTGGTGTTGGATGCTGACAGCGTCATGAGTGGTGCTTGCTTGACGCGTCTGGTGCGGTTGATGGAAGCGCATCCCAAGGCAGGGATTATCCAGTCCGCGCCGCGTGCCTCCGGCCGTTTGAATCTCTATGCACGCATGCAGCAGTTCGCGACGCGTGTCTATGGACCGCTATTCACGGCGGGGTTGCATTTCTGGCAATTGGGCGAATCGCATTACTGGGGGCATAACGCGATCCTTCGCCTGGCTCCCTTCATGCGTCACTGCATGCTGGCGCCGCTGCCGGGAAAGGGGTCGCTTTCCGGGGAAATTCTGTCTCACGATTTCGTCGAAGCGGCGTTGATGCGCCGAGCGGAATGGGGGGTGTGGATTGCCTACAACCTGGATGGCAGTTACGAGGAAATGCCGCCCAACCTCCTCGACGAGCTCAATCGCGATCGTCGTTGGTGTCACGGTAACTTGATGAACTTTCGCCTGTTTCTGGCTAAAGGCATTCATCCCGTGCACCGTGCGGTCTTCCTAACCGGAGTGATGTCGTACATATCGGCGCCTCTGTGGTGCTTGTTCCTGATCTTGTCGACTGCCTTGCTGGCGGTGCATACGTTGAGTACGCCACAGTATTTCCCTGAGCCGGGCATGATGTTCCCTGTCTGGCCGCAATGGAATCCTACCATGGCGGTGGGCTTGTTCTCGGCCACGGCAACGTTGTTGTTCCTGCCCAAGGTTCTCAGCGTGATCCTGGTCATTGCGCAAGGGTCCAAGGAGTTCGGTGGCAGCTTGCGGCTATGTGCGGGCATGGTCTTGGAATCGCTGTTCTCCATGCTGATGGCGCCGGTGCGAATGCTCTTCCATACACGCTTCGTACTGACAGCGCTTCTGGGGCGCGCCATACAGTGGCGCTCTCCGTCGCGTGACAACAGCGATACGCCGTGGGGTGATGCTGTACGTCACCATGGCGTCCAGACGCTCATCGGGGCAGTGTGGGCCGTGGGCGTGTATTACATGGAGCCGACCTTTCTCTGGTGGCTGGCGCCCATCGTGGGTGCCTTGATGGTGTCGATCCCGGTTTCGGTGTTTTCCAGCCGCGTGTCGCTGGGGCGCTGGTGTCAGCATGCTCGCCTGTTTCGTATTCCCGAGGAGACGCATCCCCCGCGTGTGCTGCGGCGCATGGTGCGTCATCTGAAGCGCATGCGCGCCCAGCAGGCGGCGGCGCCGACCTTCGTGCAGGTGGTCGTCGATCCCATGGCCAATGCGCTAGGGTGTGCACTGGCCACGAGCCGACATGGCGCATCGGCGCTTCTGCGGCGGCGTCGAGAAGAACGGGTCAGGGCGGTCGTCACCGAAAATCCCATCAAGGTGAAGCCGGCGACCCAGTTGAACTTTCTCGATGATCCCGTGCTGCTGTCGATGCTGCATCACTGGGCATGGACATCGCCCGACGCACACCCGGACTGGCGCGAACTCGGTACGCCGACGCCTGTCTCATGGCGGGTGCCGGGATGAGACGAGGGACTACGCAGGTATCGTCGCCGGTCTAACTGCTATGCTGGAAACGGTATCTGTGAGTCGTCTTTCGTGTCGCGTCGCATTCAAGGAGAGAAGGAGATAAAGGAATGAGCATCATCTTGTGGTTGATCATCGGGGGTCTGGCTGGCTGGATTGCAGGCAAGATCATGCGCGGTGGCGGCTTCGGTATCCTCGGCAATATCGGTGTCGGCATTGTGGGCGCGGTGATCGGCGGTTTCCTCTTCAGTCTACTGGGACTTGCGCAGACCAATATCATCGGCTCGTTGATCATGGCCGTGATTGGTGCCGTGGTACTGCTGTGGGTCGTGGCCAAGCTTCGGAAATCCTAGCGCGTCGTGGATTACCGACGCCCTGAAAAGTGTCCGTTGAATATGGAAAACGAATGATTCCTTGCCCCGGCCCTTTGAGAGGTCGGGGCTTTTCGTGGGTATCGTGCCTTCGGGACTGCTGTGAGATGCGCGCTTATGGACAAGACACAACAGACGGGCCAGAAGGAACGTTTTATCGGCCTGGAGTGGTTACGCTTCGTGCTCGGGCTTTATATCGTGATCTTCCACACTCTGCATACTTACCCGTCGATCAGTGCCTGGTCGCATTACGTGACGGATATAGGCTTCTTCTCGACGAGTACGTTCTTCGTGTTGTCGGGCTTCTTGCTGACCCATGTGTACCTCGATGAGCGTCGCCAACTACGTGAGCCAGCGCGCAGCTTTTGGATCAAACGCTTCTCGAACTTGTATCCGATACATATCGGATCATTGGTGCTGGCGGTCAGCATGTCGGCCTTGATTGGATATTTGGCGATTTCACCGGAAGACGCCGGGATGTCGTGGCGTTTCGTTATCTACGACGTCAACAATGACCTTGGACAGGTGACCCCGGAGGCCCTGGAACATTTCATGGGCAACGGAGAGCTTGCGCTCAACCTAGTGCTCAATGTCGGGCTACTGCATGCCTGGAATCCTTATTACCTGACCTTCAATCCTCCGTCCTGGTCGATTTCGGCGCTGATGGGCTTTTATCTGGTCTTCCCGTGGATAGCGCCGCGCTTGTTTCGGCTCCGCCGCGTGGGACGGGCTTTGATCTTGAACAATCTGCTATACCTGATTCCCCCGTTGGTGGTCATCGCCGTGACCGACTTCGGTATGCCCGAAACGGGAATCATGCACCGCAATCCGCTGATTCGTTTGCCTGAGTTCGTGGCAGGGATACTACTGTGTGTATGGTATACCCGCTACCGCGCGGCAGGTGGCTGGCTGAGCGGCAGGCAGCGCCTGATGCTGGCGGCATTCGTGGCGAGTTGTGTCGTAGTGGCGGTCTGGTTGCTGGGCCAGGGGCATGCCTGGTATTACCTGCTGCATAATGGCTTGTTGCTACCCGCGCAGTTGGCATTGATTCTGCTGGCCACGCAATGGCGTATGCCTGAGAGTCGCCGTGTGCGTCGCTTGGCGAGCCGGCTGGGTGGGGCGTCGTTGCCGATGTTTGCGCTGCACGTCCCGCTGTTCGTGATCTTTACACGAATCGAGCGAGTGATTGCCGGCGAGCCGGCACTCTGCGTGAATGGATTTCGTGCCTGTTTCGATGCCGCCGGTGACAGCTCACTGGTGTTCTATCCGCTGTTTCTCTTGCTGACGGTGCTGTTCTGCGTGATGTTTCAGGAGCAGTTTGTGTTGCGCGTTCGCAATGCAATGCAGCGTTGGTTGCTGCCGAGGCTGGTTTCGCCGCCGTCGCATACCGAGAAAGTGGCGCGCTGACGTTGCTGCTTGGCTCGAATACACTGGCCTTAACGACGAAGGGGCGCCATCGGTATGGCGCCCCTTCGTATCATGCTGGCACGCGCGAGTCGTTTACGCGTGGCTCAGTTCCTTTAGGCAGGCTTCGATGATGTCCAGGCCTTCCTGGAGTACATCGTCCTCGATGGTGACCGGCATCAAGAAGCGTAGGGTGTTGCCGTAGAGACCGCAGGACAGCAGAATCAGTCCTTTCTCGCGCGCCTTCTTGCAGAGTGCCCCGGTCAGCTCCGCATCCGGCGTGTGATTGGCCTTGTCGGCGACCACGTCGAAGGCGGCCATGGCCCCCAGGTGGCGGACATTGTCGACGCAGGCGAAGTCCTGTTGCCATTTGGCGAAGCGCTCACCCAGCTTGTCGCCCAGCGCCTGGCTCTTCTCGAGGATTTTCTCTTCCTCGAAGACTTCCAGTACCGCAAGGGTCGCGGCGCAGGAGACCGGGCTGCCGGTGTAGGTGCCGCCCAGCGAATTGCCGCCGGAGGCGTCCATGGCCTTGTCGGTGCCGACCACGGCGGAGATTGGCATGCCGTCGGCCATGCTCTTGGCCATGGTGATGATGTCGGGCTCGACGCCGCTGTGTTCGATGGCGAACAGCTTGCCGGTGCGTCCAAAGCCGGACTGTACCTCGTCGACTATCAGCAGAATACCGTGCTCGTCGCAGATCTCGCGGACTGCCTCGAGGAAGCTGGGCGAGGCTGCGTAGAAGCCGCCTTCACCGAGTACCGGCTCGAGCACGATGGCGGCAGTATCGCGGGGATTGGCATCGGTCTTGAGCGTCATCTTCAGGCCATTTAGCGCGTCTTCCTCGCTCACCCCGTGATAGGGCACCGGGTAGGGCGCACGGAAGACGTTACCCGGCATGCTACCGAAGTCGGTGGCGTAGGGTGCGACCTTGCCGTTCATGGCCATGGTCATGAAGGTCCGGCCATGATAGCCGCCGGTGAAGCAGATGACGTTGTCGCGTCCTGTCGCCGCGCGGGCCACCTTGACGGCGTTTTCCAGCGCCTCGGCGCCGGAATTGGCGAGCATGACCTTGCCGTGGCCGCGTACCGGGGTGAGCTGGCTGAGCTTCTCGGCGACCTTCACGTAGCCTTCATAGGGCATCACCGTCTGGCAGGTGTGCATCACCTTGTCGAGTTGGTCCTTGACCGCCTGCACCACCTTGGGATGACGGTGGCCGACGTTGAGCACGCCGATACCGCCGGCGAAGTCGATGATGCGATTGCCGTCGGCATCCCAGATCAAAGCGTTCTCGGCACGTTCGGCAAACTGGGTCGCCGGGCTCGCGGCGCCGCTGGCGACGTAACGTGTCTTGAGTTCATTGAGCTGTGCGTTGTTCATGCTTGCCTCCTTGTCAAAGTCCGCCCATGCAGACGTATTTTAGCTCGGTATATTCCTCGAGACCGTGGTGAGAGCCTTCGCGTCCCAGCCCGGACTCCTTGATGCCGCCGAAAGGCGCCAGCTCGGTCGATAGAAGCCCTTCGTTGATGGCAACCATGCCGTATTCGAGGCCCTCCATCACTTGCCATATACGCCGATAGTCGCGCGCATAGACGTAGGCGGCAAGGCCGAATTCGGTGGCGTTGGCCATGGCGATGGCTTGTGCCTCGTCGGTGAAACGAAAGACCGGCGCCACGGGGCCGAATGTCTCTTCGCGGGCGACATGCATGTCGTCGGTAACGTCGGCGAGCAGGGTCGGTTGGAAGAACGTACCGCCCAACGCGTGCGGTTTGCCGCCACATACCAAGCGTGCGCCCTTGGAGCGGGCATCGGCAATGTGTGCCTCGACCTTTTCGAGTGCGCTGGCGTTGATCAGGGGCCCTAGCGTTACATCTTCGTCGAGTCCGTTGCCGACCTGAAGCGCCTCGATACGCGCGGCAAACTTGGCGATGAACTCATCGTACACGCCATCCTGCACCAGAAAACGGTTGGTGCACACACAGGTCTGCCCGGAATTGCGGAATTTAGAGGCGATGGCGCCCTCCACGGCGGCATCCAGGTCGGCATCGTCGAAAACCACGAAGGGCGCATTGCCGCCCAGTTCCATGGAGGCTTTCTTGACCGTCTCCGCGCACTGCGTCAGCAAGCGCTTGCCGACCGCTGTCGAGCCCGTGAACGAGACCTTGCGCACGCGCGGATCGGTGGTTAGTACCTCGCCTATCTCGGCAGGTTTCTCGGCGGTAAGCACGTTGACGACGCCGGCGGGGAGCCCGGCATCCTCGGCGAGCTTGGCCAACGCCAGGGCGGTCAGCGGTGTGGCTTCTGCGGGCTTGATCACCACCGGGCAGCCGGCCGCCAAGGCCGGGGCACATTTACGGGTGATCATTGCCAGCGGGAAGTTCCAAGGCGTAATGGCGGCGACCACGCCGATTGGCTCGCGCATGACGAGAATGCGCTTGTCAGCGCCGTGGCTGGGCAAGGTCTCGCCCGCGATGCGCTTGGCTTCCTCGGCGTAGTATTCGATGAAGCTCGCCCCGTAGGCGACCTCGCCCCGCGATTCGGCGAGCGGCTTGCCTTGTTCCAGGGTCATGAGTTGCGCCAGTGCCTCGCGATGGGCCATGACACGCTCGAACCAGGCGCGCAACAAGGAGGCGCGCTCCTTGGCGGGGCGTCGCCGCCATTGCGGCCACGCGGCTTCGGCGGCGGCGATGGCATCGTGTGCCTCGCCGGCGCCCAGGTCGGGGACCTGCGCCAGGCATTCGCCCGTGGCCGGGTCGGTGACCGCGAAACGGTGCTCGCTATCGCGCCATTCGCCGCCGATGTAGGCGCGGTCGATCAGGATATTGGGTGTTGGCTGACTCATGGAAGCCTCCGGGTGAAGCGTGATTCAACGCCTATTGTTTGACGGTGTGTGCATTATTTAAAACACCTGACCCAGGTGGCGTCCAGCGATTTTTCGTATCTTGCCTGGGCAGGTTATCGCGCCTTGCGTATCGGCGACACCAGCCTCTTTCCGGTACACTATGGCGCCGTTGTATGAATGCCGAGTTCATGAGTGAGGTGCGTCTTGATCGATCCTCTTAACGCCTGGTGGGCACAGCAGTTGGTGCTGTGCGGCTGGGCGTTTGATCCCGAACCGTTGAGTGTGCCGCCCGAGACGGCGCAGGCACGCCTGGCGTTGTTGGACGTGCGCGAACGGGGAGAGCTTGGCTGGCGCTTGGCCGAAGCGTGCATGCCGGGGCAGGGCGAGGCCTTGCGCCAGCTACAGGCATTTGAACTGCTGGCGTTGTCGGGCGCTGCCGGCTGGCTGGACGCTCCCCGGGCTCACGCCTGGGCGGAGTGGATTGCCGCCGACATCCAGGCGCATCATGCCTCGCTGGACGCATGGCTGTCGGCGTTGCGTCACGAGCGAGGACAAATCGACTGGACCCACGACGATGACGGCTTTCTCGAGGCCTGCGAAGCCCTGTCGCAACTCGAGCGCGAAGCGGCTGGCGTCACTTGGGAGGCACTCGCCGAGTGGCTATCCGATCGGCCTCGCCAGCTACCGTGGCCGATCGATCAAAATAGTGGCGTATGGCGTCTGCGTGCGGTCTTCGCCCCCGTGCTGGACGCGACGTGCGATGCGCGCTTGGACTGGCCGGAGGTAGAGCGTTGGTTGGCCGATGTCTGGCGCATTGACGGGCGCGATGAATTGATTCGCATGCTGCTGTGGCTGGGCGGGCAAGGGCATCGTTATACATGGGATCTCGATGCCGCGCGTTTGACCCCCCAGGGTGGAAGTACTCGACGTCAGTGGTGGGAATCGCTCGGTGAGGCGAGTGACTATGGCCATGTGATGCTGACATTCCTCGACAGCGGAGAGCCCCTGGAATGGGCGGCGTGGGATTGGCTGCGGTTGGCGGATCTCGCCTATGCGGGCTGGAATGCGGGCTGGCTCGACGCGCAGGAAGCCGAAGCATTTGCCGCACACGCGGGCGATTTGCTGATGCGCCGGTATCGTGACTGGACGAGCGTGGCCAAGGCGTACCAGCGCGGGCGTAGCCTTTTCGAGGGGACCGATCGGCGTGCGGATTTCGCGCGTGACTGGGACGTCTTGTTGCGTTCACGGTCGAGCCCCTGGCAGGTGACGCTCGAGGCGCTGCTGGATGACGCCCAGCGCGAGGCTTCGCGGCAGGCGATACGCGGTTGGCGCGCGCCGGCGTGGCACTGGGTCCTGGCGTTGGCGGCGATGCGTGAACCCGATCTGTTGTATCGGCAGGGCATCGATCGCGCCCCAGATGCGCAGCAGCGCGACGAGGCGCGTCGTTATCTGCGTGACACGCTGGGTCTCGAACCTGCCATGGGCACGGCCGGTCTGGCCAGCCTGTGGCTGCCCGGGCAGGTGCATCATCTCAATCAACTGGCTGCCGATGCTGCCCACGGTGCATTGCCTGCGGCGACAACGCCCTTTGGGCACGCGATGTCGGAGGCCGTGCGGCTACGCAATGGCCTCAAGCACTGCACCCGTCATGCGGCGACGATTTTCATGGCGGAAAAATACGCCTTCTATCTGATGATGTGTGCCGACAGCGGTGATTACGACCGCCGCGAGCTCGAGACGTTGGCAGAGTCACTGCGCGGCGTGTTGAGCCGCTTTTATAATGGACCCAAGGCGCTGATCGAGGCGTGGGCGGCATGGGAGGCGGCGTTGCCCGAGGCGGAAGATCCGCCCCTGGTGGCGGAAATCCGTTGGCATCGCGATGACGCCGGAAGCCCCTTGCATTGGCTCGATTGGCACCATGCTACCTGGCTTGAGCCCGGCGAGCGCTTGTCGTTGCCACGCTTCACGGCTCTGGCATTGGTCGGGCCTCTCAATGCCCCTGTCTGGAGTGCTCCGGGCCCTGAAGTTGGCAGCGAGCGAGAGGCGCTGCGCGAATGGCTTGATAGTCACTATGGGTTGTTGTCGGCGGAGGCACTCAAGGAGTTCCTGAATTTCTTGATCGAGGCGGGAGATCGTCAGGAATATCAGATCAACTATGCGCCTTACACGCTCAATGCCGCGCGCTTGCGTGAGGAGGTCGCGATCATCGAGTCCGGCGAGTGCAGCGAGGATGATCGCAATCATCTACTGCGTCTGCGCCGCGTCGAGAGCAACGCCTCGGGATGCAACGAGTACGACATGGCCGCCTGGGATGTGGCGCAGGCCGTCGATCTCGCCATTGCCGGGCGACAGATGGACTGGCTGTCGGCGGTGGAGTTCGACACCCTGGTGGAGCGTGCCGCTCATTTGGCGCAATCGCACTATGCGAGTTGGTACGATTATGCCCGTGGGCTTTACGCGGGGTTTTCCTTCTTCATGGGCGAGACCGATGAGCGTGAGGCGTTCCTGCAGGGATTCGGCGAGGCACTGACCGCTTGGTTGACGGCCGCACCGCCGCTGGCCGGTAGCTGGGCGAGTCTTGATTTTCCGGGCTCAACCGCACGTCACTGGGCGCCTCTGCATATCGATACCTTGCCGGGCGATGCGCGGACGTTGCACTGATCGGGCAGGGCGTCGGGATGAAACATTTCGTATCCCGCTTTCGAGAGCTCTCGTCAAAAGGCGGGAGTTTCTCTATCATCGTATCGGTCTTGATGCCCTCCAGCGGGCACACGGCATGTTAACGAGTCGAGTCTAGGCCGCTCTGGCGGTGGCACCTGCGATGCGCGCCACCACCACAGCGACCCCCTCGCCAGGTAGTGCCTAGCAAGGTAGGGCGTCGTCTTGCATTCATGCAAGCGCCCCGAGGCATCCGCGAGGTTGAATACGTGTGATGAGGTCGCTTGGATGCTTCGAACCATGGCATTGGGATGGGTATTGGCTGCTCTGTTGGGTGGCTGTGCCACGCAAAGCCCGCAACATACCGCTCCACAATCGTCTTCCCTGTCCGCGGCCGCCAAGGCCGGTGAAGGCGCGCTCTCCGACGCGGGTCGTGAGTCTCCGTTGGCTACTTTTCGCGCCAGCGACGTTCAGCGGGCGCTGGTATCACCGGCGCGTATTCGTGAGGCACTACTATCCGAGCACCAGCGCTGGGTGGGGACACCGTATCGTCTCGGTGGGACCACGCAACGCGGCATCGATTGCTCGGCGTTGATGCAGCATGTCTACAGCGATGCGTTCCATCTCTCCCTACCGCGTACCACCGAGCAACAAATGCAAGAGGGGCGTCGGGTGCCGCGCAGCGATCTTGAAGCCGGCGACTTGGTCTTCTTCCATTCCCCCGGCCCGTACAACCATGTCGGCGTCTATGTCGACGACGGTTATTTTCTGCATGCTTCGACGTCACAGGGCGTCAAGTTGTCACGCCTCGACAATGTCTACTGGAATCGCCACTACTGGCAGTCACGGCGGCCCATGGACAGAACGCAGTTGGCGGCGCGTCTCGATCGCCAGCCCCACGAAGGATGAGCGGCTCGCAGGTGTCGGCATGCCAGGTCGAGAGGTTTCTCGTGTCTCGTTCGTATAATGTTGCGTCCGGCGAAATCATGATGCATTCATGGAGGACGTCATGATCGAACCGCGTACCCGTGCCTGGTGGCGCGCAACCCTGGCATTGTGCCTGGGCTCCTTCACCGTCTTCATCAACTTGTATGTCGCCCAGCCGCTGCTGCCGGCCATTCGCGAGAGTTTCGAGGTCTCGACGCTGGCGGCGGGCAGTGCGATTTCGGTCAGCATGTTGACGCTGGCATTGTCGCTGCTGTTCTACGGACCGCTTTCCGATGCCATCGGCCGAACCGCCATCATGCGTGTCACGCTGGTACTCGCCAGCGTTTGTACCTTGGTCATGGCATTTGCTCCCAACTTCGCGAGTCTACTGGCCCTGCGTGCTTTGCAAGGGTTCTTGCTGGGCGGTTTGCCTGCAGTGGCAATCGCTTGGATGGGTGATGAGTTCAACAAGCCGGCGCTGTTGCTGGCCGTCGGGCTCTATATCAGCGGTAACACGCTGGGGGGGATCGGTGGACGCGTCATCGGCGGTACGGTCGCTGAACATTGGGGATGGCATAGTAGCTTCGTGGCGATCGCGTGTCTGAGCCTGGCATGCACCTGGATATTCTGGCGCGCCTTGCCGCCTGCCCGACAGTTCCGCCCTTCGCCGTTGCGCGTGGGACAGGCCGCGCGGGATATGCAGGGGCATTTGCGCGATCCCCGGTTGATTGCCGCCTATCTTATCGGCGGGTTCAACTTTTTCATCTTCATCAATCAATACAGCTATGTGACGTTTCGGCTCAGCGAGGCGCCGTTTTCTCTCACCTCGCAATGGTTGGGCCTGATATTCCTGACCTATCTCGGTGGTACCGTGGGCTCGGCGCTGTCCGGGCGTATCGCGCAGCGCTTGTCGCAGCCGACATGCATGATGCTGGGTATCGGCATCCTGATGAGCGGCTCGCTACTTACGTTGATGCCTTCCTTGATCACGATCATCGCTGGTCTGACGATCAATGCCGTGGGATTCTTCCTGGCGCATTCGATGGCCTCGAGCTGGGTGGGGCGGCACGCACAGCGCGCGCGGGGCAGTGCGTCGTCGCTGTATCTGGTGTTCTACTATCTGGGCGCCAGCCTCGGTGGCTTCTATCTGGAGCCGTTCTGGGCGCGCTGGCAATGGAGCGGCGTGATCGCTGCCTCGCTGCTGGTGTTGCTGGGAACCTTCAGCGTGGCAGCTTGGTTGTGGCGTCGTGAGCGGTGGATGGTTGATATGCCAGAGGCGACCTGAGCGCGTACTTTCAAGGCTTGCCGGCGTCATCGCCCCACACGGTTTCGAGGCGGTCGTCACGGCCGCAACCGGCACGGTAGAAGCGGTAGCGCACGGGGTTTTTCTTGTAGAAATTTTGATGGTATTCCTCGGCGTCCCAGAAGGGGGCTTTCGCCTCGATGCGCGTCTTGACGTCGCGCTCGAAGCGCGTTTCAACGGCTTCCTTGGAGGCTTCGGCGAGGCGTCGCTGACGCTGGTCGAGGGGAAAGATGGCGCTACGGTATTGGCTACCGACATCGCAGAATTGGCGTCCCTCGGCGAAGGGATCGATATTGTGCCAGAACACGTCGAGCAGCGTGTCGTAGTCGACGACCTCGTCATCGTAGACGACCTTGACCGCCTCGGCATGGCCGGTATTGCCGCTGCTGACTTGTTCGTAGGTGGGGCGCTCGCTATCACCGCCGATGTAGCCGGAGGTTGTCGAGACGACGCCCTCGAGTTTGTCGTAAGGCGGCTCCATGCACCAGAAACAGCCACCGGCGAAGATGGCTTCGCGCTGCGCGGCATGGGCCTGGGAAATGGGAACGAATGCGAGCGTTGCGAGTAGTGCGAACGCGATCACTGGAAAGCGCATCGGGCGACTCCTGATTATCGGGTTATCATGTCATGCTGATGTGATTGATATACCGCAAGTCTACTTGAAAAATAGCGGGAGCCCACATGTTGGATAAATGGACGAACGCCTGGGTTGCGCCGGTACTTACGCGCTGCGCCGTTGGCTTGGGACGTCGCGGTGTGACGCCGACTCAACTGACGGTGGGCGGTTTTGCAATCGGCATGCTGGCGTTGCCGTTATTGGCCTATCAATCTTATGGCCTGGCCCTGGTGGCGACTGTCCTCAACCGCGTATGTGATGGTCTGGACGGCGCCTTGGCGCGTCACCTGCAATGTCAAAGCGATGCCGGCGGATTTCTCGATATTGTCCTGGACTTCGTCTTCTATGCCGCCGTGGTAGTGGGATTCGCTCTGGCCGATCCGGGGCAAAATGCCTTGCCCGCCGCCTTTTTGCTCTTCGCGTTTATGGGGACCGGTGCGTCGTTTCTGGCCTTTGCGATTGCCGCGACACGCCATGGTTTGGAGCGGCCGCATTTTGAGCACAAAGCGTTTTACTACTTGGAGGGCTTGACCGAGGGTACCGAGACGATCATGGCCTTCGTCGTGTTCTGCTTGTGGCCGGCGTATTTCCCTTGGTGGGCGATCTTCTTCGCGTTGGTGTGTCTGCTCACGACAGCGATGCGTGTCGTGGGAGGCTATCGTGCCTTGGCCAAGGCTGAAGGAGCATCCGCAGGATGGTTCGAGAAAGGTACGGGGGCATCAAAAAGCGAACCACGGTAGGCAGGACGTAGACATGAAACGGGCGGCCCGCAGGCCGCCCGTTTTCACGTCAGGTGTTGCGAAGGAGCGTCTTAGTGCTCCTGTTCTTGCTCGCCTTCACCGTGCACGTGACCGTGTTCGGCTTCTTCCGCAGTCGCTTCACGCACTTCAGCGATCCCGACATCGAAATTCAGAGTCTGACCGGCCAACGGATGGTTGCCATCGACGGTGACAGTGTCGCCTTCGACTTGGGTGACCGTGACCATGAGCGGTCCACCTTGGGTCTGCGCTTGGAACTGCATGCCCGGTTGAATGTCATCGACACCCTGGAAGGCATCGCGCGGCACTTCTTGCATCAGGCCGGGCTGAGTTTCACCGTAGCCTTCTGCCGGCTCGACGGTGACTTTGAGGTTCTCGCCGCTCTGACGGCCTTCCAGTTCCTTTTCCAGCCCTGGAATGATGTTGCCCGCGCCGTGCAGGTAAGTCAGAGGATCGCGGCCTTCCGAGCTGTCCAGCACTTCACCCTCGTTATTGGTGAGGGTGTAGTGGAAGGAAACCACGGAATTCTGGGCAATCTGCATGTTGAAGACCTTTCTGGGTGTATGTCGCCATCCATGGTAACGCGCTCACCCAAGTGTGTCAGGGGCCTCTCGGGGTTTTCATATCCCTTTTGAGTTGCATGATGACACTTCAAGGTGCATCGGGAACGAATTTGTCGCCGAACGGTCTCTTGAGCAGCGTCCTGCGTCAGGGCGTCGCGCCGGTTGCGCGGTGCTGGGGGTGACGGTACCCTGCCGAGCTTGGTGCAATTGAAAGATTACCGACGTTGCCTATCAGGAGGCCAACATGACCGTAACGCTGATCTGGCTGATCGCTTTCGCCGTGATTCTTTTCCTGGCGCTGCGCGCGTGGGACGGTTCTCTCGGAAAGATGATCATGCGCCGCATTCCGGCGGCGTTGCAGCTGGGCGGTGACGATCGTTGGGTGTGGAGTATTGCCTTGGCCGTGTTGGGCGCCACTTTCATCGTCAACCCGATCTCGATGTTACTGACGTTGATTATCCTGGCGCTGTTTTACTGGATCGCCAAGCGCGTGGGGTGCTGGTTGATGCGCCGCGTCAAATTACACTGACGAAAAGCTGTTTTAGCTCGAGCAATGCCCCGCTGATGCGGGGCATTGTCGTTGAGGGCGTCACAGCCACAGCGAAAGTGTCAATGAGCCAAATTGGTCATTTTCGTCTTGGGCTTTGAACTCATCGGTTCGCCAGACGCTGGTGTAGGTGAGCTGCCAGCTGTCCCACGTCAAGGCGATACCGGCCAGCGCGTCGCCGACCCACTGACGGCTATCCACTGAATGGCTGTCCTCGAAGGTATTGCCATCCAGCAGCAGGTTATGAGCCATGAAGCGGCCCTCGAGGCTCGCGAACGCATACCAGCCGAACCCCTGATCGGGTTCGAAGTAGTTGCGCCCGCTTTGAGCGGGGGCGACGGCAGGCATACCGGTGCTATTGTGTAGATCATCGCCAATACGCAGGCCCACGCCACCTGCGGCATACGTATACAGGTTGCCGAGGGCAAAGCCGGCATTGGGGCCGTATTCCATGTCCAGATTGCCGAACGAGTCTTGCAGCCACCAACTGCGCTTGTAGGTCAGGTTGAGCACCGGTTCGTTATGAAGCTGGTGCGACCAGCCTTTGGGTTCGTCGCTACCGATCAGGTGATGAAAGTTCTTCTGGATGGCTTTTCCTCCCGATGCAGGCCCCACGATGCCGGCGTCGAAGTGGAGATCGTCCGCCTGGCGCCAGCCGCTGTACTGGCGGTCATCGAAGAGTGATACGCCAGCATAGAGCAGGCCCGCATAAGGTCGGTCGTTTTCGATGAGGTCCGAGCGGTCGATATCGTTGGGCGTGTAGATCTGCTGACCGGCACGATAAGCCACACCGTCGAGCTCTGCGCCTGACCAGCCGGGTACGGCGTCGGCGAGACGTCGCGTCCAGTGCGCTGCGTCGGGCGTGAATGACCAGTTTACTTCCAATCCATTGGTGTAATGTCCGTCTTCGCCGCTGGCGAAAAGATCATTCTCGCTCTTGATCGTCAGCATTCCGTCGGCCAGCACGGGACTTGAGAAGATCGCAAAGGCGAGGGTCGAAGCGAGGCAACCGAGCGTGCGTCCTGTGTTCATGAGGCTAGTTTCCCACATCCGTAGCGTATCACGCTACATACGATAGCGTATGTAAACAGGTTCGGACAGGAAAAATTAGCGTGCTTTCGATGGCTCATGCCATTACTGGCGGCATGAGCCTTGCGATCTCGACTCAGTAAGGCGCGACACTCAGATTGGCTCCACTGCCGACCATGCGCACTTGTTGTCCGACTTGCCAGTTGCGGTCAGCTTTCTGAACCACGACGACAGAATCGCCGCTATCGCGCCGGATTTCTATCTCCCAGGCCTGGGTACGATTGGCGGAATCTTCGACCTTGCTGCCGGCGACGCTACCGCCGATGGCGCCGACCGCCGCAGCGATGGTGCTTCCGGAGCCCCCGCCGACCTGGTTCCCGAGCAAGCCACCCAGTACGGCACCGCCTAGGCCACCCAAAACGCCTTCGTTCTGATCGCCAGCTTGAATCTGCACCGGACGCACTGACGTGATAGTGCCGTAAGTCACCGACTGCGCGGTTTCGGCTTGCCCGCTGCGATAGACATCGCCGGAATAAGGCGAGGTGTTGGCACAGCCGACGAGGGCCAATGACCCGATGAGTGCTAAAGGAAGTAGTACTTTCATGCGACCTCCGTTGCTTGTCATGCTGTTTTAAAACAGCGTTCCCAAACTATTCTAGCGCGTTGTGAAGATGCCGGCCAGTGCTGGCGACGAAGACGTGTCGCTGCGCTGCGTTAATCGTCTGGCTGCCGATAATGGTAGACGAGTCGCTCATCCTTGCGCGGTCCCGCGATATGCCATTCGAGTTGAAAGCCGTAAGGCTCGAAGGTAAGTCGAGCCTGGTAGGTATCGGCACCGCAGAGATGTGGTGACTTGCTGGTCAATGTGGTCGCCGAGTCGGCGACGAGATCGAATAGCCAGACCGCCGCGTCGGGGCCTCGGCGCTCGTGATAGAGCGCGATATGCTCAGGATGAAGGTCCCAGCGATAGACATTACGAAACGCTACTTTACGGGATTGGCCTTGAGGCAGGAAATGGCCTTGTTCGATGAAGCGCACCCAGTCGGTGTGTGTGTCGGGCGCCACTATTCCTTCACCTTGGCCGGACCAGGCCACCTCGGAGGTATGTCCTGAGTGAGACGTGAAACTCAGTCGGTGAATACTAGGCAAAAGGCGTGCCAGGCGTATAATGGCAGTCAACTTTTTAGATCCTCAGGTTAACTGTAAATGGGATATTTGATTGGCGTTACGACGCTCTGGGCATTTTCCTTCAGCCTGATCGGCGTCTACCTCTCCAGCCAGGTCGATAGTTATTTCGCGGTGCTGACCCGTATTGGGTTGGCGGCGCTGATCTTTCTGATCTGGCTACGTCCGCGACGTTTGCCGCTCGGGCACGCACTGGGATTGATGGCCATTGGCGCTGTACAGCTGGGGGCGATGTATATCGGTTTCTATCAGTCGTTTGCGTTGTTGAGCGTACCGGAAGTCTTACTGTTCACGATCTTCACACCACTCTACATCACCTTGATCGACGACATATTAAAGGGACACTTCACGCCATTCTATCTGCTCACCGCTGCGCTTGCCGTGCTCGGGGCGGCGGTTATCCGTTACGCCGACATCAGCGACGCCTATTGGGCCGGCTTCTTGGTGGTACAGAGTTCGAATCTATGCTTCGCCGTTGGGCAGGTCGCTTACCGTCATTTAGCGCCGCGCTTGCCTCAGGAGATAGCGCATCGCCATGTCTTCGGCTGGTTCTACCTGGGCGCGTTGTGCGTGGCGCTACCGGCGTTCTGGCTGTTCGGCGATGTCACAGCGTTGCCGACGACCTCGCTGCAGTGGGGCATTCTGGTATGGCTGGGTGTCGTCGCGTCGGGGCTTGGTTATTTCCTCTGGAACAAGGGGGCTTGTCGAGTCGATGCTGGAACGCTGGCGATCATGAACAATGCTCTGGTGCCCGCCGGGTTGATGGTCAATCTGCTGATCTGGAACCGCGACGCTGACGTACCGCGTCTGGTGTTGGGCGCGGGAATATTGCTGGCCTCGTTGCTGATCAATACCTGGTGGCGCCGGCGCCATCAGGCATCGCTCGGTATTGCGTGATAGCGTTGCGGCCGCCTGTTGGGCCAGGCGGCTCTAAACCCGGAGCACGTTTCGTGTTTTCATGGTGATGACGCCTTTCGTTCAGGATATCTTCATGAAACATTCTCTGTTATCGCGTTACGGTTTTTTCGCGGTGTGCTGTGTGATCACGCTGGTGACGACGCTCATGGCCATACAGTGGCATGGCGGATGGCTGGTGCCGCTGGTGAGTGGCGCGCTGGTGCTCGTGGGTATTGCCGATCTCTCGCAGCGCGGATATGCGGTACGTCGCAATTACCCCGTCATTGGCAACTTGCGTTATGTCTTTCAGGCATTACGCCCGGAGCTGCGTCAGTATCTCTTCGAGGCCGATACCGAGCAGTTGCCGTTTTCCCATGTGCAGCGTGGCCTAGTCTACCAGCGAGCGCGTCAGCATAACGATGCCAAGCCCTTCGGCACACTGCGCGATGTCTATGCCAATGCCTATGAGTACATCGGCCATTCGATGGAAACGGCGCCTGTGGCGGAGCCGGACGATTTCCGTCTGACCATCGGGAATGGCCAGTGCGCCCAACCTTATGAGATTTCGCTATTCAATATCTCGGCGATGAGCTTTGGTGCGCTGAGCGCCAATGCAATTCGTGCCCTCAACAAGGGCGCTTGGCTTGGACGCTTTGCACATGACACCGGGGAAGGGGGCATCAGTCCGTACCATCGCGAGCATGGCGGTGATCTGATCTGGGAGCTAGGTAGCGGTTATTTCGGCTGCCGTACGCCGGAAGGCGAGTTCGACCCCAAGCGCTTCGCCGAGCAGGCCAGTGATGCGCAGGTCAAGATGATCGAGATCAAGCTCAGCCAGGGCGCCAAGCCCGGTCACGGTGGGCTGCTTCCGGCGGGCAAGATTACCCCGGAAATCGCCCAGACGCGGGAGATCCCCCAAGGCGAAGATTGTCTATCGCCGGCCAGCCATCCAGCATTCTCGACGCCGCTCGAGATGCTCGACTTCATTGCACAATTGCGTGAGCTGTCTGGTGGCAAGCCGGTGGGCTTCAAGCTGTGTCTCGGCCAGCCCTGGCAATTCATGGCCATCGTCAAGGCGATGCTCGAAACCGAGGTCGTGCCCGATTTCATCGTCGTCGATGGCAGTGAAGGGGGGACGGGCGCGGCCCCGGTGGAGTTTTCCGATCATCTGGGCGCGCCGCTGCGTGAAGGGCTCTTGTTCGTGCATAACACGCTGGTCGGCGTGGGACTGCGTGAGAAGATTTGCCTCGGAGCGAGCGGCAAGGTCATCAGTGCTTTCGATATCGCTCGGGTCATGGCCATGGGGGCCGATTGGGTCAATGCCGCACGCGGCTACATGTTTGCGCTGGGCTGCATACAATCGCAAAGTTGCCACACCAACCGCTGCCCGACGGGCGTGGCCACTCAGGATCCGCTACGTCAGAAGTCGTTGGTGGTCGGCGACAAGGCCGAGCAGGTGTATCACTTCCATCACAATACCCTGCATGCTATGGCGGAGATGATCGCGGCGGCGGGGCTGACGCGCCCCTGGCAGATCACCCCGGACCACCTCGTGCACCGGGTCTCGGAAAACGAAGTGAAGCTATTCTCTCATCTACATCCGTTTCTGGAGCCGGGCGAGTTGTTGAGCGATCCCAGTCAGCGCCCGTTCTATGGTCGTATCTGGCGCATGGCGCAGGCCAAGAGCTTCGCCCCCATGCAGTTGGCTGATGCGCCGAGTGGGGCGACGGCCGCGTAGAGGGCCTTTCAGCCGTCATGACGGTGCTGGTGCGGCTCGGGGGCGGTCTTGCCATGGGCGAAGGCGGTCAGGATCGTGCATTGCGTGGCCGCGTGCGGACCGCCGCAGCAGGCATCGGTCAGGTGGGCCAGCGCCTGGCGCATGTGATGCAGCTCCGCCAGGCGCGCATCGATGGCGGCAAGTTTGTCCTCGGCGACGCGCTTGACCTCCTCGCAAGTGTGCGCATCGGCGTCGACCTGCAGCGAGAGCAACTCGCGAATGTCGGCCAGGGTGAAGCCCAGGCGTTTGGCGCGCAGGATGAAATGCAGGCGCTCGAGGTTGTCCGCAGCGTAGTAGCGATAGCCGTTGTCGCCGCGTTGGGCATCCGGGAGCAATCCTTCCTTCTCGTAATAGCGCAGCGTGTCGACGCTGACGCCGCTACGCTCGGCCAGTTCTCCGATCCTCAACATGGTGGGACTTCCTCCCTGGGGTGGGGGTAATGGGTGGCAGTGGCAGGCGACGTGGCCAGTCATCGGGCACGATGAAAAAACGTCTCTGGGTGCCGTCGGGCGCTTGCAGATGATATTGCCGTGGCGTGCCGGTGTCCGTGAAGTGCGCCTCGAGCTCGGCTTCCAGTCTCTCCAACGTGCGATATGTCTCGCCTCCGGGTAGTGCGAGCCAATGCGGCTTGTGAAGCGGGGCGCCCATGGTTCCTGTCGGCAAGTGGTCACGCAGTATCGGCCAGTCTTGCCATGTCAGCCAATCGCCATGAGCGGCGGTGATACGTGCCGGATGCGGCGCCGCTAGCGTGACGGACCAAGGGTAAAACAGCATCCCGAGCATGGCTGCACGCTGTTGAAGTAAGCTTGGGTCGATGCCTAGCGAGTTCAAGCGTGCCATCGAGCGCGGGTGATGGGCCAGGGGCAACTGGTGATGCCGGGTATGGTAATGCTTGCGTGCCAATGAGTCGGCGCAGCCGGGGCCGATCCAGCGTGCCGGATGGCGTTCGTCGCCGGGTCCTTGGCGCAGGCCCAGATAATACTTGATGGCCAGTTCTAGATGGGTGGGGCGTCCCTGAGCATCGGCATAGATGACATCCAGCTCACCGAGGGTGCGGTTGGCCTCGTGAATCGCGATATTAGTGGCCAGTAGGCGTGTCGCTGGGGCGAGGTCGAGCAGGGCGTGCCAGAGACGCTCATGGTAATGCCCCAGACGTCGCGGAGGCGTTGCGCCGATATAAGGCACGAGCCGTTGCGGCTCGGCGTCGAACGCATGCAGCCAAGCCTTTCTGCACGCGGCGTCGCCAAGCCCGAGTGCCTCGAGGGTCGGCCGGCCCGGATAATCGCTTTCGATGATATCCGGAGCATGCAATAGCCAGGCGAGATCACGCACCCA
>NZ_JARANY010000060.1 GCF_029889885.1 Chromohalobacter sp. 296-RDG
GCCGGTGATCGCCGGGCCGCCGATCGCGCCGGCGCTTCCGCCGGCGGCGATGGCACCGAACAGGCGCGTCGCCTGGCGATTCGTAAACACATCGGTCAGGAAACTCCAGAAGACCGATACGACGAACAGGTTGAATACCGACAGCCAGACGAAAAAACCGCGCGCCGCCCAGACCATCTGCACGTCGACGCGCAGCCATAGCCAGAACAGTGCAATGCAGGCGATGAAAATGCCGTAGACGGCGGGGATCAGGCGCGTACGACGGAAGCGCGTGGCCAGGGTAGCGAACACCGGCACAGCCAGAAGCATGGCTAGAAACGTAGCGGTAAACAGCCACTGCATGTTCTCCACGCCGCCGCGCACGCCCATCTCGTCGCGCACCGGTCGCAGGATGTAGTAGCTACATAGCAGGAAGAAGAAATAGGCCGCGGCGCTTAGCAGGCCCGGCAATTCGCTGCGACTGACGTTGACGGCACGCGAGAGAAACGGTACCTGGTCATCGCCACGCGGTGGATTCGAAACCATGGAACCTCCGGGACCGCAACGGTCCAAGACGCATCCCGCACGACGGCGAGCCATTTGGAGAACCAGCCAACGTCTTCACGCTACCCTGAGGGGGGAGTCACTGCAACCACGCTGGATAGGCGTATTCGGCGCTCCGAATGGATACCCAGTGCTGCGCCTGAATAGGCAAGACGGTTGTGATCGAGCGGGACCTGGTGCCTGTTTTTCCGCCCGGCATTCGCTAGAATGAATCCCCATTTCAAGCCGAAAGCACTATTATTGCTTATGCCCGACTTCAAGATTGCGCCTTCGATCCTGTCTGCCGATTTCGCCCGTCTGGGGCAGGAGACGGAGGATGTGTTGGCCTCCGGCGCGGATATCGTGCACTTCGATGTCATGGACAATCATTACGTCCCCAACCTGACCATCGGTCCGATGGTGTGCAAGGCGCTGCGTGACCACGGCATTACCGCGCCCATCGACGCGCATTTGATGGTCAAGCCGGTGGATCGCCTGATCGAGAATTTCATCGAGGCAGGCGCGAGCTACATCACCTTTCATCCCGAGGCCAGTGAACACATCGACCGCTCGTTGCAGTTGATCCGCGATGGTGGCTGCAAGGCTGGCCTGGTCTTCAATCCTGCCACGCCGCTTGCGTATCTCGACTACGTCATGGACAAGCTCGACATGGTGTTGTTGATGAGCGTCAATCCCGGCTTCGGAGGGCAATCCTTCATTCCCGGTACGCTCGATAAGCTGCGCGAGGTGCGTCAGCGCATCGATGCCAGCGGTCGCGACATTCGTCTGGAAGTCGACGGTGGCGTCAAGGTCGACAATATCGCCGAGATCGCACGGGCCGGGGCGGATACCTTCGTCGCCGGGTCGGCGATATTCAAGGCCCGCGACGAGGCGGATCCACACCGTTACGACAGTGTCATGCAGGCCTTTCGCGATACCTTGGCCCAGCGTTGAGCTTGCTGCCTCGTGAGCGATGACGAACACGCTACATGTGCGCAGGCCTGGTATCTCTACCTGGTCGAAACGGCGTCGGGAGCGCTGTATACCGGCGTGACCACCGATGTGGCGCGTCGTGTCCGCGAGCATCGCGATGGTAAACGCGGCGCGCGTGCCTTGCGCGGCAAGGGGCCGTTGACCTTGCGTCATTCGGAATACGTGGGCAGCCATGGCGAGGCGCTGCGTCGCGAAGCAGCGCTCAAGAAACTCAGCCCCACCGCCAAGCGTGCCTGGCTGGCGGCACGCGGGGATGGGGCGTCGTCGTCATAGATCGCTGTCATGGAGCGTCGTCATAGATCGTCGTCATAGACAGCGGGCCAACGTTTCGAAGACCCGCGCAACGGCTTCAGCGCCAGGATCGACGACACCTTCCAATGCACTGTCGGGCACATAGGCGGCACGTCCCGCTCCGGCGCGGGAGAGCGTCGCCGTATGCGCAGCACCCTGACGTGCTTTGTGTGCCGCGTCGGTGAGTGTGCCATCGTTCTGGAGTGCTTGGAGCGCGGGGATCAAGGCGTCCAGCAGAGTACGATCGCCGGGCTGGGCGCCGCCATAGGTCTGCATGCGCTCGACCCCTTGCCACAGGCTGTCGACCAAGTTGCGCTGTTCGAGCGCGGTTGCCGTGGCGGTAAACAGGATTGACAGCAGTACCCCGCTCGAGCCGCCCATGCCGGTGGCCAAGCATTGTCCCAGGCCTGCGAAGAGTCGCTCGGAGTGTGCGGTATCCAGCCGGCCTGCCGTCAACGCCTGCTCGATGGCATCGGCGCCCTCCACCAAGCTACTGCCGGCATCGCCATCGCCGCTCCGGGCATCGAGCCCGTCGAGATCGTCACGTGAATCGCGCAAGACACTGAGCACCTGAGTGAGTGCCGTCGTGAGGCGCGTCGCCTGTGGCGCATCGTCTTGCAGTGCACCATTGCGGGCGGTGAGGTTGGGCGTAAAGGTGTCCGGCTGATGCACGTCCCGGACGCCGGGCCAGGCGGGCGCATCGGTAGGCGCTTGCAAGGCCGTGCGCATGGTGTCGTCGACGGCCATCAGCGTTACCGAGAAGCCGTGCATATCCAGCGAGGTCATCAAAGGCGCGGGGCCGATGAGCTGGGGCAGTCGTGCCGAGCCGATTTCATCGATCAGGCTGGCGGACAGCACGCCCATCTCTTGCGTCGAACAACTCCCCAGGTTGTTGAGCAGGGCCATCCAGCCATCGGTGTGGCCGCGTTCCTCGAGGGTGGTGGCGAGGGGCGTGACGACATGGCTCATGGCGTCGCGTGCGCTATCCGGCACGATATGCCGAGCGCCCGGCTCGTTGTGGATGCCGAGCCCCAGTTCCGGGCTTCGATCGGGACGCGCTTGGTCTGGCAGGGTGGCTGGCGTGAGTGCCATGCCCATCGAGGCCATGCGCTCGCATGCATGTTGAGCGAGCGCTTGAATATTCTCCAGCGCGTCTTGCTGCTGCGCGTGATAGCCGGCGATCTTGTGAATCAGCATCGTACCGGCAAGGCCGCGCGGTTGCGGTGTATCGGGCAGAGAAATATCGTCGGCGACGATGACCATGGCGACCTTGAGGCCCTCGCGACGTGCATGCTCGGCGGCCAGCCCGAAGTTGAGCCGATCTCCGGTATAGTTCTTGACGACCAGCAGGCAGCCGGCCGGCCCGCAGACCTCGCGAATGGCGGCGAGCACGGCGTCCATGCTGGGCGAGGCGAACAGGCTGCCGGAAATCACCCCGGTCAGCATGCCGTCGCCGATGAAACCGGCATGTGCGGGCTCGTGTCCCGCGCCGCCACCGGAGAGCACCGCGACTTGTCGCTGGCCGAGCATATCGCGATCCCAGTCGCGACGAATCAGGATGCGTACGCCGCTTTGAGGGTCGGCAATACGCAAGGGGGCGAGGTGGCCGGCGGCATAGAGGACGTCGTCGACGACGCGTGAGGCGTCATTGAAAAAATGTTGCATGAGCGGGCTCCATGATCGAGCTGGGCGGTGTCTCGATCATGGTGGCCTGGCGAGCTCAGTGCAACTTCATGCGTGGGCGCAGGTAGCGATTGAGACCGTCGACGACGACGGTCATGCCGGTTTTGACCACGCCATGGATGGCCATCTGGTGCATGCGATAGAGCGAGGCGTAGAACAGCTTGGCCAGGCGCCCTTCGATGAACAGGCTGCGTGCCGAGGCGCCTCGCATCAGGCTACCCACGGCCTCGAAGTGGGCCAGCGAGATTAACGAGCCACGGTCGCGAAACACGAAGGGTTTGAGAGGCTTGTCATCCATGGCCGCGCGCAGGTTGCGATACAGCAGGGTAGCTTGCTGGTGGGCCGCTTGCGCGCGCGGTGGTACGCGCGTGTCGTCGGGCTGGGGGCAGGCGGCGCAATCACCGAAGGCGAAGATGCGTTCGTCGTCGAGACTCTGCAGCGTCTGGTTGACCTTGAGCTGATGATTGCGCTCGGTGGCAAGGCCCAGTTCGGAGAGAAACGCCGGTGCGCGAATACCCGCCGCCCAGACATTCAGGTCGGTGGCGATGCGCGTTTCGTCGGCGGTAATGAAACCGTGTTCATCGGCGCAGGTCACGCGGGTGTCGACGTGGATCTGCACGCCGAGCTTTTCCAGTTCCTTGTGCACGGCTTGGCTGATGCGTTCGGGGAGCGCCGGTAGAATGCGTGGTGCCGCCTCGATCAGATGGATCTCCAGTTTGCCGCTGTCCATGGCGGTGAAGCCGTAGCTGTGCAGCATCTTCGAGGCACCGATCAACTCTGCGGCGAGCTCGACCCCGGTGGCACCGGCGCCGACCAGTCCCACGCTCAACTTGGGATGGGTACGGCGTTCGGGGTCGCTGTAACGTAGAAAGGTGTTGAGCATGTTCTGGCGGAAGTTTTCGGCCTGCCCGGGGCTATCGATGAAGTGGCTATGCTTGGCAACGCCGGGGGTGCCGAAGTCGTTGGAAACACTGCCCAGCGCCATGACCAGATAATCGTAGTCGATCGTGCGGGCGGGGAGGATCACGACGCCGTCGTCGTCGATGATCGGCGCTAGCGTGATGGTGCGGTTGTCGCGGTCGAGGTTGCTCAGCGTGCCGCGCTGAAAGCGGTAACCATGCGCCTTGGAATGACCTTGATAGGAAACTTCGTCGAGGCTGGAGTCGAGCGCGCCCGTGGCTACTTCGTGTAGCAGGGGTTTCCAGATATGGGTTGAGTTACGGTCGACGAGCACGATCTCGGCGCGTTGGCGCTTGCCGAGCTTGCGTCCCAGACGGGTCACCAGTTCGAGGCCGCCGGCGCCGCCACCGACCACCACGATGCGGGGTGTGGACATACTGACTCCTGGAGAAAAACATTGAAAAGGTTTGAAACGTGGGTCGCCAGGGTCGGGCATCGCAGCGGAACGGCAAGGGCACGAAACGCACGATGGTGAGCTGTGCGTCGTGACGAGTGGGCGCTGGCGCCTGGTGTCGGCGACGTCTACGTATAGAATAACGCTGTTCGCGTACCAAGAACACCGTGGGTCACATGCGACGCCAAGTTTTTGCGTAATATTACATGCATAATGATAGACGCTTTCTGGTTCAAGGAGACAATCATGCCGTCCAGCGAGATACATCCCGCCCTCGAGGGCATTCGGCTCGTGGTCTTCGATCTCGACGGGACGCTGATCGACTCCGTGCCGGATCTGGCGGCAGCGGTCGACGGCGCGCTCCGCGAGCAGGGATTACCGGAAGTCGGTGAGGCGTCGGTGAGAGGCTGGGTTGGTAACGGCTCTCGCAAGCTCGTCGAGCGAGCGCTGTATGCCGTCGACGCGCAAGACATGGAGCTCGAGGCCGCGCATGAGATCTTCTTACGGCACTATCGGCAGGCGCCATGCCGATTGACGCACGTCTATCCCGGTGTTCGCGAGGCACTCGAAGCGCTTGCCGCACGCGGTGTGGCACTGGGGCTGATCACTAACAAGCCGACGGCGTTCATTGCCCCGATTCTAAAATGCCTGGACCTTGAATATTACTTTGCGTTGACCCTGGGCGGCGATGCATTGTCGACCAGGAAACCCGACCCGGCGCCGCTGTTGCATCTGGCGGACCGGCTCGAGATCGCGCCGAGTGCCTGCCTGATGGTGGGGGATTCACGCCACGACGTGGAAGCCGGTCGGCGGGCGGGTTTTCGTACATTGGCGGTGCCATATGGGTATAATCACGGCGAGCCGGTGGCCGCGAGCCAGCCGGACGTCATGGTTGAATCGCTGGGGGAACTCGTCTAGTGTTTTCCGATGCTGGCGTCTATTACGCTAAGCCTTTGATAATCGTCTGCTATAACGGATAGCGTTTCATGGATCTGGATGCTACCTCATTTCGTAGAGCTCATGCGTTGATGCGCACAGTCAAACGCTGGCGATGGTGATGCTCGCCGACGCGTCCGAGTGTCGGCCTCATGCGGAAGTGCGAATTCGTCACGACGTAGACTCTCACCAAAGGAATGCAGGGCATGATGACCCCCGAACGCTTCACCGAGCTGGCCCAGGCCGGCTATAACCGTATCCCCGTGACCCGCGAGGTGCTCGCGGATCTCGACACGCCGCTCTCTACCTATCTCAAGTTGGCCGATGCGCCCTGGACCTTCCTGCTCGAGTCCGTGCAGGGCGGCGAGAAATGGGGGCGTTATTCGATCATCGGCTTGCCGAGTCGCGAACGCATCGAAGTGCGCGGCCAGATGGTACGTCATATCGCCGACGGCGAAGTGCTCGGTGTGACCGAAGTCGATGATCCGCTGGCGTGGATCGAGCAGTTCCAGGCGCGCTTCAAGGTGCCGCAGGTCGACGATCAGCCGCGTTTCGATGGCGGCCTGGTGGGTTACTTCGGCCACGATACCATTCGCTATATCGAACCGCGCCTGCGCGGCGTGGAAAAGCCCGATCCCATCGGGGTGCCGGATATCCTGCTGATGGTCTGCGATGAACTGGTGGTTTTCGATAACCTTTCCGGACGTCTGACGTTGTGGACGCACGCCGATCCCGATGCGACGGACGCCTATCCGCAGGCCCTGGAGCGTCTCGAGGCGCTGGAAATGAAGCGGCGCAGTGCCACGCTCAACACTGTCAATCCCGGCACTGGTGGACCCGCGGTAGAGGAGGGGCACTTTACCTCAGGGTTTACCGAGGCGGGCTTCAAGGATGCGGTCGAGCAGATCAAGGAATACGTGCTGGCCGGCGATGTCATGCAATGCGTGCCCTCGCAACGCATGACGATCCCGTATCGCGCGGCGCCGCTGGATCTGTATCGCGCGCTACGCAGTCTCAATCCGTCGCCCTACATGTTCTTCTTCAACCTCGACGATCATCACGTGGTCGGGTCGTCGCCGGAAATCCTCACGCGTCTGGAAGATGGCGAAGTCACGGTGCGTCCCATCGCCGGCACGCGGGTGCGGGGGCAAAGCGAGGCGGAAGACAAGGCGCTGGAGGCCGAGCTGCTTGCCGATCCCAAGGAGATCGCCGAGCATTTGATGCTGATCGACCTGGGCCGCAACGACGTAGGACGCATCAGCGAAACCGGCTCGATCGAGGTCACCGACAACATGGCCATCGAGCGCTACTCGCACGTCATGCATATCGTCTCCCACGTGACCGGCAAGCTGAAGCCCGGTATGTCGGCACTCGACGTGCTGCGCGCCACCTTCCCGGCGGGCACGCTTTCCGGGGCTCCAAAATTCCGCGCCTTGCAGATTCTCGACGAGCTGGAGCCGGTCAAGCGCGGGGTATACGGCGGCGCGGTCGGCTATCTTTCCTGGCACGGCAACATGGATACCGCCATCGCCATTCGCACGGCGGTCATCAAGGATGGTCAACTACACGTGCAGGCCGGCGCGGGAATCGTCGCCGACTCGGTGCCTGAGCAAGAGTGGCAGGAAACCCTCAACAAGGGCCGCGCGCTTTTCCGCGCGGTGTCGATGGCCGAGCGTGGTCTCGACAATCTCGGTTGAGGTGGTTGAATGTTGAATAAGGACGAAGACAGCGCTGCGTGATGACGTAGCGCCGTGTAGGACACGTTCAGCGAGAAGACGAGTTGTTGGACGACTTCTTGCGGTAGTCCTGATACTTGTCGGCCATTTGCTTGGCCGTTCGCTTTGCCTTCTCGCGGTTCTCGGGCTTCCGGAGCCAGTTGGCAATGGCGGCGCCTATCATGCGTTTCATCGTTGCCCCCTGCGAATGAGGAATGTCTCTAAGCCATGTCTCTAAGTATAGACATGGCGTCTTTCGGTGGCGAGATCAAGTGCCAGTCGTGGCCGTGCCGTCAATGCTCGGCACGGCACACCTTGTGCGCAGTGGCTCCAACAGGGAGGCCGTTTGAGGCGTTAGCCTCCCACCAGTGACATGGCCTGGTCGCTCACCATCCCACAGGCTTTCTCGCCGACCTTGTCGCCCAGAGACGCCAGGTTGAATTTTTGATCGTCGCCTTGAAGGATGCCGCTCAGGCCTTGTTGGTAATCATCGTCATTGGTGGGTTCAGAATTTACGCCCAGCTTATCCATGACTTGGTCCTTCGCGATATCGGCGGTACTGCCGAGGTAGCCGTTATCTTGGCAATAGCTGATCACGCCCGTGAGATTGGTAAGGCTCCCGGGATTGAAGGAACCGCTGGATAGCGTGCTTAACAGGCTGGTGCTTCCATTGCCTCCACCGCCACTGCCGGACATCATGTCCGTTGCTTCATCTTTCATGCTGTCGAGAGAAAAAGCCTGTGCCTGCCCAATAGATATGAGGCCGAGAAAGCCGGCGAGAGCGAAGCTTTTAAAACGTGTATCCATGCAATCGTATCCATGTCAGTAAAGATAAAGAGCGGTCTCCTACATATGTAGCACGTAGGAGGCATCCTTGTGACCAGCGGTCTATAGCGATGTTCCTGCTGGAAGATCATTCGCGCACGGTCATCTCCGCGCTATCGGTAAGCATACGTGACAGTTAGAGGTTCATGTGGTGGGTAGGACGTGGCTTCGATCTGGCATTTCCAGACGCCAAGGACGGCTGCGCGCGCTTGACATGGCCCGTGGCGCGCGAGCATTATTGAACCATGAATATACTAGATCCGACATTCGGTCCCATGAAGTGGTGGTGCTCCTGAGCGAGGGGCGGCACGCTTGCGACTGAATAAAATGCCGCCGTCAGGGCGGCATTTTTGTGTCTACTGTTCCCTGCACGGCTGGCATATCCTTATGAGCCGCCCTGGATAATATTCTGGGTAACGATCTGACCCACAAAGAATGAATTCCATAGAAATTAGGATTTTATCGCCATGTCCGTGCTGATGATCGATAATTACGACAGCTTTACCTACAACGTCGTGCAGTATCTGGCGGAGCTGGGGGCAGAGGTCGTCACCTACCGCAACGACGCTATCACTCTCGAGGAGATCGAGCGCCTGGCGCCGAGTCATCTGGTGATCTCGCCGGGACCGTGCACCCCCAATGAGGCGGGCATTTCGCTCGAGGCCGTGCGCCATTTCGCAGGCAAGCTGCCGATTCTCGGCATCTGTCTGGGACATCAGGCCATTGGCCAAGTCTTTGGCGGCGAGGTGGTGCGGGCACCGCAGGTCATGCACGGCAAGACCTCGCGGGTCGAGCACGATGGCCGTGGCGTGTTCGATGGCTTGATCAATCCGCTCGAGGTGACGCGCTATCACTCGCTGGTGGTGGCCGAGCAGGGACTGCCGGAGTGCCTCGAGATCTCGGCGCGCGTCGTGGCCGATGACGTCACGCCTGGCCTGATCATGGGCATGCGCCACAAGACGCTGGATATCGAGGGCGTGCAGTTCCATCCCGAATCGATCATGACCCGTCAGGGCCACGAGCTTCTGGCCAACTTCCTGAAACGCCGCGCGTAACGAGGAGCGAAAGATGCAGATGCGAGAAGCCATCGGCGCGGTGATGCGTCATCGCCACCTGAGTTTCGACGACACCCACACGGTGATGAAAGCGATCATGACCGGTGAGGCCAGCGACGCCCAGATTGGCGGTTTTCTGATCGGCCTTTCGATGAAGGGCGAGACGGCCGACGAGATCACGGCCGCCGCGCAGGTGATGCGTGAATTGATGCTGCCGGTGGAGATCGACCGCACCCACCTGGTGGATATCGTCGGCACGGGGGGCGATGGCGCCAACCTGTTCAACGTCTCGACCGCCTCCAGCTTCGTGGTCGCCGCAGCGGGCGGGCGTGTCGCCAAGCACGGCAATCGTAGCGTGTCGTCGTCTTCCGGAAGCGCCGACTTGTTCGATGTGGCAGGTATTTCGCTGGACTTGCCCTCCAACGAGGTGGCGCGCTGCATCCAGGAAGTCGGGGTCGGTTTCATGTTCGCGCCCATGCATCACCAGGCGATGCGCCATGCCATCGGCCCGCGTCGCGAGATGGGCGTGCGCACCGTGTTCAATATCCTCGGGCCGCTGACCAATCCCGCCAATACGCCGAATCAGCTATTGGGCGTCTACGATCCTGCGTTACTGACGATCATGGCGGAAGCCTTGAAGCGGCTTGGCAGCGACCATGTGCTGGTCGTCAATGCCGAGGACGGTCTGGACGAGATTTCCTTGGCCGCGCCGACGCACGTGGCCGAGTTGCAGGATGGCGAGATTCGCGAATACACCATCGCGCCGGAGGATTTCGGCATCGAACGCCAGTCGCTGGCGCCGCTGAAAGTGGTGACCGCCGAAGATAGTCTCAAGCTGGTCCGGGCCGCGCTGGTGGGCGAAGGTCCGGCGGCGGATATCGTGGCGCTGAATGCGGGGGCGGCGCTTTATGCTGCCGGGGTGGCGGACACGTTGAAAGAGGGCGTGCTCCTGGCGCAGGATGCCCAAGGGTCCAAGCTGCCGTTGGAAAAGATGAAAGAACTCGCGGATTTCACGCGCATTCTGGCCCATAAGGACGATCGCTGATGAGCCACGAACAAGATACCGGCCTGCCGACGATTCTGGCCAGGATTCTGGCACGCAAGGACGACGAGATTCGGGAGCGTCGCACGCGCGTCAGCGAGGCAGAGCTTCTTGAACAGGCACGCCAACAGGCCGCCCCGCGTGGCTTCGTCGCCGCGCTCGAGCATTGCATTGCGGCGGGTGACCCGGCGGTGATTGCCGAGGTCAAGAAGGCTTCACCCTCCAGAGGAGTAATCCGCGAGGACTTCCAGCCGGATCAGGTCGCCAAGGCTTACGCCGAGGCCGGGGCCAGTTGTCTCTCGGTATTGACCGATGCCGACTTCTTTCAGGGCCATGAGCGTGACTTGCAGGCGGCGCGCGAGGCCTGCGCATTGCCGGTGATCCGCAAGGACTTCATCGTCGACTCTTATCAGGTCAGCGAGGCGCGGGCCATCGGTGCGGACTGCATCCTGCTGATCGTCGCGGCGCTCGACGACGCTCGCCTGCAAGCATTGCACCAACAAGCCCATGAACTGGGGATGGACGTGCTGGTAGAGGTCCATGATGTCCATGAACTTGAGCGTGCCCTGGCGCTGGATTTGACGCTGGTAGGGATCAACAATCGGGATTTGCGCACCTTCGAGACATCGCTTGCGACGACCTTTGAGCTGCTGCCGCGAATTCCGCCGCATGTCACCGTCGTCACCGAGTCGGGCATTCACACGCGCGACGATGTCGAGCACATGCGCGAGCATGACGTGAATGCCTTCCTGGTCGGCGAAGCCTTCATGCGCGAGATGGATCCCGGTAGTGCTTTGCGCCGCTTGTTCTTCTAGACGCTCATTCGTCAGCTTCTGACTCTGTCTGCCATCGGGCCGCCACGTGCGGCCCGATGGCGTTGCGACTTTGATGGTGTTGCGGGGCACTCAGAATTCGGGCGAGTCGGGGTAGACCAGACTGATCAGGGTATCCCCGGCACGAGGGGTGAGCGGCGTCCTGTCGTTGGCGATCCGAATGCGGCCGTTGGGGCCGATGCAGAATAGGATCAACAAGCGATTCTGGTGCACCTGGCGATAATTGTCGATGCTGAAATGGGCGCTCAGCTTGGCCTTGCGGATCTCACCGCCACGGTAGATGACGCTCGAGAGCTGGGCATAGGTCACGTCTTCGCCGAAGACCATGGGGAGGTGATCCAGCGCCTGTTCCTGATGGCGATGGGCGTGCTTGCTGGTGCCTGCCGCGAGACGGAAGACCTTGCCGTGCCCCAGCACATGCTCGAAATGCAGGATCGCCAGGTTGTTGAGTTCGCGGTAGGGCGACAGTGGCAGCAGGTGGCCGATACCGGTCAGTTCGAGATGCTGCGTGGCATGCTCGGAGAGCGGGTTGCCGTAGTAGACGGGCAAGCCGGCCATGCGCGCTTCCTGCACGGCGTCCCAGCTATTGTCGGTCAGGCGTACGGTGAAACCTGACTCTTCCAACGCCTTGGCGATGGTGCGAGCCACCGGATTGGCACCGATGATCAAAAAGCCGGTGGGCGGTGGCTCGCTGACCTTCAGTGCCAGTGCAATGGGGCGTGATAGGAGGCTTTGCACCACGACGGTGCTGATGATGACCAGAAAGGTCACCGGCACCAGCATTTCTGCGCCCGGCATGTTCAGGTTCTCGAGCTTGAGGGCGAACAGCGAGGCCACGGCGGCGGCGACGATGCCACGCGGTGAGAGCCATGCCAGCAGCGCTTTTTCTCGCCAATTGAGGCGAGTGCCTAGGGTGCAGACCCATACCGCCAGAGGGCGGGCCACGCCCACCAGGATGAGCAGGAACGCCCAGGCGGGCCAAGAAAGCTGCGCCAACTGATCGACGGTCAAGCGTGCGGCGAGCAGGATGAAAAGCCCCGAGATCAACAGCAACGAGAGCGTTTCCTTGAACTCGATGATCTGCTGCGTGGGCACGCCGCGCATATTGGCCAGCCATACGCCCATCACCGTCACGGTCAACAGCCCCGATTCGTGAAAGAGCATGTTGGAAAGCGTGAACAGCGACAGCATGGCCATCAGCGTGCCGAAGCTGTGCAGGCGCTGCGGTAACCAGTGGTGGCGCAGTACGCGGCCCCACAGATAGCCTCCCAGGCCGCCGAGACCGAAACCGATCAGTGCCGTCTTGGCGAATAATACAAGGGTATAAGTGGCGGCCCCGTTGGATGCGCCCAAGGCGACGAATTCGTACACCAGCACCGCGCCGATGGCCCCTACCGGGTCGATCAGTATGCCTTCCCAGCGCAGGATCTGCGAAAGGTGCTCGCGGGCGCGCAGCGTCTGCAACATGGGCAACACCACTGTCGGCCCCGTCACGACCAGCACGGCCCCCAGGACGCTGGCCATTTCCCACGACAGTCCCAGCGTATAGCGGGCCGCGACGATGCCGATGATGCCGGTGACCAGTGCGCCCCAGGTGACCAGCCGGCGCACGATGTGGCCATGGCCGCGCAGGTCGCCGAAGTCGAGCGTCAGGCTGCCTTCGAACAGGATTACCGCCACTGCCAGTGAGACGAGCGGAAATAGCAGGTCGCCGAGCAGCGCGTCGGGCTGGAGCAGACCGGTCATGGGGCCCATGATGATGCCTACGATCAAAAGCGGCAGGATCGCCGGCAATTTGAGACGCCAGGCCAGCCATTGGCAGATCAGCGCGAGCAGGCCGATCAAGGTCAGGTCGACGGCAGCGTGCTCCATGGTCGCGCTCCTTGGAGTGTACGAAAGCGCGAAGCCTAGCGTCGCCTCACGCTAGTTGCAATGCACGGCAAGCGTTAATGATGAATGTGTCGACATCGCGACTGGATGCCCCGTTATGGCGTATCTCGTTGCACCGTATTGGTGTACGTGGGTTCAGCGATTGAATAGCCACAACAGGGCCGATACGACCACGCTGACCAGAATCATGGTGGTGATCGGAAAATAGAACGCAAAGCCCTCGCGTTTGATGGCGATATCGCCGGGTAGATGCCCGAGCGGCAGCTTGGAAAGCCAGGGCCACAGCAAGCCGATGACCACGATGGCCAGGCCGATGAAAATAAGCGATCGGGACATCGTCGACGCCTCAAGATCGGGTGCGTTTGAGTGCCGTCAGCAAGCCCTGTAATGGATGCGGCAGGTCGGCATCGGAGAGACGCTTGGCCTGGCTGCGGCATGAGTAGCCGGTGGCCAGCAGGCGCCCGGCATTGGCATCGTCCTCGACCGGCGCTCGCCACGAGAGATCGTAGATCGCCTCGGAGGTTGCGCGGTTACGGGCTTCGTGTCCGTAGGTGCCGGACATGCCGCAACACCCGGTAGCGACGCTTTCCAGATTCAGTCCGAACGTCGCGAACACTTGTTGCCAGGCCTGGGTAGCGCCCGGCGCGTTGGTCTTTTCGGTGCAGTGCGTCAGCAACTTGTAGCCAGGATCCTCGATCGTCGGCAGGCTCGTGGGCGGCAGAGTACGCCCCAGGGACAGCAGCCACTCCTGCAGCAGCAGTACGTCGGGCACGGCCTCGGGCCCCAGCGCCTTGACGTATTCCTGACGGTAGGCGAGCGTCATGGCCGGGTCGATGCCCACCAATGGTACGCCGAAGTCGGCGAGCGTCTTGAGCCGTCTCGCCTGGGCCGTGGCGGTCTTTTCGAACGCGCCCAGGAAGCCTTGCACGTGAAGCGGCTTGCCGTTGGCGCGAAAGGGCGCCACGAAAACGCGAATATCCAGCCGTGAGAGCAGCTCGACGATATCCATCACCAGCTTGGCCTCGAAGTGGCTGGTGAATGCATCCTGAACGATGACTACGCTGCGCGCCTTCTGGCGTTCGGTCAACAGGCCCAGCGCGGTGGGCGTGGCCTCGGCGATGCCCCAGGCCTTGAGTTGCTTGGCGAGACTCGCTCGAGACAGACGTGGGGTATCGACCATGCCCAGCGGCCCGGCGAGCAGGCGCTCTGCCAGGCGTGTGTTCAGCAGCGCGTTATACGCAGGTGCCACCGGCTTGAGATAGGGTACGAAGAATTCCAGCGAGCCGATCAGATAGTCGCGTGGCGGACGCAGGTAGCGATTGTGATAGAGCTCGAGGAACTGCGAGCGAAATTCGGGGACATTGACCTTGATCGGGCACTGGCCGGCGCAGGACTTGCACGCCAGGCAACCGGCCATGGCGTCATACACCTCATGGGAGATATCTTCTTTCCCGCGTCGCTTGCGAAGAGTATTGCGCAGGCGACGCGGGAAGGCCTTGGTGGCGCCCCAGAGGCCTTCGGCTTGCTTCTGGCGTGATTCCTCGATGACATCGATGCCGGCCTGATCCTGCAAGCGCAGCCATTCGCGCATCAAACTGGCGCGCCCCTTGGGTGAGTGCACGCGTTCGCGGGTAGCCTTCCACGAGGGGCACATGGCGTCATCGGGATCGTAGTTGTAGCAGGCGCCGTTGCCGTTGCAATAGACTGCACTGGCATAGTGCTGCCAGACCCGCTCGTCGATCTGGCGGTCGCTTTGCCCTCGAGTCGGCACGCCGTCGATGGTCAGCAGGCCGGGATCGACCCACTTGACCGGCTCTGCCTCGGGAGCAACGGCTTCATCGGAAGCGGCCCCTTGCGAAGGCGCTGTGGACCCTTCCGTGGGCGCTACATTTGCCTTCCCTGGCAAATGACCTTCGCTACGTCCCGCTTCCGACGCATTGTCATCGGCCACGATGGGGTCGCTGTCGTCGGGAGGGATAGCTGTACCGGCGTCTTCGGGCCGGATAGCGTTACCGGCATCTTCGGGCCGGATAAAGAGCGGCGTTGCGATCTTGCCCGGATTGAGCTGATTGTGTGGGTCGAACGCTGCCTTGAGGCGCTGCAGGCTGGGATACAGCTCACCGAAGAACTGGGGCGCGTATTCCGAACGCACGCCCTTGCCGTGCTCGCCCCACAGCAGGCCGTGATAGCGCTGGGTCAG
>NZ_JARANY010000061.1 GCF_029889885.1 Chromohalobacter sp. 296-RDG
CCAGGTCTATCCGCGCCATCAGGCTTTCTTCGACTTCTACGTAGAGCGTTTCGCCACGTTTGGCGCCATCTTCCACGCGATGCAGTGTCCAGGTTTCGCCGCCTTCGTCGGGCAATAGCGCGAGCGCTACATCCGTCTGGGTAGGTTGGCGAAAACGCTGACGCTGGGTGAGTACGCCGGTCAGATGCATGCGCGGCACGGCATACCAGCTATAGGCACCCAAGGGTGGTGGTGACGGTTCCATACCCAGCCTGCGTTCTTTCTTGGTCAACGGTTGCGTGGGCGGTTCCAGCATCTGCGTTATCAACCGCTGGTGCTCCAGATCAACCAGGCTATCGCGAGGTGATAGCGTCTCGCGCGCCAGCATGCGTGGCCGAGCGTCGATGATCTGATATTCATCCGGCGCGAGCAGCGCATTCAACGAGTGATTATTGAGTCGCCAACCCTCATCGGTCTCGAATCCCGGACGCTGAAAAGCGAGTCGCCCAGGGTCTTCCAGATGCTTGAGGTTGGTCTCCAGGAGCTGGATATTCGGCGTGTCGCAGCGTTTGTCGCGATGGCGCCATACCCGCCCGGCCAACTGGATGATCGAACGCATGGAGGAAGGCTCGACAATCGCCCAGTCATAGTCGTGGTCGCGCCCGACTTCGGTGACCGGGCTCCCGAGCACGATAAATAGGTGGTCGGTTTCGTCGCTGCCGTCGAGTAGACGTCGGATATCGGCCTGCTCGAACACGCGATCAGGCTCTGCTCGCTGCAACGTGCGGTCCAAGCGGCGTTCGATTTCCGAGCGCATCACCAGCGGATGCCGCGAGTGGTACACGCACAGATGAATGCGTTGCCCAACGCAGGCGCCTTGTTGGAAGAGCGATCTGGCGACATCGACCAGCGGATCGATATTGGCCATGCGGATCAAACCGAAACTGACGCGCTTGCCGGTGACAGGATCACACGAATGGTGGCGCTCGTGGAGCTGGGCGGCCTGTGTACGCAGCACCTCGGCCAGGCCAGCACGCATCTCTTCAGGGCGCTTGCCCAATGCCGGCAAGGGTAGAAGCTCGCCTCGGCGACGCACGGGGTTCTCGGACAGGCGCTTGAGCCGACGCTTGGCAAAAGCGGCATGCGCGGCGCTGAAGGCGTCACCGTCGGCACAATCCTGATGCTGGCGATCATTTTCGTCGAACCACGCACAGCAGATATCCACGGGCTGGCCTGGCTCGCCACGATGGCACTGGTAGGCTTCACGTCCGCTGCGATATGCCTCATACAATCCGTGCACCAAGGCAGGCGGCAAAGTAGCCGATGATAGCAATACGCGCGAGCCGAGCAGTCCGGCCCAATGCACCAATCGGGTTAACGCTGGCAGATCGTTGATATCGAAGTCATCGATTTCATCGAGCACCAGATCACTGCTCATCAAACGCAGCATCGGTGCGATCTGGCGTCCGCCTCGCGTACTCTCAGTGGCCGCCACCAAGTGGTCCACGGTACAGACGAGAATGGGCGCGGCGATCAGTGAGCGTGTGCCCGGTTCATCTCCCAGGCGACGAAGTACGGGATGAGTGTCGATATTGCCTTCGAATACCACGTGGGCGTCTTCATCGATCAGCCCTTGCGTCGAAGCTGAGCCGCTCGCCTCAGCGTCTTGCTCATAGTGCTCGAATAGTGCCTTGTTGGCACTGCCGCCGACCCGCACCGCGAGTTCGTCTTCACCGAGATGCAAGCGCTCGCGCAGCGCCTGGCCGGTTTGCAGCGTGAGTGTGCGGAGTCCCAGCGCGATGCTAAAACGCGCGCCCTGCTCGGGGTCGGCCAACGCATACATGATTCGCCCGTTGGCCAGCGTCTTACCGCAACCGGTGGAGGCCATGTTGATGCCGAAGAAGCCCTGACGCTGACTTCGCTCACGCACCGACTGGGCAAGGTCGAATGCCTTGTCCTGCCAACGAAAGCGAGGATGGTCGCTTCTCTTGCGAAAGCCCTTGTGCCGCGCCAGACGTGATAAATGGCTATTCACGGTAGGCAAGGCACGTGCAATGGTACTGGCGTGCTTTTCGACCCCCAGTATATGCTCATCCAGAAATTGATTGGGTTGCCCCGTCTTGCGCACGGTATTGGCCACCAGCGGGTAGTCGGGTTCTCCTTTCACCCGTTTGGCTGGGTCTTCAAGACTCGAATAATGGTGATCCGCCAGCATCAAACACAACCGCGAAAGATGCATCACATAGGGACTATCGAGCCAGTTCGTATCGCCGGATAGACGTGCCAGTAGCCGCTTCGCCTGCTTGGCAGTGCGCTCGCGCCAACGCCATGTAGAAAGCGGCAAACCATCGGGAAACGTCCAATACGGCGTGACCCGTTTCGACTCTTGCGTCCAGGGAATCTCGTTCCACTTCGCGCTGATCAACGACAGAACGTCCCCCAGTTGGTCCATCTGCAGCGTGATATTCTGGCTGCCCCAACGGGTCGCGGGGTTCGATATGTCGTCGGGTGGCTTGAGAGGTAACCGGTGGTGACTCACGATCAGCCATCCGAGAGCAGCGGCCAAAGGCGGCAAACGTCGAAATATGGCGGAAGGCTCAGGATCGAGCCCATCGCGCTCCAGCCCATCCAGCCAGTCTTGCTCTTGATAGCGCCCCTCGGCGAGTCGCGTGAGCCATGTCTCATCATCGTCGTCACCGACGAAGGCCTGGAAGAGCCGCAACGACACCCATTCATGGCGGTACAGATTACGCCCTTCCAGCTTGCCTTGAAGCCGTTGCTGGAAGGCTGCGGACGCCTTGCCCAGGTCGTGCAACAATGCTGACATAGACGCCAGGAGCAGGATGTCCTCGCCGCTATGCCAGTCGTTTTCGTCTTCGCGGCGCAGAATATCCCGTGAGGTGGTATTGGTCGGTACCGCGCCCTGGAGGTTGAAGCGCTTGGCATCGCCGACGACCCACATCAGCTCGCTGTGATCGTGACCGCGAATCCAATGACACGCCACGGCGGTATTCTTGCGCGCCGTCTTACGCAGCAACTTCCTCAGCGTGTCGAGCCCTTCGAGCGTAATCGGGGTTTGCCAGGTGCGTTCTCCCCGGCGCTCGGCAAACTGGTCGAGAATACGCCGCGTTTCTTTGAGCGCGTTCTTGTTGCACTGGGACACCAGCAGCACATTCATACCTCAGGCCCTCCGAGGTCGAGGGCCACGGCCTTGAGCGTATCGATCATGAAGTCGAGGGATTCGGTACGCGTCAGCCGCTCGATACACGCCTGACGAAACTCCTGTTCCTCGTCCCCTTTCATGGCCGAGAGAAACGCTTGCGGGAGAATGATGGCGTCCTTGACCAGATCGGCAACATCGAAGACCAAGCCGCCCCGCCGCGTCTTGCCATGCAAGACCGCCAAGCCATGAGGAATCCCCAATACCCAGGTCGCCGTTGCCGCCAGCCCATAAGCCAGGTAATTGCCATGATCGAGAAACCGGTTCGCGGGGTCGGCGCCACTGCCACGTTTGGCACGCGTAAACTGGCCATACTTGACGGCTTGCGCCGCCAGCTTGAACAGCGTCTTGGTCAAACGCGCTTCGAGCGTCAGCAATTCCACGGTATCGGTCGCACTGGCAATCGCTTCTCGATGTTGTGCCAATGCATCACTCAAATGCTGGGCGGATATGTCAAAACCCGCCTCCTTGAGCGGCCGGCTTTGCCACAGCGATTCGATGCGCGATAACCGCGCCATCTGGAAGGCACGGGCAGCGTCGAGGCGCTTGTCGTCATCGAACCAGAAGCGCACCCAATGCTGCATATACTCGGTGGGGCGATATTCGCTCTGCGGCGTCAGCCAGGCGACGTCCACATCGACTTCGTTCGCCGCGAAAAGCGGCGTGCCGCCACCGCCACAGAACCCCACCAGCACACCGGCCTTGGCCAGCTCGCGCATGGCGGCCTGGGTAATCGACGTGCCCGTTCCCAGCAGCAGCGACGTCGTATTGGCAATGGGAATGTTCCAATAGCGCGACTGCTTGCCTTCGTCGGTGACGTACTCGACACGCCCGCCATTGACCAGGACCCGGCAATGCTGGAGGTAATATAGATTCGCGCGTTTGGAGTGCAGGATCGTTTTTAGATCCGACGGTGACAAATCATCCATGGAACCTCCGGCATTGGGGTAGCGACTACAACCGCTTACGCTCTGTTACCCTCATATAAGCAAAGTCGATTGAGCCCGACTACCCCATGGATAAAACACCAGGGGAATTTTCCGGCCGGCTGCACAAGTGCAAGACCATGGGGGATACGTCATGAAGGAAACGTCGCCGCTCGCCTGGGACACGCAGGCGCGTTATCACGTGATCGAGCTGTTGGCGTACTGGGAGGGTCGCGTTACGGCCGCCGCGCTGCGCGAGGCGTTTCAACTGGGCAAGGACCGGGCCCAGCAGGTGCTACGCACTTATCGCGAGGAAGTCGCGGTGGATAACCTTGCCTACGATACGTCGCGCAAAGCCTGGGTGCCGACATCGCGTTTCACGCCGTATTTCATTCACGGCCATGTGGATGAATATTTGCACCTGCTTGGCACGCACGATGCCTTGAATCCACAGTTCGTGGGGCTTGGTCTGGGTGCGGCCAACACGGAATCGGTTCCGATGCCGATTCGGGATGTCTCGCCGGAGGTGGTGCGTGCAGTCGTGTCGGCGGCGCGTGAAAAGCAACGCCTGGAGGTCGTCTACGCGAGCTTTTCATCACCAAGCGGCGAGGATCGGATCATCGCCCCGCATACGCTGGTCTATGCCGCAGGACGCTGGCACGTCCGTGCGTATTGCGAGAAGAACGCGGCCTTTCGTGATTTCGTACTCTCGCGCTTTCGCGGCGTCCCCGAGGCCATCGGCGATGCCCTGCCCGCTGCGGCCCAAGCGAACGATGTGGACTGGGAGAATCGCCTGACACTGGAGATCATCCCCGACCGACGTCTCAGCGAGGCCGAGCAAACACTGATCGCTCAGGACTATGCCATGACGGCACACGTGCTGGAGATCACCTGCCGCTGCGCGCTGGCCCAATACGTGTTGCGTGAATACGGCATCAATCATCGCCATGTGGAAGGCGACCCACGTGCCCAGCAGGTCGACCTTGGTAATCGCGAAGCCCTGCGACAATGGCTTTATTGATATATTGCTAATCCTCACGCCTGCGGGGAGCTGAACGATGAAGCCTGGCGCTTTGAAATTCGCACATTGATGACACGGATCTGGCCAAGTCACTAGCAACGTAGTCTCGAACTGTACGGTTTATTTTGCGCTATCTTTGGCATAGGATTCTATCTTCCCAGCGCTGAAACGTCGGCAAGCTACCGTGTTTCATCTCTAGCGTTGGAAAACATCATTCAGGAGTAAGGTCATGAAACGTCGCGTAACGAGCAGCCGTACCCTGCGTGCAGCAGGCTCCATGATGGATGTTTGGCCAGTCGAAAACTACGCCCAGTACATGCCCAAGGGCAGTGATCAAGAACGTATTGCCCAACATTGGACAACTGTTGGCAGTCACCTCCGTTCAGCCTTGAGCCAATATGCCTTCAACCACGCCGCCAAACGGTGAGCAGCCTTCTCAACGCGACCTCTCCCTTCAAGACGGGCAACAGGTCGACGAGGAAACTCAAAAGGAATTCGTCGGCCTTATTGAGCAGTTGCATCATGGACAGCTTTCCGAGGAAGAGCAGGCACGGTTAGGCGATCTGATCGTCAGTGCCCCAGCTCCCGAGCCCCAAAACCAATCCGTCGCCATGATGCGGCAAGTGAGCTATCAAGGCCCTCTCCCGCCTCCCGAGCAACTGAATGCCTATGATGAGGAAACACGTCGTCTCATCGTGAATATGGCCGTCGACGAGCAGCACCATACGCACGAAATGCGTCGCAAGGGTCTAGAGGGTGCCATCAAGAAAGATGAACGTGGACAACGATACGGGTTGACCGTTGCCATCGTTGGCCTCGTGGCAGCCACCGTGATCGCACCCTTCAGTTCTGTCGCTGCGGGCGTAATCGGAACTCTGGATCTCGTTGGCATGGTCGCGATATTCGTCGCCCCACGTATCTTGGAAAAGCAACGTACAGGCAGCGAGCCACCAGAAGACGACGCCTAGCGTACCCACCCTGAATACCACCGACTACTTTCGCTTACGATTCATCCCCGCGTCTGCGGGGAACGGTCTAATTATAGACGCTTGTTTATAAAGGACAAAATCGCTCAGCATATTTCCACCAGCGATATTGCCTATTTTTTAATCAGCTCGAATTGTTAAAGATACAGTGAAATCAAGAAGTTGATAAATTTCCGCAAGTAGCGCACCAAAGCCATGTACGCCGCACGTTTACTAGCTCATGCACTTTAGAATATAGCTTCTTATCCGCGATTGTTACGTTACCATCCTCTGAAGGTAACCGCGCGCCCAGGCGATTTGCGATGCCTGATGCTACCCCACACAAAACCCCCGGCCGCATCGCGACCGGGGGCGAGATCTTGATACCGAAGGCCAGCCGCATAACGGCTGACCGGGCACGCCTTAAGCAGGCGGCTGTTCCGGGCTGTCGGGCATGTTGATGTTGCCCGGCTCTATCCGGTTGAGGTGCAGGAACTGCATGTGCAGTTCGTACTGGTCGAGGATGTCGCCGATCACCTGATCACGGGTGTAGCCCATCAGGTCGTAACCCTGGCTACCCTCGAGCAGATAGACCTCCAGCCGGTAGTAACGCGAGTCGGCATGCGGCGCATGCATCGCGAACCCAGGCGTCGAGAAGCCCTGACTCCAGATCTGATAGGTAAAGTTCTGTTCGTCCTCGAAATCGACGTTGAGCGACATGTAATCGTCGCCGTTCTGCATACCTTCGTGAATCTCGGCGGACACGCCCTGCTCCTGCAACGAACCACGTACGGCTTCCATGGCCGGCTTGCAGGTCTCGTCCATGAAGCGCCGGGCTTGCTTCTTGCCAGGGAAGCTCATGGCACGCCGGAGACGCTGCTGCCAGTTGCGCGAATCGCGTTCGTTACCACCGCCGGTGCGCCCGGAAAGCTGGCCGGCCAAGCTCAAGCGCCGGCTGTCTTCCTTGAAGGCCTCGAGTTTCAACGCCTTGAGCAACCCTGCCATCATGAAGAACAGCACGACCGAGAACGGCAGACCGGTAATCACCACCGCGCTTTGCAACGTGCTCAAGCCCCCGGCGAGTATCAGCGCCAGTGTCAACACGCCAATCACCGCCGACCACAGAATACGCATCCAGATCGGCGCATCGCTGTTGACGTTCTTGAGCTTCGAAGTGAAGTTCGAGAGTACCAGCGCCCCGGAGTCCCCGGAGGTGATAAAGAACACGATCGCCAGGATACTCACTGCAGCAGTGGTCAGGATCGGCATCGGATACGATTCGAGGAATAGATAGATCCCTGCCGGCGGATTATTCATCACCTGCTCGCCGAACTCGCTGGCACCGTTCATCGCCATATCAATGGCACTGTTACCCAGCAACGACATCCACAGGAACATGAAGACGATCGGCAGCGTCATGGTACCGAGCACGAAGGTGCGGATGGTACGGCCCCGCGAAATACGTGCCAGGAACAACCCGACGAACGGCCCCCACGCAATCCACCAGGCCCAGAAGAACAGCGTCCAGCCGTTGAGCCAATCGGTCGGCCGATCGAAGGCATAGGTGTTGAATGACAGACTGATGAAGTTGGTCAGGTAATCGCCGATGTTCATCACCAGCGCGTTGAGCAGGAAAATCGTCTTGCCAGCGAACAGCACGAACAGCAGCAACAATACCGCGAGCAGGATATTGAACTCGGAAAGACGGCGGATGCCGCGTTCCACCCCGGTCACGGCGGAGATGGTCGCGAACATCACGATTGCGAGCACCAATACCACCTGGGTCCAGGTACCCTTAGGGATACCGAACATATAGTCCAGGCCAAAATTGAGCTGGATGATGCCGATCCCCAGACTTGCAGCAATGCCGAAGACCGTGCCCAGCACGGCGGCAGTATCGACCACATGGCCGATCATGCCGTAAATCCTATTGCCGAAGATCGGGTAAAGCGCGCTACGGATGGTCAGCGGTAGATTATGCCGGTAGCTGAAAAAGGCCAGCGCCATGCCTATCAGGGTGTAGATACCCCAGCCGGATACCCCCCAGTGCAGGAAGGTCAGCTCCATGGCATGGCGCGCTGCGGCAACCTGATCGTCGGGCGCGTTGGGGGCGTTGTAGAACTGCGTCAGTGGCTCGGCCAACGCGAAAAAAATCACCCCGATGCCGATCCCCGCAGAAAAGAGCATCGCCGCCCACGAGAAGATATTGAAGTCGGGGCGCGAATGCTCGGGCCCCAGGCGGATCTTGCCGTAGCGCGACAATCCCAGGTAGATCACGAAAGCCAGGTAAATCACGACGGTCAGGAAGTAGTACCAACCGAAGGTATTGGAGATCCAGCCGAGGATGGCATTGATGATCGAGTTGGCCTGGTCGGTGGCGATCATCGCCCACAGCGAGAAGGCGACGATGCCGACCACCGAGCTGTAGAACACCGGCCCATTGAGGCGGTCGCGTGACGGCGCCTCGTTATTGGATTGTGTCGTCATAGGAATTCCTGATCTGGTTCAGGCAAAGTTTACGTTCACGGCAACGGGCACACACACTCGCCCATCCGCTGTTACTAGCTTAAAAGCAATACGGAAAACCGCTTTTTGTTGAATACTCATTTAATAAAACAATTATTCATGCCTCAGTCAAGCCTTGTGCCGCACACCGACCATCGGGCGTCGAGCACACCCCACACATCTGCGGGGACGAGGGCGTACTCCAGCCCTCGATGCTCCGCCCGTCCGCTTTACCTTTACATCTGAGGCAAGGTCTTCCATTCGCTACCCAGAAAGGCTGGGATGTAGCGAGCCCCTCATTCTTTCTCGCTAGACATAAAAAAAGCCTGCGTTAGACAGGCTTCAGTAGATGATGCGCATATTAGCCGTTACATGCGCAGCCGGGAGGCTGGTGGCATGTATAGCTTCGGTTTATACAGCTATCTCCGCATGCTTTCCCGGTAGTGCACACTCGACAACATCCTTGAGCCAACACTAGATCACCAGGCTTCTCGCTCTTGACCGTGACGCAATCACCCTCGAGCTGAAGCTCTTGGGTAAAGGTCTGCTGAACTTCAGATGCCTGATTGATTGGGTGGATGTCGGGAGACGACCCCACCGGTTGCGCCGCATACGCCGACAACGAAAAAATCAGAGCGGCAGCAATGGCCACGACACGATACAACATTATTGTTTTCCCCTGCGAAAGATACTTTATTTCCGCCCATTTAAGCGGCTCCATCACCAACAATAGCAGGGGGGCGCCATTTAACTTGGCACTTTTAGTACTGCAGCACTATGGATGACCACACTGCTTTTAAATTAATAAAATCTAATAAAATTAATATGAATTAAATAAACCTAATATAAAGGCCGTTAGAGAGCGCTATTCGACAAAGGGACTGCCCTGCGTTAGAGCAACATAAACCAGTGACACTGGTAAGACATTCAAAATATTATTCAGTTCATAACTTCCTCGGTAAAGTACCTAACCTATATAGCCTCATCGTACATAGCGTAAATTCACCCCCCATCATCGATCAGCAGAACGTGTGGTCCCTTCCCCCTTCTTCGTCGCAAACGTTACCCTATTACACTTTGCGCCCGTTATCGGACACTCTTTCAGCCTTGACGAGGCTTCCTACCGATAAATTGAACGAAGTGCTTGGCAATCATTTTGTTATGTTATAACCTCCCTCGGCATTAAAAGGAGTCGTCATGTCACATCGTCACCGCCCGGATGGGCCTTGCCATTTTTCATTGATGTCGATGGGCGCGGGACGCCGCGTGCTGTTGGCACTGTTGCCGCTGGGGCTGCTGTGGTTGGCCGTGGCGTGGGCCATGGGAGCCTTTGCATGAGTCGCTTGACGCTTGAGGCATTGACCCTCGCACAGAGTGGGAGGACGGTGCTGGAGAACATCAGCGGCACTTTCGAGGACGGCGCGATCACGGCGCTTGTCGGTGCCAATGGCGCAGGCAAGAGTACCTTGATCCAGGCCATCATGGGCTTGCTGCCGCCACTCAGCGGGAAGGTCCATTGTGGCGTATCCAAAGAGCGCCGCGCGTGGTTGCCACAGCAACTGGCACTGGATCTGACCTTTCCGATGAGTGTCGAGGAATTGATGCTCAGCGGTTGTTGGCCCACGCACGGCACCTTCAAGCGCTACGGGCCGCAGGATTACCGGCGCATGCACACCATCATGCAGCGCCTGGGGTTGAGCGGTCTGGCGCATCGCCCCTTGGGCGAGCTTTCCGGCGGTCAGCGCCAGCGTGCCTTGCTCGGTCGCACATTGATGCAAGAAGCGGAGCTGCTGCTGCTCGACGAACCATTCGCCAACGTCGATACGCATACCGTGGAAATCCTCTGCGACACCCTGCGCGAGATGGCCAGCGCCGGCGCCACGGTGATCGTGGTGCTGCATGACATGGAACAGTTGGCGAAGTTGGCTGATTGCGTCTTTCTGCTGGCCGGCGGCCACGCCCAATGGGTCGAACCGGAAACGCTGCTCGAGCGGCATCATGCATCAGCGCGCCGCCACGCGCATACCCAGGCCCCCTTTATTTCCCTGAATTTGCCGGACGTCCCGCCATGCTCGACCTACTGACCACGCTGGATGCGTGGCTCATCGCCCCGCTGACCGATTACGCCTTCATGCGCCGCGCTCTGGTCGGCGGCTTGGCGCTGTCGTTGGCTGCGCCGCCGTTGGGCGTGTTCCTGATGCTGCGCGGCATGAGTCTGGTGGGTGACGCCATGGCCCACGCGGTATTGCCCGGCGTCGCACTGGGATTCGTGCTGGCGGGGTTTTCACTGCCGGCAATGAGCCTCGGCGGCCTGATCGCAGGCCTGTTGGTTGCGGGTCTGGCAGGCAGCGTGTCGCGCATGACCGGCCACCGAGAAGACTCGGCAATGGCCAGCTTCTATCTAATTTCGCTGGCACTGGGGGTGATGCTGGTCTCGCTGCGCGGCAGCAGCGTCGATCTCACCCACGTGCTGTTCGGCTCGATTCTCGCCATCGACGACACCGCGCTATGGCTGATCGCCTCGGTGGCCAGCGCTACGCTGCTGGTACTGGCGCTGATCTTTCGCGTGCTGGTGGTCGAATGCCTCGACCCGTTGTTCCTACGCGGCCAGGGGATTCGCGGTGGCCTGGTTCATGGCGTCTTCCTGGGGCTGATGGTGCTCAACCTGACGGCCGGGTTTCAGACGCTGGGCACGCTGATGGCGGTGGGCCTGATGATGCTGCCCGCCACCACCGCGCGCTTCTGGTCGCAACGCCTCGAGGGGTTGATCGGCCTGGCGATCCTCATCGCCATGGTCTCGAGCACCGGCGGCTTGCTGGTCTCGTACCATCTGGGCCTACCTTCCGGCCCGTGCATCATCCTGGTCGCCGGCATTGCCTATCTCGTCTCGGCGCTATGCGGTCGCTACGGCAGTCTGCTGGCACGCGTACGCCGTCGCGCCGCACCGCTGGAGACAGACGAACACACGTGCAAGCCATCATGAACCTGACTCGCCTGATTACACACAAGAGGGAACCTGCATGTCCAAGTCTTTGACGTTACTGCTTGGCGCCGCCGCGCTGACACTTTCCAGTGCAGCGCGCGCCGAGGCGCCGCTGAATGTCGTCGCCAGCTTCAGCATTCTTGGCGACATGGTCGAAGAAGTTGGCGGCGAGCATGTCGATGTCGCCACCCTGGTCGGCCCGGATGGCGACGCCCATGTTTTCTCGCCCAGTCCCACCGATGCGCGCGCCGTAGGGGAAGCGGACCTGTTCATCATCAACGGCCTGCATCTCGAGGGGTGGCTGGACCGCCTGGTGGAAGCCAGCGGCTATGAGGGGCCAATCGTCGTCGCCAGTCAGGGCATCGACGCCCTGAGTTTTGACGAGGAACGGTCGGCACACGACCATGGCCACGAGGGGCATGACCACGGTCATAGCCACGACCACAATCACGACAACAACCACAATCATGATCATAGTCACGACGACGCTCATGCCGGCCACGACCATGGCGCGAAGGACCCGCACGCCTGGCAGGACCTGCAAAACGGCAAGCAGTATGTGGAAAACATCCGCGACGCGCTCGTCGAAGCAGACCCCGAGCATGCCGCTGATTATCGCGACAATGCCGAACAATATATCCAGGCCATCGACGCCCTGGATGCCGAAGTTCACCAGCGCATCAGCGAGATCCCCGACGCTAATCGTGTTCTGATCACCAACCACGATGCCTTCGGTTATTTCGCCAATGCCTATGACCTGGATGTGCTCTCGCCAGTAGGGCTCTCTACCGCCGCAGAGCCCAGCGCCGCCGACATGGCCAAGCTGATCCAGCAGATCCAGAAACGCGACGTCAAAGCACTATTCCTGGAAAACATGACCAACCCGGCGCTTCTTGAGCAACTCGCGGACGAAACCGGCGTCGCCATCGGCGGCACGCTCTATGCCGGTGCCCTGGCGCCCGAAGGCGAGGCCAGCACCTACCTCGGCATGTTCCGCCATAATGTCGATACGCTGACCGATGCCTTGAAGGACTGAGCGTCAGCAGACGAGCGCCATCGAAAAGGGCAGTGCCATGGCACTGCCCTTTTTTGCGTGTCCTCAGTCATCCAGCGGATGCGGCGGATGCTCACGCTGCTCAGGGGGCGGCGGGAAGTACTGATAGAGCCAGGTTTCACTCAGCGTTTCGCCGTCGCCTTCCAGGACCATTCTCATATCGATGGGCTCGACCGAATCTTCCGTGGGGTACCAGTCGAAGATCACGCGGATGCCTTCGAACTCCTCCACCTGGAAGATCTGAATATCGCCCGTCTTGCCGCGCGAGACCTCCAACTGCGCCATGATCGGGGGACCATTCTTGGCAATACGCAGGATATCGCCGCCGATGTAATCCACCGCGAAGCGCCGCGCCCACTCCTCAGGATAGTGCTCGCCGGGCGCCCAGCCTTCTTTGAAGCCGCCCATGCCGCTGCGGGTCGCACGAACACGCGCAAGGTCTGTGGTCACCGGGGCTTGCGCACTCCAGTAAAGACGGTATGCAAAGTTCAGTGAATCCCCTGGCTCGATGGCTTTGCTGGGTTTCCAGAAGGCCACGATGTTGTCCATGGTTTCGCCGGTCGTGGGAATTTCCATCAGTTGGAGATCGCCCTTGCCCCAGTCATTGCGGGGCTCGACCCAGAGGCTGGGACGCTCGTGGTAATTGCCGATCACGTCTTCATAGGCATCGAAATCCCGCTCGGTCTGCAACAATCCGAAGCCCTTGGGTGCATCGTCGGCGAATGAGTTGTACTGCAGCTTCGGCGGATTGTTGAGCGGCCGGTAGATCCATTCACCGTTACCGCGCCACATCGTCAAACGGTCGGAATCGTGAATTTGCGGATGAATGGTGTCGCACATGCGCCGCTGATGAGTGCCGCAGCTGAACATGCTGGTCATCGGCGCAATCCCCAACTGTTCGATGGCCTCGCGCGGATAGAGGTGCTTGTCGATTTCCATGACCACGCGCTCTGCCTCGCAGTGGATGACGAAGCGATAGGCACCGGCGACCTTGGGCGAATCGAGCAAGGCATAAGCGGTAAAGGTAGTGCTATCCGGTTCCGGCGTCTCCAGCCAGAAGCGCGTGTAGGTGGGAAATTCTTCCTTCGTCGACTCGGCGAAGGTGTTGACCGCAAGCCCACGTGCCGATATGCCGTATTGATAGGTGTCGTCCACCGCGCGGAAGTAACTCGCGCCCAAAAAGGAGACGATGTCGCGTTCGGTGAGGGACGGCGCTTTAAAGACGCGGAAACCGGCAAAGCCCAGCGCCTCATCGTCCTCGAACTGAGAGACGTCGACGTCCGCCTTGTCATAGCGGAACAGCGACGGATCGAAGTGGATCTCGCGGGCGCGGCGAGAATCCGGGTCGAGGGCAAACATGCGTACCGGCTGGTTGAAGCCCATGCCGACGTGGAAGAACTGCACGTCGAGCTCGCCATCGAGACCGTGCCACAGCGAATGCCCCGGATCGTAACCGATGGCGTTGTAATCCTGCGGCGTCATCTCCGCCAGCGTCGAGGGCAATTCGCGTACGTTGTCTTGATAGCTGGCGTTCGCCATTTCCTTGGCCACACGTTGTAGCCACTCGAAGCTGAAGTCACTGGGCTCGCCATCGGCGATCTCGGGTATGCCGCGTGTCGCCGCCAAAAGCGGCGCCGCGGGCAAGCCATAAAAGGCCGCCAAGGCCAGCGAGCGCTTGAGTAAGGTCCGTCGATCCATCATAGAGCGTCTCTACCAGAAGGTGGGAGTTTCCTTGCCAACCACATTTATCAGACGTTACCCGAGACAAACGGTTCCTGCATCAAGCGCCTCTTGCGCACTTTCAACGT